>NZ_JBWKSN010000002.1:0-613359 GCF_059419825.1 Pseudomonas sp. GW821-FHT05D12 | reverse complement strand
AGGGCACACCGAGCCTAGGCGAGGTGCCGAGTGTTGGGGCAAGAGCGTTTTGGTTACTTTTGCGCTGTTCAAAAGTGGCCCGCTGTAAGAGCGGAACCATAGGCGGCCATCCCCCAAATAACGGATATGCCTCACCTCTACAAAAGCACCACCTCCGCCCCCCCCACCCGAGCACCAAGCAAATAACTCCGATACAACCCAGCATACGCCCCCTCCTGGGCAATAAGCCCCGCATGCGGCCCCAGCTCCACCACCTGCCCATGCCGGATCACCGCGATCCGGTCCGCATCGCGAATCGTCGCCAATCGATGCGCAATGATGATCGCCGTCCGCCCCTCGCACAGGCGCCGCAACGCCCGCTGAATCCGCCGCTCCGTATGAATATCCACCGCCGAAGTCGCCTCATCCAGCACCAGCACCGCCGGGTCTGCCAGGTACGCACGCACCAGGCACACCAACTGCCGCTGGCCATGACTGAGGTGCGCGCCCAGCGGCCCGACTTCGGTGTGGTACTGGTGGGGCAGGCGCTCCAGCACTTCATCGGCACCGAGCTCGCGGGCGGCGGCGATCAGCGTAGCGTCGTCAGCCTGGGGCGCGGCCAGGCGCAGGTTGTCGAGGATGCTGCCGCTGAACAGCACGTTGTCCTGCAGCACCACGCCGACGTGACGGCGCAGGGTGTGTTGCGCCAGGTCGCGCACGTCAATACCGTCGAGACGCACCGCGCCCGATTGCACGTCGTAGAAACGCGTCAGCAACTGCACCAGGGTGCTTTTGCCGTGCCCGGACGGACCGACGATCGCCAACACTTCACCGGCCGGAATGTGCAGGTCCAGGTCATTGATCACGGGCGCCTGGCCGTAACTGAAACCGACCTGGTCGAAGTGCACTTCGCCGCGAGCCCGTTCCAGCGTATGCGGCGTGGCACGGTCGATGATCTGCGGCGTGGTGTCGAGCAGCAGGAAAATCCGCTGCGCCGAGGCCGAGCCGGTGGCGTAGCGCTCAAACAGGTCGGACAGCTCCTGCAGCGGCCCGAGGAACAAAAACACGTAGAACAGGCTTTCGGCAACCTGGCCCACACTCACTTCGCCCGCCGCCAGCCCGTAGCCGCCCACCAGCAGCAACAGCGCGATGCCTGCCGAGCTGAGCAACGCGGTAAACGGCGCAAACCACGACGAGCGCAGGCTGCCGCGAATCAGCGCCTGGTTGAAGTCATCCAGCAGCCCGCGATAGCGCCGCAGGTTGGGGGCTTCTTGCGCGCACTGCTGCAACAGGCGCGCGCCGCTGACGCTTTCCACCAGGTGCGCGGTGAAGCGGCTGCGGTTCTCCGCGACCTTGGCCCAGTTGCGCTGCGAGATGCGCTTGAAACTCCACGTAGCCAGCACCAGCAGCGGCACCGTCGCCACCAGGCTGAGGAAAAACCGGGGGTCGATACGCCACAGCATCACCGACGCCAGGCCGCAGCGCAGCAGGGCGCCGAGCAGTTCCGGCGGGCCCTGGATCACCAGCGGCTCCAGCGCGTCGACATCGCGGTCGACCCGCGAAATGATGCGCCCGGCGCGCGTCTGGTCGAAGTAACTCACGCTCAGGCCCTGCACGTGTGCGAACACCTGCACGCGCAACGCGTTCAGCACCCGGATCGCCGCGCCGCCGGCGACGAACTGCGAGACCCCGGCCAACAGGAAGCGCGCCAGCCAACTGGCTGCCAGGCCAAGGCCGAGCCACAGCACCAGGCGCTCATCCAGCAGCCAATGGTCAGCCTGCTGGATCAGCCCGCGGTCGAGCAGTTCGCGCACAAACCAGGGGCGCAGGAACACCGTGATCACCAGCACAATTTCAATGCCGATCACCGCGGCGATCTGGCGTCGGATTGGCCGCAGCAGTGGCAGCAGCCGCTTGAACATGCTGCGATCGAGGGCCTTCTTCGCGAGCATTTCTTCGATTTCGATATCGCTCAAGGCTTTGCCTGGCAGCGGGTTAGCCATGGTCGATCCCCAGCAGGTCGCGGTAGTGCGCGTTGGTTGATTGCAGGTCGGTGTGGCGGCCCATGGCAGTGATTCTGCCGTCGGCCAGCATCAACACGCGGTCGGCCAACAAAATGGTCGAGAGCTTGCTGGAGATCACCAGCACCGTGGTGCCACGCAGTTGCCGCAGGTTCTGCAACACCTGGCGCTCGCTGATGGCGTCGAGCGCGCTGGTGGCGTCGTCCAGGCACAGAATGTCGGGGGTGCCCAACAGCGCGCGGGCCAGGCACAGGCGTTGGCGCTGGCCACCGGACAAGGTCACGCCCCGGTCGCCCAGGGGGGTATCCAGGCCTTGGGGCAGACGCTGCACGATGTCGTCGGCGGCGGCTCTGTGCAGCGCATCGCGCAGCTGGGCGTCGGTGGCGCTGGGCGCGGTCAGGCGCAGGTTGGCGGCGAGGGTGCCGGCGAACAGGAAACTTTCCTGCGGCACCACATGCACGCGCTGGCGCAGCGGGCCGAGTTGCAGCTCGCGAATGTCCTGCCAGCCGCTGGCGTCCGAGCCGAGCAATACGCGCCCGGCAGTCACGTCGCTCAGGCGCGGCAACAAGCTGGCGAGCAGGCTTTTGCCGGTACCGGTGGCGCCGACCAATGCGACGATTTCACCCGGCTGGATGCTCAGCGAACACGCCTGCAAAATGTCCCGACCGCCGCCCGGTGCCGTCACGCTGACGTGCTCCAACTTGAGCCCCAGCGGCGTGGCGGGCAGGGTGGCAGTACCACTGCGGATAGCGGCGGGTGCGTCGAGCAATTGCCAGATGCGCTCGGCACTGGCGCGGGCATCGGCGAAGGTCTGCATCACCCGGCCGATCCCTTCGATGCGAAACACCAGGGTGGTGGCGATCAACAGTGAGGTCACCAGTTCGCCAATGCTCAGTTGCCCGGCGGCGACCAGGTGCGCGCCGTACACCAGGATCCACACATGCCCCAACGCAACCACGGCCTGGGGCAGTGGAATGCGCGAGCTGGAATACGCCAACGCCTGGCGCGCGAGGCCGGCGAACACCGCCACCTGGTCGGCGAAGCCCTGGATTCGTCGCTGCTCCAGCGCAAATGACTTGATCACGCGCACACCGCCAATGCCTTCGCTCAGGTCCTGATTGACGCGGTCGTAGGCGCTGCCGACCGCCCGATCCAGGCCCACCAGGCGCTCGGTCTGGCGCACGAAAATCCACAGCCCGGTGACCGTCAGCAATAACGGCACCAGCCCCAGCAGCGGGTTGTACCAGCTGAGCAGGCCGACCGTGGCGAGTACCACCAGCGGCGTTTCCACCAGTTGGCGCCAGAAAGTGATCAGCGCGTCGCGGACCTTGTCGGCGTCGCGGGTCGTGCGCGTGATCATCTCGCCCATGCCGTGCTGCCAGTGGTAGCCCAGGTGCAGGCTTTGCACTTGGGCGAGGATGCGTTCGCGCAGGCGCGTCAGCAGTTCCTGGCTGATCACCAGCGAGAGCACACTGGCGATGTACTGCAGCACGCCACGGCCGAGGGCCACGGCGAGCATCAGCCCCAGCCAGTACCAGCCAAGGCCGGCCTCCAGGCTGCCATCCGCAAGGCGCACCGCCGCGCGGCCGGCACTGACATCATTGACGGCATGCCCGATCAGCCATTGCTGCCAGACCAGCCCCAGGTTGATCGCCACGTACAGCGCTGCGACCAGGCTGAATCGCCAGGGCATTTCCCGGTAGATCGCCAGGCTGCGTAAAAGAGGGTGTTGTTCAATCATGAAAAGCTCATAGACATAAACGGGGGATACCGGACCTTGCAGGAGCCCGGCTTGCCGGCGATGGCGCCCTTAAAGACGCCATCGCCGGCAGGGTTTTATTTACGGGTGGCGCCCTGGGTTTCCTTGGCATTCAGGATCGCGGTGTATTCGCCTGGGTCCACGTCGTTGAGGTAGTAGTTGCCCACGTGGTGCAGGCGCCAGCGGATCGGGTCGTGGGTGGTGTGCACGCGGGCGTTGCGCCAGAAGCGGTCCAGGTTCCACTTGCTCAGCGAGGCGCTGGCGCCCAGCAGCGAGAAGATATCGCTGGAGATCTTCAGCGAGGCACTGTCGGAATGCGCGCGGGCGGTGGCGACCGACAGGATCAATTCGTCCTGCAGTTCCTTGTTGTCCGGGTCTTGCTCATGGGCATCGAACACGCGTGCGGCGTCGCGCAGCAGCGATTCGGCAGCCCGCAGCGCGACGGCGTATTCACCGATCTGCTTGATGATGTGCGGCTCTTCATTGGCGTGGTCGACGCCACTTTCCACCCATGGCCGCGCGTGGTGCTTGAGGTAGTCGACGGCGGCAGACAAGGCGCCGGCGGCGATGCCGGTGTCGATGGCCGCGTGGAGGATCTGCGGGAAGGTCAGCCCGGTGCGTTTCATCGGGCCTTTGCGGCGCGAGACGTAATCTTCGTCCAGCACGATATTGTCGAAATTCACCGTGCCGCTGACCGAGTTTTTCTGGCCAAAGGCGGCCCAGTCATCCACCAGCGTGAGGCCCGCTGCGTTGCGGTTGAGCAGGACACCGGCGCCGCCATCGTCCGAGGCGGCGGTGAGCGAGATCCATTCGGCGAGGTAGGAGCCGGTCGAGTAGAACTTGCTGCCATTGAGTACCAGGGCGCCGTCCTCACGGCGTTCGACGCGGGTCTTCAGGGCGAATTTGTTCTTGCCGCCGACCTCGGCCAGGGCGTTGCCGAAGCGTTTGCCAGCCAACACATCGCTGACCAGCCGATCCCGCACCGCATCCGGGTAGCCGTTGAAAATCCCGCGCAGCATCACGTTGTGGATCTGCAGGAGTTGGCCGACGCCGCCATCGGCCACCGAGATAATCCGCACGGTCTCGACGATGGTCTGCACGCAAGCCCCCAGCCCGCCAAAGGCCTTCGGCACGCCGATGGCAGTGATGCCGCTTTCGGATAACAGCTGTGCCTGGCGCCACGGCAGTTGGCCGTTCTGCTCGGGGTCGGCGGCGATGGCGGCGATCTCCACCGCGATGTCCTTGGCCGCGGCGATGGCCTCGGCTTCGCTGTGCAGTTGGCGTACAGGCGCCTGTTCAAACGTAGTCATGCATTCATCCTTCTGTTTGGGTTCGCTTCCCCAGGGGTTGCGGTGTTGGCAGGGGCTTGAGCAAGTTCCAAGCCAATGTGAAAAGCCCCACCGTGTGGGGGCTGCGGGGATGGGGCTGCTGCTGGGGCAGCAGTGCTCGCAAGTGACTGCTGGCGCAGCAGCAGTGCTGTTGGCAGGTCAGCAGTCGCGTGGCCGGGTTCGCCGCGACAGCCCTGTAAACCCTGGCCCGCGTCGATTGGCACGGCCTCTGCAATACCTCCTCCACTGACTTGCCCAACTCAATGGAGCTGCCCATGACCCTTTCCGCTGTCCTGCCCACGCCTGAGCTTGAGCAGATCTGGTTTACCCGCTGCCCGGTGCCGACCGCCTCCGGCATCGCCTACAAGCTGGGGTGGTTGACCGAAGAGTTCGCGCCGGATGGTTTGCCGGTGTCGACGTTGCAGGAGGCTCGCCAACTGGGCCGTCACCATTACGATCACGACCTGCCTGGGCTGTTTCGCGAAGGCGGTAACGTGCCGGCCCTGGCGGCTCGCGCAGCCGGCGCACCGAGCCGCCTGATCGGCCTGACCTGGATCGAGGAATGGCAGACCATCCTGGTTCGCCCGGACTCCGGCATCAGCCGCCCCGAGCATCTCAAAGGCAAGCGCCTGGCCCTGCCGGCCTGGGGCGACAGCCGCCCTGGCAGCATTGCGCGCGCCATGAGCCTGCACGGCTACAAGGGCGCATTGAGCCTGGCTGGCCTCGGCTTTGACGATGTCGAACTGGTGGAAGTGGCCTTGCAGGACCAGGAGCAGGCGCCGGACCCGCAGCAAGGCTTGCAACGCCTGTGGTCGGGCCTGGATTACCTGGTGCGTGGCGAGGTGGATGCGGTGTACGTCAAGGGCGCTTCGGCGGCCGACGCCGCACGGCGCCTGGGGCTGGTGGTGGGGATCGACCTGGACCTGATCGCCGAGCCGCGCTATCGCATCAATAACGGCACGCCACGGCCAATCACCGTGCACCAGAGCCTGCTCGACAACCACTTTGACCTGGTGGTGCGCTTCCTGGCGCAGACCCTCAGTGCGGCGGATTGGGCGGCGAACAACCGCGATGGCCTGAACGCGATTCTCGAAGAAGAAACCCGCGCCGGCAGTGCCGGTGTGGCCGAGGCTTATCGCGGTGATTTCCATACCACCCTGGCCCCGGATTTGTCGGCCCAGCGCCTGGATTTCCTCGGTGTCCAGAAAGATTTCCTGTACCTGCACGGCTTCCTGGAGCGCGATTTCTCGATCGCCGACTGGGTCGATCCGCGCCCCCTGCAAGCTGCCCATGAACTGTTGGCCAAGCGCCGCGCCTGAACCTGGAGAATGCCCCATGACTGCCATTGCTCACGCTCAACCCCTCGATCAAGCACTGCAGGCCTTTGTCGACAAGGTGCTGCTGGAGGCCGAAGAGGCTTTCACCGTATTCCGTGAAACCAACACCATCACCGCCAACGGCACCGTCGGTTTCATCGAGCGCGTACCCGGCCAGGAACTGCTGGTGTCGGTGAACTACGGCGGCCCGTGGAATTACCGCAAGCCGCTGCAAGCCACGGTCACCGACTTTGCAGGCAACGTGATTCTCGGCAAAGGCAAAGGTGGCCTGGGCCGCTACACCAAGCTGTTCCAGCAGCACCCGGATGTGACCACCGTGTCCCACGTGCATTCGCCGTACCTCGGTGCCTGGGCACAGACCCACCGCACCTTGCCATTCCACTACGTGCCGGTGCAGCGCTACCAGCTGGCGCGGGAGCTACCGGTGTACATCGACCGTCGCCAGCAGGAAGTCGACTTCATCCTCGACAAGATCGCCGAAAACCCGTTCAACCTGGCCATCCTCGAGGCCAACGGCGGCTCCACCGTGTGGGGCAAGCAAGGGCTGCGGGCTACCGGCGAATTCATCCTGTTGCTGGAGGAGGGCGCCCAGCTGCAATTGCTCGCCGACGCCCTGGGTGGCTCGCGTCCCTACGGGCCGGGCGTGTTGACCCAGCAGTGGAAAATGAGCGGCCTGTTCGAACACGCCACCGCACTGGGCCTGGTCCCGGCCATCGACCGCAAAAACTGAACACACCCTCATCACGGTGATTGAAACCACCACGCCCCCTGCAGGCGCCGAAAGCCGGCTCCTGCAGGGGACGGTTCCATTCAAGGATGTCTGTCATGGCTGTAAAGATTCTCTGGTACCTCACCACGCCCGATGGGCCTTATCCGTGGGAGCCTGAAGGGCGCTGGAAAACCGACTTCCAACACCTCAAGCAATTGGCGGTCGCCAGTGATCGCCTCGGCTATTACGGCTCGCTGCTGGGCTCCAGCCCGAATGAAAGCCTGGCGGTGGCCGCGTCGTTGATCGACGCCACCGAGCGCCTGCGTTTCCTGGTGGCGCAACACCCGGGCGAGCTGTCGCCGGCGGTGTTGGCCAAATGGGCCTTGACCTTCGACCAGTTCTCCAATGGCCGCCTGCTGTTCAACGTGGTCAACGGCAATGACGCCGGCCTGGCCACGTTGGGCGTGCATTACGCGCATGACGAGCGTTACGCCTTCAGCCTTGAATACTGGCGTGCGTTCCAGGGCTTCTACGCCGGCGATACGCGTGGCTATGACGGTGACTACGTCAAGCTCGCCCCGCGTGCGCCGGGCGCCGCCAGCCATCCACTGGGCGGTTGGCACCCGCCGTACCAGAAGCCGGGTATCCCGTTGTGGGGCGCCGGCACGTCGGGGCCGGGGGTCGAACATTCGGTGCAACTGCTCGATGTGTACCTGAGCTTCGCCAACACCCCGCCGAAACTCGGCGACAAGTTCCGCAAGGTCGCCGCCGAGGCGGCGAAGATCGGCCGCGAACTGACCTTTGGCACGCGCCTGCAAATCATCGTGCGCGAGACCGAGGAAGAAGCCTGGGCCCACGCGGAAAAACTGCTGCAGCGCACTTCGCTGCAGACCGCGCGCAATGCGCTTGAGCGCCAGTTGCCGCCGGGGGTGAGCCTGGAGGATTTTCACAGCGACGACCCGCAAACCCAGCGCAATGTCGAGACGGTGCGTGCCGGGCGCCTGCCCACTGCGCGTGAGCTGGAAATCTACCCCAACGTGTGGCTCGGCCCCAGCCTGTTCGGCTTCAACATCCTCGGCCCGGCTGCCGGCACGTATCTGGTGGGCAGTGCCGAGCAGGTCGCCGAGCGCATCCGCGAGTACGAGGCGCAAGGCACCTCGGCATTCATCCTCTCGGGCTTCCCGTTGATCGACGAAGCCCATCGGGTCGCCGATTTGCTGTTCCCGTTGCTGGACCTGGACCACGGCTTTGAAGTGCCGCGCCTGGGCGTCACCCACAAGGCTGTACAGCGCGAAGAGGCTTGAGTGATGAGTGACGGATTTTCCCGCCGGGTGTTTCTCGGCAACACCCTGGTGGTCGGCGGCGGCCTGCTGCTGGGGGGCTGTGACAGCGGTGCGGCGAGCCAGGGCGCGGCGGTCCTGACGGGTAAGCCGGTGAGTGGCGGGCGCCTGCGCATCGGCATTATCGACGGCGACCAGTCGGGCAACCTGGATGCGCATAAACCGGTGGGCGGCGGGATCATCCGTGGCTGGGCGCTGTACAGCAAGTTCTGGGAATGGAACACCGATGTCAGCACGCGCCTGGCCCTGGCTGAGTTCGCGGAGCCGAATGCCGATGCCAGCGCCTGGACCATCCGCATCAAGCCCGGCCTGGAGTTTCACCATGGCAAGACCATCGGTGCCGACGACATGCTGTTTTCGCTGTTGCGCCTGACCGACCCCAAACTGGCTTCACCGTTTGCCGGGTTGGTCGGGGCGATCGATCGCAACGCGCTGCGCAAGCTGGATGAGCGCACCATCGAAATTCGTTTCAAGCAGGGCCAGAGCTTCTTCCCACTGGATGAAACCCTGATCAGCTTTGGCGGCATCGTGCCGACCGACTATGACCCGATCACCAACCCGGTGGGCGCCGGCCCTTACAAGCTCAAGCGCTTCGTGCCCGGCCAGCGCTCGCTGTACACGCGGTTCGAGAACTACTACAAACCCGGCCAGCCGTATGCCGACGAGCTGGAAATCATCGAGTTCAAGGACCAGGTCTCGCGCGTGGCCGCATTGCGCGCCGGGCAGATCGACGTGGCCAGCGGCGTGCAGGCCGAGCACAGCGCGTTGCTCAAGGCCGATTCGCGCCTGTCGCTGTGCGTCTCACCGACGACTTCATTCACCGGTTTCAACCTGAACCTGGCCAAGCCGCCGTTCGACGATGTGCGCGTGCGCCAGGCGTTTCGTCTGCTCGCCGACCGCCAGGAGTTGGTGGACCGTGGTCTCAATGGCTTCGGGCGCATCGCCAACGACCTGTATTCGCCCCATGACCCCACCTACAACCATGCAATTGCCCAGCGCCCGTATGACCTGGAGCAGGCGCGCTCGCTGTTGCGCCAGGCCGGGCAGACTGACCTGCGCGTCGAGCTGACCACCACGCCAGGCCCTGGAGTGAATGCTGCGCTGGTATTCGCCCAGCAAGCGAAAAAGGCCGGTGTGGAGGTGCGTGTCACCCAGGTTGACGGCGCGGTGTTCAATGGCCCGCAGCGCGAGCAATGGCAGGTATCGCCGGGCTCGACCCCGGCGCGCGGTTTTCTGGCCTCGGCCCTGCACAACGACGCGCCGCTGGCGATCTACAACCGCAGCAATTTCCATGACCCACAGTTCGACAGCTTGTATCGCCAGGCCCTGGCCCAGCCCGATCTGGCATTGCGTACCGGCCTGGTGCATGAAGCCCAGCAGATCCAGCACGAACGTGGCGGCCTGCTGATCTGGGGCTTCAGTGATGTGCTCGACGCGGCGTCCGTGAAGGTCGGCGGCCTGAACCCCGAGCAGACCACCTTCGCCTCCTGGCGTTTTGACGAGTTGTGGTTGAACCATGTCTGAGTCGCACTGCAAAACCCCGCGTACGCCGGCCTGGCTGTCGTGGTTCGTCGGGCGCCTGGGCTACGGTTTGCTGACCGCCTGGGTGATCAGCCTGGTGGTGTTTATCGCCACCCAGGCGCTGCCATCGGACCCGGCGCGGGTGATCCTCGGCCCGGATGCGCCGCTGGAAAGTATCCTCACCCTGCAGCACCAACTGGGCCTCGACCAGCCGATCCTGTGGCAATACCTGCGCTGGCTGGGCGCGGCCTTGAGTGGTGATCTTGGCGTGTCGCTGGATTCCAACGCGCCGGTCAGCCACCTCCTGTGGGGCCGTTTCGGCTACACCCTGGCGCTGCTGGCCGGGGTGATCGCACTGGTGGTGCCGGCGGCGCTCGCGTTGGGCGTGGCGCTGGCGTTGCGCCGCGACAGCCGCCTGGATCGCTGGAGCCTGTCGTTGCTGATCTTTCTCAAGGCCACGCCGGGGTTCCTCTTGGCGATTGGCCTGGTGCTGCTGTTTTCCATGCCGCACATGGACTTTCTGCCGGCGGTGTCGATTCTCGACCCGGACCAGTCGCTGCTGCGCCAGCTCAAGTTCCTGATCCTGCCCGTCGTGGCCCTGAGCCTGACCGCGTTGCCTTATCTCACGCGCATGGTGCGTGCAGCGATGATCGAGGCGCTGGAGTCCGACTACGTGATCGCGGCGCGGCTGCGCGGTATTCCCTACCGACGCATCGTGTGGTGCCACACGTTACCCAACGCGCTGGTGCCGGCGATCCAGGGTGTGGCGCTGACCTTGCGCACACTGATCGGTGGCGCAGTGCTGGCCGAGGTGATCTTCAGTTACCCCGGCATCGGCACCGCACTCAACGCGGCCATCCAGATGCGCGACCTGCCGATGATCCAGGCGATTGTGCTGGTGATCACCCTGGCAGTGGTGCTGATCAATCTGCTGGCCGATCTGCTGACCGTATTGCTCACGCCCAAGCTGCGCACGGCGCGGCGCGTGAGGATGATTCAACGCAACCGCCGGGGCATCACCCCGTGGTGGCGCCGCTCCCGAGGTGAGGCATGAACGAGCCGCAAATTCGCAAAGGTGCACTGATCACCGCGCTGGTGATCGCGATTGCCGTGCTGGGCCCGTGGCTGGCGCCCCATGGCACCACCGACATGGTCGGCCCGGTGTACGGCGCGCCGATGGGCAGCGCATGGCTGGGCTATGACTTCCTCGGGCACGACGTGCTGTCGCGCCTGCTCGGCGGCGGTCTGTCGGTGCTGTGGATGTCGGTGGCGGCGGCGAGTATCGCGCTGGCGGTGGGCAGTACGCTGGGGTTGTTGGCCGGGCTCTCGCGGCGACGTTTGGACCAACTGATCACGTGGTCGGCGGATGTGTCCCTGGCGTTTCCCGACCTGATCCTGGTGCTGCTGATCGTGTCGATGCTGGGTCGCGCGCCGTGGCTGATTGTCTTGACCGTGTCCATCGCGTTCATCCCCGGCGTCATCCGCCTGGCGCGGGCCAGTGCGGTGGCGGTGGCGGGGCAGGAGTTTGTCGAGGCGGCGCAGATGATGGGGTATTCGCGGCGGCGCATTCTGTTCAAGGAGATCCTGCCGAACATCCTCACGCCGCTGCTGGTGCACTTCGGCAACATGCTGACCTGGGGCGTGGGCATGCTCTCGGGCTTGAGTTTTCTCGGCTACGGGGTCGCGCCGCCCACGGCGGACTGGGGCCTGATGATCAATGAAAACCAGGCAGGCCTGCTGGTACAGCCCTGGGCGGTGTTGGCCCCGGCGGTACTGATCGGGGTGTTTGCCTACGGTACCAATATCCTCGCCGAAGGCATCGGCCGGCGCAGCGCACGGATGGGAGAGAAACAGGCATGAACGCGATCACTGAAATCGACACGGCGGTGTTGCAGGTGCACGACCTGCGGGTGGAATTGTCGGCGCAGGTGGATGTGGTGTCGGGCATTTCGTTCAGCCTGAACGCGGGCGAAATCCTCGGGCTGGTGGGGGAATCGGGGTCGGGCAAGACCACCCTGGCCACCGCTTTGCTCGCCCACGCCCGACGCGGTGCGCGCATCGTCGCGGGCCAGGTGCAGGTCGACGGCCAGGCGTTGTTGAGCCTGGAGGGCGAGGCCTTGCGCCGGGCGCGTGGCAGCCTGATCGGTTACGTCGCCCAGGACCCGGCCACGGCGCTGAACCCGGCCCTGCGCATTGGCAACCTGTTGCGCGAGACGTTGGCGGTGCATCCGCTGCAACTGGACCGCGCTGCCCAGCAGCAACGCATCAGCGAGACCCTGCGCGATGTCGGCCTGCCGGACGATCCCGAGTTTCTGCGACGCTTTCCTCATCAATTATCCGGTGGCCAGCAGCAGCGCGTGATGCTGGCGCTGGCCTTTGTGCTGCGCCCACGCCTGATCGTGCTGGATGAGCCGACCACCGCGCTGGATGTCAGCACCCAGGCGCATATCCTCGCGACCTTGCGCCGCTTGTGCAAAAGCCAGGGTGTGGCGGCGGTGTATGTGTCCCATGACTTGGCGGTGATCAAGGACCTGGTGGACCGGGTGATGGTGATGTACGCCGGGCGTATCGTCGAGACGGCCACGCGCGAGGTGCTGTTTCGCCGGCCATCGCACCCGTATACCCGTGGCTTGCTGGCGGCGATCCCGGATGTGGCCGGTCGGCGCGAACTGCAAGCCATTGCCGGGCAGGCCCCGGCGCCGGGGCAACGGCCGCAGGGTTGCAGCTTCGGGCCACGTTGTGACCGGTTTACTTCGGCCTGCGCGGTGGCCGAGCCGCGGCTCCAGGCGCTGCCCGCCGGGCACGCGGTGGCGTGCCTGAATGCGCATGACCAGCCGTTGCAGGTACGTGGGTTGACCCCGATTGCGGCGCTCACGGCGCAGACGCAGGCGCCGTTGTTGTCGATCAGCGGCTTGAACGTCGCCTATGACCGGCAGGTGTTGTTCGACATCACGTTGCAGGTGCAGCCGGGTGAATGCCTGGCGCTGGTGGGGGAGTCCGGTTCCGGCAAGACCAGCCTGGCACGGGCCGTCGCCGGGCTTGGCGAGAATGCCGAAGGGCAGCTGAGCTACGCCGGCCGGCCTTTGCCGCTGCAGGCGCGCCAGCGGGATGCGGGCTTGCGCCACCAGATCCAATACATTTTCCAGAACCCGTACCGCGCGCTGAACCCACGGCAAACCGTGTACCAGACCTTGAGCGCGCCGCTGGAGCACTTCTTCGCGATCAAAGGCGCGGCGGCGCGCCAGCGGGTCGAGGCGGTGCTCCAGCGCGTGTCGCTGTCGGCGTCGGTGGCCGACCTGTACCCTCACAGCTTGTCGGGCGGCGAACGCCAGCGCGTGGCCATCGCCCGAGCCCTGTTGTGCGAACCGCGGCTGCTGATCTGCGACGAAATCACCTCGGCGCTGGACGTGTCGGTGCAAGCCTCGATCCTCGACCTGCTGCGCCAGTTGCAGCGCGAAGGCTTGACGTTGCTGTTCGTGACCCACGACCTGGGCGTAGTCCGAGCAATTGCCGACCGGGTGCTGGTCTTGAAAGTCGGCAGAGTGGTGGAGCAGGGCGCAGTCGACAGCGTCCTGGACCAGCCGCAGGCGGCATATACCCGCACATTACTGGAGCATTCGCCGACGCTGGGGTGACCCAACCTCGATCCACGCCTGGGGCGTTGGATCAGTGCTGAATCCCCCCCCACACACAGCACACCTCCCTGTGGGAGCCGTCGAGCCCCAGCGAGGCCGCGAAGGCGGTGTGTCAGTTGATGCAGCATCAGGTGCCTGACACACCGCTTTCGCAGGCAAGCCAGCTCCCACAGTTGGGCGGTGTCGTGGCTGAAATTCCAACCCCATAGCGAAACCCGGTGCTTGCTCAAATCCCAGCCACACAGCGGATCCTGTGGTGGCTCCAATCCCAGCCACACAGCACACCCCCCTGTGGGAGCCGTCGAGCTTTAGCGAGGCCGCGAAGGCGGTATGTCAGTTGATGCATCAGGTGCCTGACACACCGCTTTCGCAGGCAAGCCAGCTCCCACAGTTGGGCGGTGTCGTGGCTGAAATTCCAACCACATACAGCTCCCCCAAGGGTCCTAGTTCAATCCTTTCCTGCGCTGCGCTTCCTCCCGCACCGCCGGAATGATCCACCGTCCGTAATCCACGGTGTCATACAGCGGGTCGTAGCCTCGGTTGAGGAAGGTCGTCACGCCCAAGTCGACGTAATCCAGCAACGCCTGGGCCACGGTTTCCGGGGTGCCGACCAGTGCGGTGGTGTCGCCGTAGGCGCCGACGGCCGTGGCGGTGGGCATCCACAGCGCACGGTCGTGGCGGTCGCCCAGGGCGGCGGCGGCCAGCAGGCGTTCCGAGCCGGTGCCCTTGATGCGTTTCTGCCACGGGCTGCCGGCCGCAAATTGCGGGTTGGCCTTGATCTGCTGCAGGATCTGCTCGGCGCGTTGCCAGGCCAGTTCCTCCGTGGCCCCGAGGATCAAGCGCACCGACAGACTCACCCGCGGCGCGGCAACCCCGGCCGCCGATGCCGCCGCCTTGAGCTTGGCAATCTGCTCTGCCACGCCACTCAACGGCTCGCCCCACAGCGCATACAAATCCGCATGCTTGACCGCGATCTGATAAGCGATGTCCGAAGACCCGCCGAACGAAATCGGGATGTGTGGCTGCTGCAGCGGCTTGACCGGTGAAAACGCGCCCTTGATGTTGAAGTATTGGCCCTCGAAATCGAACGGCTCCTCGGCGGTCCAGGTGCGCCGCACGATCTCCAGGTATTCATCGGTGCGTTTGTAGCGCTCGGTCTTGTCCAGCAGGAAGTCGCCTTCCTGCGGCTCGGCGGTGATGCCGGTAATCGCGTGCAGGCGGATGCGTCCGCCGCCGGTGGTGTGGTCCAGCGTGGCAAAGGCGCGTGCGGCGACCGTCGGCGCGGTGAGGCCTGGGCGGTGGGCGATCATGAAACCCAGGCGCTCGGTGTGGGCCGCCGCATAGGCGGCGATCTGCAGGCTGTCGGCGCTGCCGGGACCGCTGGCGATCAGCACGCGGTCAAAGCCCGCGTGCTCGTGGGCGCGGGCATGGTGGCGGATGAAGTCGAGGTCGAAATCCGGGCTGCGAACGCCACGGGTTTCGGACCATTGGCGCGGGAAAATCATGCCGACAAATTCAATGGACATGGAAGGCTCCGGTGGTGGATCAGAATTGATAGTCGACCTGGGCCAGCAAGGTGCGGCCAGGCATGGGTTGTAAAAAGGTGTTGGTGGAACCGGCCAGGCCGCTGACGAAGTTCAGCTCGTTGGTCAGGTTCAATACGCGCAACGTGGTGCTCCACTGCGGCTGGCGGTAGTACAGGGCGAGGTCGAGGTTGTATTCGTCGGGGATCTTTACCGTCTTGCTCAGGTTCAGGTACCAGCTGCTGGTCCACCAGCCGGAGAGTTCGGCACCGAAGCCCGAATCGAAGCGATAGTCCACGTAGCCACTGGCGGTGTACTCGGGAATCTGCACCGCGTCGTAGCGCCCGGATGGCCGCTGGTTGAGGCTGTTGTTATCGCCAAACACCGTGCCGTTGTCGGCAATGAACCCGGCGGAGGCGAAGCCGGCCTGGGAGGTGAACTCGTTGTAGGCACTCAGCTTGGACAGGTTCAGGCCGCTGCGCAGGTGGTCATCGGGTTGATAGCGCACGGTGGCTTCCACGCCCTTGATCTGCAGGCGCGCGATGTTGTTATTGCTGTCGGGGGACTGGTCACGGGCCTGCTTGAACGCGGCCAGGGTCATGAACAGCTGGTTGGGCAGCGCCTCGACCTTCACCCCGACTTCATGCAGCACGCTCAGGCTCTGGAACGCCAGTGGGTTGAGCTGGTTGGCACCGGTGCCGCTGCCCCAGCCCAGGCCGTTGGAAAAGAACCCGGTGTTGACCGCCAGCGAGCGATCGAAGGTGTAGTACAGCGTGGTGTTCTCGGTCGGTTTCACATAGGGGCTGACCTGGAAGGCGAAGAGCCGATAGTTGTCGCTGTCCTTGCGCTTGTTACCGCCTGCGAGCACGAACGGGTTGTCGATCTGGGCGTCGATCCAGCTGCGGCTGGCGCCGATGTTCAGGCCCAAATAATCGCCGAACTTGAGGTTGTGCTGGCTGAACAGGGTCTGGGTGGACCAGGTGCTTTCAGCGGTGTAGGGCGCCACGGATTCCGCATACAGACCGTGCCCGGCCGGGTACATCGCCGCCAGGTTGAGCCAGCCGTAATAGTTGGAGTACTGCGGCACGCCGGGCTGGCCGATCCACGCGCCATTGCCGCCGGCCGGGTTGCTGGCGTCGAGGCCGAGCAGGTCGCCGGGGTTCTTGCCCGAGGGATTTTGCGTCAAGTCATAAGCGTTGATGGTCGAGCCGAAGCTGTTGTTGGCGGCAATCGACTGGTTGAATTCGCGGCGGTAGATCAGGCCGGTATTGCTCTCGTCGCGCAGGGTCCAGCCACCGAGTTGGGCTTCGTTGCGCGAGCGGAATTCGAAACGGTTGTCGAAAATGTTGTCTTTGGATTGCACCTGGAACGCGCCGACGGCATCGGTGATGTCCCTGGAACGCTGGTAGAACGTGCTGTTGGCCACAGTGATGGTCGGCGACAGGTCAGCCTCGATACGCAATTGCGTGGTAAAGCGCCGCGAGCTGCTTTCGTCTTCCTTACGTTGCCCGACCTGGGACGACAGCGACTGCTCGCCATTGCCGGCCAGCGTCGGGTCATACACCCAGCCGCGCAGGCTGCCGGGGCTGGCCTGGGTGTTGGGCGAGGCGGTCTGGAAGCTGCCGTCGACCACGCTGTATTGGCCCTGGGCATTGCGCTGGCGCTGCACCCAGCCAACGGTCGGTGCGTCGGCGGCGCCGGAAGCCAGCACGGGTGACCACAGGGTGTTGCCGTTCTGGAAAATCGGCGTGGCCCGGCCGGCGTAGTACTTGCCGTGATCCACCAGGTCCTGGGTCGCACGGTTCCAGCCGTGGGTGATGTTGTAGTCGTAGTAGTTGTCGTAGCTGGCGTTCCAGTCCACGCGCACGTTGTCGTTGCGCCAGGCCAGCGCGCCGTAGAATGCGTCGAAGTTGTTGTCGACGTTGTCGTAGAAATCCTGCTGGCGCTGCTTGGTGATGCTCACGCGGTACGCCAGGTTGTCATTCAGCGGGCCGGTGTTGTCGATGCTGAACTTGTTGGAGCTGCGCGAGGTGCCGTCCGGAACCCACGAACCCAGTTCGCCGCTGAGCTTGGTCTTGAACTCGGTGAAGTTGGGCTTCTTGCTCAGGTAGTTGACATAGCCGCCGCTGCCGGACACCGACCCGTAGGTGACCGAGGACGGGCCGGCGACGATATCCGCGCTTTCATAGGCGTTGAAGTTTGCCGGGTGACGCACGCCATAGGCGCGCTGGCCATCCTGGAAGATTTCCGAGCCCTGGGCCCGGAACTGCGGGGCGATCCCGGCGTTCTGGCCGCCGCCGCGGGTAATCCCGGGCGCGTATTTGACCAGGTCGTCGGCACTGTGGATCGAGCCGTTGGCCAATTGCTCGGCATTTACCTGCACCACCGAGCGCGGGGTGTCGAGCACGCTGGCTTCGATGCCGCCGTACACCGAGGTCGGGGGGCGAGTGGGCAGGGCGTCGTCATCCGACTCGCTGCTACTGGCCTGCACCGTGACGGTCTGCAGTTGAGTATCAGCGGCAAAGACCTGCAGCGGCAGGCTTGCAGCCAGCAGCAGGGGTAAACGCAAGGCGATAGCGTGCATGGCAGAAATGCCTCCTGTCGAAAATTGGATCAATGCGGTGTGCCCTTGCAGGCGCCCGGCTTGCCGGTGATGAGGGCCTGGCCTCGGCCTGACGGACGTCATCGCCGGCAAGCCGGCGCCTGCAGGGATAGGCGGTGTCAGTCGGTCAGGCGGTGTCTTTGAGCCAGAGCTTCTCGAAGCGCCAGGTGCTGAACAGTGACTCTTCCGATTGCGCACCACCGACGCGGGTGGACACGCTGTCGAGCAGGTCGGCGTAGCCCCAGATCAACATGCCGCCGCGCTCGTACTGGATTTGCTGCACCTGATGCACCAGGGCCTTGCGTTTTTCCAGGTCGGGTTGGGCCATGGCGGCGAGGAACAGTTCGCTGAACTGCGGGTCGTTGAAGTGGGTCTTGTTCGACACCGCGAACGGCGCATCCGTGTGAATCGCACTGGCCAGGAACGGTGCGCCGATGCTGCCGCCGGTGCTCAGGGTCCAGTCGTTTTTCAGCGGGCCCTGGAACGTCGCCAGGTCCACCTGCTTGACCTTGAGCGTCACGCCGATGCGCTTGGCTTGTTCGGCCAGCACCAGCGCCGAACTCAAGCCGGGGCCCGGGGTGGTGATCAGCTCCACCTCGAGGTTTTCCTGGCCGGCGTCCTTGAGCAATTGCGCCGCGCGTTGCGGGTCGTGGGCGCGCGGGCCGAGGTCGTGGTTGAAGGTCGGGTCGCTGGGCGCATACAAATCGTTGGCCACGCGGCCCTGGCCGTTGAGCGCACGGCGCACCAGTTCCTCACGGTCGGCCATCAGGCGAAACGCCTCGCGCACGCGCGGGTCGTTGAACGGCGGTTTGTCCAGGTTCATGTCGAAGGACAGCCAGTTGCCGGTCACCGACTTGATCACCTGCAGGCGCGGGTCCTTTTGCAGGATCGGCAGTTGCTCGGTGGGCATCACGTTGGCCATGTCTATCTGCCCGGCGCGCAGGGCTGCGAGGCGTGAGACCTGGTCCTTGAAGTCGATGATTTCCAGCTCGTCGGCGTAGGGCTTGCCGTCCTTGTAGTAGTTGTCGAAACGGGTGAACAGCGAGCGCTGGCCGGGGGTAAAGCTTTTCAGTTTGTAGGGGCCGGCGCCCACCGGGTTGGTGACCGGGTGATAGTCCACGGGCACGATGCCGCCAAAGTTGACCCAGGTTTCCGCCAGCGGCATGTAGCTGCGTCCGTCACGAAAGCCCAGGCGCACGGTACGGTTGTCGAGCTTGACCAGGTTGTCACGGTCCACCCAGTGCAACAGCGCCGCGTACGGCGAGGCCAGTTGCGGATCGGTCAGGCGCCGGATCGAGAAGATCAGGTCATCGGCATCGATAGTCTTGCCGTTGTGGAACTCCAGGCCCGGACGCAGGCGCAGGGTCCAGGCGCTGGCGTCGGCATTCGGCTCGGCGAATTCGGCCAGCGCCAGGCGCGGCTGCATCTGCTCGTCCCATTCCCATAGCTTGCTGTACAGCGCGAAGCCGCGGACGATGCCGCTGCCAATCGGCTTGTGCGCGTCGAGGTTGCCACTCTGGTTGCCGTCGAGAATCCCCAGGCGCAGGCGTCCGCCGTAGCGTGGCTGGTCGTTACCGGCGACCGCGCCGGGTGTATCGCTGGGGCCGCAGCCCGCCAGCAGCAGGCCGCCGCCGACGGTTGCGCTGTAGCCGAGAAAGTCCCGGCGGCTGAGCAGTAAGGTCATGGCGTCAGGCCCCGCCATTGGCCGAGTGCAGTTCGCGCACCGGCTCCTGTGTGCGGCTCAGTTCGACCCGCTCGCTGCGAAAGTGCGGGAGGATATGCTCGCCGAGGCGATAGGCTTCTTCCAGGTGCGGGTAGCCGGCGAGGAAGAACAGGTCGATGCCGATGCTGTTGTACTCGCGAATCCGCGCCACCACGTTCTCGTAGCTGCCCACCAGCGCGCAGCCCGGCGGAATGCCGATATAGCCGAAGCCGGTCCACACATTGGGGTGAATGAAGAAGTCGTCGAAGCCCTGCGCTTCGTTCTTCTCGGCAAAGCCATGCTCATAGCTCAGTTTGCGCGCGGTGCGCAGCCCGGCATGCGCGGCCACGGCCTTGACCGCGCCACGGGCGATGCCTTCGTCGAAGAAACGCTTGGCCTCGGTGCGGGCCAGGTCTTCGGTCTCGCGCGTGATCACGTCGATCGACAGGCCGAAGCGAATGTCGGTGCGTCCCCACTTGAGGGCGCGCTGGCGCAGGTCGGCGATCAGCGCGGCGATTTCATCCGGGTGCTCGGCGCGCATCAGGTAGAAGTCGGCGTGCTTGGCGGCGAACTCGCGGGCCGCAATCGACGAGCCGGCGGTGCAGATCAGCGGCAACTGGGCCTTCTTCAGCGGCCCGCGCAGGCCACCGCCATCGGCTTTGTAGAATTTGCCGTCGTAGTGGAAGGTCTCGTTGTGCCAATAGCCCTTGACCACGTCCATGAACTCGGTGGCGCGCGCGTAGCGTTCATCGTGGTCGCTGTAGTCGCCGACCTGGCGCTGGATCGCGTCCGAGCCGCCGTTGATGATGTTCCAGACCAGCCGGTTGCCGGTGGCGCGCTGGTAGGTGGCCGCCTGCTGCACGGCCACCCACGGGGTGTAGTGGTAGGGCTGGAACGCCGTGACGAACTGCAAGGTGCGGGTCTCGCGGGCGAGCAGCGAGCAGACCGTCCAGGGTTCTTCACCGGTCGGCGCGTTGACCATCAACGCACCGCCGAACTGGTTGATCTCGGCCGCCTTGGCGATCTGCCCCAGGTAGTCGATATAGGTGAAGTGGTCGCCCACGCTGAACCCGGACACTGCGCCAGTGCTGTTGGCGCCGCCGCGATGCCAGTCGCCACGGTTGCGTGGATCTCCGGGCAGGAACTGGGTTTCGCCGTGCAGCGGCAGGCGGGTGAAGAATTCGATGCTCATGCAAGCCTCCTGCTTATTGCGCGCTCGGGGCGCACACCGGGGTAATCGGCTGGTCGTTGATGACCTTGTGGGCAAACGGGATCGAGTCCTTGAGCGACGCATTGACCGTGGCGCTGTGGCCCAGGCCCTTGTACAGGTGGCCTTCGACGATGGAGCCGGCGTTGCAGGCGTCCTGCATCAGCTTGACCTGGGTGGCGGCAGCGGGGGTGGTGTCTTCGGCGCCGGTGCCGATGAAGATCGGCTTGGAGGTCTTCAGGGTCGGGTAGGCGATTTGCGCGAGCCACGGCGCGAGTTGCTTGCCCTTGTAGTCTTTCTTGGTGTTGGCAATGCTCAGGCCGAGGCCTTCGACGTCGCCCTCCAGGGCAAACAGGCAACTGGTGCGCGCCTGTTCGAACAGCGGCAGGGCCTTGTCGGTGTAGAAGTCGGCCGGGTTGATGCTCGGGTCGTATTGCTGGGCCGCCAGCAGGGTGTAGAAACCGTAGGCCAGGGTCGGGTCGACTTTGTTGCGCACTTCTTCACTGGGGTTCTTCGCGTAGTCGAGGGTGTAGATCACGCCGGTGCCCACGCTGCCCTTGACGCCCAGGTTCGGCGCATAAGTGGCGGCATAGGCTGCGGCCGCAAAGGCCCCGGCACCGCCCTGGGACTGGCCGACGATCAAGACTTTATCCGCCAGCCCCGGCACATCGGCGACCACCGCCTTGGCGGCGTCGAGAATGCCGTAGGCGGCCATGCGGCTGTTGAGCAATGGATGGCCGCCGGGCACGCCGAGGCCTTGATAGTCGGTGGCGACCACGGCAAACCCTTCTTCCAGCCAGCGGTTGAGGTAGGTCACATCGCGGTAGGAGCGACCTTGCCAGGACGGCGCGCACACGTCCGCCACGCCTACGGTGCCGTGGCCCCAGCTGACCACGGGCCAGCCGCCGGCCGGTGCCTTGCCCTTGGGCAGGAACAGCGCGCCGGAGACCACGATCGGCGTCTTGTTATCGATGCCATCGGTGGAGGTGTACAGAATGCGTTGGGCACTGGCGGCGTTTGCCAGGCTCAGGGTCTTGTCCAGCGGTTCGCTGCGCAGCAGTTTGCCGGGGGTGGCCGGAATGACTTTTTCCCAGGTGTAGAACGCCGAGACGCGGCCATCGCCTTGCAGCGGGTCGGGCTTGGGGGCGTGCACGTCGGCGGCGAAGGCGCTCATGGACAAGGCCAGTACGCTGAGACCGAAGGCGAAGGAGTGCGGCAGTTTCATCAGTCATTTCCCTATCAAGGATTAGTGCTGACCTGGCCACGCAGGGCCGGCCAGTAGTCGGTGAGTTTCAGGTCGATCAGAGCCTGGTTGGTGAAGCCGGTGGCCAGTGACGGGCCGATGTCGTAGGTGTCGCGAATCAGGTGGTTGGCCAGCGCGTAGGCGGTCAGCGCCTGGTAGTGGGCCTTGAGTTGCGCGTCGCTTTTCGGTGCCCAGCGGTCTTTCCAGGCCACCGGGTCGTTCTGGTCGTCGCGGCGCAGCACGCTCTCGGCGGTGCCGGCGCGCGAAGACAGCTGGTAATAGGCGTCCTGGTTCTGCGGTTGGGAAATCCACCACGCCGCCTTGACCCACGCGGTGGCGAGCAATTGGGTGATGTCCGGGTTCTGTTGCACAAACGCGTCGGTGCCCCACAGGTCCGAGACCAGGCGCCAGTCGTTGCTGCCTTGCTTGGTCGACCAGATGATCTTGCCCACGCCTTTGTCTTCCAGGGCGTAGGCTTCGCTGAGCAGCACGGCCGCATCGACCTTGCCGGCCGAGACCGCTGCGGCGCCGACCTGCGGGTTGAGGTTGGCGATCTTGAAATCGTCGAGTTTCAAGCCCTTGCTGGCCAGGAAGTTGCTGAAGGCGAACTCCCAGGGACGGCCACGGTGCAGCGCCAGGCGCTTGCCCTTGAGGTCTTCGATGGTCTTGGCGGTGGAGCCTTCGGGCACCACCAGATAGATGTTGTTGCCGCTGCCCCCGGGCACGATCAGCTTGCCCGGCACACCGCCGGCACCGGCGATGACGGAAGGCAGGTCGCCGCGCACGGCGAAATCCAGGCTGTTGTTGCTGAAGCCCTCGTTGATCTGTGGGCCGGCGCCGGCGTGGGGCAGGGCGATCCATTCCAGCTTGACCCCGCGCTCGCGCAGTTGCGCTTCAAGCCAGCCCTCCTCGATCACGCGCCCGGCGATGCCACCAAATACCGGTTTACCGCCTTGGGTGTAGGCGACGATGGCGATTTTCACCGAGGTCGGAGCGGCGTGGACGGTGCTGATTGCAAGTACCCCGAACAGCGCCGCGATGGTCTTGCGCCAAAGGTTTTTCATGGGCGTTCTCCCTACCTGAATTGACAACCCCGGTAGGAGCCGGCTTGCCGGCGATGCGGCTCTTGAGCCTTGCAGCGCCTGAAAAAGACGCTATCGCCAGCACGTCGGCTCCTGCACGGAGATCGTGTTGGGAGGGACAGAGCAGATTGCATGCCAGCCAGCGAAAAAAGCGCTCTAGCCCGCGTGCTGCAAGGCGTGCAGGGTTTCGTCGAAGGGTGGCTCGAAAGGCTGGTTGCTGATGGGCGAACACGCAAGTGCTGGCCGGTTGCTGCTCCAGCAGCAGTGCCAGGTGTCGCTGCTGGTATATTCGATCAGGGAATATATAAATATTAATTAATAATTAAATGGTCTAGAAAACTTCATGCACTATTGAGCACGCGCTTTTACTGCCAGGAATGCACCATGTCGCTGATCACCCATCCCAACGCCCGTGAATTGACCAAGTCGGTGCGTGCCACCGTGCTGGTCTTCAAGGACCCGCGCTCGCAGGAATTGCTGGCGCGTATCGAGCGCCTCGCGCCCAGCGAGGCCAACACCTTGATCATTGGCGAGACGGGCACCGGCAAGGAATTGGTCGCGCGGCACATTCACAATTTGAGTCGACGCGGACGCGAGCCCTTTGTCGCGGTGAACTGCGGTGCCTTCGCCGAAACCCTGGTGGAGAGCGAACTGTTCGGCCATGAAAAGGGCGCGTTCACCGGCGCTACCACGCACAAGGCTGGCTGGTTTGAAGCGGCGAACGGCGGCACATTGTTCCTCGATGAAATCGGCGACCTGCCACTGAACATGCAGGTGAAATTGCTGCGCGTGCTGCAAGAGCGCGAGGTGGTGCGCCTGGGGTCGCGAACGCCCATCCCGATCAACGTGCGGCTGGTGGCGGCGACCAACGTCAACCTCGCGGACGCGGTGGTGGCGGGGCATTTTCGTGAGGATTTATTCTACCGTTTGCACGTCGCGACGATCCGCCTGCCACCGCTGCGCGAACGCCCCGGTGACATCCTGCCGCTGGCCGAATTCTTCCTTGAAGAGCACTGCCAGCGCCTGGGCTACAACCGCGCCAGCCTGAGCCTGGAGGCCGAGCGCAAAATGCTCGAACACAGCTGGCCGGGGAATATCCGCGAGCTGGAAAACGCCATTCACCATGCCTTGCTGGTGTGCCGCAACCAGCGTGTGCAACCGGCCGATCTGCACTTGGTGGACATGCGTTCGTCGGGCATTCGCCAGGACGAAGCCAACCATGCGCCGCCGGCCATCAGCGGCCCGGTCGACCTGGAGAGCGCACTCAACGCGCTGTTCGAGCAAAACATTCCAGACCTCTACGAACACATCGAAGAGACGATCTTTCGCGCGGCGTACCGCTACTGCCACGGCAACCAGTTGCAGACCGGGCGGCTGCTCAATATCAGCCGCAATATCGTGCGCGCGCGGCTGGAGAAGATCGGCGAACTGGGCAAGCCTGCGCTGCTCGACGGCCAGTAAACCGGGTGTTAGCGTTTCGAGCTTCTCTGATCTGTAGAGGGCTCGACATTGATCCGACTGACCGATTACATCGCCGATATTTCCCGCTCCGCACTGGCCCCCTGGGCCGACCTGTCGCCCTGGGCGCTGGTGACCCAGGCACCTGCGGTGGTTCGCCAGTTGCTGGCCGACCTGCCGGCTGACGACTACAGCGTGCAAGGCGAAATTGCTATCCACCGCAGTGCCATCGTCGAACCGGGCGCCTTGCTCAAGCCGCCGCTGATTATTGGCGCCGATTGCTTTATCGCCAGCGGCGCACTGCTGCGCGGAGGGTGTTGGCTGGATGCGGGCTGCATCATCGGCCCGGGCGCCGAGTTGAAAACTTCCTTCGTGTTCAGCGGCAGCAAGCTGGCGCACTTCAACTTTGTCGGCGATTCGGTGCTCGGCCACGGTATCAACCTGGAGGCGGGCAGCATCGTCGCCAACTACCGCAACGAGCGCGACGACAAGGAAGTGCAGGTGCGCGTCGCAGGCCTTTTGCAGCGCACCGGGTGCGAGAAGTTCGGCGCGTTGCTCGGTGACCAATGCCGCATCGGTGCCAATGCAGTGCTGGCCCCGGGGGCGGTGTTGGCGCCTGCCAGCGTGATTGGGCGCGGGCAGGTGTTCGACGCCGAGGCGCCGATATAAACGCGAGGTTGAAAAGATCGTGGTGTCGCGGTGGGATATTAATTAGAATGAATCTCATTTGAGACATAATCGCGCCCTTGCAGGTTGCTCGCCATGAATGATGCTGTTGTCCCTACGCACGCCCCCGAACTGACTTTGTCGTGCCTGTACCGCGAGCATCGCAGTTGGCTGGAAAGCTGGCTGCGGCGGCGCCTGGGCAATGCCTGGGATGCGGCCGACCTGAGCCAGGACACGTTCCTGCGGGTGCTTGCGAGTGCCCAGCCGATCGCGCAGATGCAGGAACCGCGGGCTTACCTGGTGACCGTCGGCAAGCGCCTGCTGGTGAATTTTCATCAGCGCCGCAGCCTCGAACAGGCCTACCTGAATGCCCTGGCCACCTTGCCCGAGGCCTGTGTTCCGTCGCCCGAACAACGCTGGTTGGTGCTGGAAACCCTGCAGGCCCTGGATGAATTGCTCGATGGCTTGCCGGCCGTGGTCCGCCGCGCGTTCTTGTGGAGCCAGCTCGAAGGCCTGGGGTATCGCGAGATCGCCGAGCGCCTGGCAGTGTCCGAGCGCACCGTGAAGCGCTACATGGCCCAGGCCTATGAACATTGCCTGCTGGTGGAGCTGTGAACCGTGACGTCGCGCGTGCGGCCGCCCAGTGGCTGGCACTGCTGGAATCCGGCGCCGCCACCGAGCGTGATCACGCCGCCCTGCAGCACTGGCGCGACAGCCATCCCCAGCACGAACAGACCTGGCAGCGCGCGCAAAGCCTGCGCCAGCGCTTCAGTGAGTTGCCCCAGGCACTGGCCATGGCCAGCCTCGACCGCCCGCAACCGGGGCGTCGCGCCGTGCTCAAGCGCGCATTGGGTGTGGCGGCACTGGTGCCGGCGGCCTGGCTGATCAGCCGGCAGTTGCCCCTCGACGCCTGGCGTGCCGACCTGCGCACCGCCACCGGCGAGCGCAAGCGCCTGCCACTGGCGGACGGCGCCAGCCTGCAGCTCAACACCGCGACGGCAGTGGACGTGGACTTGGCGCAACGCCGCGTGACCCTGGTCGACGGCGAACTGGCGCTGACGGTGCCGGGTACGGCAGCGCTGACCGTGGACACCCGCTATGGCCAATTGCGCGTCAGCCAGGCCGAGGTGTGTGTGCGGCAACTGGCTTCCGGCTGCCGGGTCTGGGTGGTCAAGGGTGCGGTGCAGGTACGCGACCTGAAAGGGCAATTGGCGACGCTGCAAGGCGGTCAACAAGCGTCTCTGCACGCCAGCGGGCTGGGTGCCTGGGTGCCGTTCGATGTGCTGCAACTGGGCTGGCGCGACGGCGTGCTGACGGCACAGAACCAGGCGCTGGGGGATTTCCTGCGTGAACTGGAGCGCTATCGCCCGGGCGTATTGCGTTGGGATCCGCGCCTGGAATCGCTGCGGGTCACCGGCAGTTTCCGCCTCGACGACACCGACCGCATCCTCAGCCTGCTGGCTTCGACGCTGGGGCTGGAGCTGCACTCACGCACCCGCTATTGGGTGACCCTGGCACCGCGGGACACGGCTGTTTGAGGGGTGTGGTGGTGGCTGCCTGGCCGACTTTATGTGCCTGGTGGGGTTGTTGAGGCCGCTGAACTTTATATGGCTGCTGGGTTTTCAATTGTGGTGAGCGGGCTTGCCCCGCGTTGGGCTGCGCAGCAGCCCCAATCCAGCAGAATGCAGTGTGTCAGGCAATCCTCGGTGTCAGGTTCTGGGGCCGCTTCGCAGCCCAACGCGGGGCAAGCCCGCTCGCCACAATGAGTTCATCAGCCCCAGAAATCCCAGGGGGCACAATGAGTTCATCAGCCCTAGAAATTCCCGAAGTCACAATGAGCCCAGCAGGCACATAAAGCTCTGTGGCCACGACAGACCAGCAACTCCTCCCTCCACCACCATCAACGTCAGATCACATGCGCCCGTTGCAGCTCAGTCAGCGACTCGACCTTGAGCCGGGCCAGCAGTGGGTCGCGTCGGTCCCGTGGGTGCGGCAGCTCCACCGTCAGTTCCTGGCGGATGCTGCTCGGGCGGTTGTCCATCACCAGCACCCGGTCACTCAGGTACAGCGCCTCGTCCACATCATGGGTCACCAGCAGCAGTGCGATGGCATGGTGCGCGGCCAGTTGCAGCAGCAAGTCCTGCAGTTTCATGCGCGTGAATGCATCCACCGCACTGAACGGCTCATCCAGCAGCAACACCTGCGGGCGTGAATACAGGCCGCGTGCGATGGCCACGCGTTGCGCCATGCCGCCGGACAGCGCCTTGGGCAGCGCCTGGGCAAACCCCTTGAGGCCGACTTCCTCGATCAACTGCGCGACCCAGGCCTTGTCGTAGTGGCTGTCGTCGCTGAAGCCGATGTTCTGTTCCACGGTGAGCCAGGGCATCAGCCGAGGTTCCTGGAACACGAACGCCACTTCGCCATCGGGGCTGCGCAGCTCGCCCTGGAAGTCCTTTTCCAACCCGGCGACGATGCGCAGCAAGGTGCTCTTGCCGCAACCGCTGGGGCCCAGCAGGCTCACGGCTTCCCTGGGCTGCAAGGCCAGGCGCACGTCTTTCAACACGGTGGTGCTGGCGAAGCTTTTACGCTCCACCCGAATCTCCAATAACGGCTGGCTCATGTTTGCGCTCCCTGGCCATTGAAAGTATCGCGCCAGGCCAGGCAGCGTTTTTCCAGCGCGGCGAGCAGGCCGTCGCTGACCTTGCCCAACAGCGCGAGCACGATGATTGCCGCCAGCACGATGTCCGGCCGCGAGGTTTCGCGCCCATCGCTGAGCAGGTAACCCAGGCCCTTGGTCGCCGCGATCAGCTCGGCCGCCACCAGAAACATCCACGCCAGGCTCAGGCCACTGCGCAAGCCGGTGAACAGGCCGGGCAGGGCGGCGGGCAGCAGGATGCGCCGCACCAGCCGGCGCCGACTGAAGCCGTACATTTGCCCGACCTCCACCAGCTTGCGGTCGATATCGCGGATCGCCGCCACCCCGTTGAGGTACACCGGGAAGAACGCACCAATCGCGATCAGCACGATTTTCGAGGTTTCATCGATGCCCAGCCACAGCAGCAACAGCGGCACCCAGGCCAGGCTCGGGATCGAGCGCAGGCCCGCGAAGGTCGGTTCCAGATAGGCCTCGGCCTCACGGCTGAGGCCGACCCAGGCGGCGAACACCAGGGCCAGGCTGGCGCCGATGGCAAAACCCAGCAATACCCGGCCGAGGCTGGCGCTGATGTGCTTCCACAACGCGCCTTCGGCCAGGTCGGTGAGGGTCACGGCGATCTCGCTTGGCGCCGGCATCTGGTAGGACGGCAGCCAGCCGACCCGCACGACCACTTCGAGGATCAACAGGATCGCCACCGGCAACACCAGCCCCTTGAGCCGGCGCGGCCAGGCGCTGCGCGGGTTGATCAGCGGCGCAGGCAGCGGCAGTGCTTGGGTTTTGCTGGTCATCACAGACCCCTTATGGCTTGGTCAGGGTTTGGCCGAACGAGGTATCGATCAACTGGTCGATCACCTGGTCGACATTCACGCCTTTGCGGACCAACTCTTCGGACACCAGGATCGGCGCAGCGGCCTTGGACGACTGCACATCCTTGCTGCTCAGCAGCGGGGTGCTGAGGTCGGTGCGCGACAGTTGCAGCTTGGCCACTTCCAGCGGCAGGCCGGATTCGTCGGCGAGCAGCTTGGCGAATTCATCCGGGTGCTTCACTGCCCAATCGCGGGCTCTTTCATAGGCGCCGAGTACTTTGGTGATGGTCTGTGGGTGCTCCTTGGCGAATTTTTCGGTGACGCTGACCACGCCGTAGCTGTTGAAGTCTTTGTTGCGGTAGAGCAGGCGCGAGCCGGCCTGGATTTCACTGGCGGCCATGTGCGGGTCGAGACCGGCCCAGGCATCGACGTCACCTTTTTCCAGCGCGGTGCGGCCATCCGGATGCTGCAGGTGGACCAACTCGGCATCGTCTTTTTTCAGCCCGGCCAATTGCAGGCTGCGCAGGGTGAACAGGTACGGGTCGGTGCCTTTGGTGGCCGCGATTTTCTTGCCTTTGAGGTCGGTCACGCTCTTGAACGGCGAGTCCTTGCGCACCACCAGGGCGGTCCACTCGGCGCGGCTGTAGACGTACACCGATTTGATCGGGCTGCCGTTCGCGCGGCTCAACACTGCCGAGAGGCTGGCGGAGGAGGCGAAGTCCACGCCGCCGCTGTTGAGGTACTCCAGGGAACGGTTGCTGCCCTGGCTCAGGACCCAGCCGACTTTGCTCTTGGGCAGGGCCTGTTCCAGCCAACCGAAGTGTTTGAGCACCAGGCTGACGGGGGAGTAGTAGGCGTAGTCGAGGTTGACTTCGGCCGGGTCGGTCTCGGCGGCGAAGGCCGGCGATTGCAGGCACAGGGCGAGGGCACAGGCGCCGAGTAGACGTTGGGTCAAAGGTTTCATGGAACAGCTCCGGACAAGGCGTTGAGAGAAGGCTTTTCTTATATTCAGAAAACTGAGATGGCATGTTCCATCATGCTTTATAGGAATATGCAGTCTCTGTGCCATCTTGCGCGAGGCCGGATTTGCTGAGGTTTGGACGGGTCAGGCTGTTGGTGGGTGTAGCAGATTGTTGAACCACTGTTGGCAGGCAAACAGTTGATATATTTCTAAATCGTATAAATAAAGAGTTATTTATTCCTTTTAATGTTCTCCGTGATAGCGCATTTTGAGGGCCTGCGCATTCGTGCGGATTGACCCAACAGCCAAAAGGAAACCCGACATGACCATTAAAGCGATCAACGTGCGCAACCAGTTCAAGGGCGTGATCAAGGAGATCCTGCTGGGCGAAGTGGTGTCCGAAATCGACGTGCAAACCGCGTCGGGTATCGTCACTTCGGTGATCACCACCCGCTCGGTGCGCGATCTGGAATTGAAGGTCGGCAGTGAAGTGATTGCGTTTGTGAAGTCCACCGAAGTATCCATCGCCAAATTGTGAACCCCATACAAATGTGGGAGCGGGCTTGCTCGCGAAGGCATTGTGTCAGTCAACCCATCGTTAACTGTCCCGGTGCATTCGCGAGCAAGCCCGCTCCCACATTTTTTTTGCGTACCGTCAACGTCGCGAATCAGCCCCGGCGGTGACGCAAGGCATGCTCCATGCGTTGCAGGCCTTCTTCGAGCATCGAGCGTGGGCAGCCGAAGTTCAGGCGCACGAACTGCTGGCTGTCGTCGCCGAATTCGATCCCTGCGCTCAGGCCGACCTTGGCGTGTTCGAGGAAGAACTGCTGCGGGTCGTCCAGGCCCAGGGCGCTGCAATCCAGCCAGGCCAGGTAGGTGCCCTGCGGGGCGTGCATGACGACGCCGGGCAGGCGCGTGTTGACCGCGTCGAGCAGGTAGTCGCGGTTGGCTTGCAGGTACCCGACCAGCGCCTCCAGCCAGTCGCCACACTGGCTGTAGGCGGCGCGGGTGGCCTCCAGGCCCAGGGGGCTGACGCTGTCGACCATGCCGCAGCGCGCCTGGTTGAAGCGCTCGCGAATCTCGGCGTTCTGCACCACGGCAAAGCAGGTCTTCAGGCCGGCGACGTTATAGGCCTTGCTCGCCGACATCAGGGTGATGGTGCGCTGGGCGATCTCTGGGCTGAGGCTCGCGGTGGGGATGTGCCGGCGGCCGTCGAAGCACAGCTCGGCGTGAATCTCGTCGCTGATGATCAGCGCGCCGTGTTCCAGGCAGGCAGTGGCCACGGCCAGCAGTTCTTTGCGCGGGAAGACTTTGCCCATCGGGTTGTGCGGGTTGCTCAACAGCAGCGCGCCGGCGCCGTCGAGTGCCTGGCGCAGGGCCGGCAGTGGGGTCAGGTATTCACCGTTGACCAATTCGAACGGCACTTCGATACGCGGCAGGTCCCAGTGCCCCGGCGCCAGGCGGATCGGGCGATAGTTGGGGGTCTGCAGCACCACCGGCTGGCCGGGTTGCACAAAGGCGTGCAGCGCCATATTGAAGCCCGGTTCGACGCCGGGCAAAAACAGCAGTTCTTCCGGTTGCACGCGCCAGGCGTACTTGGCCCACAGGTCGGCGACAATGGCTTTGCGCACATCCGGACCGGCCACGCTGTAGCCGAGGATCTGCTGGTCGAGGCGCGCGCGCAGCGCCTGCAGCACCGCAGGTGGCGCGGCGATATCCATGTCGGCGATCCACATCGGCAAAACGTCGGACGGATAACGGTTCCACTTGGTGCTGCCGGTGCCGAGGCGGGGGTGGATCGTGTCGAAATCAAAGCTCATGGGAGGCTCGTGTCAGGGAGGCGGGCGCAAGAATGGCGCTGATTCTAGCGCCATTATTTTTATAGGCCAGAGCTGATTGCCTCGGACAGTTGCCGGTGGGCGAGTTCCACCGCGCGGTTGACCGCTTCCGCGCCACGCACCATCGCGCCCAGGTAGATGAAATCCACCGTGTGGATGCCCACCGTGGCGAGGATGGCGTGCATGTACGGCGTCAGGAAGTCCGGCTCATGGCCCTTGCGGGCATTGCCGGAACTGACCAGCACAAAGGTGCGGCGGTCCTTGAGCAAGCCGACTTTTTCGAACTGCGCAGTCACCGTGAAGCTGCGCTGGATGCGCACCACATGGTCGATCCAGCTCTTGAGCGCCGCCGGCACGCTGAAATTATGCACGGGGGTGCAGATGACCAGCAGGTCGCAGGCCTCCAGCTCGACGATCAACTCCTCCGACCGCGCGGTGGCGCTGCCGCTCAAGCCGCCCGGGGTGGTGAGGGCGTTGGCGTATTCGCGGCTCAGCGGTGGCAGGGCCTGGCCGCCATAGTCGCGCTCCGTCACTGCGGCGTCCGGTACCAGGTCGCGCAGCAGCGCACGAGCCAGCTTGAAGGTCTGCGCCGCCTTGCCATGCGGGCTGAAACTCAGCAACAGGGCGCGGGTCATTGGCTCAGGTCCTGGGAGAAATGCATGCCCAACGGCAACAGGCCCTGGCGGAAATAGAAACGCTGGGCCAGGGCCATGTGCATGCCGGTGTCGAGCACCAGCCAGCGATAGCCACGGGCGCGGGTTTCTTCGCGGACCCGCTCGAGCAGTTGTTCGCCCAGGCGTCGACGCTGCAGGGCGGCGTCCACGACTAAATCGTCGACGTAGATAAACCGGCCATACAGGGTGTTTTCCGTCAGCCGGTAGCCGGCCAGGCCAATCACCTTGCCGTGCTCGCGCGCGGCCAACAGGTGGTAGCCGTTTTGCCGTTGCCGTTGGACCTGCGCGGCGAAGGCGCTGGCGTCGGTCAGGTGAGGGCGCAGTTGCTGCATCAGCGCAAAGCTGGCGATGCACTCGGCCTCGGTTTGCATCGCTACGAACTCGACAGACTCATGCATGCTTGAAGTGCTCCTGGCACGCCTGGCTGGCGCAGGTGGCGGGGGCATTGTTGAGGCGAGAAGGCATGGGCAGTTCCTGGTGGCACGCAAGAGAGGCGCCATTTTCGCGGGTAGCCAGGCGAACCAACAGGGGCATGAATGGACAAGTGGCCTGGGACATGATCAGGCGTAGCGCCTGTGGGGCGGCGTTGAAATGCAGTGCGCGGGGCGTGCGTGGCGGAGCCGGATCGCCGGTCGGGGAGGCCGGTCTTAGTCGTTTATCTGCACGATCCCTTCGCGTACCGCAAACATCACCAGGCTGGCGACATCATGGATGTGCAGGCGATGCATGATCTGCGAGCGATGTGCCTCGATCGTCTTGATGCTCAGCCGCAGGCCTTGGGCAATATTGCGCGTGGTTTCGCCGCGGGCGATCAACCGGAGTATCTCCAGTTGGCGCACGGTCAGTTTCGAGTGCGAGATGGGCTTGGTTTCTTCGCGAGTCTGCTTGACGGCCTGGCTGACCACCAACGACACAACCGGTACCGACAGGTACTGGCCGCCGCTCTTGAGCGCCTCCAGCGCGAGTTCGAGCTCAAGCACGCTGGCACTTTTCAACAGATAGCCCTTGGTGCCGAGTTGCAGGCACTGCATCACGAAGCTGGAATCCTTATGGGTCGAGATCATCAGGATGCGGCTGGCCGGCGCGCTGATCGACAGGCTCTTGAGCAGTTTCATGCACGCAACCCGTTCGATATCCATGTCGAACACGATAATGTCCGGTTGCAGGCTCGAGGCGAGTTCGAGGGTGGTGCTCTCACTGTCGGCTTCCGCGATGACTTCGTAGGGCTCTTTTTGCTCCAGGAGTGCACGCAGGCCGGCACGTAACAGGGGATATACATTCGCTACAAGGATTCGACAACGCATAGGCTTCAGCCCAAATCGCAGAGACAAGAGGCAGCGTTGATCTCGCTGCTGTAATTTACTGTGTAGCGTCCGTGTCTACAGGGGTTAACGCGCAGGTCGTAGAGTGTGAAGACTTTTCAGCCGTGGCGCGCGTTATCGCCAAACTCCTGGATCAAGCGGGAGAATTTATTCAACGGTTCAACGGCTTGGGCCGAGCCCAGTTTGATCGCTTCCCTGGGCATGCCAAAGACCACGCAACTGGCCTCATCCTGGGCGATGGTCTGCGCGCCATTTTCACGCATTGCCAGCAGCCCGCGCGCGCCGTCGTCGCCCATGCCGGTCATGATCATGCCCAAGGCGCTGGGCGCGGCATGCCTGGCGATCGAACGAAACAGCACGTCTACCGAAGGTTTATGCCGGTTAACCGGCGGGCCGTCCACAACCTCGACCTGGTAGTGCGCACCGCTGCGCTTGAGTTGCATATGCAAGCCGCCGGGGGCCAACAATGCCAGGCCACTGTGCACCCGATCCAGATGCCTGGCCTCGCGCACTTCGATCTGGCAGAGCTTGTCCAGGCGCCGGGCAAAGTCGGCGGTGAATTTTTCCGGCATGTGTTGAACGATGACAATCCCCGGGCAGTCACGTGGCAATTGGCGCAAGACAAATTCGAGGGCTTGCGTGCCACCGGTGGAACAGCCGAGCGCGACGACTTTTTCGGTGGTGCGCAGCCGGTTGACCGGTGCAATCCGGCTGTCCTCGCCAGGCGCCGTCACCGTCGCGGGCAGGGCGCGTGGACGGGTCTTGGCGCCATCCTCGATCTTGCGTATCAACTCGGCCGACAACGCTTCCAGGCTTTGCTTGAGCCCCAGCCGCGCCTTGGTGAATACGCCCACGGCGCCTGCCGACAGCGCCTCGACGGCGACGCTGTTGCCCTGCTCGGTCAGCGTCGAGCAGATGATGGTCGGCGTCGGACGTTCGCGCATGAGCTGGCGCAGGAAGGTCAGGCCGTCCATGCGCGGCATTTCGATGTCGAGCACCAGCACGTCCGGCCAGTCGCGGCGCATTTTTTCGATGGCGTAGAGCGGGTCGGCCGCCTGGCCGATGACCGTGATCCGTGGGTGGCTGGCCAGGCAACTGGTGAGCACCTGGCGCACCAGCGCCGAGTCGTCGACGATAAACACCTTGATCATCGCGGCAGGCTCCGTACCGGCGGCGACGGCAGGCCGTCGCGCAGGCACTCGATTGCACCGCTGCGGCCGTTGACCTGCAGGCGCCGGTAATGGTCGCCGTTGAGGTCCCAGGCGTCGACCGACCAATTGCGCAGGCTGAACTGTTCACGCGCAAAAGCGCTGTTGCCGGCGCCAACCCTGCGCCGTGGGTTGCCTTCGAAGCGCACCAGGCTGCCACCGCCGAAAATGCCCTTGCGGTACTCCGTAGGTTGCGTGCCGTGGCGGGCCATGTCGGCGTGGATGCGCTTGAACACGGACTCGCCGTAACGGGTGTCCAGGCGTGTGCCTGCGCCCGGATCGTTGGGCAGCAGGAAGTGCGAGACCGCCAGCAGCCGTCGGTGTGGGTGCCACAGCACCACGGCGACGCAACTGCCGAGCAAGGTGGTGACCACGCCGTCGTGGGTCCCGAAGAAGTAATCGCCGGGGTGCAGGAATATCGAAGGTTTCATAAAAGCTCGTAGACCGAAGGGCAGGTCAGGCGCATTGGCAGATCAAAGCCGTGGATGCTTTCCGCGTGCCCGATAAACAGCAGGCCGCCGACGCGCAGCTGGGTAATCAGGCGCCGGACAATCCGCTGTTTCTCTTCGTTGTTGAAATAGATCAGTACGTTGCGCAAAAAGATCACGTCGAAAGGCCCGAGTGCCTCTGGCAGCGGTTGCGTAAGGTTGATCTCACGCAGGGTGATGCGCTCGCGCAGCGCGGCCTGCACGCGAAATCGCCCGCTCATGTCGCCGACGCCGTTCAGGCAATAGCGCTTGAGCCAACCCTCGGGGAAATACTTGGCCTGGGCCATGTCATAGATGCCGTCGCGGGCCCGTGCGAGCATGCTTTGGCTCAGGTCGCTGGCGACGATGGACCAGTCCTGCGTGCGCGCGTTTTCGCTGGCAACCATTGCCAGGCTGTAAGGCTCTTCGCCGGAGGAACAGGCGGCACTCCAGATCTTCTGCGGTCCGCGCTGGCGGGCCAACCATTCGCCGAAGAAATCGAAGTGCGGATGCTCACGAAAAAAGTACGTTTCGTTGGTGGTGAGTAAATCCACCACCAGCCGCCGCTCCTTGATGAACAACGGGTTGTCGAGCAACTGCAAGTAATCGGCGTAGCTGCCCAGCCGATAGTGGCGCAGGCGCTTCATCAGGCGGCCGGCGACCAGCGGGCGTTTGTTGGGCGCCAACTGGATGCCCGACGCCTCGGCCATGAGTTTCTGCAAGCGGCGAAACTCGTGTTCGGCGAGTTTCGGCAGGGTTAAAAGTGCAGACATTCAAAGGCCGTTCGTGACGGCAAGGCTCAATTGCGCGATGTCATCCAGCGACAATACCTGGGCGATATCGAGAATGATCGTGAAACCTTGTTCATTGCGGGCCATGCCGGCGATGAAGTCGGTGCGGATCCCGGCGCCGAACGGCGGCGGTTGGACCACCTGCTGCGGGTCGATGTCGAGCACCGCGTCGACGGCATCCACGACCAGGCCGATGGCCTGGGTGCTGTCGCTCAAGGCCAGTTCGATGATGACAATGCAGGTGCGGTTGCCCGCGCGGGTCAGCTCGAAGCCAAAGCGCGCGGCCAGGTCCAGCACCGGCACGACATTGCCGCGCAGGTTGATCACGCCATGGATAAACGCCGGCATCATCGGCACGGCCGTCACTTGTGCGTATTCGATGATCTCGCGCACCAGTTCGATCGGCAGCGCATAGTCCGCGTCACGCACGCGAAACGACAAGTGCTGGATGCTCAGGGGTTCGGCCAGTGAGTCGACGGTTTGAAAACGTTGGTTGGCAAGAGAAGTCATGGGCGCGGTGCTCAATTGAAACTGACGAACTGGCCTTCATCGACCGTCGTCCTGCCCTTGGACCAGCTTGGCGACGCGCTGGGGTAGTTGTCCTGGCTGCGCGGCAGGCCACGCTTGAGTGCGGGGCCGTCCTGTTCGAAGCGGAAGAAGCCGATCAGCTCCTGCAATTGTCCGGCCTGGGCGTTCATTTCTTCGGCGGTGGCGGCAAGCTCTTCCGAGGCGGCGGCGTTTTGCTGGGTGATTTGGTTCATCTGGCCCATGGCAATATTGATCTGCCCGGCGGCGCTGCTTTGTTCCTGCGAGGCGGCAGTGATTTCCTGCACCAGGTCCGAGGTTTTCTGGATGTTCGGGACGATTTCGTTCAACAGGCGGCCAGCCTGTTCGGCCAGGTGCACGCTGCTGGAGGCGACTTGACCGATCTCCTGGGCCGCCACCTGGCTGCGTTCGGCGAGCTTGCGCACTTCGGCGGCGACCACCGCGAAGCCTTTGCCGTGATCACCGGCGCGGGCCGCTTCGATGGCGGCGTTGAGCGCCAGCAGGTTGGTCTGGTAGGCGATGTCGTCGATGATGCTGATCTTGTCGGCAATCTGCTTCATCGCCAGCACCGTGTCGCTGACCGCGCCACCGCCTTGCACCGCGTCGTTGGCGGCTTTGCCGGCAATGCCGTCGGTGATTTTTGCGCTTTCAGTGTTCTGGGCGATCGACGCCGACATTTCCTCGACCGAGGCGCTGGTCTGCTCGACGCTGGCCGCCTGTTCGTTGGCGGCCTGGCTCAGTGACTGCGAGGTGGAGCTGACTTGCTCGGAGGCCGAGGAGAGTGAATCGGCGGAGCTGCGCACATCCCCGAGGATGCTGCGCAAGCGCTCGGTCATGTTTTGCATGGCCGCGAGCAACTGGCCGGTTTCATCGCGGCTGTCTGCCTGCAGGTCCTGGCTCAGGTCGCCGGCGGCCATGCGGTTGGCGGCGGCCACCGCACCGTTGAGCGGCTTGGTGATACTGCGCGTGACCAGCACGCCAATGACCACGCCAAACAGCGTGGCGGCGAGGACCAGCGCGATCATTTGCAGGCGCGAGCGGTCGGCGATATCGGAGATTTGCTGATTGGCCTCTTTGGCGCGCTCCTGTTTGTAGCGGCTGACTTCGCCGATCAGGCGGTCGATCTGCTCGCCGCTGACCACGGCCTTGGGCAGCAGGTCGGTGACGTCGCTGGTCTCCTGCAACTGGCTGGACTGCTGATGCAGGGTCAACACCTGGTGCACCAGGTTTTCGTAGTCCTTGAGCGGCGTTTCCAGCTGGTCGATCTGCGCCATGCCTTCCTTGGTGATAAAGCTGGCGCGAGCGCTGTTGATCAGCGTGCGGGTTTTATCCAGTGCGGCCTTGGCCTGGTTCGCCGCCTGCTCACGCGCCGCGTGGTTGGTCGACAACAGGCTCTGGCGCATCGAGCGGCCGGCGACGATCAGCTGGATATTGGCTTCCTGCAGGGTGCTCAAGCCCGTGACGTCCAGCTCGTACATGCGGTCGGACAGGCCATTCACCTGTTCGAGGTTGCGGATGCCGATAAACCCGATGATCGCGGTCAACGCGACGACCACCAGAAAACCGGCGGTGAGTCGGATGCCTATCTTCATGTTGCGAACAAATTGCATGCGGTTTCTCCTGAAAAGGCTAGGCAAGGGGTTCTAAAAGGGATACGTCGAGGGCGGCAGGGGCCTGCAGCTGTCGGAACAGGCTGGGCACATCCAGGATCAGCGCCACTTGCCCGGAGCCGAGGATGGTCGAGCCACTGATGCCGCGCAGGTGCTGGAACATCTGGCCGAGTGGCTTGATCACGGTTTGCTGCTCGCCCAGCAGGTGGTCGACGATCAATCCGGCGTGCTGCCGGCCTTGGCTGACCACCACGATATTGCGGCGCCGGGCAGTGCTCGCGGGCAGCCCGAAGTGTTGATCCAGGGCTATGCACGGCAGCGGCGTGCCGCGCAGGTTGAGGTAGCCGTACTGGCTGGTGAGCGACGCGGCGCTGGCCTCCATGCATTCGGTGACCATGTCCAGCGGGATGACAAAACTGTCCTGGCCCACGCCCACGTGAAAGCCGTCAATGATCGCCAGGGTCAGCGGCAGGCGAATCCGGAAGGTGCAGCCCAGGCCTTGCTGCGACTCGATCTCGATGCTGCCGCGCAATTGCTCGATGGCGCTGCGCACCACGTCCATGCCAACGCCGCGCCCGGAGAGGTCGGACACCTGTTCGGCGGTGGAAAAGCCGGCTTCGAAAATCAGCCGGTGAATCGCGGCCTCGTTGAGCACCGCGTCGGCCTCGATCAGGCCTTTGCCGATGGCTTTTTCGCGAATCCGCGCGGTATTCAGGCCGCGCCCGTCGTCACTGATTTCCAGCACGATCATGCCGGAGTCATGGTAGGCGTTGAGCTGCAGGTTGCCCTCGGCGGGCTTGCCGGCTGCGAGGCGTTCGGCGGCCGACTCGATGCCATGGTCGATAGCATTGCGCACCAGGTGGGTGAGCGGGTCGGCGATCTTGTCGATCACGGTTTTGTCCAGCTCGGTGTCGCCGCCACGGATGCCCAGCTGGATGTGCTTGCCCAGTTGCTTGCTGACATCGCGGACCACGCGGTGGAAGCGGTTGAAGGTTTCACCGACCTCGACCATGCGCAGTTTCAGCGCGCTCTCGCGGATCTGCTCGACGTGCTGGTGCACGGCCAAGGCGCTTTCGATGCACGCATTGTCGCCAGTGCGTTTGGCCTGCATCTGCGCACCGGCGGTGCTGATGACCAGCTCGCCAACCAGGTTGATCAGCTCATCGAGCTTGTGCGCAGGGACCTTGACCATGCTGGTGTCTTGCGGACGGCGGTCGCGGGCCGGTAATTTTTTTTCGGCGGGCGCGGCCAGGGTGGGCGCAGGCTCGGCGCAGGGTTCGAGGGTGAGGGTGCAGAAGTCGACGATGAAGTCGAAGACGTCGGCGATCTCCTCGCGGCTCGCGGCGCTGCGCAGGGTCAAGGTAAAGCCCAGGTAACAGGCTTCGGGGTCGAAGCTGTCGAGGCCCGGCAGCCGGTCGGTGCGGGTGTGCAGGGTGACGATTTCGCCCAGGCGGCTGAGGTAACGCAGGAAGGCCGCCGGGTCGAACCCGTTGCGCAACAGCGCCTCGCTGAAGTCGATCGACAGTTGCCAGAGTTGCGCATTGGCGCTGATAGTCGGCGCGGCCGGCACGCTGTCGACGACGAGCGTGTCGTCACTCAGGCCACGCGCCTGGGCGAGGGCGTCGAGCAACAGTGCCTGTTGGGCCAGGTCGGTGTGCATCTCGCCGGTGGCGGGGTCGACGGCTTCAAGCATCCGGCGCAGTTCGTCCATGCAGCGCAGCATCAAGGAGGTGAGGTCTTCATTGAGCGTGCGCTGGCCGTCGCGCACTTGCATCAGCAGGCTTTCAAGGTGATGGGTGAGATTGACCAGCGGTGTCAGCGAGAAAATACCCGCCGAGCCCTTCAACGTGTGCACGGCGCGGAACAAACCGTTGACCGCGTCGCTGTCTTCGGGCGCGGTTTCCAGTTGAAGCAGGCTGTCTTCGGCATCTTTGAGCAAGTCCCGGCCTTCGCTCAGGAAGCCCTGGAGCAATTGGTTCCACTGTTCGCCAGTGAGCATGGTCAATCCTCGATCCGAGCGTTGGGAAACAGTGATTCCAGGCGCAACAGTGCGAGGGTTTCGCGCACGGCCGGGGCGGCATCGACCACGGTCACCGGGCTACCGCCCTGGCTGAGCGCGCGTTGCATCACCAGCAGCAATTGCAGGCCGGCGCTGTCGAAATCGCCGATACCGGCCAGGTCAAGCTGCCAGGCGTCGGCGTTGAGCGGCAACAGCGCGACAAAGGCATCCCGCGCCTCGCTGACCTGATAAATGCTCAGGTCACCGTCGATACGAATGCGCGTCGGGCCGCCGAAAGCGGAAGGGGTCAGCGTGAACATGGGCTCAGCCCATCAACTTTTCGACGGCCGCCAACAGGGTCTGCGGCTGGAACGGCTTGACGATCCAGGCCCTCGCGCCGGCTGCCTGGCCTTCGGCTTTTTTCGACTGTTCGCTTTCGGTGGTGAGCATGATGATGGGCGTGAAACGGTATTCGTTGCGCGCCTTGACCGCTTTCACCAGGCCGATGCCGTCGAGGTTCGGCATGTTCACGTCGCTGATGATCAGGTTGATCTTCTGCCCGGTCAGCTTGCTCAGTGCATCGCGCCCGTCGCAGGCCTCAAGGACCTGGTGGCCGGCGCCGGTGAGAGTCATCTTGACCAGTTGGCGCATGGACTGCGAGTCATCGACGATTAGTATGGTCTTGGCCATGTTCGGCTCCCTCGAAAGTGAAATTAACTGGAAAGTCGTCGCCTCAGAAAAATGTCACTTCGGCGCTGGAAGGGGTCTTGGGCTGGCCATGGCGTTCTTCATCAGTGGTAAAGCGCTGACGTAGCCGGTCCAGCCAGGCAGGGGCGTCGTGCAGGCTCGGGTCGTTGGCGACGATGGCGTCGAGCAGGTCCTGCAGGTCACTCTGTACGTGTTCGAGCATCTGGTCGGTGCGGTCCTGGAACTGCAGGCTGACCATGATTGCCTGGATGTCGTGCTGGGTTTCGCGGGCATCGTGCTGCAGCGCGTGGGAGGCGTCGGACAACTGGTTGAGGTTGTCGCCCAGGCGACTCATCACGCCGCTCACCGACTGGCTGAGGAAATCCAGGTTGCTCTGTTCGCTGGTGCCCAGTTCGGCGGCCGCCTCGATGGTGGTCTGGATCGCGTGAGTGATCTCGCCGACCTTCTGATCCATGGCCAGGCCGGTCTCGGCCGACAGCGTGGAAAGCTTGCGCACCTCATCGGCGACCACCGAAAAACCGCGGCCGTACTCACCGGCCCGAGCCGCCTCGATAGCCGCATTCAGCGCCAGCAGGTTGGTTTGCTTGGCAATCTCCTGGACCCGTCGGGCCATGTGCTGCAACTGGCTGGCGTAGCTGTCCAGGTGGCTGATGGTGTCGAGCAGTGCATGCTGGCGCTGGCTGCTGGCGCGAAACGATTCGGTGACTTCGTGCAGGCGCTGGTTGGCATCGCGCAGGCTTTCGCCGACGCCGCCGTTGCCGAGCACGTCGTTGGAGTTGTCGAGGCTCTGTTCGAGGCGTTGGGCGATGTTGTGGAAACGCTGGAACAGCTCGCCGATATTGCTTTGCAGCAATGCCCGCGTTTGCCCCAGGCTGTCGCGCCAGCTCGGGGCGACGCCCTCGATCAGTTGCCAGTCGCCAGCGCTGGCGTGGGCCACAGCCGATTCGACCGGCGTCTGGGAATGACTGGTGGCAGCGGCTTTGGCGGTTTTTCTCGGGCGCAGGGCGAGCAGGGCGAGGCTGCTCAGCAACAGTCCGGCGTGGGGTAACAGGTGGACGGGTACAACCAATCCGATGGTTGCCAATGCGAGGCCGAGCCAGGCCCCAAGGTAAATGCGCATCGCCAGCTTCCGTTGCAGGGTGTCAGATCGGCGGATGATAGCGATGGCGTAATGATGTCAGTATAAGGACAACCCTTAATCCGTAGGTTATGTCCTACAAAATCAAGCGGGCTTTGGGCGGGTAACAAGTCGACCGGTCGATCAGGTAAAAAGCGTTGCACCCAAGGGTTGCAAGAGCAGCGTCGATTGCGGGGTGCAGGCAGGGCAGGGAGTTTGGAGTAGGGTTTCGGCGTAAGGGTCGCTCACGCCGAGCCAGGCCTCCCTCACAGGCCTTGGCTGCCGCGGATCAGGTCATACGCTTTGCGCGCAATCGGGTTTGCCGTATTAGGCCGGATCCACAGGTAGTAGGTGACTTCCGGCAAACGCGGCAACCCATCCGTTTCCCCGAGCACGCGCATGTCCGGCCCGAGCATCTCCATGCTCCGTGGCGTCACGCCCAGGCCCGCGCGAGTGGCGGCCTTGATCCCGATCAAGTTCGACGCCAGGTACGCCTGGCGCCAGGGGATGTTCGCCCGCTCCAGGGCCTCCAGCGCGTAGCGCCGATAGATGCTCGGCTCATCCACCAGGATCAGCGGCAACGGCTCGCTCGGCGAATGAATGTACTGCGCCGAACAGATCCACCACACCGGCGAGGTGCGCAGGGCGAAGCCTTCCAGGTTGGGGTCGGAGCGGGTGGAAATCACCATGTCGACCTTGCCGCGGTGCAGGTCATCCATCAGGAACGGGCTGCGGCCCACATCGATTTCCAGGCGCAGGCGCGGCGCGGAACGGGCGATATGGCTGAGGATCGGCGGCAGGATGGTGTCGGCGATATCGTGTGGCGAGCCAATGCGCAGCACGCCGCTCAGGCTGCTTTCGCGCAGCGAATTCAGCGCGTCGTCATTCAGCGACAGCATCTGCCGCGCATGCCGCAGCAGCTGCAGGCCCGGCTCGGTCAGCTGTTTCTGCCGGCCGCGCTTCTCGAACAGGCTGACCCCCACTTGCTGCTCCAGGCGCTGCATGTGCTGGGTCACGGACGATTGGGTGCGAGACAGGTGCGTGCCGGCTTCGGCGAAGCTGTGGTGGTCGACCACGGCGATAAAGGTGCGCAGGAGTTCAAGGTCGAGGGTCGACATGGCCGGTTCCAGGGGCGGTTTTACATCAAGGGTGTGAAGTTAAACATTACAGATATTTATGTATGCGTGAAGCAGATTTTTACCGCGCCCAGTAAATCATGGGTTATGCCGAAACTGCAGGTCGTGCTGATACGTCAAGTTATAACGATATGAGATATTTGCATTTCCGTTGCCCCTGCACACTCCCTAGCATGCCCCTCCATCAGGTCGGGGTACGCCGATCATTAGCCAAGGGGAAGTCCAATGATGTTGAAGAAATGGTTGCCGGTGGCCCTTGGGTCGATGATCGCCCTGGGCGGCAGTGTGGCGGCGCAGGCCGATGCGACCCTGGACAAGATCGAGCAGCGCCATGTGCTGGTGGTCGGCGTGCTGTTGTCCGGCGGGCCGTTCGGCAGCATCGACCCGGCCACGCAACAGCCCAAGGGCTTGAACGTCGACCTGGCCAACGAGCTGGGGCGTCAACTCAAGGCCCAGGTGCAACTGGTACCGGTGTTGCCGGCCAACCGCGTGCAGTTCCTGCAACAGGGCAAGGTCGACCTGCTGATCGCCAACATGGAGTGGACCGCCGAGCGCGGTGAAATCCTCGGGTTTGTCCCGACCCCGTTCTACCGTATCGGCGGCACCGCCGCAGTGCTCAAGGACAGCAAGATCACCCGTTGGGAAGACCTCAAGGACCAGCCCGTCTGCACCTCCCAAGGCAGCAGCTATGTGAAGCCGCTGACCGAGTTCGGCGCGCAGATCAAGGCGTTCAAGAGCTCCTCCGAATCGCTGCTGGCGCTGCGTGGCAACAACTGCGTGGCGGCGGTGCATGACTCCACGCTGATCAACCCGCTTATCAACGACAGCGCCGAATGGAAGGATTACCGCGCGATCAGCCCGGAACTCAACCCGGCACCGTCGGTGATCTGGACCCGTCGCGGCGAAAACGATACCCAGGCCAAGCTCGACCCGATCGTCAAGGAACTGCACCGCAGTGGCTGGCTGATCGACGCCCAGACCCGCAACCGCATCAGCCCGGCGTCGCCGGCCCTGGTGGAATTGCAAAACCAGTTCAAGGGCGCCTGAGCATGCAGATCAAAACCCTGGCCGCACTCGGCCTGGCCCTGTGCGCCGGCTTCGCACACGCCGACGCTACCCTCGACAAGATCCAGCAGCGCCACGCCATCAGCGTCGGTGTGATCCTCAGTGGTCCGCCGTTCGGCACCCTCGACCCGAAGACCGGCGAGCACCTGGGCTACAACGTCGAACTGGCCAAGGGTATCGGCCAGGCGCTGGGCGTCGAGACCCGGACAGTCTCGGTGCTGGCGCCCAACCGCGTGCAGTTCCTGCAGCAGGGCAAGGTCGACATCCTGATCGCCAATATGCAGTTCACCGAAGAGCGCGCCGAGATCCTCGACTATGTGCCGACGCCGTATGAGGAAGTCGGCGGCGCGGCCTTGATTCGCAAGGGTGCGGGCATCACCCAGTGGGCCGACCTCAAGGACAAACCGGTGTGCGTGTCCCAGGGCAGCAACTTCATCAAGCCACTGCAGGAGACCTACGGCGCGCAGATCAAGGCGTTCCGCAGCCAGTCCGAATCGCTGTTGTCGCTGCGCGGCAATGGCTGCGTGGCGGCGGTGCACGTCAGCCCGACCATGCACGCATTGCTCAGCGATGCCGAGTGGGCCGGTTATGAGATCCCGTTGCCGGGCGACCTGATCCCGTCCAAATCGGTGATCTGGATTCGCAAGGGCGAACACGACACCCAGGCCAAGCTCGATGCCATTGTGCGCGACTGGCACAAGAGCGGCTTCCTGATCGCCCTCGGCGAGCGTACCGGCATGGCGCCGTCCCAGGCCCTGCGCGACCTGCACGAGCACTACAGCCATGAGTGATGCGTTGTTCGCCACCTTGCAACAACTGCTCGGCGCGGCCCATGTACACAGCAATGACGAGGCGGCGCAGTACCTCACCGACAAGCAGGGGCGCTACACCGGGCAGGTGATTGCGGCGGTACACCCGGCGAACACTGAGGAAGTGGCGGCGGTGGTGCGCGCCTGCGTGGCGTTGAAGGCACCGATCGTGGTGCAGGGTGGCAACACCGGCCTGATGGCCGGGGCCACGCCGGATGCCAGCGGGCGTTCGGTTTTGCTGCTGCTCGACCGCATGAACCGCGTGCGCCAGGTCGATACCGACAATGACACCCTCACGGTGGAAGCCGGCTGTATCCTGCAACACGTGCAGGACGTGGCCCGCGCTGCCGGTCGCCTGTTCCCCCTGAGCCTCGGTGCCGAGGGCAGTTGCACGATTGGCGGCAACCTCGGCACGAATGCCGGCGGCACCGCCGTGCTGCGTTACGGCAACACCCGTGAGTTGACCCTGGGCCTGGAAGTGGTGACCGCCGAAGGCGAGATCTGGCACGGCCTGCGCGGTCTGCGCAAGGACAACACCGGCTACGACCTGCGCGATTTGTACATTGGCAGCGAGGGCACGCTCGGCATTATCACCGCGGCCACCCTGAAGCTGTTCCCGCAGCCCTTGGCCCAGGCCACCGCGTTGCTGGCCTTTGATCAACTGGCCCAGGCCGTGGCGTTCCTGTCCCACGCCCGCGCCGGTTTTGGCGCCAATCTCACGGCCTTCGAATTGCTCAGCGCCGATTGCCTGGCGTTGCTGCGCGAGCAGTTTCCGGACGGCCCGCAGCCGTTCAAGGGCGCGAGCCAGCCGTGGTTTGCCTTGATCGAACTCTCCGACAACCACGGCGAACAGCATGCCCGCGAAGCCTTTGAACGTGTGCTCGGTGAAGCCTTCGAGCAGGCCTTGATCGCAGACGCGCTGATTGCCGAAAGCCTGGCGCAAAGCGAAGCACTGTGGCTGTTGCGCGAGAACATGAGCGAGGCGCAAAAGCGCGCCGGGCGCAATATGAAGCACGATATCTCGGTACCGATTTCCCAGGTGGTAGCCTTCGTCGCGCACACGGATGCCGTGCTCCAGCAGCATTTCCCCGGCGTGCGCAATTTCACCTTCGGCCACCTCGGCGACGGCAACCTGCATTACAACGTGGCGCATCCACTCGATTCGACGGTGGAGGCGCACATGGCGCAGTACGCCGAGTTGAGCGCGATGGTGCACGACAGCGCCCATGCCCATGGCGGCTCGATCAGTGCCGAGCACGGCATCGGCCAGCGCAAGGTGGGCATGCTGGGTCGCTATAAAAGCGCGGTGGAACTGGACCTGATGCGCCGCATCAAGCAGGCGCTGGATCCGCACAACCTGCTCAATCCCGGCAAAGTCCTCGAGGTGCAGCCATGACCGTACGCCTGTCCCGGCGCGTGCAGCGGGTGTCGCTGTCCGCCAATGCCGCCGCCAAGTCCCGCGCCACCGAACTGCGGGAGGCCGGTCGTGACATCCTCGACCTCACCACCGGCGAGCCGGACTTCGACACCCCGGAGCACATCAAGCAGGCCGCCTATGCGGCCATCGCTGCCGGTGCCACCAAGTACACGCCGACGCCTGGCGTAAAGGCCTTGCGGGTGGCGGTGCAGCGCAAGCTGGCCGCAGAAAACCACCTGGATTATCCGCTGGCGTCGATTGTGATCGCCAACGGCGCCAAGCAGATCATCTTCAATGCTTTCGCCGCCACCCTGGATGACGGCGATGAAGTGCTGGTGCCGACGCCGTACTGGCCGTCATTTCCCGACAGCGTGCGCTTCAACGGGGGCGAGCCGGTCTTGATCGAGTGCGGCCTGGCGCAGGGCTGCAAGCTGCTGCCGGCCCAGTTGGAACAGCACATCAATACGCGCACGCGCTGGCTGATTCTCAACGGCCCGGGCAACCCCAGCGGCGCGGTGTACAGCACCACCGAGCTGCAGGCGTTGGCCGCGGTGCTGCGTCGCCATCCCCAGGTGCTGGTGCTGCTGGATGAACTGTATGAACACATCCGCTTCGACGGTCGCCCGGCCCAGAGCCTGTTGAACGTCGCACCGGACCTGCAGGACCGGTGCCTGCTGGTGGGCGGCGTGTCCAAGACCTACGCCATGACCGGCTGGCGCATCGGCTTTGGCGCGGGGCCGAAAACCCTCACCGACGCCATGGCGGTGGTGCAATCGCAATCGACCTCCGGTGCTTCTTCGGTTGGCCAGGCGGCGGCGTTGGCGGCCTACACCGGCGGGCTGGATTTTCTCGCCGAGCAGGTTGCGGCGTATCAATTGCGCCGGGACATCCTGGTCGCCGCGCTGGAAAACGTCGACGGTCTGCAAGTGCTGGAACCCCAGGGCGGCTTCTTCGTCTTCGTGCGTTGCGCCGGGCTGCTGGGGCGTTCTCGTCCCGATGGCCAGCGCATCGACAACGACGGCGACGTGGTCGCCTGGTTGCTGGAGGAGGGCGTGGCTGGGGTGGCAGGCAGCGCCTATGGGTTGTCGCCGTGGTTTCGCCTGTCGATTGCCACCGCGACCGAGAGTGTCGCCGAAGCAGGGCGACGGATCGCGACCGCCTGCGGGAAGTTGCAATGATGGAGCTGTTCGTCCACTGGGCTGCCGGTATCGGCCTGAACTACAACTTTCTGCTCGATGCCTATCAGCGCGGCACGCTGGTGCAGGGCGCGCTGACCACGGGGCTGCTGTGCCTGTTCACCATTATCGGCAGCCTGCTCGCGGGTATCAGCCTGGCGGCGATGCTGACGTCCGGCAACCCGTGGCTGGCCAAGCCGGCGCGGGTGTTTATCGAGGTCACGCGCAACACGCCGACCCTGGTGCAGCTGTACTGCGCGTTCCTGGTGCTGAACATGCTGCTGACCCAGGCGGTCGGCGCGGCCAACCCGCTCACGCCGTTCGCCTGGGTCGTGATCGTCATCTCCCTGCACAAGGGCGCATTCCATGCCGAGGCCCTGCGCGCCGGCATCGAGGCGGTGCCCGCCGTGACCCTCGAAGCCGCCAGTTCGCTGGCCTTCAGCAGCCGTCAATTATTGTGGAATGTGCAGTTGCCGCTGGCCCTGCGTTTTGCCTTGCCGTCGCTGATCAACAACCTGATCGACCTGGTAAAGATGACCGCCGTGGCCTCGGCGATTGCGGTGGGTGACATCACCTACGCCGCGATCATGATCTGGACCCAGAGCGACAACGTGCTGGAACTGATGATCCTGATCCTGAGCTTCTTCGGCCTGCTGAGTTTTATCGTCAATTGTGTGGGGCGCTGGCTCGAAGCGCGCCTGAGGATGCCCGGCTATGGCCATTGATTCATTCCCGGTGCTGTCGGCCTTGCTGCAATGGTCGCCGGCGCTGGTTGCAGGCTTTGGCCAGAACATCCTCATCAGCCTGTTGGCGATTGGCATTGGTTCGGTGCTGGGCCTGTTGATCGGCGCGCTGGCGCTATCGCCATTGGCGGCTGTTGCGCGGCTGTGGGTGCAGGTATTTCGCAATGCGCCGTGGCTGGTACTGATCTATTTCACCACCTACGTGTTTCCGTTCGAGATTCATATCGGCAGCAGCTACGTGTCGTTTCCCGACTGGATCAAGGTCACCATCGGCCTGGCCCTGCCGGCCAGCGCCAACGTCGCGGAAATCTTTCGCGGCGCCATCGGCTCGATCCCCAGCACCCAGTGGGAAGCCGCGCGTTCGCTGGCGTTCACCCGTGGCCAGCTGTTCCGTTCGATCATCCTGCCGCAGTGCTTCAAGCGCATGTTGCCACCGTGGATGAACCTCTACGCGGTGGTCACCATGGGCACCGCGCTGGCGTCGCTGGTGGGCGTGCATGACGTGATCGACACCGCGCAGATTGCCAGCAACACCGTGAACATGACCGGTTTTACCGTGGTGATCTACCTCAGCCTGCTGGTGCTGTTCTTCGCCTATTGCTACCCGATTTCCCGTCTCACCCAACACCTGGAGCGCCGCTATGCCTTCTATTGAACCCCTGGTGAGCCTGCGGGATGTCCACCTGTCGTTCGGCGCCAACCCGGTGCTCAAGGGCATCGATCTTGAGGTGCTGCGCGGCCAGGCGGTGTCGATCATCGGCCCGTCGGGCTCGGGCAAGTCCACGATCCTGCGCTGCATCACCGGGCTGTTGCAGCCCCAGCGCGGCAGCATCCGCGTGGGCCAGACCCAGGTCGACACGCTGGCCCAGGAAGCCCAGCGCATCGAGTTGCGCAAGCGTGTCGGTTTTGTGTTCCAGCAATACAACCTGTTCCCGCACTTGTCGGTGCTGGAGAACCTGGTGATCGCCCCGCGCAAGGTGCTCGGGCGCAATCGTGCCGATGCAGAAAAAGACGCGCGGGCGCTGTTGGCCAAGGTGCGCATGGAGCACAAGGCCGACGCGTATCCCGGCCAGCTCTCCGGCGGCCAGCAGCAGCGCGTGGCGATTGCCCGTGCCCTGGCGATGCGCCCGGAACTGATCCTGTTCGACGAAGTGACCTCGGCACTCGACCCGGAAACCGTCGGCGAAGTGCTGACGGTGATCCGCGAGCTGACCGAAGAGGGCATGACCTCCGTGTTGGTCACCCATGAAATGCGCTTCGCCGAAGAGATCAGCGACGTCGTGTACTTCACCGAAAACGGCGTGATTGTCGAGCATGGCAGCGCCGCGCAGATTTTCCAGAACCCGGGCAGCGAACGCACCCAGACGTTCCTGCGCCATGCCCTGGGCGACTCCGGGCGCCGTGGCCCGATCGCCCATGATCCGTACCTGTTGACCAATTTGAGCCGTTACAGCCTGTCAGTCTGATAAGAGGAAAACCGTCATGAGTAGCGAAAACCGTGCTGCTGTTATCGAAGCGTTCCTGCAGCAAATCCGCGTCATTAACCAGCGCGGCGTAGACCGCGCGGCCCTGGTGGAAATCGTCGGCCTGCTGGAAAACCTCGCCGAGCGGCGCGACCTGTTCAACTTCGATGAATTTCCCGCGCCTGTGCCGGGGCAGGGCAGTACCGCGTTCCGCTATCGCCTGAATGACGATGGCGACACCCCGACGCTGTACCTCAACTCGCTGTTGCCGGGCAAAAGCACAATCGCGCATAACCACGAGACGTGGGCAATCATCAGTGCGGTGGAAGGCCAGGAAATCAACTACGTCTACGCCCGCAGTGATGAGGGCCGTGAGCCGGGCTTCACCACCCTGACGCTTGAGAAAGAAGTGATCGTGCAACCGGGCACCTCGATTTCGTTCCTCGGTGAAGACCTGCACGGCATCAAGGTTGAAGGCGAGCAGGCGACGTTGCACTTCCACCTCTACGGCTTGCCGCTGGAGTCGCTGAACGGCCGATATGGCGTGGAAGCGGACGGCCGCATCCTCAACTACAACGCCTCGCAGATGGCGCCTTCCATCAAGGCGTATTTGTAAGCACTCCTGAGGATCGTTCCCACGCTCTGCGTGGGAACGCAGGTTGTGACGCTCTGCGTCACGCCAGACACCGGGACGCAGAGCGTCCCAAACGACATTCCCACGCAGAGCGTGGGAATGATCAAAGGGCGGGGTTTTTATGATTGATCTGTACTACTGGCCCACCGGCAACGGCCTCAAGGTCGGGATCCTGCTCGAAGAGCTGGGCCTGGATTACCGCCTGGTGCCGGTGAATATCCGGGAAGGCCAGCAAAAGCACGCCGACTTCCAGCGCATCAGCGCCAACGGGCGTATCCCGGCGATTGTCGACCACCGTCCCGAGGTGCCGTTGAGCCTGTTCGAGTCCGGCGCGATCCTCAATTACCTGGCCGACAGCGCCGGGCAATTCCTGCCACCGGCCGGCACTGCCGAGCGGCAAAAGGTCCAGGAATGGCTGTTCTGGCAGGTCGGGCATATCACCCCGTATCTCAGCCAGTTGCAGCTGTTCAAGGAGAAGGCCCCCGAGCCGATTGCCTTCGCCCTCGACCTGTTGAACGCCGAAGCCACGCGCCTGTACCGGGTGCTGGAGCAGCGCCTGGCCGAAGTGCCGTATGTGGCCGGCGAGTACTCGGTGGCAGACATGGCGATTTTTCCGTGGATCCAGCCGTTGCGCCAGGGCCAGCAGTTGGCGGACTACCCGCATATCCAGGCCTGGCGCTTGCGCATCCAGGCGCGGCCGGCGGTGCAGCGTGCCTATGCCAAGGGGCGCGAAGTGGCACCGGGCGAACGTTCGTTGGCGTTGCAGTAACTCTTTTCTTACTTTGTTGGGACTTCCATGAGCCAGACCATCACCCCAAGTCAACTGCAGCAATGGCTGTTCGACGGGCAGGAAATCGCTGTATTCGACGTGCGCGAACACGGGCAATACGGCGAGGCCCACCTGTTCCATGGGGTGAACCTACCCTATAGCCGCCTGGAGCTGGAGGTACGCCGCCTGGCGCCCAACCCGCAGGTGCGCCTGGTGATCTACGACCAGGATGGCGGTGAAGTCGCGGCACTGGCGGCGGCGCGATTGCAGGCACTGGGCTACCGCCGCGTGCAGGTGCTTGAAGGTGGTGCGCAGGGTTGGCAGGCCGCCGGTTTGCAGCTGTTTGCCGGGGTGCATGTGCCGTCCAAGGCCTTTGGCGAGCTGGTCGAGGAGGCCAGCCACACGCCTCACGTCACCGCGCGGCAACTGGCCGAGTGGCAGGCGCGTGGCGAGCCGCTGGTGGTGCTCGACGGGCGGCCGTTCGAGGAGTACCGCAAGATGACCATCCCCGGTTCGATCTGCTGCCCCAACGGCGAACTCGGCTATCGCGTGCATGACCTGGTGCCGGATGACCGCACGCCGATCGTGGTCAACTGCGCCGGGCGTACGCGCAGCATTATCGGCGCGCAGACGCTGATCAACCTGGGCTTGAAAAACCCGATCTACGCCCTGGAAAACGGCACCCAGGGCTGGTACCTGGAAGACTTCCAGCTGGAGCATGGCAGCACCCGCCGCTATGCCGAGCAAGTCAACGGCGACCTGGCCTCCCAGCGCCAGGCTGCACGGCAACTGGCTGAGCGGGCTGGGGTGACGACGGTGTCGGCGGATCAGGTTCGCCAATGGGCCGATGACGCGCAGCGCAGCCTGTTCCTGTGTGATGTGCGCACTGGCGAAGAGTTTGCCCTGGGCACGTTGCCCGGCGCGCAACACACGCCCGGCGGGCAGTTGATCCAGTCCACCGACCTGTACATCGGCGTGCGCCAGGCGCGCATTGTGCTGGTGGACAGCGATGGCGTGCGCGCACCGATTGTCGCCAGCTGGCTGCGGCAGTTGGGGCATGAGGCCTACGTGCTGAGCGGCGGTATCGACAGTGGCCTGGCCCTGCCGGTGTTGCAGCCGGTGGCGTATGAGCCGTTGCCGTTGATCAGTCCCGAGGCGCTGGCGGCGCAATTGAGTGAGGTAAACCTGGTCGATCTGCGCCCGAGCATGGTGTATCGCAAGGGGCATATTGCCGGTTCCACCTGGTCGATTCGTGCGCAGCTTAAAACCGATCAGCGTCCGCTGGTGCTGGTGGCGGATGACCCTGCAGTGGCGGCCTTCGCGGCCCAAGGGCTGTCGGCTCGATTGCTCGACGGCGGCCTCACTGCCTGGGCAGCGGCTGGCCTGCCGGTCAACGAAGACCCGCAAAACCCGCCCGACGCGCAGTGCATCGACTTCCTGTTCTTCACCCACGACCGCCATAGCGGCAACAAGGACGCCGCCCGCCAGTACCTGGCCTGGGAAATCGGCCTGTTGGCGCAAATGAGTGAGGCGGAAATCGCCAGCCTCAAACCCTTGGCGCCGCCGTCACGCGTGCGCACGCGGTTGATCCACGCCGCGCGTACCGAAAAGGGCCACGGTGGCCGCGCAGTCAATGTGCCGATCACGCGCCTGAGCACGGTGCTGTTCGACAACCTGGCGCAAATGCGCGACGCCCGTGCCCGCCGCGACAGCGAGCGCGTGCTGACCTACGGCGCGCGGGGCAACCCGACCTCCCACGCGCTGGAAGATCTGGTGAGCGAACTCGAAGGTGGCTACCGCACGCGTCTCTACGGCACGGGCCTGGCGGCAGCGGCCCAGGTGTTCCTGGCCTATCTGCGCCCCGGCGATCATGTGCTGATCACCGATGCGGTGTACTCGCCGGTGCGCAAACTGGCCTGCGAGTTTCTCCAGCCCTTTGGCATCGAAGTGAGTTATTTCTCGCCGGATGGCAAGGATTTGAAGGCGCAACTGCAAGCCAATACCCGGCTGGTCTACGCCGAAGTGCCGGGCTCGCTGCTGTATGAGCTGTGCGATTTGCCTGCGATTGCGGCGTTGTGCAAGCCGCGCAACATCCTGCTGGCCGTCGACAACACCTGGGGCTCAGGCTACCTGTACCGGCCACTGGCATTGGGCGCGGACATTTCGATCATGGCCCTGACCAAATACCTCGGCGGGCACAGTGACGTGATGATGGGCAGCGTGTGCACCACCCAGGCCGCCTGGCCGGCGCTGGGCAAAATGAGTGACACCTTCGGCAACTCGGTGAGTGCCGACGATGCCTACCTGATCCTGCGCGGTGCACGCACCCTGGCGTCGCGCCTGGATGTGCACGAACGCCAGGCCGTGGACATTGCCCTGTGGTTGCAGGCGCAGCCGCAGGTCAAGCGCGTGTTCCACCCGGCGCTGCCCGAGCATCCGGGGCATGCGCTGTGGCGTCGCGACTTCACCGGCAGCAATGGGTTGTTGTCGTTTGAGTTGGCCAGTGCCGATGCCGGCTACGTCGAACGCTTTATCGACGGCTTGCAGCTGTTCGGCCTGGGGGCTTCGTGGGGCGGCTATGAAAGCCTGGTTACCGTGGCCGACACCCAGGACCGCGACAGCGCATCCGACCGGGCGTTGAACCCGGTGGTGCGTTTGCATATCGGTCTGGAAGATGTGGCGGCGCTGATCGAGGACCTGCAGCGCGGGTTTGCGCTGGCAGGTTGAGGCCTGCGCGCTCCCATGCAAGGTGGGAGCGCGCAGCCGGTCAGTGCTTGACCGGCGTCGGCAGGGTCACGAGGTTGACGTAGCCGTCCCAGAATGTCTTCTGATCCACGCCGAACACCACCTTGGCCTTCTGCGTGCCTACCGGGGCGCCTTTCTTGTAGCCCAGTGCGCGCCCGTAATCGGCGCCAAAGGTGGCGTCCACATCCACCCACAACTCGCGTGACTCGGTCACGATCTGCGGGTTGACCAGGTACAGCGCCGGCAAGCTGTCCCAGGTGAAGCTGTGGTAGCTGGGGTCCTTGTCGAACAACGGGCCGAACTCATGCTTGTACAGGTCGGCAATCGCGCCTTTCTGCGCAATCACGCGCTGGTACACCGACTTGTCGAAGGTGACCTTCTCGCACACGTCGTTGGGGAAAATCACGTGTTCGATGGGCGCGCGCAACACGATCTTCGCCGCCTCCGGGTCGAACCACCAGTTGAACTCCGCCGCCGGCGTGGTATTGCCCGGAATCTCCAGGGCGCCGCCCATGTACACGATGCGCTTGATCAGCGGCACGATGTCCGGCGCCGAGCGGATCGCCAGGGCGACGTTGGTCAGCGGGCCGACCGCCAGGATCGTCACCTGATGCGGGTTGGCCCTGACGCTGTCGACGATGAATTGCGCGGCGGTTTCCTTGCGCAGCTGGGTGTGGGTCGCCAGGCCATCCGGTGGCGCGACCAGTTGGGAGGGCGAGGTCGGTCGCGGGTTCTTGAACGCTCCCGGCCAGCCCGAGCCGAACAGGGCTTTTTCCGCCTCGTAGGTGGCGTAGTCATGCAGCAGCGGGTAGGCGGCGCCGGAATACACGCCGACCTCTTTCTCCACGCCCATGCGCTCCACGGCCTTGAGGGCGTCGACCTGTTCCTGGTCGACCCAGGCGTTGCCGCTGACCAAGGTCATGCCCAGCAGGTCGATGCGTTTTTGCGCATGCAGTTGGGCGAGCATGATGAAGGCCTGGCCGTCATCGTTGAGCACATTGAAGTCAGTGTCGAAGATGACTTTTTCCGCTGCCTGCGCGGTGCCGGCACACAGGCCGACCGCGACAAGCAAGGCACAGCGTTTCAGAAAGCCTTGCATGGTGGTTCATCCGAAAGAGTGGGTGTGATCAACGGTTCACCAGTTTCGCCGGCAAGGCGATGACCAGAAAGCTGCTGAGAATCAGGCAGCCGGCGAAAAACCACAAGGCACCCGCGCTGCTGCCTGTGACGTCGATCGCCACCCCCATCAACGAGTTGCTCACCAGGCCGGCGATATTCGCCAGCGAGCAGGCCAGGGCGAAGCCGGTAGCCGCGGCGGTGCCTTTGAGAAAGGTCGCCGGCAGGCTGAAGAACACCGGCACCGCGCCGATGATCGCCGCCGAGGCAATCGCGAACAAGGCGACGGTGGCCGCGACGTTATGGGTAAAGAACGTGCTGGTGGCCATCGCGGCGGCGCCGATGAAAAACGGCACGATGATGTGCCAGCGGCGTTCGCGGTGTTTGTCCGAACTGGCACCGATCAGCAGCATGCCCAGCAGTGCAGCGACGCTTGGCAGCGCGGTGAGGATGCCGATATGGAAAGTGTCGGTGACCCCGGCGTTGCGGATGAAGGTCGGCATCCAGAAGCCCATGGCGTAGGCGCTGAGCAGGATCGAGAAGTCGATACCGCCGAGCATCCACACTTTGAGGTTGAAGAAGCCGTCACGGAAGCTGTGCTTGCTGCCGTTGCTGTCGGCGTCGTCCTTGCGCAGCTCGGTTTCCAGCAGGGCTTTTTCTTCGTCCGACAGCCACTTGGCCTGTTGGTAGGTGTTGGGCAGTGCCCAGAACGTCAGTACGCCGAGCAGCACGCTGGGCACGGCTTCGATCAGGAACAGCCATTGCCAGCCGCGCAGGCCGGCCATGTGGTCGAAGTGGCCCATGATCCAGCCGGACAACGGCCCGCCGATCACGCTGGACAGCGGCAGGCCGATCATGAACAGCGCGATGATGCGCCCGCGCCGGTAGGTGGGGAACCAGGTAGTCAGGTAGTACAACACGCCCGGCAGGAAGCCGGCTTCGGCGGCGCCGAGCAGAAAGCGCAGGATGTAGAACTGGGTGGTGGAGGTGACCAGCATGGTGCAGGCCGACAGCAGGCCCCAGGTGATCATGATGCGCGCGATCCAGATCTTCGCACCGACCCGTTCCAGCACCAGGTTGCTCGGGACTTCAAACAGGATATAGCCGACAAAGAACAGGCCGGCGCCAAGGCCGAACGCGGTTTCGCTGAACTGCAACTGGTCGAGCATCTGCAGTTTGGCGAAACCGATGTTGATCCGGTCGAGGTACGCGGCCAGATAACAGAAACACAGGAACGGAATCAGCTTCCAGGTGATCTTGTGGTAAAGCGTGTTGACCGGGTCGGCGACCGTGGTCGCGGGCGCTGCATTCGCAATGGGCATCGGGGTGTCTCCTGGCGGTGACTTATGGTTTTATACAGCCGCTTTTCTTTCAGCACTTCGGAGTGCTGTAGAAGCGACTTCCAAAGGCAGTGTCAGAAGACTGAGGGGGCCTGGAGGCGATCACGGGTGGGAACCGGCTTGGGTGGGCGCAGACTTGCCTGCGATGACATCGACGTGGTGTAGCTGATACACCGCAGCGTCTGCATCGCGGGCAAGCCCGGCTCCCACAGGGATCGGTTCCCACAGGGGACTGCATTCCAAGGCCTGGGCCTCAGTTTTTCAAGACCGCGCTCTATGGCGCGGTTCTCGGTACCGTCTTATTGCTCCCTGAATTTGCTCATGGCCTCCTGTTTGCTCACCACGTCGCCGTACTTGCTGTCGATATCGAACAGGTTGGCTTCGTGGGGCGCGGGGTGTCGGTCGCCGACGCACTCGCGCACGACGATGGTGCGAAACCCGTGTTGCACCGCGTCCACCGCCGTTGCACGAATGCAGCCGCTGGTGGAGCAGCCGGCGAGAACCACCGTGTCGATACCCTGGGCGTGCAGCATCGGGGCCAGGCTGCTGCCAAAAAACGCACTGGCGTATTGTTTGGTGATCACCACTTCATCGGCCTGGGGCAGCACCTCGACGCAGAACGCCGCGAGCGGGTTGCCTTCGACCATGTCTTTCATCACCGGGGCCTTCTTGACCCAGATGCCGCCGTCGGCGAAATGGCCGGGATGGTAACGGATATTGGTGTGTACCACCGCAATCCCGTGCCGGCGTGCGGTGGCCAGCAGCTCGACGCTTTCGGCCACGGCGATCACCACTTCGGGGGCATAGAGCGGCGCGCCTTCGGTGGTGTAGCCCTGCATGAAGTCGATCATCAGCAGTGCGGCTTTTTTGCCGAAGCCGATACGGTTGCCCCAGACGCCTTGATAGTTGGCGTCGGCGGATTGTTCAGTCATGTTCGACCCTCATTGATGGGTGGTGCACAGGCTCTGTTTTTGTGGTGAGCGGGCTTTTTATGGTGAGCAGGCTTGTTGTCGTGAGCGGGCTTTTTTTGTGGTGAGCGGGCTTGCCCCGCGTTGGGTGGCGAAGCCGCCCCAATAGAGCCCATGAGGTCTTTCAGGCAGTCCGCGGTGCCTGGTTTCAGGGCGGCTTCGCCCCCCAACGCGGGGCAAGCCCGCTCACCACAACAAGCCTGCAGTCCACAAAAAAGCCTGCAATTCACAACAAGCCCGCTCACAACAAAACAAGCGCGCCTACCACAAAAGTCTCAGCCACTCCCTCGCTCCCTCAATAAGCACCAGACAGCAGGGCGCCCGCGCCGGGGACGATGGGTTCCAGGTCCAGGGCCTTGAGCATGGCGTAGGTGGTAGCGATGGCGGCGGTAAGCACTGGCTTGCCGGTTTGCGCCTCGACCTTGGCCACCACTGGCAGCGACTGCATCTGCACGCAGGCCGATAGCACGATCACGTCGACGCCTTCCAGGTTCATCCCGGCGACGATGGCCGGCAGGTTGGCCGGGTCGTGGCGGGCCACTTCGAGGTTGTCGGGAATCTCCAGCGCACGCCAGTCCACCACCTCGAAGCCTTCTTCACGGATGTAGTTCACCACCAGTTCGGTCAGCGGCTTCATGTACGGCGCGACAATCGCGATGCGCTTGGCACCCATCACCTTGAGGCCTTCGATCAGCGCGCCGGCACTGGTGATGACCGGGGCGTTGGCGTCGTTGTCAGCGGTGGCCTTGCGCAGGCGCTGTTCGGAATTGCGGTGGTAACCCAGGCCCATGGCCATGATCGCCACCAGGCACGCGTAGCCCAGCACGTCGACCTTGGCGTCGGACAGCTCGACGGCGCAACGGTCGGACTCGCCGTCCATGGCCGCCAGTTCTTCCTTGCGCACTTGCTTCATGCGCATGCGACTGGAGTGAAAGGTAAAACGCTCGGGCCGGATCGCCTGGCGGGCGGTGAGCATCGCCGGGATCTCGGTTTCCATGGTGGTGTTGGAACTCGGCACGATCTGGCCGATGCGGTAAGGCTTCTGCATGGTGGTCTCCATGGTTATTGTTCGAGGAAGTCGCCGAGGGCGTGGAAGAAACCGTCGAGGTCATCCCAGGGAATCATGTGTCCGGCATTCGGCACGCGGGCGACCTGGATGCCGGGTTGCAGGTCCTGGATTTCGGCAATGTCGTCATCGAGGATCACGCCCCCACGCCCGGCCACCATCAACAGGGCAGGGGCCTTCAGATGGGGCAGGTGCTGGTGGAAATCCACGCTGTGGAAGTCATTGAAGGCACGCACGATGGCGGGCTCGTAGCAGGTGTGCAGCCATTCCGCGCGCAACTGCAGCTGCTCGTCGGTCCAGGTGGCGCAGAAGGCGCGCATCGCCTCGCCATCCATGCCGACCTGCGATTGGCGGATCGCATCGACATACCACGGCAGCTTGCTCGGGTATTCGCGGCGACCCGGACCGGAGACGGGCGGGTCGATCAGCACCACGCGGTTGACGCCCTGGGGATGCAGCACGGCGCTGCGAACAGCAAAGCGCGCGCCCATCGAGTGGCCCATCAGGTGGTAGCTCTCAAGGCCGAGTGCGTCGGCAAAGGCACCGATGTCCTCGGCGCAGGTGTCGGCGCTGTAGTCCAGTTCGGGCCCGGTCGACGACAAGCCGCGACCGCGTACGTCCAGCACGTAGGTGTCGAACTGCGCGCCAAGACGCTCGGCGACGAAGCCCCAGGTGATCGCCGGGCTGGTGATGCCGGGGATCAGGATCAGCGCCGGGCCTTTGCCGCCGTAGCGCAGGTAGTGTTGGCGAATGCCGTTGGCCTGGACGTTGCCGCCGTAGAGGTAGGTGCTCACGCGGCCACCCCCGACTTCAGTTCCTGGGCATACAGGTCATAGCCATAGACCCAGGCCGGGTCTTCCTGGGTACGCAGCCAGGTGTTGGCGTTGGACACGGCCTGCACGCGGGAGGCGCGCTCCTTGCGGTTGGCTTCGTAGAGCTGGAACGCGGTGCGGTAGTCGCTGATCCCGGTTTCCTGCAGGCAGCGGGTAAGCATCGCCGCGTCTTCGATGGCCATGCCGGCGCCCTGGGCCATGTGGGGTTTCATCGGGTGGCAGGCATCGCCCAGCAGCACCAGGCGACCACGGCTCCACAGTGGCAACGGATTGCGGTTGCGCAGCGGCCATTTGGTCACGCTTTCGGTGGACTCGATCAGCGCCTGTACGGTGGGGTGGTAGCCCTTGAACGCGTCGAACATCTCTTCGCGGCTACTGTCGACGAACGCGCCCTGGAAGTCCCATTCGGCATGCGGCACGCCCGTCACGTAGTAGTACTCGTCGCGCTTGCCGGTGGTGTAATACACCATCATGTGGCGGTCTTCGGTCCACCACTTGATGCAGTCTTCGAACTTGAGGTCGTACTTGGCCAGCTGGTCGCCACGGATCAGCGCGCGGTGCGCAACCCAGCCGCTGTACAGCGGTTTTTCCACGCCGAGCAGTTCTTCGCGGATCTTTGAATTGATGCCATCGGCGCCGATCACGATGTCGGCGTAGGTCACTTCGCCGTCGGCGAAGGTCAGGCGCACCTGGGTGTCGGTTTCTTCGAGGGTTTCCAGGCGCTTGTTGAAGTGCAGGGTGCCGGGCTTGAGAGTGGACATCTGCAGCGCGTGCAGGTCGCCACGGTGCACGGTGATGTAGGACGCGCCGTAGCCGGTGAGTGGAATGCGCGAGAGGTAGTCGCCACTTTCGCCGCAGCGGCTGAACCAGTGCTCGGGGTGCGAGCCCATCAGGTCCAGCTGCTTTTCGATGCCCATGCGGCGGAAGATTTTCATGATGTTGGGGCCCATGTGGATCCCCGCGCCCAGTCGGGAAAATTCCGGCGCCTGCTCGTACACGTCCACATCGAAACCGGCTTGCTGCAACAGGGTGGCTGCAGCCGCGCCGCCCAGGCCGGCACCGACGATGGCGATTTTTTGTGTGCTTCCCATGGGGCGTGATCCTCTCTCTTGTTGATTGTCGGCGGCGTCTGTCCGCAAGGTTTTTAAAGTGTATACGCTCATATTTTGAAATGGGAAGCCCACCTTCACATTTTTATTTTTTTGCCGATATTTTCATCTGTAACGCTTTTTGCCCTTTATCTGTTGGGTTTGTGTGGAAAGGTAACGTTTTGGTGTGGTGCTTGCAGTTCGCCTTTAATTCAGGTCTTATCGTTATTAAATGGCGTATACGCTATAAAAATGCACCAGAGTGAAGCGCGATGCCTGAACGTGGTGCAGCCCCACAGGAGACAGGAAAATGCCGGTAAGCGATTGCGAACTGACCCAGATGTTTGAACACGTGCTGACGCTGTCGAAGGTCGACCCGACGCAGAGCGTCGCGGTGCTCAAGAGCCATTACTCCGACCCGCGCACCGTGCGCGCGGCGATGGATGCGGCGCAGCGCCTGGGGGCCAAGGTGTATGCGGTGGAGTTGCCATCGTTCAATCACCCACGGGCGATGGGCAATGACATGACCGCCTACTGCGGCGACACGGCGCTGACCGGCAATATCGCCGCGCAACGCGCGCTGGAAGCGGCCGACCTGATTGTCGACACCATGATGTTGCTGCATTCGCCGGAGCAGGAGCAGATCCTCAAGACCGGCACACGTATCCTGCTGGCCGTGGAGCCGCCGGAAGTGCTGGCGCGGATGCTGCCTACCGAGGAAGACAAGGTGCGTGTGCTGGCTGCCGAGCAGCTGTTGAAGCAGGCGCGCTCGATTCATGTGAAGTCGCGTGCCGGCAGCGATTTTCGCGCTGCACTGGGGCAATACCCGTCGGTGACCGAGTACGGATTTGCCGACGAGCCTGGGCGCTGGGACCACTGGCCCAGCGGCTTCCTGTTCTCCTGGCCCAACGAAGAAACCGCCGAGGGCGTGCTGGTGCTGGACATCGGCGACATCCTGCTGCCGTTCAAGACCTACACCCGCGAGAAGATCACCCTGGAGATCGAGAAGGGCTTTATTACCGGTATCCATGGGGGATTCGAGGCCGAGTACCTGCGCGACTACATGAAGTACTTCAACGACCCCGAGGTGTACGGCATCTCCCACATCGGCTGGGGCCTGCAGCCTCGGGCGCAATGGACCGCCATGGGCCTGCACGACAAGAACGACGGCATGTGCATGGACGCGCGGGCGTTCTACGGCAATTTCCTCTTCTCCACCGGGCCGAACACTGAAGTGGGCGGGACCCGCAAGACGCCGTGCCACATGGACATTCCGCTGCGCAATTGCGATGTGTACCTGGATGACCAGGCCGTCGTAATCGCCGGCGATGTGGTCGCACCGCCAGCCTCCCTGGCACGCTGAATAACCACTGTGGGAGCGGGCTTGCTCGCGAATGCGCTACGTCAGTCAACAATGCGCCACCTGGCACACCGCATTCGCGAGCAAGCCCGCTCCCACATTTCGACTGCGTTCCGGCAATGAGATCCTTGAGTCATTGCGACAACCTCGCCATCATGCTTCCCCATCGCTAGCCACCCACCGAGCTTCGCCGTGCCTGATTCCTACGTTTTTTCTGAGCAAGTTGGCCACCTGTTGCGCAAGGCTTACCAGCGTCACCTGGCGATTTTTCAGCAGAATGTCGGCGACTCCCAGCTCACCGCCGTGCAGTTCGTCACCCTGTGTGCGCTGCGCGATCACGGTGCAAGTTCGCTGACTGAACTGGTCAAGGCCACGGCAGTGGACCAGGCGACCATTCGCGGTATCGTCGAGCGGCTCAAAGCCAAGGAATTGATCACGCTTGAGCCCGACCCCCAGGACAAGCGCAAAGTTGTGGTCGACCTGTCCCCGGCTGGCGCCGAACTGGTCGCGCAAACCGCGCCGCGTGCTGCGCAGATCAGCGAGCTGACCATGAGCAACCTCAACCCCGCCGAACGCGTGGCAGTGCTGTTCCTGTTGCGCAAGATGATCGAGGATCCGCAGGAGTAGGGCGGCAGGGTTGTGAGCTGACCAGCGGTGCTCAGCAGACTTCCCTGTGGTGAGCGGGCTTGCTTGTGGTGAGCGAGCTTGCTTGTGGTGAGCGGGCTTGCCCCGCGTTGGGGCGCGAAGCGGCCCCTTTCAAGCATGCTGAGTTATTGCTGAAGAATTGCGGAGTGTGGTTTTGGGGCTGCTTCGCAGCCCAACGCGGGGCAAGCCCGCTCGCCACAAAAGAAGACTGCTCACTACAGGTAGTCTGTTAACCACTTCCCCACCATTGGCACCGTTTTTGCTCCAGGTTGATGTAGCAGCCACTTCATCAGTCAAGTGTGTCGTGAGACCCCAGGTCCGCGGCGCTTTTTTTTGACTGTTTAATGTAGTGACTACTTCACCAACTGTTACGGGCGAAGCGAATGATCAGCCAGCACATCACGGTAACGCTTGAGGTCAACGGGCAGCAAAGCGACGTCAGCGCCATGGCGGATACGCCGCTGTTGCTGGTGTTGCGCAATGACCTGCAGCTCAACGGCCCCAAGTACGGCTGCGGCCTGGGCGAGTGCGGTGCGTGCACGGTGATCATCGATGGCGTGGCGGCGCGTTCCTGTGTGTTCCCGCTGTCCGGCGCGGTGGGGCGCGAGATTGTCACCCTGGAAGGCCTCGGCACGCGCCAGGCGCCGCATCCGGTGCAGCAGGCCTTTATCGATGAGCAGGCCGCGCAATGCGGCTACTGCCTCAACGGCATGATCATGACCACCAAGGCCTTGCTCGACCGTAACCCCAACCCCAGCGAAGCCCAGGTGCGCAACGAGCTGTCGGGCAACCTCTGTCGCTGCGGCACCCATATCGAAATCCTCCGCGCGGTGCTGCGTGCCGCTCGCCTCATGACCGTGGATTGATGACCATGACCGACACTCCGCTTTCCCGTGACCAGTGGCTGGCCAAGGCCGGCGTCCTGTTGATCGTCGATGACGTGCTGCCGCCTTCGGGCCCGGTGGCCAAGGGCGGTACGCCGACCGTGAAGCCCAAGGAACTGGGGCTGTTTATCGCCGTCAACGACGACGGCCTGGTGTATGCATTCAACGGCCATGTGGATTTGGGCACCGGCATCCGCACTTCGCTGGCGCAGATCGTCGCCGAAGAACTCGACCTGGGCATGGACCAGGTGAAGATGGTGCTTGGCGACACCGAGCGCGTGCCGAACCAGGGCGCGACGATTGCCAGCGCGACCTTGCAGATTTCCGCCGTGCCCTTGCGCAATGCGGCCGCCGAAGCGCGGCGCTTCTTGCTGGCGCGGGCGGCGGGGCGCTGGGGAGTAAGCACCGCCAGCCTCAAGGTCGACGCCGGTGTGATTCAAGCGGCGGACGGGCGCACCACCACCTACGGCGAACTGGTCAGCGGCCAGCACGACCAGTTGCGCATCAGCGGCGACGCACCGCTCAAGGCCGTCGAGGATTACCGCCTGGTAGGCAAGGGCGCTGCGCGGGTGGATATCCCCGGCAAGGCCACCGGCGAACTGACCTATGTGCACGACATGCGCGTGCCCGACATGCTCCATGGGCGGGTGATCCGCCCGCCGTACGCCGGCCTGGATTGCGGCGAGTTTGTCGGCAACAGCCTGCTGCGCGTGGACGAGGCCTCCATCGCGCATATCCCCGGCATCGTCGCAGTCGTGGTGATCCGCGATTTTGTCGGCGTGGTGGCGCTGCGTGAGGAGCAGGCGATCAAGGCCGCCGAGGCGCTGCAGGTGGACTGGAAGCCTTGGAACAATGGGTTGCCGGACATGAGCGATGTGGAACAAGCCATCCGCGACAATCCACGGGTGCGCCGCACCGTCCTCGACCAGGGCAATGTCGATGAAGCGCTGGCGGGTGCCAGCCAGCGCCTGTCGCGCAGTTATTTGTGGCCTTACCAGATGCACGGTTCGATCGGCCCGTCCTGTGGCGTGGCGGACTATCAAGCCAGCGGCAGTCGCGTCTGGTCCGGCAGCCAGAACCCGCACCTGCTGCGCGCTGACCTCGCGTGGCTGCTCGAATGCGATGAGGCGCTGATCGACGTGATCCGCATGGAAGCCTCCGGCTGCTACGGGCGTAACTGCGCTGACGATGTCTGCGCCGACGCCTTGTTGCTGTCGCGCGCGGTGGGCAAGCCGGTGCGCGTGCAATTGACCCGCGAGCAGGAACACCTGTGGGAACCCAAGGGCACCGGGCAGTTGATGGACGTCGACGGCGGCCTCAACGCCGACGGCAGCATCGCCGCCTATGACTTCGAAACCAGCTACCCGTCCAACGGCGCGCCAACCCTGGCATTGCTGCTGACGGGGCGCGTGGAGCCGGTGGCGGCGATGTTCGAAATGGGCGACCGCACCTCGATCCCGCCGTACGACATCGACAACATGCGCGTGACCATCAACGACATGGCGCCCATCGTGCGTGCATCGTGGATGCGCGGCGTGTCGGCGTTGCCCAATACCTTCGCGCATGAATCCTATATCGATGAATTGGCGTTTGCCGCTGGCGTCGACCCGGTGGAATACCGCCTGCGCTACCTCAAGGACGAGCGCGCCATCGACCTGGTGAAATCCACCGCCGAACGCGCCAACTGGTCGCCGCGCACCGCGCCGATGCAGACCGCCAATCCAGACCACCTGCTGCGTGGCCGTGGCTTTGCCTACGCGCGCTACATCCACAGCAAGTTTCCCGGCTTCGGCGCGGCATGGGCGGCCTGGGTCGCGGACGTGGCGATCGACAAGCAGACCGGCGATGTGTCGGTGACGCGGGTGGTGATCGGTCATGATTCGGGGATGATGATCAACCCGGCGGGGGTGCAGCATCAGATCCACGGCAATGTGATCCAGTCCACCAGCCGCGTGCTCAAGGAGCGCGTGACCTTTGAAGAGTCGACGGTGGCGAGCAAAGAGTGGGGCGGTTATCCGATCCTGACGTTCCCGCAAGTGCCACAGATCGACGTGCTGATGATGCCGCGCCAGGACCAGCCACCGATGGGCGCCGGTGAGTCCGCCTCGGTGCCCAGCGCGGCGGCGATTGCCAACGCGATCTACGATGCCACCGGGATTCGCTTTCGCGAGTTGCCGATCACCCCGGAGCGCGTATTGGCGGCGCTGAACGCCGGGACCTTGGGTGAGCCGGCCAAGTCGCCGCAAAAACGCCGTAAATGGTGGTTCGGTGCGCTGTTCGCGAGCTTGGGCGCGTTGCTGGCCACGGCCTGGCCGTTTCACCCCGAGATCGCGCCGATAGCGCCGCCCAGCGCCGGCACCTGGTCCAAGGCCACCCTGGAACGCGGGCGCCTGCTGGCGGCCGTCGGCGATTGCGCGGTGTGCCACACGGCGCCCGGTGGCGCGACCAATGCCGGTGGGCTGGCAATGCAAACGCCGTTCGGCACGCTGTACAGCAGCAACATCACCCCGGATGTCAAAACCGGCATCGGCGCCTGGTCGTACCCGGCGTTCGAGCGAGCGATGCGCGACGGCATTGGCCGTGGTGGGCGCAACCTCTACCCGGCGTTTCCCTACACCGCGTTTCGCAATATCGACGATGCCGACATGCAGGCGCTGTATGCCTACCTGATGTCCCAGGCCCCGGTCAGCCAGGCGCCGACACCGAATGCCATGCGCTTTCCGTTCAACATCCGGCCGTTGATGGCGGGCTGGAATGCGCTGAACCTGCGGCGCGGTGAGATCACGCCACAGCCTGAACGCGGTGAGCAGTGGAACCGTGGCAACTATCTGGTCAATGGCCTGGGGCACTGCGCCGCCTGCCATTCGCCGCGTAACCTGATGGGCGCGGAGAAGGGCGGCCAGTCGTTCCTGGCAGGGGGCATAGTGGATGGCTGGGAAGCGCCGGCATTGACGGGGTTGTCCAAGGCGCCGACGCCGTGGACCGAAGAGCAGTTGTTCACCTATTTGAGCACCGGCTATTCCGATTCGCATGGGGTGGCCGCCGGCCCGATGGGCCCGGTGGTGAGTGAGTTGGCGAAGTTGCCCAAGGCGGATATCCGCGCGATGGCGGTGTACCTGGCGTCGCTGAATGGCGAGGCGGCGGCCGAGACCAAGGTCGCCGCCGCAGTGACGGTGCCGAATCCGAATGGCCGACGCGTGTTCGAGGGTTCGTGCAAGGCCTGCCATGCCGACGGCCTGGGACCGAAGCTGTTTGGGGTCAGCCCCTCATTGGCGACCAATACCAATGTGCACAGCGATCAGCCGGATAATTTGATCAAGGTGATTTTGCAAGGCATCAGCAACCCTGCGACCAAGGACCTGGGGTACATGCCGGGTTTCAAGGACAGCCTGTCGAACACGCAGGTGGCGGAACTGGTCGGCTATCTGCGCGGGCAGTTTGCGCCGAACGCGCCGGCATGGAGTGGCCTGGAGCAGAAGGTCGCTGACTTGCGTGCGAACCCCGGTACGCACTAAATAGCCCGGGCGATAAGCCGATCAACTGTGGGCGCCGGGCAAGCCCGGCTCCCACAATTGGAATGGGTTTCTACACGGAGACCGGGGTGACGCCCCGCACCACCAAGTCACTGATAAACCCCAGCCAATCCTGCTGCTGGCGCTTGTTCGACAAGTCCTCGCCGAGGAATGAGCTGAGGGTGTGGCGGTTGGAGTTATAGAAGTAGCAGAGCGAGGCGATCATCAGGTACACGTGCTTGAGGTCGACATCCTCGCGGAACACGCCCTGGGCCTGGCCGGCCTCGATGATCGGGCGCAGCACGCCGACTGCTTCCCCGGACAATCGGCGCAATTCGCCGGACTGCTGCGCGTGTTTGCCCTGGTGCAGGTTCTCGATGCTCAGGATCGCCACGAACTCCGGGTGCTTGACGTAGTAGTTCCAGATAAATGCCACCAGTTCGCGCAGGGCCTGCACTGGCGTGTCGAGGTCCAGCTTGAGCGTGCTTTCGGCTTTGTTGAACTGCTCGTAGGTGTGTTCCAGCACGCAGACGAACAGGTGCTCCTTGCTGCCGAAATAGTAATAAAGCATGCGGTCGTTGGAGTCCGCTTCCTTGGAAATACTGTCGACACGCCCGCCGGAATAGCCGTCGCGGGTAAACACCTTGATCGCCGCCTGCAGGATGCGCGCGCGTGTCTGGTCCGCCTGTTGGGCTCGGATCCCGGTCTTCTTGATTGCCATGCCAGCGCGCCTTCGACGACAGTTTGGCGCGAAATATAGCATGGGCATTTTGCCGGCCGTTCTGTGACCGACAAGTTCTGTAATAAAAACGCCATTGCACTGGGGATTAAACCCGCGACGGGCTATTTTGGTGCGTCTCAATAACTAGAGTAGCCATGGATGAAATACCAACCCTTCAGCCGTACCTTGATTGCCACTGCACTGGTGTTGACGGTCAGTGGCGTTCACGCCGCGTCCCAGGCCCCGGTGGCCGGTGAAAACGGCATGGTGGTGACGGCCCAGCATTTGGCCACTCATGTCGGTGTGGATGTACTCAAGGCCGGCGGCAACGCGGTCGATGCGGCCGTGGCAGTCGGCTATGCGCTGGCCGTGGTGTACCCGGCGGCCGGCAACCTCGGTGGCGGCGGTTTCATGACCGTGCAGCTGGCCGACGGACGCAAGACCTTCCTCGACTTCCGCGAAAAAGCCCCGTTGGCGGCCACCGCCGACATGTACCTGGACAAGGCCGGCAATGTCGTCGAAGGCCTCAGTGCCAAAGGCCACCTGGCCGTCGGCGTGCCCGGCACCGTGTCTGGCATGGAACTGGCCCTGAGCAAATACGGCACCCTCAAGCGCGCCCAGGTGATTGCCCCGGCGATCAAGCTGGCGGAAAAGGGTTTCGAGCTGGAGCAGGGTGATATCGACCTGCTGCACACCGCCACCGGCGAGTTCGAAAAAGACCAGGACATGCGCGGGATCTTCCTGCACAACGGCCAGCCGATGCAGGTCGGCCAGAAACTGGTGCAGAAAGACCTGGCCAAGACCCTCAAGGAAATCTCCGCCAAGGGCAGCGACGGCTTCTATAAAGGCTGGGTCGCCAAGGCGCTGGTGGATTCCAGCCAGGCCGGCAAGGGCATCATCACCCAGGCCGACCTCGACAAGTACAAGACCCGTGAACTGGCGCCCATCGAGTGCGACTACCGTGGCTACCACGTGGTCTCGGCACCGCCTCCGAGCTCCGGTGGCGTGGTGATCTGCCAGATCATGAACATCCTCGAAGGCTACCCGATGGCTGACCTCGGCTATCACTCGGCCCAGGGCCTGCACTACCAGATCGAAGCGATGCGCCACGCCTACGTGGACCGTAACAGCTACCTCGGTGACCCGGATTTCGTGAAGAATCCGATCGCCCATCTGCTGGACAAGGACTACGCCGCCAAGCTGCGCGCCGCCATCGAACCGCAGAAGGCCGGGGACTCCCAGGCAATCAAGCCGGGCGTGTCGCCGCATGAAGGCAACAACACCACTCACTATTCGATCGTCGACAAGTGGGGCAACGCGGTGTCGGTGACCTACACCCTCAACGACTGGTTCGGTGCGGGCGTGATGGCGAGCAAGACCGGGGTGATCCTCAACGATGAAATGGACGACTTCACCGTCAAGGTCGGCGTGCCGAACATGTACGGCCTGGTCCAGGGCGAAGCGAACGCCATCGCGCCGGGCAAGGCGCCGCTGTCGTCGATGAGCCCGACCATCGTGACCAAGGATGGCAAGGCCGTGATGGTGGTGGGCACGCCAGGTGGCAGCCGCATCATCACCGCGACGTTGCTGACCATCCTCAATGTCATCGACTACAAGATGAACATTCAGGAAGCCGTGGACGCGCCGCGTTTCCACCAGCAGTGGATGCCGGACACCACCAACCTCGAGACCTTCGCGGTCAGCCCGGACACCCAGAAGATCCTGGAGAGCTGGGGCCACAAGTTTGCCGGTCCCCAGGATGCCAACCACCTGGCCGCTATCCTGGTCGGTGCGCCATCCCTGGACGGCAAGCCGGTGGGCAACAACCGCTTCTACGGCGCCAACGATCCGCGTCGCAATACCGGTCTGTCCCTGGGCTACTGAGGCCTGAGGGGCTGATGCCGGTGGGCCAGGGACAGCGCAAGGCTGCCCTGGCTGTCGGTATCACGCGCTTGACCGACCTGGATTGAACATCTGCACGCCTTGCAGGCTCTACCCCAAGAGCCCTGCAAGGATCCGCTGCGATGAAAGCCCTGAAAATCGCCACGTTCAATATCAACGGTATTCGTGCCCGCCTGCCCAACCTGCTGCAATGGCTGGCGCGCGATCAGCCCGACATCGTCTGCCTGCAGGAACTCAAGGCGCCCGACAGCCTGTTCCCTTATGCCGACTTCGAAGCCGCCGGCTACGGGGCGATCTGCCTGGGCCAGGCGTCGTGGAATGGCGTGGCGATCCTGGCGCGCGATGCCCAGCCGCTGGAGAGCCGGCGCGGATTGCCCGGTGACGAGCACGACACGCAAAGCCGTTATCTCGAAGCCGCCGTGCACGGTGTGCTGGTCGGCTGCCTGTACCTGCCCAATGGCAACCCGCAGCCTGGGCCGAAATTCGAGTACAAGCTGGCCTGGTTCGAACGGCTGATTGCCTATGCCAAAGCGTTGCAGGCCAGTGAGCACCCGGTGCTGCTGGCTGGCGATTTCAACGTGGTGCCCACCGACCTGGACATCTACAACCCGCGCTCCTGGCTCAAGGATGCCTTGCTGCAACCGGAAAGCCGCGCCGCTTACCAGCGCCTGCTGGAGCAGGGCTGGACTGATTCCGTGCGCCATCTGTATCCCGAGGCACGGGTGTATACCTTCTGGGATTACTTTCGCCAGCACTGGCAGAAAAACGCCGGCCTGCGCATCGACCACCTGCTGCTCAACCCGGCGCTCACGCCGTACCTCAAGGATGCTGGCGTGGATGCCTGGGTGCGCAACGAGCCGCACGCCAGCGACCATGCGCCGACGTGGATTCAACTGGGCACGCGCAAAAAGCGTTAACGGCGGCGGATGATGTCCAGGGCTTCGGCTTTGCCCAGGGGCTGCTGCATGCGCTGTGAGAGGTCGGCCATGGCCTGCTGGTGTTCGCAGGCAATCACCGCTTCAACCTGGTCGTCATGGCAGAGCAGGGCGATGAAGTCATGGTGGTGCAGGTCGCCTTCCAGGTGCAGGCGGTTCCAGTGTCGCGGGTGGCCGAGCAGCTCGAAGGTCTTGTCGAAGTGGTAGGTCCAGAAGAACGGCACATCGGCATACGTTTGGGCTTCACCGAGCATGTTGCGCGCCGCCAGCACCCCCAGTTGCTGGGCCACGCGCCAGTGCTCGATGCGCGTGGGATGCTGTTGCCAGGCAAAGGTCACGTTGTCGCCGGCGGCCCACAGGCCCGGGGCTGCCTGCAGGTACGCATCGACCTGCAGTGAGTGGTCCTCGGCTTTTTGCACCCCGTCGATAAAGTCGGTGGCCGGTTGTACGCCGACGCCGATGAGCACCAGGTCGGCGGCCAGGCGGTTGCCATTTTTCAACAGCACCGTACTGACGGCGCCATGCCCATCCAGGCGTTCGGGCTCGGTATTGCTGTGGAAGATCACCCCGTGGTCTTCATGCAACTGGCGGATGGCGGCGCCAATGCGCGGCCCCAATTGCGCGGCCAGCGGGATGGCGTGGCGGCTGACCACCTGCACCACGAGGCCACGCTGACGCAGGGCCGACGCTGCCTCCAGGCCGATAAAACTGTCACCGATGATCACCGCACAGGTCGCCGAGGCCGCCGCCGCGCTGATCCGTGCAGCATCGTCGCGGCTGCGCAGCACGAACACGTTATTCAGCACGGCGCCGGGGATGTCCAGGCGCTGGGCATCGCCGCCGGTGGCCACGAGCGCGGCGTCGTAGTCGAAGTGTCGGCCGTCGACCAGTTCGATGCGTTTGGCCGCGGCGTCGAGGCGCTGCACCTCGCCGTGAATCACCACGGCCTCGTCCAGCAGGGCAGGCGTGTCATCGGCAGCCATCTGGCCGGCAATCACGAATTTGCTCAGGGCGGTGCGATCGTAGGCAGGGTTCGGTTCGCGGTCGATCCACAGCAGGCGCCCGGCAAACCCGTCGCGTTGCAGGCTGGCCACGGCCGCTGCACCTGCTGCGCCGGCACCGATCACCGCAAAGCAGCGTGAATCGTGTGGCAGTGGCGTGGGCTCGGCGCGCAGAGCGGTATCGCCGACGCTGACCACGCCATCATGCACTTGCACCGGGTATTGCTTGAGCCCGACCAGTGCCGGGGGTTCCCGCACGGCGCCACTTTCCACGGCAAAGGCCGCCTTGTGCCACGGGCACACGATATGCCCGTTGCAGATCACGCCTTGTTCGAGCGGCGCGCCAGCGTGCGGGCAGTCCGCCTCGAACGCCCGCACCTGGTCACCGACGCGCACCAGCAGCACGGGGTGGGCGGCGGTTTCGACACGAACACCACGGTTTTCGGGCAGGTTGATCAGGCGGGCAACGATGCGCATGTTCATGGGCCAATCTCCTTTAGAAGATTGACTGGCGAGCAGGACGATGGACTGCGTTGACCCGATGGTCGGTCGTTATTCCAACACTCGCGCCACGGCGGCGAAGGCTTTGGCGCGGCGTTCCTGCCAATTGCCGCCGATCACCAGGGTGGGCTGCTGGTGCTGCTCGATCCAGTCGAGGCTGGCCTGGAAGAACGCCTGTCGATCGGCCAGTTGCGGTTGGCAGCGTTGCCCGTCCGCCGTCCACTCGACGTCGTCGGGAGACAGCAGCAGGTGCAGGTCGTAATGCCGCGCCAGCAACTCATCGTCGAGCCATGCCGGGTAGTCACCGAACAGCGTCTGGCTCCAGAGTTTGTTGGTCAGCAGGTGCGTGTCGAGCATCAGCAGGCGCGGCTGCTGGGCGCGGGCGGCATCTTCCCAGGCCAGCTGGCCACGGGCGATGGCGGGGATGTCCGCGAGGGTGGTATCACGCTGGTGATGGTCGATGAAATAGCGCACGTATTCACCGACCATCAGCCCGCCGAAGTGCGCCTGCAACTCTGCTGCCAGCCAGCTTTTGCCGCTGGACTCGGGGCCGGCGAGTACGACCACTTTCATGCGTGCAACGCCGGATCGGCGCGCCATTCACGCCAGCCCTGCACGGCGATCACGGTGAACAGCGCATACAGCGCGGCGGTAAGGTACAGGCCTTTGTAGAGAAACAGCCCGACGAAGATCACATCCACGGCAATCCACAGCGGCCAGCACTGCACGCGTTTTTGCGCCATCCACATTTGCGCCACCAGGCTGAAGCCGGTGAGGGCGGCGTCCAGCCAGGGTTGGGCGGCGTCGGTCCAACGGGCCATGGCGGCGCCGAGCAACAGGCTGCCGACCGCGCCCACCGCGAGGCTGGCGATGATCGCCGGCACGCCCAGGCTGGTGACCTGGCGCCCCTGCTTGACCTCGCCGGCGCGGGTCCACTGCCACCAGCCGTAGACCTGCAGGGCCGCGTAGACGACTTGCAGGAGCATGTCGGAATACAGCTTCACGTCGAAGAATACCCAGGTGTAGAGCAACACCATGATCAGCCCGATCGGCCAGCACCAAGGGTTCTGCTTGACCGTCAGCCACACGGCAATCACCCCCAGGGCAGCGGCGAACAGTTCAAGCGCGGACATGGTGGTTCCTTGGGCGAATGGCAGAGGGCGGGGATTGTAACCAAAGATCAACCATTGTTGGAGCTGGCTTGCCGGCGATGGCGCCCTTGAGTCTCGCATGGATCCCAAGGGCCTCATCGCCGGCCAGTCGGCACCTACAGTCAGACTTTGAATTGGCGCAGCAGGCCGTCGAGTTGTTCGCTCAAGCCGCGCAACTGCACGCTGGCGGCGCTCGACTGTTCCGCCGCCAGCGCCGTGCTGTGGGACAAGCCGGCCGCCTGGGTCACGTTCTGGTTGATGTCTTCGACTACGTGCGCCTGTTGCAGGGTGGCGCTGGCAATCGAGGCATTCAGGCCGTTGAGGTTGCGCAGGGCCTGGCCGATGGCATTGAGGCTGGCCCCGGCCTGGCCGGCTTGTTCGATGGTCAGTTGCGATGCGCTGTGGCTGTCGCTGATGACCTTGACCGCCGCTTCCGAATGCCCCTGCAAACGCTCGATCATCAGTTGGATCTCGGCAGTCGACTTCTGTGTGCGCTGGGCCAGCAGGCGCACTTCGTCGGCTACCACCGCAAAGCCACGGCCTTGTTCACCAGCGCGCGCCGCTTCAATCGCGGCGTTCAGCGCGAGCAGGTTGGTCTGGTCGGCGATCGAGCGGATCACCTCCAGCACCCCGCCAATCTGCGTGCTTTCGCTGGACAGGGTGCGGATCACTTCGACGGCCTGGCGGATGGTGCCGGAGAGGTGGTCGATCTGCTGCAGGCTGCCGTCGATATTGACCTGGCCTTGCTGGGCCTGGACCTGGGCGTCGCGCATTTCGCTGGCGGCGTGTTCGGCGTTCTTGGCCACGTCCTGCACGCCATAGGTGACCTCATTGATTGCGGTGGCCACCAGTTCCATCTGCTGGGACTGCTGCTGGCTGCGAGCATGGGCCTGGGTGGCGTTGGTGCCCAGCTCCCTGGACGACTCGCCGAGCGCGTTGGCGCACACCTGCAACTGGCTGACCACCTGGCGCAGCTTGGCGGTGAAGCTGTTGAAGTGCCGGGACAGTTGGGTGACTTCGTCGTCGCCGTGGGTGTCGAGGCTGCGCGTGAGGTCGCTTTCGCCGCTGGCGATGTTGCCCATGGCGTTCACCGCTGCCTGCAATGGCTGCACGATGCTGCGGGCGATCAGCGTGACCAGCAGCGCCATGACCAGCGCGATGCCCAGGCCGATCACCGAGGCTTTCCACACCTGGCCGCTGAACTCGGCCTGCACATCATCCACGTACACGCCGGAGCCGATGATCCAGCCCCACGGCTCGAACAGCTGGATATACGAGGTTTTCGCCACCGGCGCTTCGGCGCCGGGTTTCGGCCAGCGGTAGTTGACGATGCCGGCGCCCTTGGCCTTGGCCAGGATCACGAATTCGTTGAACACCGCAAACCCGTCGGGGTCACGGATGGCCGAGAGGTTCTGGCCGTCCAGCTTGGGGTTGGCCGGGTGCATGATCATCACGGGGGTCAGGTCGTTAATCCAGAAGTAGTCGTCATGGTCGTAGCGCAAGCCACGCACCGCGCTCAAGGCCTGCTTCTGCGCAGCGTCACGGGTCATCACGCCAGTGGTTTCGAGGCTGTGATAAAACGTCAGGATGCCGCTGGCGGTCTGGACCACGTGCTGGGTCTGCTGGCGCTTGGCCTGGTACAGGTCGTCATGAATCTGCCTGAGCATCAATAAACCCAGGGCAAACAGCATCAGCACGGCGACTATCAGGATCAGCCAGAGGCGCCGACTGATCGACATATTGCGCAAACTGTTCATCGTCCTGTCACTCCGTGCTTTTTATAATTGTGGGTGCTGCATCGACTTTTACGCCTTGTCTGATAGGCTTTCGGCCTGCAATCGCAAAACCTGAGTACTGCCTGATTTTTCACGGAATTTTTGCAGGCCGGCGTTGAGAATCAACGCCGGGCCTTGGGTGTGCCCGTCAGTGAACATTAAAAGATAAACCAGGCATGCGACTGAGCATGACCTTTGGGGGAAGTATGGATTTGTGGACCGCCGCACAGGCATTGATTCTCGGCGTGGTGGAGGGGCTGACGGAGTTCTTGCCGATCTCCAGCACCGGCCACCAGATTATCGTCGCCGACCTGCTCGACTTCGGCGGCGAACGCGCCATGGCGTTCAACATCATCATCCAGCTCGGCGCGATCCTCGCGGTGGTCTGGGAGTTTCGCCGCAAGATCCTCGACGTGGTCACCGGCCTGCCGACCCAGCGCAACGCCCAGCGCTTCACGATCAACCTGTTGATCGCGTTTCTGCCGGCGGTGGTGCTCGGGGTGATCTTTGCCGACTTGATCCACCACTACCTGTTCAACCCGATTACCGTGGCCACGGCCCTGGTGGTGGGCGGCATCATCATGTTGTGGGCCGAACGGCGCCAGCATGAAGTGCACGCCGAAAGCGTGGACGAGATCACCTGGAAAGACGCGCTGAAGGTTGGGTTTGCGCAGTGCCTGGCGATGATTCCGGGCACCTCGCGCTCGGGCTCGACCATCATCGGTGGGTTGCTGTTCGGCCTGTCGCGCAAGACCGCCACCGAGTTCTCGTTCTTCCTGGCGATGCCGACCATGGTCGGTGCGGCGGTGTATTCGGGCTATAAGTACCGCGACCTGTTCCAGCCGGCTGACCTGCCGGTATTTGCGATCGGCTTTGTCACCTCGTTCATCTTCGCGATGATCGCGGTCAAGGGCCTGCTCAAGTTCATCGCCAGCCACAGTTATGCGGCGTTTGCCTGGTACCGCATTGCGTTCGGCCTGCTGATCCTGGCGACCTGGCAGTTCGGCTGGATCGACTGGGCGGCCGCCAAGGCATGATGATCCAGCACCCGCGCCTGAAGGCGCTGATCTTCGTGCTGCTGTGCGCGGCGCCCGGGTTGGGCTCGGTACTGGTGTGGCTACGCGGTGAAACGCTGATCCCGCTGGTGGCGTATGGCGTGGTCAGCGTGATCGCGTTTTTCCTCTACTGGAGCGACAAGCGCAAGGCGCGTACCGACGGCTGGCGCACCCCGGAAAACATCCTCCACGCGGTGGAACTGGCGGGCGGCTGGCCGGGGGCGCTGATCGCGCAGCAGGTGTTTCGCCACAAGACCCGCAAGGTGTCGTACCAGGTGCTGTTCTGGGTGATCGTGTTGCTGCACCAGGTGTTCTGGCTCGACCAGTTGTTCCTCGGCGGCACGCTGGTTTCAGTCCTCTAGCAACAAACCGATCTGCGTGCGCTTGGGCAGCTTGCTCACCACCAACTGGTGGGAACGCTGCAACAAGCCGCGCAGTTCCTCGGCGCCCAGCGGGTAGGGCGTGTTCATGATGATCCACTGCGCCCGCGCCAAATACGGCGCCGGGTGAATGCCCGGGCGGTCGACATGGCCAAGGAACAGCTCCTTGTCGACCTTGAACGCCAACGAGTCACCGCGCAGGTTCTGCAGGGCAAACATCTTGTTGCCGGCAATCGAGAACACCCGCACGCCACCCCATTTGTAGTCTTCCCGCGCGCCGGGCAGGCTCAGGCAGAAATCTGCGACGTGGGCTTCGGTCATCTTCATAGCAAACGATCTCCACAGCCTTTGAACCCTTCCTCGAGGTAATCGATCCAGGCGCGAATGGCCGGCAGCACGCCGCGTCGATGCGGGTACACGGCCTGCAGCCATCCCCCCGGCAGGGACCATTGCGGCAGCAGTTGCACCAGGCGGCCGCTGGCCAGTTCTTCTTCGCAGTACATCATCGGCAGCACGGTAAAGCCCAGGCCCATGATCGCGCTGGCTTTGCGCACAATGAAGTCGTCGATGCCCAGCCGGGCTTCCATCGCCAGCTCGTGCGGGTTGCCCTCGGGGTCGAGGATGCGCTGGTGTACCAGGCGATCCGCCTCCAGCGCGCCGAGTATCGGCAACTGCTTGAGGTCGTCGAGGGTAGTGACCTGGCGCCCGAGCATCAGGGCGGGGCTGGCGACCAGCACGGTCTGGGCCTGGCGCAGGCGCTTGGTCACCAGCAGCGGGTCCTCGTCACCGAGTTCGCGCACGCGCAGGGCCACGTCGATGCCTTCGGCGACCAGGTCGACGCGGCGGTTGACCAGGGTCATTTCCAGCTGGACCAGCGGGTGGGCGGCCAGAAACCCGGCCACCAGTTCCGGCAGAATGTGCTGGGCCATGCCCACCGGGCAACTCACCCGCAAGCGCCCGCGCGGTTCGCTGGACATGCTGGCGACGGCCTCATCGGCCATTTCCGCTTCCAGCAGCATGGCCTGGCAATGGCGCAGGTAGCGCTCGCCGACGGCGGTCAGGGTCAATTGGCGGGTGGTGCGCTGCAGCAGGCGCGCGCCGAGGCGTTCTTCCAGCTCGGCAATGCGCCGGGACAGGCGCGACTTGGGAATCCCCAACAGCCGCCCGGCGGCCGCAAAGCCACCGGCTTCGACGACTTTGGCGAAATAGTAGAGGTCGTTGAGGTCTTGCATGGTCGGCCTATTGTCCTGTCGATGGGACGAATCATCCGCGTCTGCGCGAGGCAAATCCACCCCGAAAAAAGCCAGCAGCAGTTGAACGCTGGTTTTTTTGCACGGATCCACTGTACTGATTGCCTATTCCTATCAGGGCGTAGCGTCAGCCGGTCTGGCGCGATACCGTGTGTTTTTGCTCTGGAGCCAGCCAGCATGGGCCGCACCGAAAGAATCATCGAGTTGATGGGCCGCCTGGCGCCTGTCGAAGGCTATAACCTGACCGCACTCGATGACGTGCGCTTCCTGCGTTCCAACCGCCCATTGCACCGCGTGCCGGTGCTCTACGATCCGGGCATCGTGATCGTGTGCCAAGGGCGCAAGCGCGGTTACCTCGGCGAGGACATCTACGTGTACGACGCCCAGCACTACCTGGTGGTGTCAGTGCCGGTGCCGTTCACCATGGAAACCGAGGCCACTGAACAAGCGCCAATGCTCGCGGTATACCTGCGCCTGGATTTCACCCTGGCGGCGGAGTTGATGCTGGCGCTGGATGACTTCCCGAGGCTGGATGAAGCCAAGCCCAGGGGCATGTACTCCTCGCCGATGGATGAGCTGCTCAGCGCGTCGCTGCTGCGCTTTCTCGAGGCCATGAGTGTGCCGATGGAGGCGCATATCCTTGGGCCCGCGCTGGTGCGCGAGATCTATTACCGGATCCTCACGGGGGAGCAGGGCGGTTCGATGCGCGCCGCGCTGAATCGCCAGGGGCAGTTCGGCAAGGTCGCGCGGGCGATTCGCAAGATCCATGGGTGTTATCACCAGCACCTGGACGTGGAGGCGCTGGCCAGGGAAGCGATGATGAGCGTGCCGAGTTTTCACGCGCATTTTCGCACCGTCACCGACACTTCGCCGATGCAGTACCTCAAGTCCACGCGCTTGCACCAGGCGCGCCTGCTGATGCTGCGCAGCGATATCACCGCGGCCACGGCCAGCACCCAGGTCGGCTATGAAAGCGCCTCGCAGTTCAGTCGCGAGTTCAAGCGCTTCTTCGGCCGCACGCCGCAGGAGGAGATCCAGTGGATGAAGCGGACGTATGCGCTGCCCGCGCCTGCGTCGGCGTCGATCTACGTGTCGTCCCATTGAGTGTGAAGCGGGCTTGAGACAGTGCACTGTCCCGCTGACGAGACGAACAGTCGCATTTCAACCCTCTAATCGATCATTGGCTTCACCTGTAGGATCAACCTCACTTGATCGCCCTGTCGCGATCCTCACTTGGAGATCCCGCATGAAACTGTTGCATATCGATTCCAGCATCCTCGGCGACAACTCGGCTTCCCGTCAGCTCAGCGCTGGTGTGGTCAAGGCCTGGCAAGCGGCCGAGCCCGGTGTGGAAGTGACCTACCGCGACCTGGCCAGCGAAGGCATCAACCACTTCTCCGGCGCGACCCTGGGCGCCCTGGGCACCGCCGCCGAACTGCGCGACGCCGCGCAAAAGCACGAGGCCGAACTGAGCGCCTCGTCGCTGGCCGAGTTCCTCGCCGCCGACGCCGTGGTGATCGGTGCGCCGATGTACAACTTCACCATTCCAACCCAGTTGAAAGCCTGGATCGACCGTATCGCGGTCGCCGGCCAGACCTTCCGCTACACCGAAGCCGGCCCGGAAGGCCTGTGCGGCAACAAGAAAGTCATCATCGTGTCCACCGCCGGCGGCCTGCATGCTGGCCAGGCGTCGGGCGCCGCCCATGAAGGCTACCTGAAATTGCTGTTTGGCTTCCTTGGCATCACTGACATCGAAGTCGTACGCGCCGAAGGCCTGGCCTACGGTGACGAAGTGCGCAGCAAGTCCTTGAGCGACGCCAACGCACAGATCAACCAACAGTTGTTCGCCGCCGCGTAAGGCTTGTGTAAATTTCGCCCCTGCCCCGTTTCAATCTGAAGCGGGGCGCCTAAACTCTGTATTCTGGCCGCCTGAAAACGACCGGAGTACGGAGTTTTTTCGTTTGCCCGCTGTCTTTACTTTGGCCCAGGTTATGCACACATGGGTTTACCACCCGGTGCGAGTACCTTGAACCATGGACTTTTCAATCAGACATGCCGGTTTTAATGCAGCAAAGGTGGACATCCTCATGATGCGTCTTTGTGCTGTTATGGTTCTTTTCCTGCTGGGCGGCCTGATTTCAGTGCACGCCGCGCCTGCGCCGCACCCGCACTGGAGTGTGGGCTTCCACCGCATGACGTTTCTCGACCCGCTCGACCTGCAGCCGATGAAAGCCGTCGCCTTCTACCCCTCCACCGGGCTTGAGCACACCACGCAGTTGGGCGCCTACCATGTCGCGGCCACTGAAGATGCGAAGATCGCCATCGGGCGTTTCCCGATGTTGATGCTGTCCCATGGCAACACCGGTACGCCACTGGCCCTGCATGACCTGGCCACCTCGCTGGCGCGCAAAGGCTTTGTAGTGGTGGCGGTGCTGCACCCGGGTGACAACTACAAGGACCACAGCCGCCTTGGCACCGTGAGCAACCTGTATGGCCGGCCGATCCAGATTTCCGAAGCCATCACCGCCACCCTGGGCGACCCGATGCTGTCGCCGTTCGTCAACGTCAATCAGGTCGGGGTCATCGGCTATTCGGCTGGGGGTGAAACTGCGTTGATCCTGGCGGGGGCCAAGCCGGATTTCGACCGCCTGCGCCGCTATTGCCAGGAGCGCCCGGAAGACCGCGACGCCTGCACCACCAAAGGTGAGCTGGTGGTTGACCGTGACGACCTGCAACCGCAATCCGACCCGCGTATCCATGCCTTGATGCTGATGGCGCCGCTGAGCTTGATGTTCGGCCGCCAGACGTTGGCTGATGTGCATGTGCCGGTGTTGCTCTACAGCGGCGACGGCGACAAGCTGGTAGCCGTGGACAAGAACGCCGCGGCCCTGGCGCGCAAGCTGCCGGAGCCGCCGGACTTCAAGCTGCTGGCCGGGGCCGGGCATTTTGTGTTCATGGCGCCGTGCGACAGCGATCAATTGGCGGCGATGCCGGCGATCTGCACCGATGCCGATGGCGTCGACCGCGAAGGCATCCACCGTGACCTGATCTCCGAGGCCGGGCGCTTTTTCGGCCACACCCTCGGCCAATCCACCCGCGCCGGGTTGCAGACTGCCGATCAGTAAGCGCGACGCTTGAGCGACACCGTCAAGCCCAGGGCGGTGACCGACAGCAGCGCTGCGCAGAAGAAAATCCAGCCGTAGCCGAGGTTCAGCGCCACGGCGCCCATCAGTGGCCCGGCAATCGCCAGGGCCAGGTCGAAAAACACCGCATAGGCACTCAAACCCGCGCCCCGGCTGCTGTTGGGCACTTGCTTGATGGCTTCCACGCCGAGCGCCGGGTACACCAGCGACAAGCCGAAACCGGTCAGCCCGGCACCGATTAAGGCCACGCCAGTGGAGGGTGCCAGCCACAGTAGCGTGAGGCCCACGGTCTCGATGGTCATGCAGGCAATGGCCGCGCGAAAGCCGCCGAAGCGGCTGATCGCCGAGATGAACACCAGCCGCGACAGGATAAAGCACACGCCAAAGACCGTGAGGCAGTACGCCGCGCCGGCCCAACCGCGGTTGAGGTAATACAGGGTAATAAACGTGGTCAGCGTGCCGTAGCCGATCGACGCCAGGCACAGGCTCGCACCAAACGGCGCGATGCGCCCGAACACAGCCCAGAACGGCAGGCGCTCGCCACGCACCACCGGCACCGAGGGCTTGTTGCGGATCAGCACCAGGCCCAATGCCGCCAGTACCGTCAGGGCGATGCCCAGGCTGCTGTAGCCATAGTCGGCGACCATCACCACCCCCAGCGGTGCGCCGATGGCGATGGCGCCGTAGGACGCAATACCGTTCCAGGAAATCGAACGCGCGGTGTGTTCGGCGCCCACCGCGCCCATGCACCAACTGATGGTGCCCACGCCGATCAGGCCCTGGGCCACACCCAGCAGCAGCCGGGCAGCAATCAGGATGGCCAGGCTCAAGTTGGGCAGGCTTTCTGCCAGCGTGGCGAAAAACGTCAGCACACCACTGAGCAGAATGCCCGCCAGGCCCAGTACGATCGCGCGCTTGGTGCCGACGTTGTCGGACATGCGCCCGGCCATGGGGCGGCTGAGCAGGGTGGCCAGGTACTGCGAGCCAATGGTCACGCCGGCCACTACTGCGCTGAATCCCAGTTGCTCGTGCACATAACCAGGAATGACCGCAATCGGCAGGCCGATGCAGATGAACGCGATGAAGGTGTAGAAGACAATCGAGACGATCTGCAGGGTGATCGACAGGGAACTGGGGGCGGCGTCAGACATGGTCACTCATTCGCGGGCGGGCGGTGAGGGCATGATGGCAAGGGGCAGGGGGAAAAGGAAGCAGGCTAACTACTTTGTTTGAAGTGGAGTGGGGCTTTGATTTTGGTGAGCAAGCTTATTGGTAGTGTGCAGGCTTATTGCAGTGTGCAGGCCTATTTGTGGTGAGCAAGCTTATTTGAGGTGGCAGGCTTATTTGAGGTGAGCAAGTTTATTTGAGGTCAGCAAGCTTATTTGAGGTGAGCAAGCTTATTGTGGCGAGCAGGCTTGCCCTGCGTTGGGCTGCGAAGCAGCCCCTATAAAAAGCACCGCGTTCTGCCAGACAGAGCGCGGTGTTTGAATTTAGGGCTGCTTCGCAGCCCAACGCAGGGCAAGCCTGCTCACCACAATAAGTCTGTCAGCGACAATAGGCCTGTCAGTCACAGCAGGCTTGCAAGTCACAGCAAGCCTGCTCACCACAACGACGCGATTTAGAACACCACGCCTTGGCTGCGCAGGTAGTCATCGTAGGTGCCGCTGAAGTCGATCACGCCGGTGGCGCTCAACTCGATGATGCGGGTGGCCAGGGACGATACGAACTCGCGGTCGTGGCTGACGAAGATCAGCGTGCCCGGGTAGTTCTCCAGCGCCAGGTTCAGCGCTTCGATGGATTCCATGTCCAAGTGGTTGGTCGGTTCGTCCATGATCAGCACGTTCGGCTTTTGCAGGATCAGCTTGCCGAACAGCATGCGGCCTTGCTCACCACCGGAAATCACCTTGACCGACTTCTGGATCTCGTCGTTGGAGAACAGCATGCGACCCAAGGTGCCACGGATCATCTGTTCGCCTTGCGTCCACTGGCCCATCCAGTCGAACAGGGTGACGTCGTCTTCGAAGTCATGCGCGTGGTCCTGGGCGTAGTAGCCCAGTTCCGCGGCGTCGGTCCACTTGATGCTACCGGCATCCGGGGTCAGTTCGTTGACCAGGGTGCGCAGCAGGGTGGTTTTGCCGATACCGTTCGGGCCGATGATCGCCACGCGCTCGCCGGCTTCAACCTGGAAGCTGAAGTCCTTGAACAGCGGCTTGCCGTCGAAACCCTTGGCCATGCGCTCGACGATGACCGCCTGGCGGTGCAGTTTTTTGTTCTGCTCGAAACGGATGAACGGGCTCACGCGGCTCGAAGGCTTGACCTCGGCCAGCTGGATCTTGTCGATCGCCTTGGCACGCGAGGTGGCCTGCTTGGCTTTCGAGGCGTTGGCCGAGAAGCGGCTGACGAACGATTGCAGTTCGGAGATCTGCGCTTTCTTCTTGGCGTTGTCCGACAGCAGTTGCTCGCGGGACTGGGTCGCCACGGTCATGTACTCGTCGTAGTTGCCCGGGAACAGGCGCAACTCGCCGTAGTCCAGGTCAGCCATGTGGGTGCACACGCTGTTCAGGAAGTGACGGTCGTGAGAGATGATGATCATCAGGCTGGAGCGCTGGGTCAGGATGTTTTCCAGCCAGCGGATGGTGTTGATGTCCAGGTGGTTGGTCGGTTCGTCGAGCAACAGCACTTCAGGATCGGAGAACAGCGCCTGGGCCAGCAGCACGCGCAGTTTCCAGCCGGGCGACACTTCGCTCATCGGGCCGAAATGCTGTTCCAGGGGAATGCCCAGGCCCAGCAGCAGTTCGCCGGCGCGGGATTCGGCGGTGTAGCCGTCCATCTCGGCGAACTCGGTTTCCAGCTCGGCCACGGCCATGCCGTCTTCTTCGCTCATTTCCGGCAGCGAGTAGATGCGATCACGCTCGGCCTTGACCTTCCACAGTTCCTCGTGGCCCATGATCACAGTGTCGAGTACGGTGAATTCTTCGTAGGCGAACTGGTCCTGGCGCAGTTTACCCAGGCGAACATTCGGCTCCAGCATGACCTGGCCGCCCGACGGATCGAGGTCGCCACCGAGGATTTTCATGAAGGTCGACTTGCCGCAACCGTTGGCACCGATCAGACCATACCGGTTGCCGGCGCCGAACTTGACCGAAACGTTCTCGAAGAGCGGCTTGGCGCCGAACTGCATGGTGATGTTAGCTGTGGAGATCAATTACTTTACCTATCAATGGGTTGCGAGCGTGGCGGCAGGAGCCTTCAGGCATGCATCAACAGCGACATCAAGGCGCGAAACCCGGTCGCTGAGCAAAAAATGGGGGATGTGTGTTGGAATTTGGCGCGCATTGTCGCATATGTCAGGCGACAGTTGTATGGCAGGCGAAAGATGCTTTCACCAAGGTCTCCGGCATCGCCAGCCAGACCAGCGCCAAGGCCACCGCAGCCACGCCCGCGAGGGTCAGGAACGCCGCGTTGTAGCCAGCCTGTTGCACCACCAGGCCGGCCAGGCTGCTGCTCAATGCCGCGCCCAGTCCAAAAACAGTCGACAGCGCGCCCAGGCTGACGTTGAAGCGTCCGGTACCCTGGGTCAGGTCCTTGACGATCACCGGGAACAGCGCGCCGAAGATCCCTGCGCCGATGCCATCGAGCATTTGCACTGCCACCAGCCAGTAGGGGTCGTTGGACAGCGTATAGAGCATTGCGCGCAAGGGCAGAATCAGGAAACCGGCGAGCAGCAGCGGCTTGCGTCCCCACACATCGGCCTTGAGGCCCACCAGCCAGGCCATCGGCACCATCACCAATTGCGCCGCGACGATGCAGGCCGACGTCAGTGGCGTGGCCATCTGCAGGTTGATTTGCGCCAGCTTCTGGCTGACCAACGGCAGCATGGCGGCATTCGCCAGGTGAAACAGCGCACAGCAAATGGCAAACACCAGCAGGGGGCGGTTGGCCAACAACACGCTAATGCCGGACGGCTGTTCGTGGTCATTGGAGTGGGCCGGGTCGAAACCACGGGCGACCTCATGGTCGATCGCCTTCGCCGAGACGCAACTGACCGCAACGATACTGGCCGCCGCCATAAACCCCATCAGGTAAAACACCACCACCGGACCAAACAGATACGCCAGGCCCCCGGCCAGTAACGCGGCCACGGCATTGCCGGCATGATTGAAGGTCTCGTTGCGCCCGGTGCGGCGAGTAAAGGCGCGCGGCCCGGTGATTCCCAGAGAGATGGCAGAGATGGCGGGGGCGAAGACCGAGGCAGCAATGGCGCTGGCCGCCTGTGTAACGGCCACCAGGCTGAAAGAACTGACAAATGGCAGCAGCAGGCAACTGACCGTCACCAAAATCGCCGCCACTGCAATCACCGCACGTTTACTGCGCGTGCGATCAATCAGTGCGCCCGCCGGGCCTTGAGTGATCAGCGCAGCAATCCCCGCCAGCGTCATGACCACGCCGATGCTGGCCGGGTCCCACTTGTGTACCGCCAGCAGATAAATCGCCAGGTACGGACCGAGGCCGTCGCGCACATCTGCCAGAAAGAAATTCAGGCCGTCCAGGGATAGGGTATTACGCAGATCGGAGGGCTTGGCCATGGCGCGGTCTTCGCAGAGGGTGTTCAACGGCTGAACACTGCATGGCGTAGTGACCTGCAAGGTTTGCGTTAAGTTTCGTACGTCTTCCGGGGTTTTAATCCGCAGGCTCTTGGCTTATTTTCAGTCCCTCGCTGTAACAATTATCTGGAGACGCAATGGACATGCCCTCAGCTCAGCAGGCGATCACCTCTAACAAGGATGCCTGGGACCAATCCGCCGGCCTGCACAGGACCACCGACACCTGGAACGCGCTGCTCAGCCGGGTCGGCGCTGCGGATTTTTCCTGCCTGGACCCCACCATCACCGGCTTGCTGCACGACATCGGCGTCGCGGGCAAGGACGTGGTGCAACTGTGCTGCAACAACGGTCGCGAAAGCCTGTCACTGTTCGGCCTCGGCGCGCGTTCGGTAGTGGGAGTCGACCAATCCCGGGCGTTTTTGCAGCAGGCCCATGAGTTGGCTGCGGTTTCTCCGCACAGCCCGGAATTTATCGAAAGCGATATTCACCAGTTGCCGCACCACCTGCACCGGCGATTTGATATCGCCCTGGTGACCATCGGTGTGCTGGGTTGGATGCCGGATGTGGCACTGTTCATGCGCCATGTCGCCGACACCTTGAAGCCCGGCGGCACGCTGGTGATGTATGAAACCCATCCGTTCCTGGAGGTGTTCGACCCCCGCGCGCAAAATCCGCTGCTGCCCGCCCATTCGTACTTCCAGCGTGAGCCGTTTGTGCTGCAGGAGTCGATTGTCTATGAAGGGCAGGGCGAAGTGACCGGGCCGACCTCCTATTGGTATGTGCATACGCTGGGGGATGTGGTCAGTGCCGCGATTGATGCGCAGCTGCAGATCAACCACCTGCAGGAATACGGCCACTCCAATCGCGAAGAACTCTACGACCAGTACGAGCACCAGCCTGCGCAATTACCCCTGTGTTTTACCCTCGCCGCGACCAAGCGTGCGCCCTGAGTCGGGGCTTTCCGACCGGCCAAAAAAAGCCCGCGAGGAGAGGCGGGCTAAGGGATTCACTGGAGTAGGTAGGCTTCACCCTATAGACCCGCAAGTGAAGGCTTTGTGAAAATGCTGTCGCAAGTTCGGATGAACCGGGGTCAAGTACGGCGCACGAAAGTGCGCATGGTTTGACCTGGGCCAGTACTGAACGAGAGGGGCCTGGGCATACTTTCATCTGCGGCAATAAACACAAACTCATCCCCTTCGAGGCGATAACTGGCGGGCAATTGTTTGCCGGCATCCTCTCCTATGGAGTCCACCCAGGTAATGCTCTTGGGAACCGTGGTGCTGTCCAGGGAAAACCGTCCAGCCAGCAATACCTCGCCACTGACGGTCTTCACTTCGAAGTGCTCGCCGGTAATCGTGGTGATTGCGCCTGGAGCGGTGTGGGCATCGGGGGGATTGAGCACGCCGCTGTCTTCGAGTGAGGTCTGCTCCCAGGCACCTTGCAGGGCTAGAAAATCCGGGTCTGAAATGGATGACATACAAATTCCTTTTTGCTGAAGGGCCAATCGCTGGTCGTTAGGGACAATGTGGCAGGTTTGCGTACCAGAAGCTTAACCGCGTGTAGGAATTGTCTTATTTTTCAGGTTTAAATGTAATTTTTCCTTTCCCGACAGGCAATTAGCGTTACTTTGCCTGGCCGCCGGGTAACGTCTCGTAACGGACCGTCTATGCTCCGGGTGTCTGCCAGTCATGACACCCGGGTAACTGAAATGAAACGTCACGCCGTCAGGTGTGAAGGTTCAATCAATTGGGTGGTCCCTCTGCCGGCAGAGGGCCATGTGTATCGTGTGCCCGGACGTTGCCCCCTGTTTATTCAGTCGTTATCCAGGTTTGATTTTTTGGGCACTGGATTTCAACTCATCAGGGTGTATGAATCTTGAATAACACTCCCCAGCTTCATCAACATTTACCGTCGGACGAGATTGATCTATTTGAACTGTTTCACGCGATCTGGAAGCACAAGAAACGGGTCGTCGGTTGCACGATTCTGGCGGGCCTTCTGGGAGTAGGCTACGCGGTTCTGGCACCGAGGGTTTACCAGGTGAGCAGTGTGCTTCGGCCTGCAGCGATCAATGAATTGGATGCCCTGAATCGCTCTGACGTCTACCGGCTGCCACCCGCCGAGGCATTGGCCAAGGTGGGCATGCAATTGGACTCTTACGAGGCCCGCCTGGGTTTTTTCCGGGCTAACCCGGCACTGTTCGAAGCGTTCCAGCGTCCAGGGCGAAGCCTGGAGCAGAGCTTTGAAGCGTTCAATCGCAATGCCATCAACCTGAGTTTGCCGGATCCAAAAAAATCCGCCCCCCTCGACAGTTCCATCCGGCTGGAAATGCAGTACCCCACGGGCATTGACGGCGTGGCGATTCTCAACGGATTCGTCGACTACGCGATTGCGCAGGAGCGCAGCCAGGTGGGCGCGGATTTCAAGGTGATCGTCAACAATCGTCTTAATGAGCTCAAGGGCAAAATTGACGCGGCGCGGGGCAATTACGAAACCGCCAAGGCGGCGAAAATCGCCAGGCTTTTGGAGGACGATAAGGTCAAGCGCGCACGACTGCAGGACGAACTCAGCGCCTTGCACTTGCAACTGAAGATGGAGCGTACCAGTCACCTGGCGGAACTCGACGAGGCGATCTCGATTGCCAGGGCTGTCGGCATCCGGACTCCCACTGCGCCCTCGGCCATGGGCGCTGATGCTTCCGGTAGATCCAGCCAGGTCATGCGCACCGTGGTGACCAACCAGAAGCTGCCACTGTATTTCATGGGTACGGAAGTCCTGGAAGCTGAGCGCAAGGCACTGCAACGGCGTACCAACGATGATTTCACCAACAGTCGTGTCGCCGAGATCAGCAAGGAACTGCGCATGCTTGATGTGAATCGTGAGGTCGAGGTGCTCAACGATCGCAAGAATGAGGATATATTCCTGCAGAACGTGGAGCCCTTGTGGGCAGAAGAGGCCCGGCTGCGCAGCCTCAACATCGACATGAGTACGTTGAAATTGGTGACGGTGGACCGCCAGGCCCAGGAACCGCTGAACCCGATAAAACCCAAGGGCGCGTTGATTATCGCCCTTAGCGTTGTGGCCGGGCTGCTGCTGGGTATATTGCTGGCATTGATTACCCACTTCGCGCAGGTGCGACGTGAAAACGGGCCTTTTTCGGTGACCGCCGATCGCCGTCTCCCGCTGCGCTAGCACGGGCCAGACACCTCGCGGGCGCGCTGTAAAGCCTGCCCGCCGAGGTCGTCGCCCATCACATTCACAAGACAGCTTTTCACAATTCTTAGTTAACTTTTGGTTACAACTTGTGGCTAAATAACTGCCAATGGCCACGAACCAGGTTGTCAACCAGGCTTGGTGCCGATTGTGTGAATTGTGATTTCAGGTGCTGCTATCCATCCTCGGCCGTTGTGGGCGCGCAGGAGCAGCCTGTTCTCTTCTGACTTGTGACGAAATCCCTTGAAACTCATCATTGTTGTTCTCTACGTTGCCTCCATCGCGTATGTACACCTGCGCGGTCGAGTGCGGCACAAGCTGGGCCGTCAGCTCAGCGATCACTCGACCTTCCTTGCACCGATCAACTGCTTTCTCTACCTCTTCTCCAAGCTGCCCAGCCGACCGTATCTGTCGCCGAGTGATTTTCCCGACCTGAGCCCGTTGCAGGAGCACTGGGAGGAAATCCGCCAGGAAGGCCAGAACCTGATGCGGGCCGGCGAAATCAAGCGTTCCGACCAATACAACGACGTCGGCTTCAACTCGTTTTTCAAATCTGGCTGGAAGCGTTTCTACCTGAAGTGGTATGGCGACAGCCACCCGTCGGCGATGAAGTTGTGCCCGCGCACCACCGAACTGGTGCAGAGCATCGGCTCGATCAAGGCGGCCATGTTCGCCGAGCTGCCACCGGGCTCGAAACTGGTGCGTCACCGTGATCCGTATGCCGGGTCGTACCGCTACCACCTGGGCCTGGAGACGCCGAACGATCCTGGCTGCTACATCAATGTGGATGGCGAGAATTACTACTGGCGCGATGGCGAGCCGGTGATGTTTGACGAGACCTACATTCACTACGCCGAAAACACCACGCAGCAGAACCGCATCATCCTGTTCTGCGACATCGAGCGGCCAATGAAATACCGCTGGGCCGCCGCCTTCAATCGCTGGTTCAGCCGCAACGTGATGGCCGCCGCCGGCTCGCCCAACGACGATGGGGACAAGACCGGCGGGCTGAACCGTGCGTTTACGCGCCTGTACAAGATCCGCCTGCGCGGCAAGGAACTGAAAAAGCGCAACCGTACGCGCTACTACCTGGAAAAGTGGGCGATCTTCGCTGCACTGGCGTTGATCTTCGTGCTGATCTGACACCGGGCAAGGGCACGACTCACTCCGGTGGTGTCGCGCCCAGCTTGTCCCACATCTTGCGGGTGATCTTCTGCCGATTGGCATAGCCCGCCCACGGGTCACTCTTCAGGCTATTCAAGCGTTCCTGCAGGTTGGCCACCGTCCATTGCTGCGCACCGCGCAACCCCTTCAACTCCTCGCGACTCACCGGTACCGATACCGGCAGGCCCGGGCGTGCCCGCACGGAATAGGCCGCCACCGTACTGGCGCCTCGCGCGTTGCGCAGGTAATCGATAAAGATTTTGCCGACACGATTCTTTGGCCCGGAGGTGGCGGTGAAACGCTCTGGCAGTTGTGCGGTCATGAACTGCGCGACAGCCTTGGCGAAGGCTTTCACCGTGTCCCAGCCATCGCGCCGCGCCAGCGGAACAATCAGGTGCAAGCCCTTGCCGCCGCTGGTCTTGACGAAGGCCTCCAGGCCCAGTTCGTCAAGCACCGACAGGGTCAGCTGCGCCGCTTCCAGCATGGTTTTCCACGGCAGTGCGGGGTCCGGGTCGAGGTCCAGCACAAACAGGTCCGGCGTCTCGATCTTGTCCGTGGTGGCGCCCCAGGTATGCAGCTCGATGGTGCCCATTTGCACGGCCCCGAGCAGCGCGCGAGGGCTGTCGATTTCCATCAGGCGGGCGTGGCCTGGGTCCAGTGACGGGTCCAGCTGCTTGATGTTGGGAATGGCCAGGCGCTCCGAGTGCTTCTGGAAGAACTGCTCGCCGTCGACGCCTTCGGGTGCCCTCAGCAATGAGACGGGCCGGTGGCGCAGGAAGGGCAGGACCCACTCGCTGATGCTCTGGTAAAACGCGGCCAGTTGCTGCTTTTGCGTGCCGCTTTGGGTGTCGATGATCCGCTCGGGGTGCGTAATGTTCACCCCGTCGCTGGTTTTTTTGGCACTGGAGGACTTGGGGGCTTTCAGCGATTTCGCCGCGCGCGGCTGCTCATGGATGATCTGTGCCGCAGGCTTGTCGCTACGCATCCCGACAAACGCAGCCTGGCGTACCACGCCTTCGCGGGTCCACTCGGCAAATTGCACCTCTCCGACCAATGTCGGCTCCACCCAGTGCACGCCACGCGCCTGGGCACTGGTCAGGGGTTTTTCCAATGCGGAGGTCTTGCGTTCCAGCGGCGTGAGCTGGGCGTAGATGGCTTTCAACGCAGCCTGGTCAAAGCCGGTGCCGACCCGCCCGGCATAGACCAGGCCGCTGCCGTCATTGACGGCCAGCAGCAGGGCGCCAAAGCCGCTGCGTGAACCCTGGGGTCGGGTGTAGCCGATAATCACGAACTCCTGGCGCAGCCGGCACTTGAGCTTGATCCAGTCGGCATTGCGGCTGGAGCTATAAGGGCTGCCCGCACGTTTACCGATCACGCCCTCCAGGGACAGGTCGCAGGCACTCTCGAAAATATCGCGCTGGTTGGCGGCGAACGCTTCGGAGAAACGCAGCAGTTTGCTGCGGCTGCCGGACAACGCAGCCTTGAGTGCGGCCCGGCGCTGCTCCACCGGCGCCTCGCGTTGGTCCGCGCCGTTGAGGAATGGCGCGTCGAACAGGTAGTAGACGATATCCAGGCTGCGGCCGACATCAAAGGCGTTCTGCAACGCCTGGAAGTCCGGCAGGCCGTCGCCGTTCAGGCTTACCATTTCGCCGTCGAGCCAGCTGTCCTTGAGCTTGAGTGCTTGCAAGGCCTTGGCCTGGCGCGGCAGGCGCTCGGTCCAGTCGTGGCCGTTGCGTGTGAACAAGCGCACCTCGCCATCGCGGATGCGCGCCAGCATGCGGTAGCCGTCGAACTTGATTTCATACCGCCAGTCGCCTTCGGGCGCGCGGTCGACCAATGTCGCCAGCTGCGGGGAAAATTGCTCGGGGAGGGCGGTTGCAGCCTTCTTCGGCTTGGCCTTGGCCTTGGCCTTGAGTTTGGGTTTTGCGGTTGGCTTGGGAGTGCCTAGGGATGCGTTGCTGAGTACGCTGTCAGGCTCGGCCGCAACGATGTCGTACTCGGCGGCGGGGCGCGCCTGCGGGTCTTTTTCCTTGATCAGCAGCCATTGTTCTTTGTCGCCGCTGCCCTTGAGGCGTGTACGCACCAGCGTCCAGTCGCCCGAGAGTTTTTCACCGACCAGGGTGAATTTGAGCTTGCCGGCGGCGTAGGCCTTGCGCGGCTCGTCATGCGGTTGCCACACGCCGCGATCCCATACGATGACATCGCCGGCCCCGTACTGGCCGGCGGGGATGCTGCCCTCGAAGCTGCCGTAGCCGAGCGGGTGATCTTCAACGTGCACCGCCAGGCGTTTCTGGCTCGGGTCCAGGCTCGGGCCCTTGGGAACCGCCCAACTCAGCAGCACACCGTCCAGCTCCAGGCGAAAGTCATAGTGCAGGTTGCGCGCGGCATGTTTCTGGATCACGAAGCTCAGCGCCGAGGCCTTGCGTTTGCCGGTCGGCGTGCTGCCTGACGGTTCGGCGGTGATTTCAAAATCGCGCTTGCGGTTGTATTCGCTCAAAGGCTTTGCCATGGCGTGCTCCAGCGTATGGCAGGCTCAAGAAGCCTTTTTGGTGGATTTTTTCGCGGCCGGTTTTTTCGCCGCCGGTTTGCCGGCCAGGCTGCGCTTGAGCAATTCCGTCAGGTCGATCACGTCGGCAGACTTGCGCTCCTCGCTGCCTTCCTGGGATTCCACATCTTCGATCTTGCCGGCCTTGGCCTTCTTCGCCACCAGTGCCATGATTTTCTCCTGGAAGCTGTCGCGGTATTCCTCGGGCTGCCAGTCGGCGCTCATGTCTTCCACCAGGCGCTTGGCCATGTCCAGCTCGCCCTTGGCCAGGTTGGGCTTGGTCACGTCGCTGCCGAGTTCGAGTTCATCCAGGCTGCGCACTTCGGCGGGCCAACGCAGCATCACCAGGACCAGCGCCGACTCCAGGGGCATCAGCGCGGCCAGGTGCTGCTTGGTGTGCAGCACCACATTGGCCAGGGCGACCTTGCGGGTTTTCTTCAGGGTTTCGCGCAGCAGGGCGTAGACTTTGCCGCCGCGTTTGTCCGGGGCCAGGAAGTAGGGCGTATCGATGTTCTGCAGGGGGATCTGGTCGCTGTCGACGAAGGCGATGATTTCGATGGTCTGGGTCGACTTGGGGTGGGCCGAGCGAATCTCGTCCTCACTGAGCACCACATAGCGGCCTTTCTCGAAGGCCACCCCTTTGACGATATTCTCCTTGGTGACTTCCTTGCCGGTGGTCTTGTTGATGCGCTTGTAGCCGACCGGGTCCATGCTGCGCTTGTCCAGCCAGTCGAAATCCACACCTTGGGAGGAGGTGGCGGAGACCAGTGACACCGGGATGTGTACCAAGCCGAAGCTGATGGCACCTTTCCAGATAGAGCGTGGCATACGTACGATTCCTTAAGCAGGGGCTGTGTTCTGGTGACTCGAAGGTCGCGGGAAAAGTTTCCCCCGCCAGATACGCGGACAGATCGTGTTACACCTGATGAGAAAGTATTTAGTGTCGAAAGCCGAACCCAAGGCGTAGCGTGTTATCGAAAGCACGTAACCCTCGCCCCAGAGAGGCTTTGCCATGAACAGCTGTGTGCGTCACCTCGCAGTGCTGGCGTTGGGCCTGGCACTGCTGCCGTTGGCCCAGGCGCAAAGCCTGCCGGGCTCAAGCGACTCCAATAACAGCCCGATTCACCGGGCCAACCCCAACAGCATGCAGGGCACCCAGCCCACTGCGCCGTTGACCCGGGGTATCCAGACCGGCCCGACCCAGCGCACCCCGACCCTGGAAAATGGTGGCATCGGCAATCGCTATCCCCAGCGCAACGCCGCGCCGAGCCGTCCGGCCACCGAAACCAAAGCCCCCACCTATGATGTCAACGGCAATCGCCGGTAAGGACTCTGCTTATGTTTGTACGTAAAACCCTGTTAGCCGCGCTGTGCGCAACCACTTTGCTGCCACTGACCGCCGTGTATGCGGCCGATGCCCAACAGTTCCCCAGTGAACAAGGCAGCATCACCGCCACCCCTATCGCCAAGGGCCTCGACCATCCGTGGGCCGTGGCGTTTCTGCCGGATAAGCAAGGCTTCCTGGTTACCGAGCGGCCAGGCCACCTGCGCTTTGTCAGCCCGGACGGCAAGCTGTCGGCACCCTTGACGGGCGTGCCGCAGGTGTGGGCCAAGGGGCAGGGCGGCTTGCTCGATGTGGTGCTGTCGCCGGACTTCAAGCAGGATCGACTGGTCTATCTTTCGTACGCTGAAGGCGGCGGCAAGGACGGTAAAGCCGGTACCGCCGTCGGCCGTGGCCGCCTGGCGCCAGACCTCAGCGGCTTGACCGATTTCAAGGTGATCCTGCGCCAGGAGCCGAAGCTCTCCACCGGCAACCACTTCGGTTCGCGCCTGGCGTTTGACCGCGATGGCTACCTGTTCGTGACCCTGGGTGAAAACAACGATCGACCGACCGCCCAGGACCTCGACAAACTGCAGGGCAAGGTCGTGCGCATCTACCCGGACGGCCGCGTGCCGGACGACAACCCCTTTGTCGGCCAAGCCGGGGTACGCCCTGAAATCTGGTCCTACGGCCAGCGCAACCCTCAGGGCCTGGCGCTCAACCCGTGGAGCGGCACGATCTGGGAAAACGAGCACGGGCCGCGCGGCGGGGATGAAATCAATATCATCGAGCGCGGCAAGAACTACGGCTGGCCGCTGGCAACCCACGGCATCAATTACTCGCTGACACCGATCCCCGAGGCCCAGGGCAAGACCGTGGAAGGCACCGTGCCGCCGCATCACGTCTGGGAAAAATCACCGGGCATCAGCGGCATGGCGTTCTATGATGCCGATCGCTTCAAGCCATGGCAGCACAACGTGTTTATTGGCGCACTGGTCAGCCAGGAGTTGATCCGGCTGCAGTTCGATGGCGACAAGGTGGTCCACGAAGAGCGTTTGCTCGGCGACTTGAAGGCGCGGATTCGTGACGTGCGGCAGGGGCCGGATGGCTACCTGTATGTGCTCACGGATGAAGATAACGGCGTGTTGTATCGGGTGGGGCTGAACCAGGACTGACGGACACTGCAAATACCAATGTGGGAGCGGGTCTGCTCGCGAAAGCGCTGCGTCAGTCGTTAAAGATGTTGGCTGAACCATCGTCTTCGCGAGCAAGCCCGCTCCCACAGGTGGGCAGCGTCGAGCCTACAACCCAAGCTCCGATAACCCCGGATGCTCATCCGGGCGCCGGCCCAGCGGCCAGTGGAACTTGCGCTCGCTTGCCTTGATCGGCAGGTCGTTGATGCAGGCAAAACGGTTGGCCATCAGGCCGTTTTCGTCGAATTCCCAGTTTTCATTGCCGTACGAGCGGTACCAGTTGCCCGAGTCGTCATGCCATTCATAGGCATAGCGCACGGCGATGCGGTTATCGGTAAAGGCCCACAGTTCCTTGATCAGCCGATACTCCAGCTCCTTGGCCCATTTGCGTGTGAGAAAAGCCTGGGCTTCCTCGCGGTTGTGCACGAACTCGGCGCGGTTACGCCACTGGGTGTCCGGCGTGTAGGCCAGCGACACGCGTTGCGGGTCCCGGGAGTTCCAGCCGTCTTCAGCCAGGCGCACCTTTTCGATGGCCGAGGCATGGGTGAACGGTGGCAACGGTGGGCGTGATTCTGCGGCAGAAGACATGGGGGCAGCTCCTTGGACGGATTGATCGAAAGTGGCGGACCTGGGGGATTAAAGCCCGAGTAACGTTCGCGCCATGCAGCGCGCGTTATCGGCAGCCGTTGAATCGCCCATGACCAATGCCACGGTAATGGCGCCATCGATCAGGATCAGCAAGTGCGCGGCCTGCCGTTCGGGGTCGGGGGTGCCATGTGCTTCACACAGTTCAAGTACGTACTCGAACAGTTTCTGTTTGTGCGCTTTGGCCAGCAGGCGGACCGGGTCTTGCGGGTCGCCGGTTTCGCCACTGGTATTGATAAAGGCGCAACCGCGAAAGTCCGCCGAGCCGAACCAGGTTTCAAGCGCGCTGAACACGGCCAGCAGGCGTTCGCCGCTGCCCTCGGTACGTTCCACTTCAGTGCGCAACCAGTGCATCCAACGCTCATCGCGGCGGTGCAGGGCGGCAATGACAAGTTCATCTTTATTGGCGAAGTAACGGTAAATACTTTTGCGCGAGACCCCGGCGGTTTTCACCAGCAAGTCCATGCCCGTGGCGGCGATGCCATGGCGATAGATCAACTTCTCGGTGACGTCGAGGATAATGTCGCGGGTATCATTGCGCAGTGAGTCGTTCATGTGACGAACAGTAGAACGATCGTTCTTCTTGGTCAATTAAATTTTTTCCATCGGCGACGACGAGACCTGAGCACCCCCATGGTGTAAGCTCGGGGCCTCTTCGGATTCGACCCATTGCGAGCCTTATGCCGTCGTTCTTCAAACGCTCCCTGTTGCCCAAACTGCGCGGTTTTCCTCTCTCTCCCGACGCTATCGACGTGCTGTCCGGCGCGGACGCCTTCCGCCGCTGCCTGCTGGAACAGATCCCCCGGGCCACCCGGCGTATCTACATCGTCGCGCTGTATTTGCAGCAGGACGAAGCGGGGCAGGAAATCTACGACGCCCTGCACGCCGCCAAGGCGGCGCGGCCGGAATTGGACATCGTGGTGGTGGTCGACTGGCTGCGCGCGCAGCGCGGGCTGATCGGCGCCGGCAAACAACCGGGCAACAGCGCCTGGTACCAGGCCATGACGCAAAGCCACAGCAGCGAAGTACCGGTGTACGGCGTGCCGGTGCAAACCCGCGAACTGTTCGGTGTGTTGCACCTCAAGGGCTTTGTGATCGACGACAGCGTGCTGTACAGCGGCGCCAGCCTCAACAACGTGTACCTGCACAAGTTCGACAAATACCGCTTCGACCGTTACCACCTGATCCACAGCCAACCGCTGGCCGACTCCATGCAACATCTGGTGGAGCATGGCTTGGTGGCGTCCAAGGCCGTGCATCGCCTGGACCTGCCGAACCCGCCGACGACGCGCAGCCTGCGCAACGACATCGGCGACCTGCGCAGCCGCCTCAAACACGCGGCCTACGACACCACGGCGGGACAATTGCCCAACGGCCACCTGTCTGTCAGCCCGCTGTTGGGGGTGGGCAAGAACAACCCATTGAACCGGGTGATTCTCGAGCTGATCGCCAGCGCCCAGCATCAACTGACCATCTGCACGCCGTACTTCAACCTGCCTTTGCCGGTCACCCGGGAAATCAACCGTGCGCTGGCGCGCGGGGTCAAGGTCGACATTATCGTGGGCGACAAGACCGCCAACGATTTCTACATTCCGCCGAGCGAGCCATTCAAGGTGATCTCGGCCCTGCCTTACCTGTATGAAATCAGCCTGCGCCGTTTCGCCAAGCGCCATCAGCCGATGATCGACAGCGGCCAATTGAACCTGCACCTGTGGCGAGACGGCGATAACACCTACCACCTCAAGGGCATGTGGATCGACCAGCGCTACACCTTGCTCACCGGCAACAACCTCAACCCACGGGCCTTCCGTCTCGACCTGGAAAACGCCTTGCTGCTCGACGACCCGCAAGGCCAGTGGCTCGGCCCACGGCGGACCGAACTGGCGCAGATTTTCCAGCACACCACGCGGATCGAGCGTTATCAGGATCTGCAGACACTGGTGGATTACCCGGAAGCCGTGGGCAAGTTTTTGCGTCGCGTCAGCCGCGTGCGGATCGAGCGGTTGTTGTACCGAATCCTGTAGGTCCGCGCTGAAATCATCAGCAATGCACGGGTAAAGGGCATCGGATAGCGCTTACAGTCAGCTAGCGCGTAGCGTCCCTACAGTGGCTCTCACCGTTCACGGATGGGCGGACCTGGTCCTTATGGCCGTATCCGAGAGAGCCCTGTCCTATGCTGATGTCGCTGAGCAATCCTTTTCCCATTCCTCCCGCTGCGCTGCCTCCGAGCGCAGTGACTGCTGCACCTGAGCCCGCCTGGGCTCAACCCTCCAGCCCCCGCCGGCGGCGCGCCGCTGTCGCGCAGCCGTCCATACCCGATGACAAGTGGACGCGATTACCCGCCCAGGATCGCGGCCGTGCCGCCGCTGCCGACGCCCAGTTGGCTGAGCGCATCGCTGCCGCTGAAATCAGCGGCCACACCTTGGTCGAGGTGCCGCCGGACAGCCGCCCGGGCCCTGCGCTGCGCCTGTACCAGCAGTTGCTCAATCGCCCACTGTTGCAGCAGTGGATGGTCGAGCAGCGCCTTGAACCGGCAACCCTGACGTTCCACCGTGACCATGTCGAGGGCTATGCTGACCATGAGGGCGTGCGCAGCGCAGTCCGCTTCAGCCTGACCGACAACTCCGGTTGGAACGAGGTTTCGCGCACCTTGCGGCCGCTTCGCGAACTGCTCGACCCTACCGACCAGGGGCTGCCTTTTATCGGGCAAGACGACGCGCTATGGCTGCCGCGCCCATTGGTCAGCCACGTCAACGCAGGTGCCCTTGAGCAGACATGGCAGGTGATCGGCGAACTGGAGGAGCGCGATGACCTGGCCGATCGCCTTGAGGCCGAGCTTGAGCATCTGCCGCCGGCAGCGCGCACGGACTGGTCGAGCCATGCCAGCGAAGTCGCACCGGCCTCGGCCTTGCCCCGGGACAGCGAGGCTGCCATGCAGCGCTTGCAGCAGTTCGTCGCGCGTGCAGACATGACCCGCCTGCTTGAGCGCGAAGGTGTCACCTGGCCGGACGCGCTGTTTCGAGTGTCTGAGGGCCGCCTGGAATGCCTGAGCCCGGTCGGCGGCTGGTTGGACCTGACCCACCACATCGACGCAGAGCGTGCATTGGGCGAGGAGCTCAAGGCGCTGACCGCACTCAGCGTGCCGTTGGGCAATAGCGTGTATTCGACGCCCCGTCAGGATATTCGCCAACTGCTGGATCTGAAGGGGCTGGGCTCGCCGCGCAACGTGGAAGAAACCCGCAATGTGATTGCCTGGCTACGCACTTCTTTGCCGACGCCGCCACCCCTGGGGGACTACGGCGCCTTGCTCACGCAGCCATGGACGCCCGGCGCCCTGACCGAGCAGGACCGGCAAAATGTGAGTGCGATGGCCCGTACCCGCCTGGGCGGCACGCAGTTTCGTGCACTGTCGAATGTCACGCTGCAAGCGCTGCAGGCGGATCCGCAGGGCCACCTGGACAGGCTGCTCGACAGCCCGGACGCCTTGGCATTCGCCGAACAGCTGGCCAGCGCGCTGCAGTGGCCGGTCGGCCCAGGCGGTGCCGTGGCGTTGCCCAAGGTGTTGCGCCAACAGTTGGTGATTGCCGCGATCAAGCTGCAGGTCGACCGCGTTATGCCCGGCAAGCCTGGCGAGGTCGGCGGTTATTCGATCTACCAGCCCTCGAACATGGGCCGCAGTTTCAGCGCCGTGCGCCGTGATATCGAGCGTCATCTGCAGCACAAAGGCCTGGACCCCAAGCTGGCGGTCGTGGCGACCCAGCTCTGCCTGGCCCAGGCAGCGCCGGAAATGCTGGTGCACGATGTGCCGGAATCGGTGCACCTCGGCACCCCGGCCTGGATGGAATTGCGCCTGGGCTGCGCACTGGCCGATCACCACGCGCCGGGGACGTCGAGAAGGATGAACGAGCAACAGGTCAGTGCCCTGACCACGCTGGCGCCCACCAGCGACGAGCAGGCCACGCTGATGCAACTCAATGCGCTGAAGATTCTCGCGGACTGGGGGGTGTTGAACGGCAGCGTCAGGCAGCGCAGTGACGGTGAATACTCGCAGGCGGATATCGAGGACGCCGCGCGGGCATTTTTCAAACAGCGGGAAGAGGCCGCCGGCGCCTTCACGCGTGCGAGCGCGCCGCTGCCGACGCGCAGGGCCCTGGCCGTCAAGGAGCTGTTGCGTGTGTTTCCTGGCACCACCCCGGCCGAGCTGGAAAACATCAGTGTGCAACTGGCCAGCGCCGAGGACCGGCGCAACCTGCCGATCTCGGAGCCGCGCACCCGCTCGTTGGTCGAAACCTACATGACGGGCGACCTCACGCCGGGCAAATGGGTGCTCGGCGAAGACATGCCCGCATCGCCGCCTGCGACCAGGACACCTTACCAGCCCGCCAGCACACCGCAGATTCCCGAAGCGGCGCGCACCCGGCTCGACACGCTTATTCGTCGCCTGCCTGAACTCGACGGGGCGCTGAAGACTTCAATCGGCCAGCATCAGGATCAGCTTCAGCAGGCCTATGCCATCAAGCTCAAGCTGATGCTGGCCGAATTGCCGCTGGATGATCGAAGGTTGCTGGAACTGGGCAAGGTCGAGCTGTTCACCTTGCGTGCCGAAACCGGTGTGACCGAACACAGCGAAACCGCAGCGCTGAGACTCGCGCGCAGGGCGCGACAAGGCACCTTGATGCGTGTGGAGCATGGACCCGAGGTGGTGTATTTCGAGCTGTTCGCCCAGGGCAAGATCATCAAGCGCACGGATTTGCCCAAGACCATCGAGCTGGATGGCGTCATTCGTCGTGAGCGCTATCCATCACCGCGTGGCTTTGTGTATTTGCCGGTGGTGCGCGGTACACGGATGCCTCTCGATCTCGAGGCCTATGCCGGCGGCGCTCCGACGGGACCCAATGTGAAGCCCTCGACGGTCATCGTGGAGCGGTTGGGACCTCAGTTTCCTGCGCGCGAATTGCCCGCCAACCATACGGCGCAATCCTACGTGCCGGACACTTATGCCTCACGAAAGACGCAAAGCATTGCCGACAGGATTGCCCAGGACAATTTTTACCAATCCACCGAGTCGATGTTGCAACGCGCAAGCGAACCGCTGCCACTGGAGCGACGCCGCGAAGAGCGGGCCCGCGAGCATGCATTTCTGTTGGGGTTCGTACCCTTCGTGGGCGCGTATCAGGAGTTCAAGCAAGGCAATATCGGTGCCGGCCTGGCTAACCTCGCGCTGGATGTTGTCGGCGTGGCCATTGGCGCGGGCGGGCAAGCGCGTGGGCTGATCCGATCGGCCAAGGCCCTGGTGCCGAGTCGGCTGGCCACGCGGTTCAAGCCTGCTGCTGTAACGTTGGCGCCGTTAAAGTCTGCAGCAAGCTTCAGCGACCGTGCGTTCGACTTCGTCCGGCAGTCCGCTTTGTTCAGCAGTGCGGCGCTGAATCCGTTGGATGGTTACCCGCAGTTGATCAATGCCGCGATCAAGGGGGTGGTGAAGTTGCCTGTATTGCTGGCCGGGGGCGCGTTGAAGTGGGGCAAGGTGATGCCGCATATGGTCACGGCCGAGGAGAAGCTGCGCGCCTATTTACTCATCGCTGCCGGGCAGGCGAGCAGTACTGAGGCATCTGGCGGCATGCCGACAGCGGGAAGGGCTGGGCGCTATGAAGCGGTGGACGTGCACGCGGCACCTTACAATGGCCGCTGGTATGCGATTGACCCGCGCAGTGGCAAACCTTTCGGCACGCCACTGAACGGGTTCCAGCCGGCCCGTTGAGCCGCCGACCTCCCGCGCCCGGCGCGGGAGGTCAGGTGCGCCTGATCAGTTCAGGCCCAGCTTGCCGCGCAGGGTCGACAGGTCTTCGGCCAGGGTGTTGACCGGGCCAACCAGCGCCTTGCGATCGTTTTCCTTGACCTTGTCGTAGGTTTCAAAGCCGCCGTCCTTGGTCTTGTACTTGGCCAGGATCTTGTCCACGGTGGCGAAGTTCTTGTCGACCTTGGCCAGGAACGCCTTGTCCTGCTTCTCGATCTGGCCACGGAACAGGTCGACGATTTTCTTCGCGCCGTCGATGTTGCCCTGAAAGTCGTAAAGGTCGGTGTGGCTGTAGCGGTCTTCTTCGCCGGAGATCTTGGTAGCGGCGACTTCTTCCAGCAGCGCTGCGGCGCCGCCGACGACTTTTTCCGGTGGGAAGGTCAGGCCATCGACGCGGGTCTTGAGATCATTGACGTCGGTGTTGAGCTTGGCGGTCAGCGTCTCCAGGCCCTTGGTGGTGTTCTGCGAGAACAGCACGTACTCGATGCGGTGGAAACCGGTGAAGTCTTCGGCCGTCACGCCTTTCTCGTGGTCGTCGACACGGGAGTCGATCGAGGCATCCAGGTCACTGAACAGCTCGGCGATCGGCTCGATGGACTCGTAGTGCACACGGGTCGGTGCGTAGAGCTTCTTGGCGGTGGCCAGGTCGCCCTTGTTGATGGCGTCGGTGAACGCCTGGGTCTGGGTCACCAGCTCGCCGATTTCTTCGGTGACGTAGATCTTGTAGTCCGAAACCGGGCCTACCAGGTCCAACGGCGCCGTGGCGGCGAAGGCTGCCAGCGGCGAGAGGGTCATAAACAACGACAACGCGAGGGTCGACTTCTTCATGGGACGGTTTCCGCTCTGGGTTTGTTTTAGGTGTTGGCAGTGGTTTGAGGATGCGTTGCAGCGAGCAGCGTGCGCCCAATGAAATCCTTGGGCCCGGTGACGCCTGGCAAGGTGAAGAAATACCCGCCGCCGACCGGCTTGAGGTACTCCTCCAGGGGCTCGCCGTTGAGCCGGGTTTGCACACTGATAAAACCTTTCTCCAGATCAGCCTGGTAGCAGATGAACAGCAGCCCCATGTCCAGCTGACCGTTTTTATTCACGCCGTTGGAGTAGTTGAACGGCCGACGCAGGATCAGGTTGGCCTGAGTCTGCGGGGTGCGCGGGTTGGCCAGGCGGATGTGGGCATCGAGCTTGGTCAACTTGCCTTCGGGGTCCTTGCTGTAGTCCGGCACCTGGGTTTCCTGATGGCCGTCCATGGGCGCGCCCGTGGTCTTGACGCGGCCGATGATGCTTTCCTGCTCCTGCAGCGGCGTGCGGTCCCAGCGTTCGACGAAATTGCGGATGATGCGCACGGCCTGGTAGCTGCCATTCACGGCCCAGGCGGGTTCGTCGCTGCCGGGCTGCACCCAGACGATCTGGTTCATCGCCGTGTCGTCGTTGGAGTTCGGGTTGGCCGAGCCGTCACGGAAACCGAGGAAATTGCGCGCGCTCTGCGCCGGCTCTCCGGGTTTGCTCGGTGCCTGGGGCGGCACGCTGCCTTCTTGCTTCCAGCGCACCAGCAGCAGGTCGGGCAGGTTCTTCACGATGTCGCGCAGGGCGTGGATATTGGTGTCCGGGGTGTTCGAGCTGAACTGCAGGCTCAGGTCGCCATGGCACTGCGCCGGTTCCAGCGCATCGTTGGGGAAACCGACCATGCGGCTCAGGCGCTTGGGTTTGGCGGCGGTGAGGCCAAAGCGCTCATCGAACAGCGATTCGCCAACGGACACGGTGATGGTCAGGTTGTCCGGGGTGACCACCGGGCCGAGAATCCCGGAATCGGTGGGCGGCAACTTCGGATCGACTTGCGGCACAGTGCCGCCGGTCATCAGGAAGCTGATGCGCTCGTTCAAGGTGCGGAACAGGCGCTCCAGGTCCTCGCGGTCGCTGGCCAATACATCGAATGCCACCAGCATCCCGCAGGCCGGGCGCGGGGTGACGATGCCGCTCTGGTGCTTGCCGAAATAATCGTGGTGGTCCTGGGTCTTGTCACTGCGCGGTGCGGTGGTGACTTGCTCGGCGGCGGCCGCCATGGCCGGGCAGGTCAGGGTACTGCCGGCAATCGCGGCACCGGTCGCGGCCATGCCCAGCAGGACACGGCGGCGCTGTACGGAAAATTGTTCTGAATCACTCATGGGTACGGTCGTCTTCACTGCAGGCCGGAGAGGCCAAGGGCTGGGTCAATTCCATCGAGTGCAGCGGCCAGAGCCTTGGCCTTGTCGGCGATCTGCTTGCGCTGATCGGCGGTGACGCTGTCATACGTCGCGTAGCTTTTGTCGACCTTCAAGCCTTGCAACTCGGCATCGAAGGCGGCGAGGGCGCTGTCGACTTTCGGCAGCAGGTCAGCGGCGGATTTGGTCAATAGCGGACGCATCAGCTCGACCACTTTGTGCGCGGCTTCGAGGTTGGCGGCAAAGCCATTCAGGTCGATATGGCTGTAGCGCTCTTCCTCACCGCTGAGGGCGCGCACGTCGGCGAGGCTGTTGAGGTTGCGCACCACGATGCCCACCAGTTGCTCCGGCGGCAGCGACTGGGCCAGCAACTGCTGCTTGAGCGTAGTAACGTCGGTCAGCAGGCGCTGCGCAACCGGGGCCAGGCCCTCGACGGTGCGTTGCTGGAACAGGCTGTATTCGAGGCGGTGGAAGCCGCTGAAGGCCGGGTCCTGTTCGCGCTTTTCGAAGTAATCGGCACGCGCGTTGATGGCGTTGTCCAACTCGGCCAGGCGCTGTGACGCCGGCGCCAACCGTTGATAAGCCTCGCGGGCCGGCACATACAGGGCCTGCGCCTGGGCCAGGTCACCGGCGTCGATTGCCTGCTGCAGGGCGGTCACCGCCTTGACCAGCGCGCTGCCCTGGCTGCTCAGGTACACGCGAAACTCCGACAGCGGGCCGATAAACGCCACCATCGACGGCTTGGCCTTGGCCTGGGCATCGGACTCCGCCGTTGGCGTCACATGCAAGGTGCCGCGCGGGTTGCTCAGCAAGCCGCAGGTAATCGCGTAATCGCCGGGCAACAGGTTGGCGTTGATCACCTGGCTCAGGCCCGGCGCAATGTTTTCGCGCTCTTCGACCACCAGCACGCCGTCGAGGATTTCCCATTCCACCGCCCGGTCCGAGCGGTTGATGATGCGAAAGCTCGCACGGCCAGCCGGTACGGTCAGCTCGTTCGGCTCGCAGGCGTGGCCATGAATGGTCACGGCGATTTCATTGTGGTTGGCCTGGCGCTTGCTGGCAGCCAGCTGCGAGGCGTAATAGAACAGGCCGCCGGCGGCGATCATCACGACCACCGAGCCCGCCACGGCCCAGCGCAAGGCGCGGGGTGGCGAAGCCGGTTGAGGAGTTGGGTTGGACAAAAGACGGTCCTTAATGGCTGGAAACGGAAGAGGAGGTGGCGGCAGGCTTGGCCGGTGCCGCAGGCAGGAAGAACATCACCAGGGCCACTACCAGGTAAATCAGGTAGGCGCCCAGTGTGCTGATAGTCGGTGCTTCCTGATAGCCGAACATCCCGGCCAGCACCGAGCCCAGCGGGCTGTCCATCGGCAGCACGGCGCTGAAATCGAACAAGACGGTCTGCCAGTGGTTCCACACGCCGGCTTCGTGCAGGGCCTGCACCGAGTTGGCCAGGATGCCGGCAGCCACCACCAGGATGAACAGGCCGGTCCAGCGGAAGAACGCGCCGAGGTTCAGGCGCATGCTGCCGGAGTAGATCAGGAAGCCGACGACAATCGCCAGGATCAGGCCGAGCAGGGCGCCAATCGGAGCGCCCGGGCCCTCGCTCTGCTGGAACACCGCCAGCAGGAAAAACACGGTTTCCAGGCCTTCACGGGCCACGGCAAAAAACACCATCAGGATCAGCGCCGTGACCTGGTGCTTGGAGCCGGCCAGCGCGTGATCGAGAGATTCATGCAGGGCGTGCTTGATCGAGCGCGCGACCTTGCGCATCCAGAACACCATGGAGCTGAGGATGCCCACGGCGACCAGGCCGACGATGCCTTCGAACAATTCCTGCTGTTTTTGCGGGAATTCGGCGCTGACCAGTTCCAGGCCACCACCCACCAGCAACGCGAGCGCGGCGGCGAGGAAGACGCCGATCCAGACGGCGGGCATCCACTGGCCGCGGCCGGTCTGCTGCAGGTAACTGGCGATGATGCCGACGATCAGCGCGGCTTCAATGCCTTCGCGCAGCATGATGAGAAAAGGAACAAGCATTCGGCACCGCATCATAACTAGATAGGATGCTAAGTTGTAACATAATGATACTCATTACTAAACAAGGAATATTGACGTTTGCTGAACAGCGGCTGAACGGTGGTGGCGAAGCGCAACCGCCCTTATGATGCAGGCCATCTTGTGCGCGATCGGATTGCCCAACCTCCCATGTCGGAAAAAGACACCATTTCCATCCACCTCGTGCGCGAAGCCTTGTTGCAGAGCTGCGCGCCGGGTGCGGCCAGCGTTGAAGTGCTGAACAAAGTCGGCATCGACCCGGCACTGCTCGACCAGCCCGCTGCACGGGTGTCGGCCACCACCTACGCACGTTTGTGGCGCCTGCTGGCGCGGCGCCTGGACGATGAGTTCTTCGGCATGGACCCACGCAAGCTCAAATCCGGCAGCCTGGCGTTCCTGTGTCGCGCAGCCATGGCGCAAACGAGCCTGGACGCCAGCCTGGAAACCGGACTGGGGTTTTTATCCTTGATGTTCGAGCAACTGCCCGCCCAGTTGGTGCGTCAGCAAAGCCTGGCCGAGATCGTGCTGTTGGAGCCTGAGGTCGAGCCCAAGCGGGCGTTTACCTACTTCACCTACTGGATGATAGTCCATGGCGTGGCCTGTTGGCTGGCAGGGCGACGCATCCCGATCCTGGCCATCGAACTGCGCTGCCCCCGGCCGGATTTCTGCGATGACTATCAGGTGATGTTTTCCGACAACCTACGGTTTGATCGGCCACGCACCCGCATGATCTTTTCGGCCGACTGCCTGGACCTGCCAATCAAGCGCAGCGCAGAGGAACTCAAACGCTTCCTGGCCCATGCGCCGGCCAACATCCTGGTCAAATACCGCGACCCCGACAGCCTGGCCAACCGCATCAAGCACGACCTGCGCCGAATGCCCCCCCACACCTGGCCGGAAACCGAGGGCCTCGCTACCAGCCTGTGTATCTCTGCATCAACCCTGCGCCGGCGCCTGGCGGAAGAGGGGCAGACCTACCAAGGCCTCAAGGACAGCGTGCGCAAAGAGCTGGCGATTGTCTGGCTGGCAGAACCGCAGATCAGCTTCGCGCAGATTGCCGAGCGGTTGGGGTTTGCCGATACCAGTTCGTTTTACAAGGCGTTTCGTAAATGGAGCGGATCGAATCCGGGGCATTATCGGAGTTTGATTTTGAATGAGGCTACGTAAGGCATCAGCTTTGCGCTGACGCTTGGAAGGGTGGAATTCGTGCGCCACGTTTCAACAGCCAGCCCAGGACGATTCAAGTGTGCAACATTCCAGGACCCTCCAAACAAAAAAAGCCCCGTGACCGAATGGACCACGGGGCTAAAAATTGGCTGGATGCGACCAACCAAAGGAGCGCTTAAATTACTTGGCGGTTGCTACCACCGTATCCGGCTGCCAGCCACCACCCAATGCTTTGTAGATCGCCACGATGCCGCGATACAGGTCTACTTCGGCCTGGGCCTGGGAGTCTTCGGCGGCCAGGCGTTCGCGTTGTGCGTCGAGCAGCACCAGGAAGTCCACGGTGCCTTCGCGGTAGCGGATTGCCGCGAGGTCGGCGGCGGCGCGGCTGGATTCGCTTTGACGGATCAGCGAGACCAGGCGTTGCTGGCGTTTGCCGTAGTCGCTGAAGGCGTTTTCGGACTCTTCCAGTGCGAGCAGGACTTGCTGCTCGTAGGTCGCCAGGGCGCCATCGGCCTGTGCATCGGCACCGCGCAAACGTGCGCGCACGCTGCCCAGGTCAAATGCGGCCCAGGTGATGCTCGGGCCAAGGGCCCAGGCGTTGGCGGCCGATGAGCCGATCTGCGAACCCCGCCCGGCGGTAAAGCCGAGGAAACCGCTGAGGCTGACCCGTGGGAACAGGTCGGCCTTGGCCACGCCGATACGCGCGGTGGCGGCGGCCAGTTTGCGTTCGGCGCTGAGGATGTCCGGGCGCCGTTGTAGCAGTTGCCCCGGGTCGCCGATCGGCAACGCCTTGGCAATCGCCGGCAGGTCTTTGGGGCTCAGGTCGACGGTGAGCTTGTCGGGGCGCTGGCCGAGGAGGGTGGCGATGCGGTTGCGCTCGCGCACTTGTTCGGCCTGCAATTGCGGCACGCTGGCTTCCACCGCCGCGAGGCGTGCGTCGGCACGCTCGACGTCGAGTTGGTCGCCGACCCCGGCATCGCGCAGGCTGACGGTGATGGTGCGCGAATCCTGCTGGTTCTTCAGGTTGTCCAGGGCAATGCGTTCACGCAATTGTGCGCCGCGCAGTTGACCGTAGGCGTCCACCAGTTCGGCAATCATGGTGACTTGCAGTTGGTACAGGTCGGCTTCGGCAGCCTGCTGGTCGGCGTCGGTGGCTTCCAGGTTGCGCTGGATGCGACCGAACAGGTCCAGTTCCCAGGCCATGTCCAGGCCCAGGTCGTAACGCTCGCTGTTGACGCGCTTGGTGGTCTGGCCAGGGATCTGCCCTTTGCCCAGGTCACTGCTGGCGCGGCTGGTAATTACCGGCATGGCGTCGTTGCTGGCGTCATCGCGAATCGCACGGGCAGCACGCAGGCGGGCAAAGGCGACGCGCAGGTCACGGTTACCTTGCAGCGACTGAGTCACCAACTGGTTGAGGGTCGGGTCTTCGAATTGCTGCCACCAGATGCCTTCGAACTTGGCGTGGTCGTAGTTCTTGGCGTCCACGGCGGCGGTGATATTGGCCGCCTCCGGGGTCTGGGTCTTGTAGTCCGGGCCCACGGCACAGGCGGCAAGCGCCAGTACCAGGAGGCTCGGCAGGAATATTTTCACGCTCATTGCTGTGTCTCCAGCTTCAAGGCCTTGGCCGCTTTGCGCGCGTCCTGGCGCTCCACATAACGTCGGATCAGTACGTAGAACACTGGCGTCAGCAACAGACCGAAGAAGGTCACCCCGATCATCCCGGAGAACACCGCCACACCCATGGCATGACGCATCTCGGCACCGGCGCCGCTGGACAACACCAGGGGCACTACACCCATGATGAAGGCGAACGAGGTCATCAGGATCGGCCGCAGACGCAGACGGCACGCTTCGAGTACCGCCGCCAGTGGGTCGAGACCCTCGGCCTGTTTATCCTTGGCAAACTCGACGATCAGAATCGCGTTCTTACACGCCAGGCCCACCAGTACGATCAGGCCGATCTGGGTGAAGATGTTGTTGTCGCCGCCCGAGATAATCACCCCGGTGATGGCCGACAGCAGCGTCATCGGTACGATCAGGATCACCGCCAACGGCAGGCTCCAGCTTTCGTATTGAGCGGCCAGTACCAGGAACGCCAGCAGTACGCAGAGCGGGAACACGAACAGCGCGGTGTTGCCCGAGAGGATTTGCTGATACGTCAGGTCGGTCCACTCGTAGGTCATGCCGTTGGGCAGTTCATCCTTCAACAGTTTTTCAATCGCTGCCTGGGCCTGGCCGGAGCTGTAGCCCGGTGCGGCGTTGCCGTTGATTTCTGCAGTGATGAAGCCGTTGTAGTGCATCACGCGGTCCGGGCCCGAGGTGTCGCTGACCTTGATAAAGGTCGCCAGCGGGATCATCTCGCCTTTGTTGTTACGCACTTTCAGCTGGCCGATCTGGTCTTCATCCTGGCGGAACTGCTGCTCAGCCTGCACGTTGACCTGGTAAGTACGGCCGAAGCGGTTGAAGTCGTTGGCATACAACGAACCCAGGTAGATCTGCAGGGTGTCGAAGATGTCGCTGATCGCCACGCCGTGGGTCTTGGCCTTTTCACGGTCGATGGCAGCATCGACCTGCGGCACGTTGACCGTATAGCTGGTGAACAGGCCGAACAACTCAGGTACGCCACGGCTCTTGGTGATGATGTTCTGCACTTCTTTGTACAGCTCGTCATAACCCAGGTTGCCACGGTCTTCGACCTGCAGGCGGAAGCCGCCAATCGTCCCAAGGCCCTGTACCGGCGGCGGCGGGAAGATCGCCATGTAGGCTTCTTCGATACTGCCGTATTTGCCGTTCAGTGCACCGGCAATCGCACCTGCGGACAGGCTCGGGTCTTTACGCTCCTCGAATGGCTTCAAGGTCACGAACACGATGCCGTTGTTCGGGCTGTTGGTGAAACCGTTGATCGACAGGCCGGGGAAGGCGATAGCGCTTTCCACGCCGGGCTGTTTCATGGCGATGTCAGACATGCGCTTGATCACGTCTTCGGTGCGGTCCAGGCTCGCGGCGTCCGGCAATTGCGCGAAGGCCACCAGGTATTGCTTATCCTGGGCCGGAACGAAACCGGTCGGCGTGTGGGCGAAGCCCAACCAGGTCAGCACCATCAGGCCGGCGTACAGGAACAGCGCAATGCCGCTGCCGCGAATCACCCGGCGCACGGTGCCGACGTAACCATGGCTGGCCTTGTCGAAGAAGCGGTTGAACGGTTTGAACAACCAGCCGCCGAGCAACTTGTCGAGGAACTTGGAGAAGCGGTCCTTCGGTGCGTCGTGACCTTTAAGCAATACCGCTGCCAGCGCGGGCGACAGGGTCAGCGAGTTGAACGCCGAAATCACCGTCGAGATAGCAATGGTCAAGGCGAACTGCTTATAGAACTGTCCGGTCAAGCCGCTGATGAAGGCCGCTGGAACGAACACCGCACACAGTACCAACGCGGTGGCGATGATCGGGCCGGTCACTTCGCTCATGGCCTTTTCAGTGGCCGGGAACGGTTCGAGTCCCAATTCGATGTTCCGCTCGACGTTCTCCACCACCACGATGGCGTCGTCCACCACGATACCGATGGCCAATACCAGGCCGAACAGTGACAGCGCGTTGAGTGAGAAGCCGAACAGGTGCATCACCGCAAACGTACCGATCAACGATACCGGCACCGCCACTAATGGAATGATCGAGGCGCGCCAGGTCTGCAGGAACAGGATCACCACCAGCACCACCAGGATCAGTGCTTCGAACAAGGTGTGGACCACTGCCTCGATGGAGCCGCGCACGAAGACGGTCGGGTCATAGGCGATGCGGTAATCCATGCCTTCCGGGAAGCTCTGCTTGAGCTCCGCCATCTTCGCCCGCACTTCATTGGAGATGTCGATGGCGTTGGAGCCAGGGCGCTGGAAGATCGGAATCGCCACGGCCGGCTGGTTATCGATCAACGAGCGAAGGGCGTATTGGCTGGAGCCTAACTCCACCCGCGCGATGTCTTTCAGACGGGTGATTTCGCCGTTGGCACCGGCACGGATGACGATATTCTCGAACTCTTCCTCAGTGACCAGGCGGCCCTGGGTGTTGACCGAGAGTTGGAAGCTGGTGTCATTCGGTGCAGGCTGCGCGCCCAATGCACCGGCGGCCACCTGGCGGTTCTGTTCACGAATGGCCGTCACCACATCGGTGGCGGTCAGGTTGCGCGAGGCGGTCTTGTTCGGGTCCAGCCACACACGCAGGGAGTAATCGCCCATGCCGAACAACTGCACATCACCCACGCCGCCCAGGCGTGCCAACTCATCCTTGATATTGAGGATGGCGTAGTTGGACAGGTAGAGCATGTTGTAGCGTTGGTCCGGGGAGGTGATGTGCACCACCATGGTCAGGTCGGGAGAGGCCTTGTCCACGGTAATACCGATGCGCGTCACTTCCTCAGGCAGTTTCGGCTGGGTCCGCGTCACCCGGTTCTGTACCTGCACCTGCGCGTTGTCCAGGTCGGTGCCCAGGGCGAAGGTGATGGTCAGGGTCAGCTTGCCGTCGGCGGTCGACTGCGAGGACATGTACAGCATGTTCTCGACGCCGGTGATGGCTTGCTCGAGCGGAGCGGCCACGGTTTCACCGATGACTTTGGGGTTGGCGCCCGGGAAGTTGGCGCGCACCACCACGGTCGGCGGCACGACTTCGGGGTATTCGCTGATCGGCAATTGGAACAGCGAGATCGCGCCGGCGATCAGGATCAACAGCGAGAGCACCGCTGCGAAGATCGGCCGCGAAATGAAGAACTTGGAAAAATTCATCTTGAGTCGTATCCCTTAACCGCGTGGAGTCGCAACGGCTGCGAGCTTGGGCGCGGTTTTTTCCGGCGCCACTTGCTCCAGGTTGCTGGCTTCAAGCGCTTGTCGTTGTTGTGCCAAGGCCGCGAGGGTTTCCTTGCTGGCCATCGGGATGGTTTCCGGAGCGACCGGCGACCCAGGGCGCACGCGCTGCAGGCCCTTGACAATAATGGTGTCGTCCTTGTTCAGGCCGCTGCGTACGATGCGCAAACCTTCAATCTTCGGCCCCAGTTCCACCGAGCGATACGCCGGCTTGTCGCCGTCCATCACCAGCACGAACTTCTTGCCCAGGTCAGTGCCCACGGCCTCGTCGTTGATCAGCACGGCGGAGTAGGTGCCGCTGCCGACCAGTTTCAGGCGCGCATACAGGCCAGGGGTGTATTCGCCCTTGCTGTTGTCGAACACGGCGCGACCCCGGATGGTGCCGGTGGCCGGGTTGACCTGGTTGTCGACGAAGTTCATCTGGCCCAGGTGCGGGTTGCCGGATTCGTTGGACAGGCCCAGGTAGACAGGGGTGGTAGCACCACGGCGGCCTTGGCGAGCCAGCTCGGTGTACTTGAGGAATACGCGCTCATCGGCGTCGAAGTAGGCATAGACCTTGTCGGTGGAGACCACGCTGGTGAGCGCGGTGACGTCGGCGGTCACCAGGTTGCCGGCGGTGATTTCGGCACGGCTGACGCGGCCGCTGATCGGCGAGGTCACGCGGGTGAAGCTCAGGTTCAGCTTGGCCAGGTCCAACTGCGCCTGGATCCCGGCGACGGCGGCGCGCGATTCCTGGGCGGCGGTGGTGCGCGAGTCGGCCAGTTCGGCGGAGATCGCATTGCTCTGGCGCAGGCGTTCGCCGCGCTGGGCTTCATTGTCGCTGCGCGAGGCGGCGGCTTTGGTTTGGGCCAGCTGGGCTTCGAGGCGGCGCACTTCAGCCTGGAACGGGCGCGGGTCGATCTGGAACAGCAGGTCGCCTTTCTTCACCAGGGCGCCTTCGATGAAGGCCACCTGATCGATCTGGCCCGAGACGCGTGGACGAATCTGCACGGTTTCCGGTGCTTCCAGGCGACCGGTGAATTCGTCCCACTCGTTGACCGGTTGCTCCAGCACCTTCGCCACGCTGACTTTTGCAGCTGGCATGGCGGCCGCTTGTTCCGGGGTCTTGCCGCATGCGCTCATCACCACCACGGCCAAAATCGCCAGGGGAAAGCGCAAATGTTTGAGTGACTGTTCCATGAGGTGCATCCGCCAATGTATTTGAGATGGGCGGATCATGCGCGGCGCTGTGCTATGTCACGAATCGAATGAAGCAAAGGTAACTATCATTCGGAATGATATAAGCGCGAGATTAGCCCTCTAGCATGGGGGTTTCGTTAGGGGGCTATCAATGGGCTTGATGACAAAACACTATTGCGTGCGGTGCAACTCAGGATTTCCAGGGGGGGTTTAGGTCTCGGTGTTCCGTGCAGCGTGCGCATGGAAGCGCTAAATAGGTGGCCCCACAGCGGCTGGGCGAATAGGCCTGTGATGCCCATTGGAAGTCGAGTGGCACCAGATTGATCGACGCCAAACCCGCCGAGTATGCCGGGAGCGGGCATAGCAGCGGGTGATGAATCGCCCGAGTGAGCGGCTGGCCCTATTGGAAATACACCGGCTTGTAGGAAATTGTCTTGGTCACGTAGCGTGGCTCTTCGCCTAAACCTGCCACATTTAACTCTTGCTTCACGCCATGCGTTTTGGTGACTTTTGGGGTGATCTTGTTAATCAGGTCATTTTTGAGCTTATCGTTCGCCCATCTTTCGGCACCTTCGGCAGAAAGGCCAGGTAACTTATCTTGACGGCCGATTGCCAGCTCGTTTCGCCTCTGGGTCATATAGGTGGAACCATAGTTCATGGTCACCGTGCCCTCGAAAGCCTTGACGGGGCGCTTGGTCTCTTGCTGCAGCAATCGAGCAAACGAATGACTTCCGCCCTCACCGGAGTGGCAAATCAACAACCTGATGTTGTCGTAACTCGAGGGGTCAACACCCTTGCTTTTTAATAACGCAACCAACTCTTTAGCGGAGTAGTGCGTTTGGTCGATAACCACATGGGTGCCTTGTCTCAGCAACTTGTCAACGAAATCGCGCCCATGCCCGTGGGCCACGATGTTAAGACGCTGCGGACCCTTGTAGTTGTCAACATAGGTATGCACTTCGTTGGCGATCATTTTGAGGTCTTGCATGTGATTCGGCTTAATGGCTTTGTCTTTGGCCAGGCTTTTCTGGAAGTTATTGCCCGGGGACGCAGACGCGGAAGCGGTGGCCGAGACCGGGTCATTTGCCTGAGCGGCGAAGTGCTCTATCTTTGCCCCGTAGGCACGGTTCCTGGCAGCGTCGTAGTGAAACCAATCACCGGTTTTCTCATCCTGTATGGCAGTCGTTTTGATCCGTTCAGTGCGCGTGCCGACTTTATAGGTACCTTCAGCAATATCCGCTCTTTTGACGAACTCATTGAACTGCGCATTGTTCATCCCGCTTTGTTGCAACTTGCGCAGAGTGGGGAATTTTCCGGTTGCGGCATTTGGCACTTGGCTGGCTGGCAGGCCGGGTGCCTTCCCCAGTACACCGCGACCAAATGGCCTGCTTGCCGCTCCGGCCCGTCCAACCCCTCGGGCAGCCCCGGCCGGCACACTTCGTCCTGCCCCACGCAGCGCCCCCGCGCCTTTGCCGAATGCCGCACCTGTCATGTACATGACACCATCGAATATCACATCGCTAAGCGCGGCCAGCCAATCACCGTTGACAAGGTTCATGGCGGCGGATCCACCGGGTGCCAGGCCAGTGATGAATTTGAGCCTGGCCTTGTCCTTGGCCGCCTCGTCCTCGAATGTGCTGGTTGTCTTGGTCAACTCGAACAGCTTATCGAAGCTGAAGGAGGGGAGGGAATGGCTGGAAACCCGCTCGGCAATATAGTTGCTGCGCGCGCTGGTGAAGGACGCCGGGATGGTGACGGGTAATGGGCTGGCTGCTTGCCTGGCGGCTTGATCCTTCGAAGGGGTCAGCTCTTGGATCGCCGAGCTTTCCCAGGCTTGGCCAACATCAGTGGGGGTTTCGACCCATTCGCCTTGAAGGCCTTCCTTGAAGTTTTCTTTCAGGTCGTCGCGCTTGGTTATTTGGCCTTTCTGCGATGACATTTCATAGAATTCCGGGTTGCCGTCACGCAGGGTATGGACAATCAGCCTGCGGTTGTCCATGGGTTGCGCCGGCGTGAGATCTTCATCTTCTTGTCTGCCTGCGCGAGTGAACACCGTTGTCTTACTGACTTGGCCTTCGACGAACACTCGAATTTTCCCGAACTCGAGATTTTTTCGATCTTCCAGGGGCAGCCTGGATATCTGGTTTTTTATAACGGTGGCGTGTGCGCCGATGAGGTTGTTTTTGTAGGCAGTAAACTTGTTTTTATGCTCGAGTATTGGGTCGGGTCGGTCTGCCAGTTGAGTGAGCATGCTGGTGGGGAACCGGCGGTCTTCGGAAATCCAGCGTGAAAAGACATTTGACTCAGGATTTGAAAGATAGAAATCCACCAATGAGTATCTGATTGGGGTGAGATAGGCGTGAGCACCGTGGGCTCGCCCTGCAGGCCCGTTATCCCGGAAACACTTGAGTTCGTAAGGCAATTCGACACCGAATTTTTTCTTCAGCGCCTCCAAGGCAAGCTCTCGTTGGGTCGGCACCTTGGCGGCAAGGTATCCGAGGGTTGTTTCCAGCGTCGACGTTTTGTCCTTGAATGCTTGTTTCGTCTGATCGATCTGCGCTTGCGGATAGTCGCCGTCCTCCCGGGGCGGGAGCGTACCGTGCAGTTTTCCCCATTCGATCAACGCCAGGCGGGATGTCCCCTCCTGTATGGCTTGGCCGAAATCGGTAATCGGGTCCTTGGCATCCTGCGCAAACACCTGGGCAAAAGTCATATCTGCGGTGGCGCCAGGGCTGTAGGTTTCAATGCGCGCCACCGCGGCCTTGAACGCGACCCAGGCAGTCGAGCCGTAACTCACGTCATTGGGAATGTTCTGGACCAGCAGCTCCGGCGCCGCCCGCGCCAGCAGCAGGTGCGCGGCCACGGGTGCCAACTCGGGCGATACCCGGTTGAGCTGGACGAGATGGTCGGCGAGGCCCTGTTTGATCGTCACCAGGGGCGTTCCACTGAAACGGTCGTCTGCCAGGTTGTATCCCGCCACATGGTTTGGCTTTGGATGAAACAGGCTTTCCTTGTCCAGGGTGGTCGCAATGGCGGTCAGGACCCAGTCATGGGGGGTGCTGGTTTTCCAGGTGTCGCCCATCTTGGCCTTCAGGGCGGATTCGAGTTCGCGGGCCTTGGGCGTATTGACTATTTTTTCTATGACTTGCAGAGGATTACGCAATTCGCTGGTGGAAAATTGCATGTTTTTCGCCAGGTAGCCCAGCGCACCGCGTCGATCCGGACGTGACGTCCCATCGTTGCTCAGGGTCGGCAGGTTAAGGTTGTAGTTGAAGTGGCTGTAGACGGTTTTTTGTTCGTAATTCTCCAGCGGCACGGGCCAGGACAAGGCTCCGCCGAGGCTGCCGAGTTTCGAGACCGGCAGCGGTGCGCTGCTGATGACGTTCCTGACGTTCTCGAGTTCTGCCACGGTTTTTGGCAGGATCCAATTGTTCGCAAGCATAAACTGCTCGAGGGTCGGCGCCGTGGTGTCACCCAATTGTCTCTGCTGGCTGAACGACGAGTCGGGATCCACCGCCATCGTGGTGTTCTTCAAGGCCTCTTCGACCTGGCGAGACCCACTGTTCACCAGGTGCGTCAATTTGGCGGACAACCCATGCATATCGGCGAGATCACCTCGCGCAGTTTTTTCGTCGTCAAGTATGCCCAGGTCGGCTGCAGGTGCCATTTGACTGTCTGGATCGTTAGCCGCGTTTTTCCGGAACACTTGGGTCTGCGCCAACTCATTGGCTCGCGCCGCATTGCCATTGGCGTCTTCTCCATAGAAATTCGCCACGACAAACAGAGGCGCGGATGAGTGACTGCCGGGGGTGACGATCAAGGGGTTGTTGCCTGCCGCCACAACGCCTGCCGCGCGCAGCACGGGGGCAACGAGCGTGTCCCATAACGGGTCTTTATCCGCGGCCCTGAACGTCTCGCGACGGCCACTGGCAGTCGCGGTGAGATGGCCGAAGGAACTGATCGACAGCGGCTTGGACAGATCAATATGTTTGGCGCTCGCCCATTCCACGAACTGGGGGTTTTCAAGCAGTTTGTGCAGGTGGCCCCACCACTGGCCGAATGTCGATTGCGGCGGTATGCCGTTGATAGTGTCCGTACCGTCAAATGAAGGCCCGTTCCGGGCGATGTTCTGCGCGGCCGTGGCAAATAACAGCGCGAGGTCTTTGTCGCCCTTGGCTTCGGGGCGGGCGTCCGGGGCTTGATCGGCGGTGTGTGCCGCGTTGCCGGTGCCGGCTGTCGGGAGAGGGGGGATGGCGGTTGTTGGCGGAAGAGGGCGTGCTGGCGTGACAGTCGGCTGGGTGACGGTCGCTGATAGGCTCATGCAGTGTTATCTCGCGGTCTGGTTCAGGCAGAGTCACCCAGCGCGGGTTTTATCGACTGGGCTCGTAGCGTGAGTGAGTCACCGTGAGGTTTGATTCCAAATTTCCGACAGCGGAATGTTATCAATTGCTACCTGCCGGACTGTGCGAGGCGGTCATCCCCAGGCGCGCCTGTTGCCGTAGTCCACTTGGGGGCGTCGTGCGTCATCGTGCGTCACCTGGGCCGTCAGTGCGAAATTGTGGACAGGGCCGTGCAGCCCGGAAAATCGACTCCAGTTGCCAGGTATCTGTCGAGCACGCCCGTGCTTCGAGGCTTGGCTGACGACGCGTACCTAAACTGGAGCAAGACATGATTCAATACCTCAAGACTGCCAAACCGGTGGCTGCACAGGCCGAGATCGCGAGCCAGGTTCGCGATGTGGTGGCTGACATCATTGCCAACGTCGGTCGCCAGGGGGACGCCGCGGTCCGTGAGTATTCCCGGCAGTTCGATCAGTGGGACCCGGTCAGCTTTCGTCTGACCGATGAGGAAATTGCCGCCTGCGTCGCCAGCCTCTCGGCGCAAGAGATCGGCGATATCACCTTTGCCCAGGAGCAGGTGCGCCGCTTTGCGCAGGTGCAAAAGGCTGCGCTGGTGGATGTCGAGGTCGAGACCCTGCCGGGCGTGATCCTGGGGCACAAGAACATTCCGGTGAACTCGGTGGGCTGCTATATCCCCGGCGGCAAATACCCGCTGTTGGCGTCGGCGCATATGAGTGTGTTGACCGCCAAGGTCGCGGGCGTCAAGCGCGTGGTGGCCGTGGCGCCGCCGTTCGATGGCCGCCCGCATCCGGCCATCGTCACGGCGATGCACCTGGCGGGCGCTGACGAGATCTACTGCCTCGGCGGGGTGCAGGCCATTGCCGCGCTTGCCTTGGGCACCGACACGTTTGCGCCGGTCGACATGGTCGTGGGCCCCGGTAACGCGTATGTGGCAGAAGCCAAGCGCCAGTTGTACGGCAAGATCGGTATCGACCTGATTGCCGGCCCCACCGAAACCCTGGTTATCGCTGACGAAACCTCGGATGCAGAACTGGTGGTCGCCGACCTGCTGGGGCAAGCAGAGCATGGCGTGAACTCTCCGGCGGTGTTCCTGACCAACTGCCGTGCACTCGCCGAGGCGATTCCAGCCGAGATCGAGCGCCAACTGGCGGTCCTGCCGACGGCCGGGGTGGCTGCCATCGCCTGGCGTGACTACGGTGAAATCATCCTCTGTGACAGTGTTGAGGAACTGGTGGAGGAGGCCGATCGCATCGCCTCCGAGCATGTCCAGGTCATGACCCGTGATCCGTTGTATTTCCTCGAGCACATGACCAATTACGGCGCGCTCTTCCTCGGGGAGCGCACCAACGTCTCGTATGGCGATAAAGTCATCGGCACCAACCACACCCTGCCGACCACCAAAGCCGCGCGGTACACCGGCGGGTTGTGGGTGGGCAAGTTCATCAAGACCTGTACGTACCAGCGCGTGCTGACGGATGAGGCCTCGGTGCTGGTGGGCGAATACTGCTCGCGACTCTGCGCGATGGAAGGGTTTGCCGGCCACAAGGAGCAGGCGGATATCCGCATCCGTCGCTACAAGACCACCGCTTGAGTCACGCCCTGCTGCCCGCAATGGGCAGCAGGGCGGCGTTGCTTCTAGTCCTGCCCACCCCAGACAATCGCCGCATTGTCTCCCGTCATGTACTCGCGCACCTCCACCGGCAGTGACAGGTCGGCGGGCAGCAGCACTGTCGCCGCGCGCAAGTGCCGTTTGCGAATCAGGCCTTTTTCCACATAGTTCAACGTCAGCCGGGTGGAGAAGGGCTGGCGGTAGGACGATGACGCCACCCCGGTGACCAGCCCATGCAGAAAGCGTATGGGCCGCCGGTGCTGCGGCGTGAGGATCGAGAAAGTGATTTCGTTGCGCTGCTTGCCCTCGAAATCCACCATGAACAATCGGTCGCCCAGCAACAGGCAGAAACCGTGATAGGTGAACGAGTAGCCGGTCTTGCCGCTGCCATCCTGCAATGGGAAGCGCTCGACGGTCACGTACTGCACCATCGTGTCCGCGCGGTAGAGGCACGTCACCGAGCGCAGGATCCGGCCTTTATAGATCGACGAGTTGTGGTAGCGGTAATACACGCCCAGGTAGTCGTCCAGCGCGTGCGCCGAAGCCTTGGCCAGTGGCAGGAAATGATTGAACTGCGCGGAGGCACGCAGCCCGATCGGCAGCTCGTTTTCAAACCCTTCGTAGAACTGCTTGAAGTCGGCCGGGGGACGAAACAGGTCCTCGGCTTCCATCATGAAATACCGCGCGATTTTCTGCAGGATCTTCTGCGACGGCACATGCTGGCCGGCCAGGTACTTGTTGAACTGCTGGCGGTTCACATCGATCTTGCGGCACATGTCAGCGACTGACCGGCACGACTCCACCAGCGTGGCGAGGTTTCTCTGCACGTTGCCTTGCAGGTCATTGCGCACTTGATGGCGCTCTCCATGGGAGGGGGCGATTACAACTGACATGGGGGCGTGGATCTCCTCGCAAGCGGCTTTTTTAGTTTTTTTTTCGGGCAGCGGATCAGGCGTGAGCTGCATGCCGAGCATGCTAGATAGTCTGCAACCGAGCGTCCAGCACGCACTTGCCGGACTGTCGCTGCTGCACATGTGCGTCGGTCTGCGTCACACCACAGCCATCTGCGAAATTGAGCCGCGCGCACGATCTCTCGATACTCGAAACGTCCACGTGGCCTGCTCGCCGGCAGTCCATGAGCGCGTGCATGTCAGCCATCAAGAGCGACCTTCCACGTGGGGCACCTTGCAACATCACTGTCTAAATACTGATGGCCAGCGGCCATTAATTCCAATAACGAAGGGGCCTCAGCCCCTCGACAGGTGATCCATGTTATCGAGCAAACGCGACAACTCCCTGGTTACGCCCAGAATCAAGAAAGCGCGAATGGCCACGTTCGCGGGCTTCATGATCATGGGGGCGCTGTTTTACACCTGGTCGGTCGGGGTGAGCGCGTTTCGAAACCATTTAGGCATGGAGGGAAGCCTCGGCGACCTGAACTTCGGCATGGTCGCCCTGGGGATTGCCATCGGCGGCACCTTCGGTGCATTCATCGTCGGGTATTTCGTCGACCGGTTCGGCCCACGGACCGTGATCCGCACCACCTTGCTGGCCTATCCACTCTCGCTCATCGCCCTGGGGTTCGCCTCGCAATACACCTTCGCGCTGATGTTCGGATGCCTGTTGGGCGCCTTGCGCGGGTCGGTCGATACCGCCCTGAATGCGCACGGTGTGCAGGTCGAACGGTTCTATCAACGCTCCATCATGTCGGCGTTTCATGCGTACTTTTCGTTGGGCGGCTTTCTGTTTGGAATCCTGGCCAGCTACCTCGCCGGCTTTTCTTCCGACAGCGCGATTATTCCCTTCACGGTGGCCGGGGTTTCGCTGGCGCTGCTGAGCCTGCTGACCAGCCAGTTCATGCTCGGCAAGGACGAGCTGCTGCCGGTCAACCACGAACCGACCCGCAGCGCCGCCGCGCCCACCGCGCGTAACTGGAAAGTGCTGATGCTGATGGTGGCTTTCGGCGCGCTGCTGATTGCCGGGATGATCAGTGAAAGCTCGGTCAGCGACTGGGGCCAGGAGTTCCTGGTGCGCGAGACCGGCATGACCATCTCGACCGCTGGCCTGGCCATCAGCTTCTTTACCGGCGCCGGGTTTATCGCGCGCATGACCGGTGACTGGCTGGCCGAGCGTATCGGTGCGGCGGCGATGGTGTTCTGCTGCGGCGCGATCTCGATTGTCGGCATCTTCCTGGCAACCCTGAGCCACGCCCCGGTGATGGGCATGGCCGGCTTTGCCCTGCTGGGGCTCGGGCTCGCCTGTATCGCGCCGCTCATGCTGTCGGCGGCGGGGCGCAAGGACCCGGCCAACTCGGGCCGCAATGTCGGCATTGTCAACGGCATCGGGTTTGGCGGCATGCTCGGTGGCCCGGCGGTCTATTCGTACCTGGTGAGCACCTACGGCATCGGCGCGCTGTTCTACATGCCGCTGGTGCTCATGAGCCTGATCGCGATCTTCGGCCCGCTGTTGATGCGGGTCAAACCCGGCGCCTCGGCGGCCCATCCAGCTGCATCCGCAGCTGCCAACAACAGCGAGGCGAAGATTTAAATGCAAGCCACTCCTGAAGTCATCGTGATCGGCAGCGGTGTCGGCGGCGCCATGACCGCCCGCCGCCTGGCCGAACACGGGGTGACCGTGCTGATGCTCGAGCGTGGCGACTGGGTGCCGAAGGAAGCGGACAACTGGCGTGTGGCCTCGGTGTTCTTCGACAAGAAATACACCGCCCACGACACCTGGCTGGATGCCCAAGGCAAGCCGTTTCGCCCGAGCATCTACTACAACGTCGGCGGCTGTACCAAGTTCTATGGCGGCTCGATGATCCGCTACCGCGAGCGGGATTTCGAGGTGCTGCAGCACGAGGAGGGTGTGTCGCCGGCGTGGCCGGTCAGTTACGCCGAGTTCGAACCGTATTACACCCAGGCCGAGCAGATTTTCAAAGTGCACGGTGACGACCGCGACGATCCGTCGGCGCCGTGGCGCAGCAAGCCGTATCCGTACCCTGCGGTGGCGTCGGCGCCTATCGTCGAGCACATGTGCAAGGGCATGCGGGCGGCGGGCGCGCGCACCTCGGCGATGCCGTTGGCGGTCGATTATTCGGCTGACGGCCACTGCACTCTGTGCAAGACCTGCGACGGCTTTCCTTGCCGGATTTCGGCAAAAATGGAGGCAGAGACCGCACTGGTGCAGCCTGCGCTGGCAACGGGCAATGTGACCCTGCGCACCAATACGTTGGTCAAGCGGTTGCTGCTCAGCCAGGACGGCAAGCAAGTGACCGGGGTCGTGGTGGAAAGTGACGGCCAGACTGAAGTACTGACCGCCCGGCTCATCGTGGTCTCCTGTGGCGCCGTCAACAGTGCGGCCTTGCTGCTGCGGTCGGCGTGCGAAGCCGCGCCGAATGGCGTCGCGAACAGCTCGGACGTGGTTGGCCGTTACTACATGGCACACAACCAGACCGCATTGATGGGGTTGTCGCCGCGCCCCAACGACACGGTGTTCCAGAAAACCGTGTCGATGAACGAGTTCTACTTCGGCGCGCCGGATTATCCCTTCCCACTGGGCCATGCGCAGATGCTCGGCAAACTCCAGGGCGGGATGCTTTCGGCCAATGTGCCGTTCATGCCCAAGGTGGTCGGCGCCACCATGGCCAAGCACAGCATGGACTGGATTGCCTTCTCGGAGGACCTGCCGGACCCCGACAGCCGCATCCTGATCAAGGACGGCCAGATCCAGATGGCGATCCGCCGCAACAACCTGCGCCCCCACCGTCGGTTCATCAAGAAGATGGTGGCGCTGCTGCGTGCCAGCGGGTACCCGATCGTATTGACCAAGCCGTTGCTCAAGCACTCCACCTCTCACCAGTGCGGCACCGTACGATTTGGTCGCGACCCGACGACCTCGGCCCTGGACATCTATTGCCGCAGCCATGACCACACGAACCTGTTCGTGATCGATGCGTCATTCATGCCGTCGTCCGCCGCGGTCAACCCGGCCTTGACCATCGCCGCCCAGGCGCTGCGGGCTGCGGAACATATTCTCGCGACGGAATTCGGCATCACCTCTATCCGGCGGCCTGATGAACAGCAGGCCGCGACACTCTCTCTTTACGCCATAGCAGGAGCGCAGCATGACTGATACGAAAACAAAAAAAATGACCGGTGGGCAAATCGTGGTCGAGTACCTTATCCGCGAGAAAGTGCCCTATGTCTTCGGGATCCCGGGGCATGGCAATACCGCGCTGCTGGACGCCTTTGTCGACCGCAAGGATGAGATCACCCTGGTGCCGGCCATGCACGAGCAAGGTGCGTCACACATGGCTGACGGCTTCTACCGCTCCAGCGGGCAAATCGCGGCCGTCTGCGCCTCCATCGGTCCGGGGGCGACCAATACCCTGACGGGGATCGCCACCGCGTTCGCCGACTCGCTGCCGCAACTGGTGATCAGCGGCGGCGTGCACACCTACATGCTGGGCAAAGGCGTGCTGCAGGAACTCGACCGTCCCCACGGCGATAACTTCCCGCGCATGGCGGAACCCGTGGTGAAGCGCTGGTGGCAACCGGGCACGGTGGCGCAGTTGCCCGGGGTGATGACCCAAGCGTTCAACGTGATGCTCGAAGGGCGCCGTGGTCCTACCTTGATCAACCTGCCGCAGGATCTGCAGGCCGAATGTGCGGAAATCGAGTTGCCAGCGCCGCAGACGCACCGTGGCCACGGCCGCCTGCACGGCGACCCGGCCGACATCGCGCGTGCCGTGCACCTGCTGATGTCGGCTGAACGCCCGGTGATCATGGCGGGCGGCGGCGTGATCGCCGCGAACGCCAGTGACGACCTGGTCGCCATCGCCGAACACCTGGGCGCCGCGGTGACCACCTCGTTCATGGGCAAAGGCTCGATTCCCGAGGACCATCCGCTGTATGCCTGGCCGTGCGGCGACCTCGGCTCGATCCCCGGCAATGCGATGACCCGCGAGGCCGATGTGATCCTCGCCGTCGGTTGCCGCTTCAGTGATCGAATCACGTCCTCCTACCGGCCCGGCGTGACCTTCGATATTCCGAACAAGACCCAACTGATCCAGATCGATATCGATGGCTTCGAGCTGGGCAAGAACTACCCGGTGGAAGTCGGCATCGTCGGCGATGCCGGGCCGATCCTGCAGGCGCTGCTGGCCGCATTGCGTGACAGCGGGGCGGCGCGTGACTACAGCACCTCGCCGATGTTCCAGCGCCTGCAGCACCTGAAGGCCAAGTGGGAGGAACACCTGGCGCCGCTGCGTACCTGCAATCAGTCGCCGATGACGGTGTCCCAGGTGTTGTTCGAAGCGCGCAAGATCCTGCCGCGCAACACCATTGTCGTGACCGACTCCAGCAACCCGCAGAACCAGGTGTTCAACGAGTTTCCGGTGTATGGCCCCAAGCAGCACATCACGCCGGGTGGTTTCTCCGGGATCGGGTTTGCGCTGCCAGCCGCCATTGGCGCGAAGATGGGCGCGCCGAATCAGCCGGTGGTTGCCATTTGCGGGGACGGCGCGTTCCTGCAAACCGGCCAGGAGCTGGCGACGGCGGTGATGATGGGCGTACCGGCGATTTTCCTGATCATCAACAACGGTGGCTGGGGTGCGATCCGCAACCTGCAACTGAACATGTTCGGCGAGGACCGCGAAATCATCACCGACTTCCGCACACCGGACGGCGCGTCCTGGTCGGCCAACATTGCCGATTTCGCCAAGTCGCTGGGTGCCGCCGCCGAGCGGGTGACCGACCCGCTGCAGATCGGCGCCGCGGTGGACCGCGCACTTGCGTCCAATCAGCCCTACGTGATCGAGGCGATCTGCTCGATCGAGCGCCCCTGGAGCAACATGCACCCCACCGGCTGGTGGGACATCACCGTGCCTGACTACCTGGGCGAGTACCGCGACGAGTATGTGAAGAACCGCGGTTTCTGATGCGCTGATGCCAACTCCCTGCGCTCATGGACGAGCGCGGGGCTTTATTCCAGAACCGATAGGGCCTGCGAAGTGACACCATTCAATCAACAGCGAGCGCTGCAATTCAGTGACCAGTTCGTCGAGTGTTACCTGGTCGAGAACGTAAAAGACTTTACCGTCGAGGCGGGCGTGGTGGTCAACCTCGATCACCGCCCCATGAGCATCGGCGGCCCGGTACCGAGTGTGGTGCCTGCGTGGAAATCCACCATGCTGTTCAACGCCGTGGTCGCCGAGGCCGCACGCATGGCGGTGTTCCGCGTGCGCAGCGAGGTCGACCTGGGCGGCATCGTGCTGGGGGAGTGGGACTGGTTTGGCAACCGCTTTGCCAAGTTTCCGCGCACCACGCCGTTGTACATCTCGCGCTACGACGAGATTGGTGCCGTGCGCCTGGACCCGTTTGCCTTCGCCAACCAGCGCGAGGCGGTGGTGGATGCACGCGAGTACACGATTCGCCTCAACCTGTGGTGGGCGCCGACCAACACCGACTGTTACTTGCACAATGAACACCCGTTTGTGGAAATTCATACCCAGATCCACGGGGCAGGGCGCATCCAGTTATTCCGCGAGCGCGACGCAAGCACGCTGTACCGGCAGATCAGCATGGCACCGGGCTACACGCACGACCCCTTCACCCTTGTGGATAGCGAGGGCAGTCCTACCTATCCGTGGCATCGCTACTGGTCGGATTCGGATGCGATCTGGCTGGCCATCGAGTTTCATCCAAAAGGCTGAGAGGATGTCTATGAAACTGGCTGTAGTGACCTGGACACTCGGGCTCAGCGAGCCGCAAGCGGTGCTGGCCAAGGCGCTCGCGCTGGGGCTGGACGGCATCCAGTACTCAGGTGATCACCGCGACGCCTGCCCGGTAGACCTGCGCGAGCAGGCACGTCGGGCAGGCATCACGATTCTCGCGGTCGACCCGATCAATGCCGGGCCGCAGCACCGCGCCGACGCCACGCAGGACCTGGCCGTGGATTACTACCGGAAGGTCATCGATTTCGCAGCCGAGCTGGGCAACGTGCCCGTGACCTTGCAAGGCCTGTCGCTATGGACACGTAATTGCCCGGATCCTGCCTCGGCGTACGCGCGACTGCTGGCGTGCTGCAAGGTCATCGACGCCTATGCCCAACGCCGCGGCGTGCCCACCTTGTACGAGCCGTGCAACCATTTTGAATTGCCGTTGATCAATACGGCGCAGCAATGCCGGGAGCTGATCCGCGCGGTCGGCAGTGACAACCTGCGCATGGTGCTGGACAGCTTCCACATGAACATCAATGAGCCCGACCCGGTGCAGACACTGCGTGACTGCGCGCACCTCACCGCGATCTATCACATCTCGGATTCCGGACGAGGCGCTATCGGCACCGGGCACATCGACTTCGCCGCCCAGTACCAGGCATTGGTGGCCAACGGTTTCAGCGGCGATGTGTCCATCGAGCTGGTATTGCCGCATCTGCTTCCAGGGCAGCCGCCGGGCAGCGAGTCCGACTGCCAGGCGCTGGATGTGCAGATACGTGCAAGTGCCCGCCAGTGGCGCGCTTACCGACCGGCAGCCGCTCAAGCCGTTGCGGCGGGCGGGAGAGGCTACCGGCAATATCGGCATGCGAGCTGCGTCAGCCTATCAACGGTTGATTGGGCCTTGAAGGCTTCGGCTGCCGACGGCCCACGGTAAGGACGCCAGGTCGAGACTGTTTGCGGTGCAGCGCTTTGTGGATTAAAACAGCCCCCCGGGATGGTTTACTTCAAGGAGATCTGATGTCCGCAGCGACCGCTTCAACGTTCCAGGTATTTTTTCGCAGAGGGTTCAAGCACCTGCTTGAGCACTGGACACCGTTTACGGTGACGGTGATTTTTCTGGGCACGGGCTTTGGCATGCTCAGCCTCTACATCTACACCAAGGCCATTGGCCGCGCGGATATTTTCATGTCCACGCTGGATGCCAAGTCGGCCCTGCTGGTGTGGGTGCTCGTCGTGATGTTCATGATGACCCTGCAGCTGGCGGTGCTGATGGTGTCGGCGTGGTTGTATGGCATGTCGGTTTCACTGCTTTATAGCCGCCGCGACAGCACCCGATGCATCGCGTTGTGCCTGTTGGTGCCGTTGGTGGTCGGGTTCTCCACCTTCATGGCGTTGGCGTTTTACTGGAACGAAGACGTCGGCGCCGGGCAGGCCCTGCTGATTGTTTCGGGCATGACCTTGCTGGCGCTGTTCGGCCTGAATCGGATCAGGCGGGTGCGGGTGCTGATCGCGCAAGGGGCGCCCCGTGGTCATCGGAAGTGGGTGTACGTGCCCCTTGCCATCATGCTGCTGTTTACCGTGGTCTCCGGGACATTGCCGACACTGTTGATCCTCGACAGCTATGTCGGCCAGGACGATGCCGCGGCGGTCAGGTTTGTCGCGCTGTTCTCGATTGGTTCCTTTGTGTTCAGCCTGATCCCGGCGCTGTTGTTTTTCGTCGTCAAGGGCAGCCTGTTGCGCCGGGTATCCACAGTGGCCGCATCGGTGGTGATGTTCTTCGTCCTGTTCCTGCTGTCCGCGCGCGGGCCGATGTCGAGCATTACTTACATCGTCGCGGGCACGTTGGAAATCCGCCAGAACCACGCCGCCCGATTCATCCTGGAAGACCAGGTCAAATTGGGCGATCTGGATTCACTGCAATGGCACACACACCTGCGCGACGACGCACGCGTGCAGGTGGACGCGTACCAGCTGTTTGCATTCGGCGACCTGTTGTTGATCTGCCCGGTGGCTGTGCACGCGGCCAAACTTCATGAACTGCCGCGCTACACCAGACTCTGCTGGTTCACCCGCGCCAGCCGGGTCCATCGCATGCCGCCGCAGATGAGCCTGCATGCGCCGCCGACGGCAAGGTCGATCTGGGCCGGCAAGGCGGCTCAATTCGTCGACTGGCAGCGGGTGCGGATCAACCTCACACCCAGGGTCAGTTTGCTGCGTGAGCGGTCAGACGGCTGATCACGCCGCCGTCGCCGTGACCTGCCGCCCTGGGATGGCGGCAATCAATTCACGCGTGTAGTCACTGGTCGGCGTGTTGAAAATCTGCTCCACCGAGCCTTGTTCAATCACCCGGCCGTTGCGCAACACCAGCACCTGATGGGCAAAGTTGGCCACTACCGACAGGTCATGGGACACCAGCACGTAGGCAATGCCCATCTCCCGCTGCAGCTCTTCGAGCAGGTCGAGGATATGCGCCTGCACCGACACATCCAGCGCGCTGACCGGCTCATCCAGCAGCAACAGGTCGGGTTTCAGCGCCAGCGACCGCGCAATGGCCACCCGCTGGCACTGGCCGCCGGATAGCTCGCGGGGCAGGCGATCCAGGTAACTGACCGGCAGGTGCACACGGCTGATCAACTCGCGCGCGGCTTGTTCCAGGGCCGGGCCCTTGAGCAGACCGAACGACACCAGCGGCTCGACGATGCTGTCGAACACGGTGAAGCGCGGGTCCAGCGCGGCGAACGGGTTTTGTTGCACCAGCTGCAGGCGCTGGCGCAGCGGGCGGAAGTCGCGCCAACTGAGGTCGGTCACGTCCTGTTGCTCGAACAAGACCCGGCCACGGCTGGGCTTCTCCAGCCCCAGGGCGATGCGCAGCGCGGTGCTCTTGCCCGAGCCCGACTCACCGACGATGGCCAGGGTTTGTCCGGGGTAGACCTGCAGGCTCAGGTCTTCCAGCGCTACAAACGCTGGGTCTTCACCCTTGACCTTGGGCAGCACGAACGTCTTGCCGACGTTTTGCAGGCGCAGGATCGGCTGCCGGGTGGGATCAATATGGATAGGCGGCTCACGGCGCCTGGCGAACGCCGGCGCTGCGGCGATCAGCGCGCGGGTGTAGTCGTGCTGGGGGGCGACGAGGATCTGCCGGGGTGGGCCTTGCTCGACCACTTCGCCTTGCTGCATCACCAGGACGCGGTCGGCGCGGTCAAGCGCCACGCCCAGGTCATGGGTGATGATCAGCAGCGAAATCCCGCGCTCACTGACCAGGCGCTGCAAGTGGTCGAGGATTTTGCGCTGCACGGTGACGTCGAGTGCGCTGGTCGGCTCGTCGGCGATGATCAGCCGCGGGTTGCCGGCCAGGGCGATGGCAATCAGCACGCGCTGGCGCATGCCGCCGGAAAGCTCATGGGGATACTGGCGTGCGCGCAGCACCGGCTTGTCGATACCGACCTGTTGCAGCAACTCGACGATGTCGGCGTCAACCCCAGGGTAGCGCTTGCCCTTGGCCAACACCAGCGCTTCGCCGATCTGCTGGCCGACGCGCAGGGTCGGGTTGAGGCTGACCATCGGGTCCTGGGGCACCAGGCCGATGGTACGCCCGCGCAGGTGGCGTTTTTGGCGCTCGTTGGCGTGGGTGAGATCGGTGCCGTCGATCCACAGTTCGCCGGCGCTGATCTGCGCGTTGTCCGGCAACAGGCCGAGGATTGCATTGGCCAGGGTGGTCTTGCCCGAGCCGGACTCGCCGACAATCGCCAGTGTCTCGCCCTGGGCGAGGCTCAGCGACAGGCGATTGACCGCCGTCTGGCCGTGTCGGTAGCTGACACTCAGTTGGCGCACATCGACTAACGGGGGAAGGGCGCTCATCGCTGGATCTCCTCGAAGGTGCGGGCGATATGGTTAAGGCTGAACACCACCGCGACCAGGAACAGGCCGGGCAGCAGCGAGACCCACGGTGCGGTGATCAGGAAGTGCCGGCCGTTGGCGATCAGCGTGCCCCATTCCGCCGCAGGTGGTGCGGCGCCGAAACCGAGAAAGCTCAAGCCGGCGGTGGCCAGGATGGCCGCGCCGAAATCCAGGGTGGCCAACACTGCCACCGGGCCCCAGGCGTTGGGCAGGATGTGCCGCAGCAAGGTCCGTCGCCAACTGGCGCCGCCCAGGCGTGCGGCTTCGACGTAGGGCAGGGTCTTGACCCGCAGCACCTCGGCGCGGGTCGTACGGGCGAAGCCGGGGATAATCCCCACGCCCACCGCGATGGCCACCGGCACCGTGCCGAAGCCGATCGCAGTAACGATCGCCAACGCCAGCAACAGCCCCGGCAGGGCCAGCAGTACGTCGACAAAGCGCATGATCACTGCGTCGATGCGGCCACCGGCAAAGCCGGAGACAATCCCCAGGCCCAGCCCGCCCAGCAACGCGATCCCCACCGCGAGGAAGGCCGCCAGCACCGACAGGCTGGAGCCGTAGACCACGCGGGTATACAGGTCACGCCCCAGCTCATCGGTGCCGAACCAGTGCGTCGGGTTCGGCGCGCTGAGCTTGACCGCCGGCGCGGTGGCGTAAGGGTCGAAGTGGGTCAGCCAATGCGGCGCGACGGCCGCGACCAGCGCGAACAGCACGATCAGCACCGCCAGGCTGAAACCCGGCCGGCGCAACAACGGCAACACGCTGGCTTGTGCACGCTGCAGGCGGCTGCGACGACGCCATACGGGGCTGGCCGCGAGGGTTTTGCGGCCAAGATTCTGCTCGAGGATGGTCATGGTCTACGACACCTTTGGCGTGTGGGAGATTCGCGGGTCAAGCCAGGGGTAGAGCAGGTCGACCAACAGGTTGACCAGTACAAACGCCGCCGCCGAGACGGCGACAATTGCCAGCACCACCGGAATGTCCTGGCGCAGTACAGCTTCCTGGGCCAGGCGGCCGATGCCTGAGCGCGCGAAGATGGTTTCCACCAGCACCGCACCGGACACCGTGTTGCCGACTTGCAGGCCGATCAGGGTGAGGATCGGCAGGGCGGCGTTCTTGAATCCGTGCCGTGCCTGCACCTGGCCACGGGTGAGGCCCTTGGCGTAGGCGGTGACGATGTACGACTGTTGCCACACCCCTTGGAAACTGCGCTGCAGCACCTGGGCGTACACCGCCGCACTCGGAATCGCCAGGGTGATCGCCGGCAGCACCAGGCTTTCAACGCCCCGGCTGCCGGTGGCGGGGAACCAGCCCAGGCCGAACGCGAACACCTGGATCAGCAGCAGGCCCATCCAGAACACCGGCACCGAGAAACCCAGGGACGGCAGGCGCGCCAGGGCTTTTTTCAACGGCGCCCACCGGATGTAGGCGGTCAGGTAGGCCAGGCCCACCCCGCCGATCAGCGACAGCACAATCGCCAGGCCGGCCAGGGACAGCGTCTGCGGCAGGCGCTCGGCAAGCAACTCGGCTACCGGGCGGTTAAGCGAAAGGGATTGGCCGAAATCGCCACGCAGCGCGCCCAGCAGCAGGTCGAAATATTGCTCGAACACGCCCTTGTCGAGCCCGTAGTAGGCGCGCGCCTTGGCCAGGTCCGCCACCGACAGCGAATCGGCTTCCATGCCCGAGGCGCTGAGCATGATCGACAGGGTGTCACCCGGCAGCAGGTACAAAATGAAATAGGTGATGCTGTAGGCTCCCCACAGCACCAGCAGGGCCTGGCCGACGCGGCCGATCAGGTAGCGGCTCATGGCGTGCCGACCTCGATATCACCCAGCAGCGCAAAGCCCTCGGCGGTCCAGCGGAAGTTCTTCACCTTGGCCGAGGTCGCCGCTTGCCACACGCGCTCATACATCGGGAACGCCGAGCTTTGATCAATCAGCAAGTCCTGCAGGTCACCGTAGGCCGTGGCGCGTTGTGGGCCTTGGGTCGCGGTGATGCCGGCATCGAACAGGTCCTTGGCCTTTTCCAGGACTGCCGGTTCATAGGTGTTGGTGGCCACGGTCGAGCTGTTGGCGCTGCGCGGGTCGAGGATGGTTTGCAGGATGATCGGGTCGGCGCGGGTCATGTAGTTGATCGTCAGGTCATAGTTGCCTGCGGAGTTGTTGGCGACCCATTCGGCGCGGGTGACCACGCTGAGTTTCAACTCGATGCCGACCTTGCGCAGTTGATCCTGGATCAGCACGTCACCGGCGGTTTCGGCCGGGCTGATGTTGTAGCTCAGGGTCAGGCGCTTGCCGTTTTTCTGCCGGTAGCCATCGGCGCCTTTGGCCCAGCCGGCCTGGTCCAGCAGTTGCTCGGCGCCCTGCGGGTCGTAGGCCAGCTTGTTGCCCTGGCTTTTGAAGTAGGGCGTGGTCACATCGAAAATGCCGTCGACCACCGGGAATTCAGCGTTGTAGACCGTGCTCGCGTAGCTCTTGCGGTCCAGGGACTTCTGCACGGCCAGGCGCACGTGCTGGTCCGCGAGGATGCGTTCGCCACGGGTGTTGGGGTACAGGTTCAGCGCCGGGCCCGGCAGGGAACGGCTCTGGATGGTCGCGCCCTTGGACTGGAACAGCTTCAGGTCGACTTCCGAGAACGGATTGCGCGGCCACAGGATATCGGCCTTGCCCTGCAGGAACAGGCCGTTGCGCACGCTCTCTTCGGGGATGTAGCTGATGTCCACGGTCTCCAGGTGCGCCTCGCCGGGGTTTTTCATATTGGCCGACGGCCACGCGTAGCCCTTGCGCTTGGTCAGGTGCGCGCCGACTTCCGGCGTGTAGCTGGCGAGCACGAACGGCCCGGTGCCGATGATTTTGCCCAGGGAGCGCTCCTTGGCCGTCAGCGCGTAGGAGGCGGGCGCGAGGATCGCCAGGTTAGTGGTGGACGTCGCTTGCAGGAACCCTGCGTTGGGCTTGGCGAGCACCAGCTTGACGGTGAAGTCATCGACCACTTCGGCGTGATCGAACCCGGCGAGGTAGGTGGCGCCGAAGGTGGCCGGCAGCTCGGTGGCCAGCGCCTTGTCGCTGTCGAATGCGGTTTTCACCGCCTTGGCATCGAAGCGCTCGCCGTTGCTGAAGGTCACGTCATTGCGCAGGTGGAAGGTGTAGGTCAGCGCGTCGTCACTGATCTCCCAGCTTTTGGCCAGCCAGGGGATGATCTTGCCGGTTTCCGGATCCTGGTCGGTGAGGGACTCGGCGACATTGCGCAGCAGCACGCGGTGTTCCAGCCAGTAGACCTGGAATGGATCGACGCTGACCAGGGTGGTGTTATCGCCGAAGAACGCAATGTTCAGGGTTTTGCCCGCCTGGGTGTCATTCCCTGGCGAGCAGGCGGCGAGGCTCAGCGCCAGGGCGCACGGGGCCAGCAGACGGCTCATCAAGTTGGAGGTATTCAATGGGTTGCCCTCATGTGGCGATGCGTGTGCATGCAAGGTGTGGATCAGAAGTCGTAGGCGAGCTTGGTGTACCAGTAGCCACCGCCGGGGTAGAACGGCGGGTTGCCGTAGGGCGCCAGGCCCAGGTTGCTGTAGACGGCATGCTTGTCCGGGCGCACGTCGAAGATATTGGTGCCGCCGATGCTGACGGTGATGCTGTCGACGAAGGTGTAGCTGACGTCGAGGTCGGTGATCCATTTGGCGCCGAAGCTGCGGTCGCCGGTGGGGTTGACTGCCAGGGTCTTGACCGCGCCATAGCGGGCGGTTTGCAGGTTGACCGCGAGGTCGTCGACCTTCCAGTTGGCGCCCAGGATCCACTTGGTCTTGGGCGTGGCATCGGTGAGGTCGCCCTGGCGATCACGGCCGACCAGGGTCACGCCGGAATTGGCCAGCGCCGCCGGCGTGTCCGGGGTGCCTTCGATGGTGGTCTTGTTCCAGTTGAAGCCCAGGCTCCAGCGCACGTCGCCCCAGGCATCCAGCGGCGTGGTGTGGTCCGCCACCACATCCAGGCCTTTGGTGCGGGTATCGAACGCGTTGGTGTAATAGTTGACCCAGGTGCCGGTGGGCACACCTTGTGCGGCGAGGATCGCGTTGATCGCGCCGTTGCCGCGGTCGTAGATGTTGCTGGTCAGTGCGATGCGGTCATCGATGTCGATCAGGTAGGCGTCGGCGGTAATGCTGGTGCGCGGCGCCGGTTGCCAGGTCAGGCCGAGGCCGAGGTTGCGCGATTTTTCCGGCTTGAGATCATCGCCCCCCAGCGCCTTGGCCAGGTTGCTGCCGGACGGCGTCAGGCGCGTCACGGCGGGCACCACGTTGCCGTTCACATCGGTCGCCACGCGGTTGTCGGCCACGGTATAGCCGATCTGCGTCAGCGACGGCGCGCGGAAACCGGTGCCAACCGTGCCTCGTACCGCCACGGTGTCGGTCAGTTCGTAGCGTGAGTTGAGCTTCAGGCCGAAGGTGTTGCCCGAGTCATCGTCGTAGTGCTCGACCCGACCGGCGAGGTCGAGGAACCAGCGCTCGGTCAGGTCAAAACCCAGGTCCAGGTAGCCGGCGTAGTTGTTGCGGATCAGGCTGACTTCATCTTCAGGACGGATCGTCACCGCCGCCTGCGCGCCAGAGGCCGCCGGGTAAGTCCCGGTGATGTAGGCTTCGCGGTCGCCGGCAAAGGTACTGAAATGCTCCCAGCGGTGTTCCAGGCCGGCCGAGACTTGCACCGGCGACGTCAGGTTGAACAGGCTGTCATAGCGGCGCGTGAAGTCGAGGTTGTTGACCCATTGCTCGAAGCGGAAGGTGGCAAGGTTGTCGAATTTGGTCGGCGAGGCGGTGCCCAGCGACGGGTTGATATTGAGGTCGCTGGAATGGTGGACGTTGTTGCGCCCGTAGGTGGTGCTCAGGTCCCAGTTCCAGTCGGCCACCTGGCCCTTGCCGCCGAACAGCAGCTGGTAGTCACGGTCCTTGATGTTGTTGAGTGGGAAATAACCGTCGGGGAACACCTCGGGCACGGCGGCCGTGCCGGTTGGCAGGCGGAAATAGTTGGCAGCCTCGGCATCGCGCTCGCCGTAGGTGGAGAACGAATACAGGGTCAGGTCTTCGAGTGGCAACTCGGCGTTGTAGGCGAGGTTGAAGGCCTTGAGATCGGGGTCGCCGTTCTTGATCGCCACGCGATCCCACGCCGCTTCTTTTGCCGGGTCGGCAAATGCGCGCACGCTGTTGTCGGCCTTGTCGTTCCATGAGGCTTCACCGCGTTTGCGCGCATCTGCCGAGAAGTGGAAAAACCCGCCATCACCGAGCTTGAAGCCCTGGTCGCCGGCGACCTTGATAGTTTCGCCCTGGCCCGAATACAGCTGCCCGTAACTGGTTTCCAGGTGCCCACCGTTGTTGGTGGACTTGAGGATGATATTGATCACGCCGGCTACCGCGTCCGAGCCGTACTGCGCGGCAGCGCTGTCTTTGAGTACTTCGATATGGTCCACCGCGCTGACCGGGATCAGGTCGATGTCCACCGCATTCGCGCCGCTGTTGTCGATCGAACCGCGCTGGCCGGTGGCACCGTTGTGCCGGCGTTTACCGTTGACCAGCACCAGCGTGTAGGCCGGGCCGAGGCTGCGGTTGCTCAGGGGGCGCGTCACCGAGTTGTAGCCGGCGATATTGGTGCCGAAGTTGAACGACGGCAGCAGCTTGGCGATGGCCTCGGACAACTCGGCGCGACCGGTCTTGAGCAACTGGTCGCTGTTGATCACATCAATCGGCGCCGGGCTGTCGGCCACGGTGCGCTCCTGGCCGCGCAGGCCGGTGGAGATCACCGTGACGGTACCGAGCTTGGCATCCTCCTTGGTGGTGTCGGCGAAGGAGGGCGCGGTGGCCAGCAGCAGGGAGCTGGTCACCAATGACCAATGGAGTTTTTTCAGCGGTTTAGGGAATTGAATATCTGGCATATCGAGAAGGATCCATTCAGCCTGCGAGAGGCTCCTGGTGGTCGGGGTACGTCCTCCGCCAGGCATGGGGTCGGTCTGTGATACGAAGATATTCCTATAAAAAACCTGAGTGAAAGTCTTTTTTGGAATAAGCTAATTATTAGACATTGTTATTTTATGAATTAATAAGATCATCTATTTTTATTATGTCGTGTGCATCAACCTTGTCCGCGGGCGGCGAAGACCTCCTTGAGCACCGGCACCGCCGACATCGCCTTCGGCCAGCCCACGTAGAACGCCAGGTGCGTCACCCCCTCGGCGGCCTGGGCCTGGCTCAGGCCGTTGTCCAGCGCGCGGTTGAGGTGGAAGGGCAGTTGCGCCGCCTGGCCCTGGGCGATCAACGCGGCGACGGTGACCAGGCTGCGGTCGCGGGCGCTGAGAGTGCTTTGGCGCCACAGGTCCGCGAACAACACTTCATTGGTGTAGCGCGCGAGCTGCGGGGCCACACCGCCGACACCGGCGTCGACAGCGGCGCGGCGCTTGGCTTCACTGTCGGGGTCCAGCGTCAGGGCGGCGCCTGCCGGCGGCGAGATCTGCTCGTCCGGGATGTTTCGTTCGATGAACACCTGCTTGGCGACTGCGGCAGCGGACATCGCGTTCGGCCAGCCTGAATAGAATGCGAGATGCGTGATCAGCGCGCTGATCTCGCTGGGGGTGAGGCCATTGTCGAGGCCCAGCTTGAGGTGGTCCGCGAGTGCCGACACCTGCCCGTTGGCGATCAGCGCCGACACGGTGATCAGGCTGCGATCACGCGGGGCCAGCTCGGTACGTTTCCACACCTCACCGAATAACAGGTCGGTGGTGTAGGCATACAGTTGCGGCGTGACTTCCAGCACCGCAGAGGAGGGCTTTGGGTCCGGACGCGGCTGGGCTTGATCGGCATCTACGACAGCCGCGTAGAGCAGGGTGGCGAAGGTGGTGGCGGTCAACAGTTTCATCGGGCGCTCCTTAAGCAGGGGAGCCCCATGGTAGGCAGCTGGCTTGCATTGATTAAGCCGCATAACCGGCATGCGCTTATGAGTCCGGCTCATCAATTCATCGCGGGGTCGGATTGATCTGCGATACGCTGCACCGTCATCACCCTATGAATGAGGTTCATCAATGGCACGCGAAGGCTACGGCGACCTGTTGGCTTTTGTGGCGGTCGCGCGTGAACGCAGCTTCACCCGTGCGGCCGCTCAGCTGGGCGTTTCGCAATCAGCCCTGAGCCATACCGTGCGGGCGCTCGAAGCCCGACTGGGGGTGCGACTGCTGACGCGAACGACCCGCAGCGTGTCGCCGACCGAGGCCGGCGAGCAGCTGTACAACAAGTTGGCGCCACGCTTTGACGAGATCGAGTCGGACCTGGCCGAAGTCCTCGAACTGCGCGATTCGCCGCGCGGCACGGTGCGTATCTCGGCCACCGACTACGCAGCGAATGCGCTGCTGTGGCCGCGCCTGTCAGCGTTCATGCCGCGCTATCCCGACATCAAGGTCGAAATCATCACCGACTATGGCCTGACCGATATCGTCGCCGAGCGCTATGACATTGGCGTGCGCCTGGGCAACCAGGTGGCCCAGGACATGATCGCCGTGCGTATCGGCCCCGACCTGCGCATGGCCATGGTCGCGTCGCCGGCCTACCTGCAAGCCCACCCGGCGCCGCAGACCCCGGACGAACTGGCCGCGCACAACTGCATCAACCTGCGCCTGCCGACCCACGGCGGCTGCTATGCATGGGAATTGGCCAGCGGCGACCGCGAAGTGCAGGTGCGGGTGCAGGGCCAACTGACGTTCAACGGCACCTACCCGATGCTGGCGGCGGCGCTGGACGGCTGCGGCGTGGCGTACCTGCCCGAAGACCTGGCCAAAGAGCACGTGGCGGCGGGTCGCCTGTGCTGGGTGCTTGAAGAATGGTTTCCGACTTTTCCCGGCCTGCACATCTACTACCCGAGTCGACGCCAATCTTCGCGGGCGTTGAACCTGGTGGTGGAGGCGCTGCGCTATAACACTTGATCACTCATGAGGCAGGCTCATGGGCGTATCCTTCTTTAGCGCCTTAATCATCAATGCGCATTGGCCTAGGATCCGTCTACGTTTCCAACGCCGTTGAGGGTGAGCCATGAATTACCGTTACCTGGGCCGCAGTGCCTTGAAAGTGTCGCCCCTGTGCCTGGGGGCCATGATGTTCGGCGGCGAGGCCGATGAAGCCAGCGCCAAACGCGTCATCGACAAAGCCGGCGCCGCTGGCGTCAACTTTATCGATACCGCCGATGCCTATCACGCCGGGCGCTCCGAAGCCGTGGTCGGCCGCGCCATTGCCGCCCAGCGTGACCAATGGGTGGTGGCAACCAAGTTCGGTTATCCGGCGTCGGCCGAGGCCGGCCCGAACCAGCAGGGCCAGTCGCGCAAGTGGATCATGCAGGCGGTCGACGCCAGCCTGCAACGCCTGGGCAGCGACTACATCGACATCGTGTATTTCCACCGGACCTTGAGCGATGCGCCACTGGAAGAGGGCCTGCGCGCCATCGACGACCTGATTCGCCAAGGCAAGATCCGCTATTACGGGGTGTCGAATTTTCACGGCTGGAAAATCGCCGAGATGGTGCGCATCGCCGACGCGCTGGGCATCCAGCGCCCGACCGTCAGCCAGCCGCTGTACAACATCGTCAACCGTGTCGCCGAGGTCGAGCAGTTGCCGGTGGCGGGCCACTACGGCATTGGCGTCGTGCCCTACAGCCCACTGGCCCGTGGCGTGCTCAGCGGTAAATACGCGGTGGACGCGCCGCCACCGGCGGACACCCGCGCCGGGCGCGGTGACAAACGGATCCAGCAGACCGAATGGCGCCCCGAGTCGTTGAAGATCGCCAAGGCCATTGCCTAGCATGCGGCGACGCGGGGTACCACTTCGGTGGCCTTCGCAATTGCCTGGGTCTTGAAGAATCGCTTGATCAGCGCAGCGATCGCCGGCCCGCGCACCGAAGCGCAGTGGGACAGCTACCTGGAGGCGCTGGGCCTGGAACTGGGGCCGGAGGACGAAGCGCTGGTCGACAGCCTGGTCGTGCCCGGCCATGCCTCGACCCATGGTTTTACTGATCCGGGTTACCCGGTGGAAGGGCGCAAGGTCAGCTAGACCACGCGGTATCACTGGTCATCGCCGTACCAATAGTGCGCGGTGACCCCGCCGTCCATCAGGAAGTCGCTGCCCGTGATGAAGGTGCCTTCCGGGCCCATCAACAAGGCCGCGACGGCCGCGACTTCATCGGGTGTTCCGCCGCGCTTGGCGGCGCTGGATTCGATCATGCGACGGTAACCGTCCCCGCGTGGGCCGCTCAGCTCATCGCGGGCCAACGGGGTGAAGATAATGCCCGGGCTGATCGTGTTCACACGCGCACCGCGCTTGCCCCAGCGCACGGCCTGCGCTGCGACGCGCAGCGCGTTGCCACGCTTGGACAGCTGGTAGGCGTGCAGCGAGTCGGTCACTTGCGCAGGCTGCAACATCGGCAGGGCCAGCAACGCTTCAGTCGCGGTCAGCGCCAACGCCTTGTTCTGCTCGGCACTCAGCGCGGGCAGACGGTGCCCGGACTGCGAGGCGATGACGATGGCCGAACCGCCCTTGGCAATCACTTCGCCAAACAGCTCCAGCACCAGCGCCGTGCCGTACAGGTCGACCCGCAGGATGGTCGCCGGCGATGCCTGGGACGGTGACACACCGGCGGCATGGATCACCTTGGTGATCTCGCCAAGGCCGGGAGCCAGTGCGACGAGCGCTACGACCGACTCTCGCGACGCGACATCCACCTGGGCGGTGGTCACCTCGAAACCGGCATCACTCAAGACCTTTGCTGCCGCTTCGGCGGTGTCCTGGCGCAGGTCGGCAAGCACGACGTGCTGGCCGGCACTGACGCGCCGCGCGATGGCCTGGCCGATCGAGCCGGCGCCTATGACTACGGTGACTTCCTTCATGGGATTTCCTCAAAGCGGGGGGTGCCCACTTTAGAGGCAGCAGCTCCTGATGATTAGTCGTGCAAAACCGCGAGGTCTCATGAGCTGATCTCATGAGTCGGCTAATAGGTATCAAGACGTTTCGCCGCCCGTGCGCCGGTGCGCGGGCTTATGCGTATTATCCTCGACCATACCTGCAGGGTATTCATTCAGACCTTATCCATATTGGACGGTCGCAACACCAGGCGTCAGCCTGAGGCCAATAACTATAAAGAGGCGCAACCATGACCGTGCTATTGAGTGAGCGCAGCCAGATTTTCCAGGGTGCCGACGCCTATGCGGTGTCGGACTACGTCAACCAGCATGTCGGCAGCCACTGCATTCGCCTGCCCCCCAAGGGCCGGCCGCAGGCGAGCATCAGCCACCGCACTTTTTCCAGCCTGGACCTGTGCCGCATCAGTTACGGCGCGCCGGTGCGGGTCACGTCGGTGGCGCTGGAAACCATCTACCACTTGCAGATCCTGCTGAGCGGGCATTGCCGCTCGCATTCGCGAGGCGTGGAGCATGTGTTCGGACCTGGCGAGATCCTGCTGATCAACCCGGATGATCCGGTGGACCTGACGTATTCCGCCGACTGCGAAAAATTCATCATCAAATTACCCGTACGCCTGCTCGAAAACGCTTGCCTGGAGCAGCAATGGGCGCTGCCGCAGCCGGGTATCCGCTTTGCGACCGCGCGCCATGCGCTCAGCGAAATGGGTGGGTTCCTGCCGCTGCTGGGGCTGATCTGCCACGAGGCGGAAAACGCTGCCGAACCGCATATGCAGAGCCTGTACGAGCGCATCGTGGCGACCAAGTTGCTGGCCCTGCTGGGCAGCAATGTACTGCGAGTGATCCCCCAGCCTGCACAGGGTGGCGGCTTCGAGGCGGTGCGTGAGTTTGTCGAGCAACACCTCACCGACGACATCAGCCTCGAACAACTGATGGCAGTGGCCAAGGTCAGCGAGCGCTCGCTGTACAGCCTGTTCGAGCGCCAGGTCGGCCTGTCCCCGCGTGACTACGTACGGCGGCGCAAGCTTGAACGGGTGCATGCCCGCCTGCAGCTGAGCAGCGCGCGCAGCGTGACCGAGGTGGCACTGGACCACGGTTTCACGCACCTGGGACGGTTCTCCGAGGCTTATCGCCAACGCTTTGGCGAGCTGCCCTCGCAGACCTGGAAGCGCCACCGCTGAGCGGCGTGCGCTCGGCGGATAGTGATCTGCAGAAAAGGGATATTGGACAACATGTCGGACACGTACGGTGAGGGCGCCTGATACAAGAACAACGGAGGGCTCGCCCCATGACCAGTACACTCGACCGACTCGCCCGACAACTGCGCGAGTCCGTGCAGGAAGATCCCGCCAACGGCGTGTTCCGCTGCCGCCGCGACATTTTTACCGACCCTGACCTGTTCGCTCTGGAGATGAAGCACATCTTCGAAGGCGGTTGGCTCTACCTGGCCCATGAGAGCCAGGTGCCCGAGATCAACGACTATTTCACCACCTGGATCGGGCGCCAGCCGGTGGTCATCACCCGCGACAAGCACGGCAGCCTGCATGGCCTGGTCAACGCTTGTGCGCATCGCGGCGCCATGTTGTGCCGGCGCAAGCAAGGCAACAAGGGCTCGTTCACGTGCCCGTTCCACGGCTGGACATTCAGCAATGCGGGCAAGCTGCTCAAGGTCAAGGACGCCAAGACCGGGGCCTACCCCGACAGCTTTGACTGTGACGGCTCGCATGACCTCAAGCGCCTGGCGCGGTTTGAAAACTATCGCGGCTTTCTGTTCGGCAGCCTCGGCGAGGACGTGCCTGAACTGAGCGACTACCTCGGCGAAACCCGCGTGATCATCGACCAGATGGTCGACCAGGCGCCCTTGGGCCTGGAGGTGCTGCGCGGCAGCTCGACGTATGTCTATGACGGCAACTGGAAGCTGCAGATCGAGAACGGCGCCGACGGTTACCACGTCAGCTCGGTGCACTGGAATTACTCGGCGACCATGGGCCGGCGCAACTATGAGGCCGAGGGCACGCGCACCGTCGACGCCAATGGCTGGTCGAAAAGCCTCGGCGGCGTCTACGCCTTCGATCACGGGCATATCCTGCTGTGGACACGCCTGCTCAACCCGGACGTGCGCCCGGTGCATGCCCATCGCGAGGCGCTGGCCGAACGCCTCGGCCAGGCGCGTGCCGACTTTATCGTCGACCAGACCCGCAACCTGTGCCTCTACCCGAATGTGTACCTGATGGACCAGTTCTCGACGCAGATCCGGGTGGTGCGGCCGCTCGCGGTGGACAAGACCGAAGTGACGATTTATTGCATGGCGCCCATCGGCGAAAGTGCCCAGGAGCGCGCCACGCGTATCCGCCAGTACGAAGATTTCTTCAACGTCAGCGGCATGGGCACACCGGACGACCTGGAGGAATTCCGCGCCTGCCAGACCGGCTACCAGGGCGCGAGCACCTTGTGGAACGACCTCAGCCGTGGCGCCAAGCAATGGGTCGAAGGCGCCGATGAAAACGCCAGGGCCATGGGCATGCACCCGCAACTCAGCGGGGTCAAAACCGAAGATGAAGGGCTGTTCGTGCGCCAGCACGCGCATTGGGCCGCGAGCCTGCAGCGCGCGATCGAACGTGAGCAGCAAGGCCTGATTGCCAGCGACCGGGAGGCGGTGTGATGAGCCTGTCCCGTGACCGCCTGCTCGACTTTCTCTACCGCGAAGCGCGCTTGCTCGATGACCGCCAGTGGGATGAATGGCTGGCGTGCTATTCACCCAAGGCGGAGTTCTGGATGCCGGCCTGGGACGACCACGACACCCTCGTCGAAGACCCGCAACGCGAGATCTCGTTGATCTACTACCCCAGCCGCGACGGCCTCGAAGACCGCATCTTCCGGATCAAGACCGAGCGCTCCAGCGCCAGTACGCCGGAACCGCGCACCGTGCACCTGCTCAGCAACCTCGAAGTGCTGGCCGACGACGGCGCGCAGGTCGAACTGCGCTTCAACTGGCACACCCTCAGCCATCGCTACAAGACCACCGACAGTTACTTCGGCACCTCGTTCTACCACCTCGATACCCGCGCCGAGCAGCCGTTGATCACACGCAAGAAGGTCGTGCTGAAAAACGATTACATCCACCAGGTCATCGACATCTACCACATCTGAGGACACCGCCATGACGTATGCCATTGCCCTGAACTTCGAAGATGGGGTCACGCGTTTCATCGACTGCAAGGCGGGTGAGAAGGTGCTCGATGCTGCCTTCCGCCAACGCATCAACCTGCCCATGGACTGCTCGGACGGCGTGTGCGGCACCTGTAAATGCCACTGCGAAACCGGCGCCTATGACTTGGGCGACGACTACATCGACGACGCCCTGAGCGAAGACGAGGCGCAGCAGCGCCAGGTGCTGACCTGCCAGATGGTGCCGCAGTCCGATTGCGTGATTGCCGTGCCGCTGCCGTCCAGCGCCTGCAAGACCGGCACCACCGCATTTGCCGCGACGCTGACCGGCATTACCCGCCACGCCGATGCGGCGCTGGAGGTGCGTTTCGAACTGGACCAGGCCCCGGTGTTCCTGCCCGGCCAGTACGTGAACATCGGCGTGCCCGACAGCGGCCAGACGCGTGCGTATTCGTTCAGCAGCCGCCCCGGTGAGACCGGCGCGAGTTTTCTGATCAAGCACGTGCCGGGCGGATTGATGAGCGGCTGGCTGCAGCGCGCGCAACCGGGCGACAGCGTGACCATGACCGGCCCGCTGGGCAGTTTCTACCTGCGCGAAGTGGCGCGGCCGTTGCTGTTGCTGGCCGGCGGCACCGGCCTGGCGCCGTTCCTGTCGATGCTCGAAGTGCTTGCGCAGCGCCAGGAAACCCGCCCGATCACACTGATCTACGGGGTCACACGCGACCAGGATCTCGTCATGGTCGAGGCACTGCAGGCGTTTGCCGCACGGCTGCCGAGCTTCAACTTCATCACCTGCGTGGCCGACCCGCAGACCGCGCATCCACGCCAGGGCTATGTCACCCAGCACATGGCCAGCGAAGTACTCAACGACGGTGATGTCGACGTGTACCTGTGCGGGCCGCCGCCGATGGTTGATGCCGTGCGCCAGCACTTCAAGACGCAGGGCGTGAACCCTGCGAGCTTCCACTACGAAAAATTCACCCCCAACGTCAGCGCCAGCTGCGATGCCGCCTGAGGACATACGCATGACTTCACGTTTCACTGACAAAGTCGCGCTGGTCACCGGCGCGGCCCAGGGCATTGGCCGCCGTGTTGCCGAGCGTTTGCTGGAGGAGGGCGCCTGGCTGGTGGCGGTGGATCGCTCGGAACTCGTGCATGAGTTGCAGCATGAGCGCGCGCTGCTGCTCACCGCCGACCTCGAACAGCACGCCGAATGCGCGCGGGTGATGGCCGCCGCCAAGGCGCGGTTCGGGCGCCTCGACATTCTGGTCAACAACGTCGGCGGGACCATCTGGGCCAAGCCGTTCGAGCACTACGCCGAGAGCGAAATCGAAGCCGAAGTGCGCCGTTCATTGTTCCCGACGCTGTGGTGCTGCCATTGCGTGCTGCCCTACATGTTGGAGCAGGGCAGCGGCGCCATCGTCAATGTGTCTTCGGTGGCCACCCGTGGGCTCAATCGCGTGCCGTACGGCGCGGCCAAGGGCGGGGTGAATGCACTGACTGCCTGCCTGGCCCTGGAAACCGCCGGCAGCGGCATCCGCGTCAATGCCACCGCGCCCGGCGGCACCGAGGCGCCGCCACGGCGTATCCCGCGCAACAGCCAGCCACAGAGCGAGCAGGAGCGCCTGTGGTATCAGCAGATCGTCGACCAGACCCTCGACAGCAGCCCGATGAAGCGCTACGGCAGCATCGACGAACAGGCCGGCGCGATTCTGTTCCTGGCCTCCGACGAGGCGTCCTACATCACCGGCGTAACCCTGCCGGTAGGGGGTGGCGACCTCGGCTGACCGCCCGCTTTCACCTGCGTGTTCCACCTGCAGACATTGACTCACAACAACAATAAAGAGAGCACTGCCATGCGTACCCATGATGTCCATTCGATAATTGATAATGCCCCGTTCAACCGCTTTCACTGGCTGATCGTGAGCCTGTGTGCGGTGCTGTTGATCTTTGACGGCTATGACCTGTTTATCTACGGTGTGGTCCTGCCGTCGATCATGCGTGAGTGGGGGCTCACCCCCTTGCAGGCCGGCGCCCTGGGCAGCTATGCGCTGTTCGGCATGATGTTCGGCGCGTTGATCTTCGGCACCCTGGCGGATCGCTTCGGCCGCAAGAAAGGCATCGTGTTCTGCTTTGCGTTGTTCAGCATCGCCACCGTGATCAACGGCTTCGCCAGCAGCCCGACCGAGTTCGGGATCTGCCGGTTTATCGCCGGGCTCGGTTGTGGCGGGCTGATGCCCAATGCCGCCGCGCTGATCAACGAATATGCACCGAAAAAAGTCCGCAGTACCTTGATGGCCTTCATGTTCAGCGGCTACTCCCTGGGCGGCATGCTCGCGGCGAGCGTGGGGATTTTCATGCTGCCGGCCTATGGCTGGTCGTCGATGTTTTTTGTCGCGGTCATCCCGCTGCTGTTGCTGCCATTGGTGGTGTACTGGCTGCCGGAATCGATTGGTTTCCTGATCCGCCAGGGCCGCACGGACCAGGCACGGGCACTGCTCGCGCGGCTGTCGCCGGGCACGCCGATCAATGCCGACGACGAGTTGGTCATCGCGGACATCAAGGGCAAGGGCGCCTCGGTGGTGGAGTTGTTCCGCCACGGCCTGGCGGTGCGCACGGCAATGATCTGGACCGCGTTTTTCTGCTGCCTGCTGATGGTCTATGCATTGAGTTCATGGCTGCCCAAACTGATGGCCGGCGCCGGCTACAGCCTCGGGTCGAGCCTGTCGTTCCTGGTGGCGCTGAACCTGGGTGGCATGGCGGGCGCGTTGATCGGCGGGCGCCTGGGTGATCGCCTCAACCTGGTGACCGTGACCATCGGTTTCTTTATCGCCGGGGTCTTCTCGATCAGCCTGCTGGGCATCAACAGCCCGATGCCGGTGCTCTACTTGCTGATCTTCATCGCGGGCGCGACCACCATCGGCACGCAAATCCTGCTGTATGCCGGGGCGGCGCAATTGTATGGCTTGTCTATCCGCGCGACTGGCCTGGGCTGGGCGTCCGGCATCGGCCGCAATGGTGCCATCGTCGGCCCGCTGCTGGGCGGTGCGCTGATGGCGATTGAACTGCCGCTGCAGCTGAACTTCATGGCCTTTGCGATTCCCGGTGCCATCGCCGCATTGGCGATGACCGTCTTTGCCCTGAATGAGCGGCGCACCCGTGTCGTCTTGCCGACCGCCCAGGCGCTGTGACCTGCCGAACCGTCGATAACAACAATAACGAAGAGCAACGACATGCACACACAACGTATCTGGCTCGCCCTGTTGGGCGTGCCCCTTGCGGCGACGGCTGACGAGGGTGGTTTTCTCAAGGACTCGACGGCCACCCTGCAGGCCCGCAACTATTACTTCAGCCGCGACTTCTCTGACATCGTCGGGGCCAATCGGCAATCGCGGGCCGAGGAGTGGGGCCAGGGCTTCATCCTCACTTACAAGTCCGGCTACACCCCAGGCCCCGTGGGCTTCGGCCTGGATGCGCTGGGCACCCTGGGCCTCAAGCTCGACAGCAGCCCGGACCGGGTCAATACCGGCTTGCTGCCGGTCAAGGACGATGGCCGCGCCGCCGACGAGTACAGCCGCCTGGGGCTGACCTTCAAGGCGCGGCTGTCCAACACCGAATTGAAGGTCGGCGAGCTGCAGCCCAACCTGCCAGTGCTGGCCTTCAGCGACATCCGCCTGCTGCCTCCGAGTTACCAGGGCGTGGGCATCAGCTCCAGCGAGATCAACGGCCTGGCGTTGCAGGCCGGGCACTTGAGCACCACAAGCCTGCGCAACGAGGCGGGTGACGAAAAGATGATCGCCATGCTCGGCCATGTACCGCAGCGCGGGGCCGAGAGTGATGCCTTCAACTACGTGGGCGGCGACTATGCATTCAACAGCAAGCGCACCAGCGTCAGTTATTGGCACGGGCAGTTGAAGGACATCTACGCCCAGGATTTCATCGGCCTCAAGCACAGCCAGCCGCTTGGCACCTGGGTACTGGGCGCCAATCTTGGCTATTACACTGCGCGCGAAGACGGCGACCGGTTGCTCGGCAAGATCGACAACCAGGCGTTTTTCTCGCTGTTGTCGGCCAAGCGCGGCGCGCACACGGTCTATGTGGGTTACCAAGCGATGTACGGCGACAGCGCTTTTCCGCGCGTCTTCGCCAACATCAGCCCGCTGGGCAACGAGGTGCCGACCTATGAGTTCGCCTACACCGACGAGCGCTCGTGGCAAGTGCGCTACGACTACGATTTTGCCGCGCTGGGCCTGCCGGGACTGACCACCACCGTGCGCTACATCACCGGCGACAACGTAAAGACCGGTGCCGGCTACGAGGGCAAGGACCGCGAGCGCGACCTCGACATCGGGTACGCCGTGCAAAGTGGCGTGCTGAGCGGCCTGGGCATCCGCATCCGCAATGTGATGGCGCGCTCCAACTACCGCAGCGACATCGATGAGAACCGGCTGATCCTCAGTTACACCTGGAAGCTGCTCTAGACGCCGCCCTGGCAGGTGCCCATCACGCTGTAGTTGAGCGTGTGGCTGACGCCCTGGCTGTCGAGATACACCAGGGTCGCGGGCTCGACCTGGCAACTGCCGGGCACCGCCGTGACGGAAACAATCTGCTGGATATCCAGCCCCTGGCTGTCATTGCCGCCGGCGGCGAAAGCGCCGGTGGCGGTGAGCAGCAAAGCAACGCCGAGCAATCGAATTTTCATGGTGTCGTCCTCTATCAACAGGCTCCAGTGTAGTGGCAGCAGCGCCGTATTAAAGACAGGAACCGGTAAATGACCCGTACGTATTGCGTAGCAATCAAGGCCCGACGCTGATGGACGTGTTCAATGGCATGCGGGTGTTTGTGCAGGTGGTCGACAGCGGTAGCTTCGCGGCGGCGGCAGAGGTGTTGAGCCTCTCCGGCGCGCACGTCTCACGGTTGATCGCCGACCTGGAGCAGCACCTGCAGACGCGCCTGCTGCAGCGCACCACCCGACGCCTGAGCCTGACCGAGTCGGGCGAGCGTTTCCTGCTGCGCTGTCGCGGCATCCTCGACGACATCCGGGACGCCAGCGCCGAAGCCAGCGGTGCCCACCTCAACCCGCGCGGACGCCTGCGCGTGCACTGCATGAGCGGGCTGGGCGTGCTGATCACCCCGCTGATTGCACGCTACAGCGAGCTTCACCCGCAGGTGTCGATGGAGCTGAGCTTGTCCCAGCACACCCCTGATCCGCTTGAGGAGGGGCATGATGTGGTGATCTCCATCGCCCATGCGCTGCCGGATTCGGCCCTCGTCAGCCAGACCATCGGCCAGTTGTTCAGCGTGCCGTGCGCAGCGCCCCGTTACCTGGCAAACCATGGCGTGCCCGACCATCCCGGGCAACTGCTGCAACACCGGCGCCTGCACCTGCAGGATTTTCAGGAAGATGAGTGGCGCTTCCAGGGCGAGGCGGGAGACCTCAGCGTGCCCCCCGGCACGGCCTTCCGGACCAACGTGGCCGACGCAATGGTCAAGGCGACGCAAGAGGGCATGGGCATCAGCCTGTTGCCGTTCTTCAGCGCTGCCCCGGCCTTGCAGGACGGCTCGCTGCTACGCCTGCTGCCGGAATATCGGCTGCGTGAGCGCACTATCTTCGCGGTGTACCCCTCGCGGCGCTTTCTGGACGCCAAGGTGCGCACGTGGGTGACGTTTTTGCAGGCCAGCCTGCCGGCGTTGTTGGCCGAGTACGTCGGGGTGGTGGAACAACCGGGGCATTGGGCGCCGCGTTGATCTCGCGGGCTGAGCAAACCCTGCGATCATCGCTGGGTGTCCCGATCACCATGGAACCTGGGAATGCGACCATTGAGGGAGGGCAGATACCGCCAGCGAAAAGCACCCACGGACGCGGCTGGCTGTCGGCGCAGCCATGCCGAGACCGCCTCGGCGGCGATCGCCAAGGCAAGCGGCTGGCCTGGACATTGATGTCTTCCCGCGCCAAAGCTGAAGGTTCGTCGCTGGGTTCGTTCGAGCAAGCAGCGATCGGGGTCCGGGTTCGCACCGGGATCCCGGTTGGCTGAGGCGAGCAATAGGAGAACGGTATCGCCTGGCGCCAGTCCGTTGCCCTCGATATTGCATTGCTGGGTGACGAATCGCCGGGTGTTTTGCACCGGTGAGTCGTAGCGCGCCACTTCTGCCACCAGGTCTGCAACCTGCTGCCCGCCTTCAAGCAGTCCAGGCTCACGATGCAGCGCCACGAGGCTGTTGCCGATCAAGCCTGCGCTGGCTTCGCAGGTCTGCGACAACAGGCCGATCAGGTTGGCGATCAATGCCTCGCGGTCTCTCCAGGCGGTGGCTGCGCAAGCGCTTTGGACGTGGCTCAAGAAGCGGCTACTGTCATTGGCGTCGCTCAGCAGCGCGCTGAATAATTGCCTGAGTCGAGTCGCCGCGCCATGGGCGCTGTCGAGTTGAATGTCGTCGCTCAGGGGCGACAGGCAGGCAACAAAATCCCGCGTCAGCCTTGCGACGTCCTGTAGCTGGCAGGGTGGGAAGCCTATGAGCGCTGCAATGACGCACACCGGTACGGTGAACATCAATTCATCCAGGTGCTCGACGGGGAGGGTCTCGACCAGGCGTGCCACGAGGCCTGCGATGCGTTCTGTCTCGACAGCGGCCAACGCCGGTTCGATGGCCATCCTCGGGCACATGTGCTGCGGGCCCTCGTTCATGCGCATCAAGCGAGCGAAAATCATCCCCGCGGCGCCTTGCGCAATGGCCGCGGGAACCGGCTCGTCCGGCGGACGCACCCGACAGTCGGGGTGCCCCAGGAGGGCGTCGACCGCGCTGGCACTACTTGCAATCCATAACCGAAGGTCGGTATCGAAGTACAGCCCACCTTGTCGCCTGAGGTAGGCGTAATAAGGGTAGGGATCGGCATGGGTTGCGGCTTCAAAAGGCGTCATTCCTGGAGTCCTGTTCACAAAGAACGGCTACTATCGAACACCTTTCATGCCGACGATTCGCTCAGGAACGAAATATGGATGCCCAAGGCAATGACAGCGCGATTTCTCGGGTAGCCGGTGCCATTGCCGAGCCTGCGAGGACTAAAATGCTGTGTGCGCTGATGGATGGCCACGCACGTACCAGTACCGAAATGGCGGTTATCGCCGACGTGAGTGCATCCACGGCGAGTGCGCATCTGGTACGGCTCAAAGACGCCGGCTTGGTAAGGCTGCATACGCAGGGTCGGCATCGCTACTACAGCCTGGCGGACGTGCAGGTGGCCCAGGCGATCGAGGCCCTCATGGTGATCAGCCAAAACGTGGACACGCGCTACGTTTCCACGACGCCGAGCCGATTGCAGTTTGCGCGTACCTGTTATGACCACATGGCAGGATCATTGGCCGTGCAGCTGCACGACCACTTCATCGCGTCAGGCTGGCTGACCGTGGCGGATGCCGGAGATGTCCTGTATCAGCTCACGCCGAGCGGCGAAACAGCCATGACGGGGTTGGGTATCGAGGTGGAAAAGGCCAGGGCCCAGCGACGTCGTTTCGCGTGTTCATGCCTGGACTGGAGCATGCGCCGCCCTCATCTGGCGGGGGCGCTCGGCGCGGCCTTCCTGCAGATGCTCCTGAGCCGCCAGTGGGTTATTCAAGACCTCGACAGTCGCGCACTTGGGTTGACAGTCAAGGGGCGGGAAGCGCTGTCTGGCCGGTTCGGGATCACGCTTGAAAGCCCACAGGTGCAGGGATCAGTGCAGCGAAAGATCAACCGATCCGCCGAACTGGCCTGTGACGGCTGACGGATCCGTGTCTGGCAAAGCAGCCTCTGCGTGTTCGCGGAGCATTGGCACGTTGCCGGTGACTTCGGCGCGTGGCTGGTTGTTCGTGCCGTGTCCATGGTCGCCACCTCAAAGATGCTCGATCACCATCACCGCAGTCGTGTCGGCCTCAAGCGCTTCGAACACGTGAGGCGCATTCGCCAGGTAGCTTATGTAGTCGCCCGCGTTCAGCAACACCGGTCCGTCCGCCGGGCCGATGCGGGCACTGCCACTGCACAGCACCACGTGCTCTACGGTGCCTGCCGGGTGAGGCTGGGACAGGCGAACTTCGCCAGGCTGTACCTTCAACCGGTAGAGGTCGCGCCGCACTCCGGCCGGGCAGTCGGCAAGCAGTGTCGCGGCATAATTGGCCGTCTCGGCATACGTCGTCATGCCCTCGTTGGCGCGGATCACCCGCAGGGTTTGCTGGGGTTGCTCGAAGAAGCGAGTGACTTGCAGGCCCATCGCCATCGCCAACGACCACAAGGTTTCGATGCTGGGGTTACCGATTCCCGACTCCAATTGAGACAAGGTCGATTTCGCCACCCCGGCGCGCTTCGCCAATTCGGTCAAGGACAGCCCGGCGGCCAGGCGTTCGCGCTTGATTGAAAGCGCCAGCAGATCGATTCGGCTGGGATTATGGCTCGTGAGGCTGTTCGTTATGTTGGTCATTTGTTCTTCAAATCATCCGATTGAGAATTGACGCTCTGGGTTAGCGTGTTCATTATAGTGGTCGTTAGTTCATTATAAAGTTCTATTTGTCGGACCAATCCGCGAACGGCGGCCTGGGTCACGGCAATGTCGACAGCAAGGAAGCCGAGAGTGATGAAGGCGCAAACCCGTGGAACGTTAGAAATGATTTCGGCCATGCTGATCTCCGGCACGGTGGGCTGGTTCGTCATCATGTCGGGGCAGAGCCCGCAGGCCGTGGTCTTCTGGCGTTGCGTGTTCGGCGCGTTGGCGATGTTGGCCGCGTGCCTGATGCTGGGGGGGCTGCGTCGCCCGCTGATCACTGCCCGGCAGTTCATTTGGGTGTGCCTGGGCGGGGTGGCGCTGATGCTCAATTGGGTGCTGCTGTTCAGTGCCTACCAACACGCCTCAATCGCCATTGCCACGGTGGTTTACCATGTCCAGCCGTTCATGCTGGTCGGTCTGGGTGCGCTGTTTTACGCCGAACGCCTCAGTGTTGCCAAGCTCGGCTGGCTGCTGGTGGCCTTCGCCGGCCTGATGCTGATCGTGTTCGCCAAGGGCGGCGGGCAGGCCAGCGGCGCCGACTACCTGCTGGGCGTCTGCTTGGCGCTGTCTTCCGCCTTCTTCTACGCGGTGGCAGCAGCGATCACTAAGCGCCTCAAGGAGGTGCCCGCGCACCTGATCGTGCTGATCCAGATGGTGGTCGGCGTGCTGGTGCTGGCCCCATTCGTGGACTTTGGCAGGGGCGACACGGTCGGGGATGCCTGGATTTACTTGATCATTATCGGCGTGGTTCATACCGGGCTGATGTCGACGCTGCTCTACAGCGCCATCCAGAAAATCCCCACGGCCCTGGTCGGGGCTCTGTCATTCATCTACCCGATCGCCGCCATCCTGGTCGACTGGGTGGCCTTCGCGCATCCGCTCACCAGCCTGCAAGTGATTGGCGCGAGCGCCATTCTGCTGGCGGCGGCGGGCATGAACTTCGGTTGGTCACTGCGCCGTCCCGGGCCGCAGATAATCGCGCTGACTGACCGCCGTGGTCGCCAGGATTGACCTGGGCGGTGTTTCAACTCGGTCACCTGTGGCTGGTGTGGCAGGCGCTGTCATATGACGTTGAGGGTTGGCATACGCTGCTGGTCGCCACTCCGGGCAGATCTGTACGATGGAACCGGACCCCGCCAAGATTTGAGCTGCCATGGTTCACGCTGCAGCGCAGGAGGAAGGTAGTCATAGCGGAGCGGGTGACGCCCGGCAGCCTTGCCCAGAGCCCAACTGCCAGTGCAGATAGCAGCACCTAACCTGCGCTCGAGCGGGCCTGTGGAGGGTGCTGCGATACGCTGACTGCACAATGGTCGCGTCAGCCTCGGTGGAACGGTTCACCCCTCGATCTTTGCACTGGCCTGCTGTAACTCCCGAGCGTCCCCCCCCAGCGCACCGGTGGCTTGGGCTGCCAGTTTCAACAGCATCTTGCGCGCACTCGTAATGGCGTCTTCGTTGAAACGCTCGGAGGGCCCCGAGAGGGTCAGGGCGCCTTTGAGTTCGTTATTCATGCCGAACACAGGTACCGACACCGCTGCGGTATCGGGATCGCGTTCGCCAAAAGAACTCGCCCAGAGTTGCTCGCGAACATTGGCAAGCGCATCAGCAACAGACGGGCCGAAAGTCCGCAGAATCTTTCCCGAAGCCCCGGCGTTAAGTGGAAAACGATCACCCTCGTGAATGGAAACCCGCACGGAACGCTTGGGTTCGACGCGGAAAAGCACCACCCGACTGTCGTTTTCGATGACGTAGAACGAAGAAGTTTCCCCGCTCTCTTGCGAGAGCGTTTCGAGTATTGGGTAGATGATGTCGCGCAGGCTAAATGAACTTTGGTAAAGCGGTGCCAGCCGAAGGGGTTCGTGGCCGATAGCGAATTGTCCGTCCGGCAATCGACGAATGTAACCGGCTCTTTCCAGGGAGATCATTAAGCGCAGGATGGTACTTTTGTAGAGACCGGTGCGGCGCGCCAATTCCGCCAGCGGCAACACGCTGCACTGCGTGTCGAAGGCGCCGAGTATGGCAAAGGCGCGGTCCACCGCGGCAACGCCGCCGTCAGCGGGATCTTTCTCAGGTTTTTCGTTACTGTTCATGGTCATTTCGGCCAGTGATTGGGCTGCAAATCCATCATCGTGAGTAAGCCCACCCTTGCGACGGGTGAGCAATTTGACGATACCTTACCCGCAGCGCCTACTCGCCGACTAGTCTGTCTGGCAGCACATCATTCTGGCCCTGAGCATTCGCTGCTCAAGCGTCACGCATGAAGAAACGCAGCGACACGGCCATCAGCGCGGCAAACAACAGTACGCAACCCATGACCATCAGGCCCGCGGTGAACGACTGCGTGGCGTCTTTCAGATAGCCCATCAGGTAGGGGCCGACGAAGCCTCCGAACGCGCCAAAGGTATTGATCAGCGCAATCCCTCCCGCGGCGGCCCGGCCCGAAAGGAACTTGGCCGGCAAGGTATAGAAGATGGTTTTCGCAGAAATCGTCCCGACCAGGGCCAGGGTGATGCCTATCAGCGCCGGGGCCAGTGCGTTCATGTTCAGTGCGAACATCAACGCCAGGCCCGCCAGCACCAGCGCAATCACCAGGTTAAGGATGCCTCTGCCCGTGCGGTCGACATACTTGGCCCAGAACAGCAGGCCTAGGGTGGAGAAAAAGTACGGAATGGCGGCGACCCAGCCGATCATGCTGATTTCCACGCCATGCGCCTTGAGCATCTGTGGAAGCCAGATGCCAATGCCGTACGTGCCGATGGTGAAGCTGAAGGTGATCGAGCTGAGGATCCACACGCGTGGATCCTTGAGTACAACACCGAAGTCATGGCGTTTCTGATCCTTGCCGGCTTCCTTTTCCACCATGTCGTTCAGGGCATCACGTTCTTCCTGCGTCAGCCATTTGGCTTCGCTGGGGCGGTTTGCCAGGACCTTCAATGTGATCAACCCCAGCACACACGCCGGAATGCCCTCGATCAGGAACATCCATTGCCAGCCGGCCAGGCCCCAGATGCCGTGCATCTGTAGCAACCAGATTGACAGCGGGCCGCCGACCAGAAAGGAAATAGGGGTAGCCACGGTGAACCACGCCAATACCCGTGTACGGTATTGCGCGGGGAACCACAGGGTCAGGAAGAAAATCACGCCAGGAAAAAAGCCCGCTTCCGCCACACCCAGGATGAAGCGCACGGCATAGAAACTATAAGGGCCGATAACCCAGGCTGTGGCCGCTGCGGCCAGGCCCCAGCTAATCATGATGCGGGCCATCCACACCCGGGCCCCGAAACGGTACATCGCCAGGTTGCTGGGCACTTCGCAGAGGCAGTAGCCGACGAACATAATGCCGGCGCCCAGTCCGAACTGGGCCGCAGTAAGACCGAGCTGATCGGTCATCTGCAGCGCGGCATAACCCACACTGGTGCGGTCCAGATAGTTGAAGAAATAGGCCAGTGCAAGCAGTGGAATCAAGCGCCAGGCGGCTTTTTTCATCGCTCGGCGTTGAAGTCCCGAATGCACTTCAGGCTGGGACTGGGGCAAGTGGGAAGTCGTGGTCGTGACGTTAGCCATGACTGTATCCTCGGTATTGTTGTTATGGATACCGTGGCGGGATACGCCGACGGTTCTGGCAGGATTTCGTGCGGTTCCGGCACTCCGTTCTGCGGTTCACGCCGAGCCTCCCTCGGCGCGTCAGATTTATCGGCAGCCGCAACGGGCCCAGGTTGGCCCGCCGTAGCGCCGGTCAGGCGCTCTTGATCGTGCCTGTGGCCTCAAGGGCGTCGATCGCCTCGGCGGTATAACCGAGTTGTTCCAACAGTTCCCGAGAGTGGCTACCCATTTGCGGAACATTCAGGCGTGCGCCAAAACGCTGGCCGTCCATCTCGAAAGGGAGCATCGGCACTTTCACGGACTCGCCGTTGGGCAGCGCCAGTTCTGTCATGCCGCCGGATTCGTTGAGGTGGTGATCGTCGAACAGGTCATCCGGGCGTTGAATCGGGGAGAAGGGCAGGCCGGCCTGTTCACACAGCTTCATCACCGCCTGCTTGCTCATGCCGGCAACGCGTTCACGTACCAATGGCATAATCTGCTCGCGAGCAATCACACGCTGGTTATTGCGCGCAAGAGCCGGGTCGTTGCCCAGTTCCTGGAAGTCGAAGGCGGTGCAGAACGCTTGCCATTGGCTATCGCTCACCACGCCGATAAAGACCTGTTCGTTTTCTTGATCCGTATCAAACACGTCATAGATCGCCCAGGCAGAAATGCGGCTGGGCATGGGGGCGGCGGAGGCGCCCGTGACCACTTTCTGCATCATGTGCTGGGCTACCAGGAACGCCGAGTTCTCGAAGAGCCCGGTCTGGACGAATTGACCGCGTCCGGTTTCCTTGCGCTGGAGCAGGGCCGCCAGGATGGAGACGGCGCTGAACATGCCGCCCATCACATCGTTGACCGACGCACCGGCACGCAGTGGGCGCCCGACAGGGCCTGTCATGTAGGCTAACCCGGTCATCATCTGCACGACTTCGTCGAGGGCGGTACGGTTTTCGTAGGGACCCGGCAAGAAGCCTTTCATCGAGCTGTAGATGATGTCCGGCTTGATGGCTTTAACCTGTTCATAGCCCAGTTCCAGTTTTTCCATGGCTCCGAGGCGGAAGTTCTCGATGACCACATCGGCGGTGGCGATGAGTTTTCGCACCGCTTCCTTGCCTTCGTCGGATTTGATATCCACCGCAAAACTCTTCTTGTTGCGGTTGTAGGTCATCCAGTAGCCCGCGCCGGAGCCCATCAGGCGGCGGGTGTTGTCGCCCTCTGGCACGGGCTCAACCTTGATCACCTCGGCACCAAGATCGGCGAGCAGCAGGCCGCAGGTTGGGCCCATCACCATGTGGACGAACTCGATCACGCGGATCCCGGCCAGTGGCAGCTGTTTTTCTTCTGGCTGGTTCATACGCGCTCCTTGGCATAGGTGAAGTTCTTGCCCACGCCGGCATCGGGGATGAAGCCATACAGCGGTTCACCTGGCAGCCCTTTAACCAGCCAATCCCGTGCATGAACCAGGCGGTCAAGGTCAACGCCAGTGCGCAGGCCCATCGATTCGAGCAGGTAAACGAGGTCTTCGGTAACGATATTTCCCGAGGCGCCAGGCGCGTAGGGGCAGCCGCCAATACCGCCTTGGGAACCATCGAACGTAGTGACGCCAGCTTCCAGTGCCGCCACGACATTGGCCAGGCCCTGCCCGCGGGTATTGTGAAAATGCGCACTGCCGCTGAGTGCGCCTATTTCGTTGCGTAGCCGGATGAATAGGCGGCGCACTTGAGTGGGGTTGGCATAGCCGACGGTGTCGGACAGGCCGACCTCATCGACACCGAGTTCGGCCATTTTCACGGCAATGGCGAGGGTCTCGTCATCCGTGACCACGCCTTGAAGCGTGCAGCCAAAAGCCGTGGAGACGCCTGCTTCTATCTGGATGCCGGGGAAGTGTTCGTTGCGCAACGCAACCACGGCTTTCACCTCTTCGAACACCTGCGCGTGAGTCTTGCGGATGTTGGAGATCGAGTGCTGCTCACTGACAGAGATGGGCAGGGTGATCTTGTGTACACCGGCGTGAAAGGCCGCTTCAGCCCCACGAAGATTAGGCACCAGGGCGGTCACGTGCAGGTTCGGCAGTGTCAGCGCATGGGCCACGACGAGCGCACAGTCCGCCATTTGCGGCAGCAGCTTGGGAGGCACAAACGACCCCACTTCGATCTCGCGTAGGCCTGCTGTTGCCAGTGCCGTTATCCATTCCAGTTTGAGCTCGGTAGACATGATGGCGTTGACGCTTTGCAGGCCATCGCGCGGCCCCACTTCACTTACCAGGATGTCGATTTCAGTGGCGTCTTTCACAGTAGGTTCTCCTCATCTGCGGGACAGCCTGTTGAACATTCACGCAATGCGGCGGTTAGGAAAAGCACGTATTGTTATGTCTGTTCTGTCAGGCAGAATATTGTTCTATTCCTAGTATTGGCCTTGAAAATACCTGCTGTCAACGGCTGTCTTGATGCACTCACACCCCCATGCCTCTGGCGCTTTCAAAGGGTTTCTGGTTATCCCGCGGAATAATTTTTGCTCTGCGCGCGCAACGCCCCAGCGAAATCCCGCGCTTGACAGGCAATCAAAATGCTTGGAAAGTTATTCCGCTAGAAGGAATGTTGTTCTATCAGATAGAACAAATAAAAACAAAAACCTCTGTGCATCTGGACGGCAAGGCGTTACCTGAAGCAATTAGGTTCGCCTTCCTTGTCACGATGCCAGTTGATACGCGGAGTGCTGCCATGAGCCTGTATCCCCCACCTCAGGAGAGGACCACCGAGGTCTTCACCCGGCTGCCCGAGAAGTTCTGGCGCAACGGCGACTCGGATTGGGTTCGTGCCAACAAACCGGGCCAGAAGGTTGCCAGTTTTCTGGAAGGACCCTCCTTCGACCGGGCCGGCAATCTTTACGTGACCGATATCCCCTACGGCCGCATCTTTCGCATTTCACCGCAGGGGGAGTGGGAGTTGGTCGTGGAGTACGACGGCTGGCCCAATGGCCTGAAAATTCATGGTGATGGCAGAATTTTCATTGCCGACTACAAGCGCGGCATCCTGGTCCTGGACCCGCTAAGCAAGCGCATTGAGCCTTTCCTTACCCACCGCCGCAGCGAGGGCTTCAAGGGCGTCAATGACCTGTTTTTCGATCATGAAGGGCGTCTCTACTTCACCGACCAGGGCCAGACCGGCATGCACGACCCCAGTGGCCGTGTGTTTCGCTATGACCTGCAAAGCCAACGTCTGGATTGTCTGTTGGATAACGGACCGAGCCCCAATGGCCTGGTCATGGACCTGCACGAGCAAGCATTGCTTGTGGCCATGACCCGGGGCAATTCGATCTGGCGCCTGCCCATTCAATCGGACGGCACGACGTCCAAGGTCGGAGTGTTCACGGCCATGGCAGGCGGGGTGAGCGGCGCGGACGGCATTGCACTGGATGACCAGGGCAACCTGTTCGTTTGCGATGCGGGTAATGGCTGCGTATGGGTCTTCGATCGCCATGCGGTGCCTCTCTATCGCCTGCGGTCCTGCACCGAAGGACGGACCTTGACCAACCTGGCGTTTGGCGGTGAAGGCAACCGGCACCTGTTCGTCACCGACTCTTCAACCGGCCACATCCTCAAGATAGCCATGGAGCATCCTGGCAAGCCGATGTTCTCGCACGCCACTACGTAACTACAGATACGCAAGCCCAAGGCGCGTGGATTCGATTCGCCTCGAACCGCGCTAATGGCTGCGCTTTGCCCAAACAAAACCAATAAGAAGAGGGACACATGCTTACGATCCTCAGCTACACAATGATCGCCTGCTTCATGTACCTGATCATGAGCAAGCGACTGTCACCACTGGTTGCACTCGTGCTGGTGCCTATCGTGTTCGGCTGCCTCGCCGGGTTTTCCACCGCCCTGGGCCCGATGATGCTCGACGGCATGAAAATGCTCGCCCCGACGGGGATCATGCTCACCTTCGCCATCCTGTATTTCTGCATGATGACGGACGCAGGTCTGTTCAACCCGCTGATCAAGTTGATCCTGCAGCTGGTCAAGGGCGACCCGCTGAAAATCGTGGTGGGCACCGCGATCCTGGGCATTTGCGTGGGCCTCGACGGGGATGGTGCAACGATGTACATCATCACCACAGCAGCGATGCTCCCGCTCTACCGCCGTACGGGTATAAGTCTGCAAGTCATGGCGACAGTGCTGATCCTGACCATTGGTGTGATGAACATCCTGCCGTGGGCCGGCCCGTTCTCCCGCGCGGCCAGTGCTATGCACGTCGACATTACCGACCTGTTTATCGAGATGATCCCAATCATGATCGCGGGGCTTGGCTGGGTGATCTTCAGTGCATTCTGGCTTGGCTTGAAAGAACGACGCCGCCTCGGGATCTTGACGCTCGACAACGATGAGCTCATGGATCAGTTCACAGAGTTTCGCCTGGGTGACTGGCGCTTTCTGTTCAACGCCGCGCTGACCATCACCCTGATCGCGCTGATGATGCTTAACCTGATGCCACTGCCGGTGCTGTTCACCATCGCCTTTGCCCTGGGCCTGATGGTCAACTTTCCCACGCTCAAGGCGCAGAAAGCGGTGATCGGCAAGCACGCCGACAACGTCATGGCCGTCACCTCGCTGATTTTTGCGGCAGGTATTTTTGTCGGCATCATGTCCGGTACCGGCATGGTCAAAGCTATCTCCGAAAGCCTGATCATGGTCATCCCGGATTCCGCCGGGCATTTCATGTCGGTGTTCACCGCCTTCATCAGCATGCCATTCACCTATGTCCTGACCAACGACGCCTTCTATTTCGGCATTCTGCCGATCCTGGCCGAGACCGCCAGCCATTACGGCATCGAAGCTCAGGAGATGGCGATTGCGAGCCTGATCGGTCAGCCGGTGCACCTTCTCAGCCCACTGGTAGCCTCTACTTATCTGCTGTGCGGCCTCCTGGATGTGGACTACGGCGACAACCAGCGCGCCTCCATTTTCTGGTGCATCGGTACCTGCCTGGTGATGTTTGTAGCCGCTGTCGTGCTGGGTTCTATCGATATTTATAACTGAGGGTCTACGCCGTTACGCGGGGCGGTTGGGGCGTCCACCATTATTTTGCCGCAATGGGTCTAATCAGCCCATTGTCGAGCCGCCTTCTGGCTCTGCACTAGGAGTTGCGCGCATAAACTGCCTCGATCGCACCTGGCATTTGGTGAAACAACGGATCTATGCAAATGCTCGTCGAGGTAGAGGTCCGGTAGGTGGCGCGAAAGGCGTGGGCAGTGATGTCGTACTCTGGCCAGATACGCTGAAAGGACGTGAGCATGGAGGTCGGGTTTATGGGAGGTCCCGGATAGACCGGCGAGACGAACACCCAGCCTTTGCCTTCTACCAATGGCAGGCAATATGTGGTTGTTCAGCGCTCCGCTAAACCCTCCATTACAAGCTATCGGGATCGCCAAAAAACATTTTGACTAGGCTCTAGGACGATATTTTCAGGCAGAAAAATATCAAATATGCCCCCAATTTTGCCCCCAGTTGCATGCGATGCACTCGCAATTGCGAGTGCACGCCCTGGCGGTGATGCTACGTGGGGCTTGATGGCTTTCGGTGGCGCAGCCCTTTTGAAATTGGCTGGTTCGCCCGCCTTACACATGCTCACTGGCTGCGAGTCTGCCGGTATCTACTGATGCATCTCCGTCACGGACATGGTGAACACCAACTTGGATCTGCCAGCGTTGGAATAGGAATGAGGTACATCGGTTTTCGCCACTGCCGAACTCCCCGCAGGGATGACCAACTCTGTTTCCCCTACCACGCATTTCAGCGTGCCTTTCTCCACATGAAACAGTTCAAGCGTGCCCTGAGGATGCCCCTGTGAAGCGAAAGATTCGCCTGGATGCATTTCCCAACGCCACAGCTCGATCATATTAGGGCCGGACGTTCCCGCCAGGAGGCGCGCCGTTCCTCCCAGGTCACCGGTCCAGAGCGTGGGGATGTCTTGGCTGTCGATGATATGGGCGGATGGGGCTTCGGTCACATTGACGATGTCTGCAACAGACAGTCCAAGCGCGGCGGCGATTTTGCAAAGGATGCCGATACTGGGGTTCGCCGTACATTTCTCTATTTCGACAACCATTCCTTTGCTCACGCCAGCACGGCGGGAAAGTTCATCCAGCGTGATCTTCTGTGTTTTGCGTGCCTGTTTAAGTGTGCGCGCAACGGCCAGGCTGACGGCATGAGCATCAGCGCCAGGGGTAGTCGACAGGCTGGTATTGGTGGTCATTGATGAAGGTCATGAGAAAAATGTGCTGGGATTCTCGGCCTTTATAAGTAGCTCCGTCAATCGGCTCAGCCGTTATAGTAGATGATAATGGTCATTATATTGACTTTATTGGTCGTCGCTGACTAGCATGAAATGACATTTAGGTTCCTGGAGGTTTTTGATGCTGTCCGTACTGCCGTTAATCGATCAAGCCGTTGCCGAGCTGGCGCCGGAGTTCAGGGCCCTGAGTATCGTGGTGGAAGCTGCACCACTGGCTCATCCTGAGGTGGCCCAGGCTGCGCTGGACCGTGCTTGCAAGGCTGTGCAGGAAGGTGGGCCAAGCTGGGGAGAAGGCCATCTGGCTGCATGGGCTGAGACCTTTCGAAAGTTTGGGGCCAAGCCGCAGCGCACACCTTGTTCAGCTGAAGCGCTGCGTAAACGAGTTTTACGTGACGGCAGCTTGCCTAGCCTGGATCCCATCGTCGATCTCTACAACGCAATCAGCATTGAGTACGCCATCCCGGTTGGCGGGGAAAACATTGAAGCCTATGTGGGCTCCCCACGGCTCGTAGTCGCTGATGGCACTGAGGCTTTTGACACGATGAAAGAGGGGGCTGCTGCCTTCGAGTATCCGGATGCCGGCGAGGTTGTCTGGCGCGATGACAAAGGCGTGACCTGCCGTCGCTGGAATTGGCGGCAAGGTGTCAGGACCCGTCTCGGTGCTGACGCGAGGAGCATGTGGTTCATTCTGGAGAGTCTGCCGGCGATGCCGCTTGAAGCCCTGACGGAAGCGGGGGACAAACTCATCGAAGGGTTGCAGCAAATGATGCCAGGCGTCCAGATCGAAAGCTCACTGATTGGTCCTGGGGCCAAATAGTCCATAGACCACTGCAAGGAGTGATGACGATGTTTACCGGTCTTAGTGCATTTCCTCTGACCCCTATGGATGAGCAGGGTGTGGACGAAAATGCTTTTACTTGTCTTGTGCAGCAATTGGTAGCAGCTAAAGTAGATTCCATCGGGGCTCTAGGATCCACCGGAAGCTACGCGTATCTTTCTCGAGCCGAACGTTCTCGAGTTGCTCAGTTGGCAGTAGAGGCCGCGGAGGACGTGCCTGTGATGGTGAGCATCGGCGCGCTGCGTACACGCGACGTTTTGCTGCTGGCTGAGGATGCGCAAGCCGTGGGGGTCAAAGCCTTGCTGCTGCCACCCGTGTCATATCAAAAACTGACTCAGGACGATGTGTTCTCGATGTACGAAATGGTTTCGGCCAACGTCTCAATCCCGCTATGTGTCTATGACAATCCTGGTACCACTCATTTCGAATTTACCGATGAGTTACACGGGCGTATTGCAGAGCTACCCAATGTCAGCTCAATCAAAATCCCTGGCGTCCCCGAGGCGCCACATCTGGCCAGGGAGCGTGTGGAGCGCCTGCGGAAATTGATTCCGAGTCACGTGACTATTGGAATAAGCGGCGATGCGTTTGCCGCTGTTGGAATGAATGCCGGCTGCGATGCCTGGTATTCGGTCATGGGCGGTTTGTTCCCCAATACGGCGCTCGCCATCACACGAGCAGCATTGTCAGGTGACGCCTTTGAGGCTATGCGCCTCTCCGAATCCTTGAAGCCGCTTTGGGCATTGTTCAGCCAATTTGGCGGTAGCTTTCGCGTGATAGCCACGGCAGCGGAGCTACGCGGCATTACTCACTCTCCGAGCGTGCCTTTGCCGCTTAGAACCATCGAAGGGGAAGGACGCAAGCAAATTGCAGCGGTGATAGACGCGCTCGAATTGAGCTGAGCACTGCGGTGAACACTCTGCCTCATCATGGTTGAGGAGGCAGAAATCCAACTGCCTACAGTTTCAAAAACGTTGTGAAATGATCTTGGTGTCCCTCCAGGATTTCCCTGGGTAGGATCGTGCTAACACTTCCTCGATGCTGCAGGCCATGAGAAAGCACATGAGCAAGGATTTGTTCTTTGGTCATGTTGCCGGGTTTGCCATCCTTGAAAATAAATTCCACCGGTTCAGACAGCTCCTTTGCAGTGACTGATTTCGTGTAATCGACAAACCATTGATTTGCCGCTGTGAAAGCCTCTTCCAACTGACGAATGTCTTGCCGCTGCTCAGTGACGACGTCGTCAAATTCCTCCGGTTTTCCCTGCAGTCTGGCGATGAATAGTTGGTCCACAATATTGATGTGCCTGAGCCAATAACAGGCCTTCTCCATTTCCACAGGAAACGACTGCGAAATGGGCGCTTTCAAGCACCTGAATAACACATCCTCAGACCATGCCTTGTACTGATAAAGCGAGTGCAGCAGATTCTTGGCACACATGGTGTTCTCCCATTTCTAAGCATTGTCGGCCCTCGCACATCCCATGGGCTTGGACAAAAGGGGGGTTCGTGTAACGGGAACGGAATACCGTTAGCGAGATATAATAGTCGATATATTGACTTTTATGGTCATTGGTATGAAGCTGGATCAAAGGCGATTAACGCTACCGCATTGAATTCCGCAGAAGCCCCAGCTTGCAGGCGGCCGGCTCGGAAATGGCTTGAGGGTGTCTTGGATCATGAAATACGTCAGCACACGGACCCCTGGTAGAACGTACGAATTCAGCGAGGTGCTGATGGGGGCGTACGCGCCTGACGGTGGTTTGTACGTGCCGCACAAGGTTCCCCGCTTCAAAAAGGAGGAGCTCTCAAAGCTCGAATGGTTGCCCTTCCATGAATTGGCTCGCTACGTAATCGAGCCCTTTCTGGGGGGATGGATCGAGCAGGATCTGTTGTCTCGGATGCTTGAGGAGATTTTTGATTGTTTTAAAAGCAACGCAGTGACACCGCTGTACCAGACCGCAAGTAACGAGTGGATACTCGAATTGTTTCATGGGCCGTCAGGCGTCTACCAAGACGTTGGCCTTCAGTTGATGTCTCGCTTTATCGATCATGATTTACTCAGGTCTGGTAAGAAGGCGCTGATTATAGGTTGTACAGGTGGAGATACTGGCGCCGCAGCAATAAAAGCATTTTCGGGAATGAAGGGCGTTACGTTGTTGGTATTGCATCCTTCCATGGGGTTAACGGCGGAGGATCGCATACGCTTACTGAGTACGCACGAAGATGATGTTGTGAATGTTGCGGTCGACGGAGACTATTCTGATTGTCATCGTTTGTGTGAGCAGTTCCTGAAACAAAGTAATAATGCACGGCATCATCTTATTTCGTTCAACTCAGTGCATTGGGTTCGCGTACTTGCGCACCTCTCCTTCTATTTCTATTCTGCTCTTCAGCTCGGTGCGCCTAAAAGAGAGATTGCTTTCAGTGTCCCGACTGGAAATTTTGGCGCCCTGTACGCTGGTTATATTGCCAAGCAAATGGGACTGCCGATTCGACAGCTTATCGTTGCCACGAATACTAACGCCGGACTGCATAACTTTCTCCAATCAAATCTGTACAGTCGAAATGAAATTCGTGCTACCAAAATTCCCACGATGAATGTTTCATTAGCCTCTAATTTTGAGCGCCTACAGTGGAGCATTTTAAATCGATGCGGAGAAAAAGTAGCTCGTAATATGCAGTTGCTAGAAGGCGAGGGAACTATTCAGTTAGCGCAGGATGAATGGTTGGAGGCACGCAAACTGTTTGACTCACTGGCTGTGGACGATGCAGACGCATTCAGTTGTATTCATGAGGTCTTTGCAGAGAGTGGATATCTGGTCAGTCCCAATACCGCCATCGGCTTGCGCGCTGCACGTGTAAGCAGACGCAGCTTGATGATCCCCATGATTTGCCTGGCAACCACACATCCGTCGAAAGTTGGCACTGTAACCCAAAAGTCAGAGATTGTTGGCCACCTAAATACAATTGGTGTTCCTGTAGTTGCTGAACAAGACTGTACTTCAATTCCCAACGACGTCAGGTCGCTGATCTCACTGGTCAGGGCATTATCAAAAGACACGGAGTCTCACTCGTTATAAGTCCGGAGCCAGAGATGAAACGTGTTTTAGATAAAGTTGATGAAAAGATTTTGGAGGAGCTAACTCGCAATGCACGGTTGGCCCACAACGATATTGCCCTAAAAGTCAATTTGTCCAGGAACGCAGTCAGGCTGCGGATTGAGCGATTGGAGCGCGATGGGTATGTCCGAGGCTACACAATTATTAAAGGTATGCCTTCAGCTGATGCAGGACCCATTAATGCATTAATCTTCGTTTATCGTAAGGATCGTATGCGAGATTCAGAAGTTGTTCGTTCCGTTGGTGCAATGCCTGAAGTTATTTCCTGCAATGTGATGAGTGGCGACCTCGATATTGTACTGACGGTTCAGGCGATGAATGCAGATCGTATCCACAGGGTATGGAGTGAGATCTCGACGCTGCCGGGAGTCCTGAATACCGTAACGTCTTTTGTTCTGTCGAGCACAAAATAGCAAGTTGCGCTGTTGTACGAGCATTTTGCTCGCAACAACGTTCTGTTTGCCATATTCGTAAAGTTAAGTTGGCGGCTTACTATCTCAGCACCACAACATAACAATGAGAACCCTGTCGTGACTGAATACAAAATTGCGTTGCTTGGATTTGGTGGCGTTAACCGCGCGCTGACCCAGCTTATTGCCGATAAGAATTCGCGTTGGGCCGATGAATTAGGTTTTACCTTGAAGATTGTCGGTGTCAGTGACCTTTACCTCGGTTCGATCATTAACAAAGACGGCCTGGACGCTCGTGAATTGGCAGCAGTGCCTGCTGCTAAAGGCAGTTTCAGGACCCTGGCCGGCGGGACTGCTGAGCCGGCAAACGAAACCGTTATCCGCTTCTCTGGCGCCGATATTGTCGCTGAGGCAACGTTCACCAATCCTGTGGATGGTGAACCGGCTACGACCTTCTGCCGCTGGGCTCTGGAAAAGGGCGTCAGTGTCGTGACCACGAACAAAGGGCCCGTGGCGCTGCATGCACAAAGCTTGAAGACGCTGGCCGATAGCACCGGCGCCCGCTTTGAATTTGAAGGTTCTGTCATGAGCGGGACCCCGGTTATCCGTTTGGCCAAGGAGTCACTGGCAGGCTCGGAAATCACCGGCTTCAAGGGGATCCTCAACGGTACTTCAAACTTTGTCCTCTCCAGCATGGAGACGGGGTTGGACTTCTCCAGTGCCGTCGCAAAAGCGCAGGAATTGGGGTATGCCGAAGCTGACCCAACAGCGGATGTAGAAGGGCACGATGTGCGCTTGAAGGTTGTCATCCTCGCCAATGAACTGCTAGGCGCAAAACTCAAACCAAGCGACGTCCTGTGCAAAGGGATTTCTCAAATCACGGCCAAGGATATTGCCGAGGCGACGAAAGCAAATGCCCGCTGGAAGCTGATTGGCAGCGCAGAGAAACGGAGCGATGGTTCGATTTCAGCATCAGTGAGTCCGAAGCTCTTGCCGGCGAGCGACGCGCTCTCAGCCGTGAGCGGAGCCACCAACGCAATTACCTTCAGCACGGCCATTCTCGGTCCCGTCACTGTAGTGGGTGCGGGGGCAGGTCGTTTTGAAACCGCATTTGCCTTGCTCGCCGACATCGTAAGCATCCACAACCACAAAACCACGTCAGGTAAGTAATCATGAATAGCTTGAGTCTCTCGCTCGCTGCTGATTATAAGGCCATTACGGTGCTCAGCCCGTTTGACGGCAGCAAAGTGGGTGAAGTGGCAGACATACCCGCATCATCCGCTACCACGATAGTTGACACCGCCATTTTAGGTGCCTTGATTGCCAAGGATCTGCCGCGCCATGAGCGTGCGCGTATCTTGGAAAAGGCCGCAAGCTCAGTCGAGCGTGACAAGGACTCCTTTGCCAAACTGATCGTCGCGGAGTCAGGAAAAACGCTGAAGCAGGCGCGAAAGGAGGTGTTGCGATGCGTCAATACCTTGAAGTTGTCCGCCGAAGAAGCCAAGCGCAATGCCGGTGAAGTCATTCCTTTTGACGCCTATGTCGGGTCTGAATCTCGTCAGGGCTGGTTCACCCGTGAACCGTTGGGCGTCATCGTTGCCATCACCCCTTACAACGACCCGCTTAACCTGGTCGCGCATAAATTGGGGCCTGCCATTGCAGGAGGAAATGCAGTTGTTCTCAAGCCGTCTGAGCTCACACCGCTATCAGCGATCAAGCTGGTGGAGTGCTTGATCGACGCGGGTCTGCCTCCGGTTGTTGCCACCGTCGCAACAGGCGGCGCCGCCCTGGGCAAGGCTCTTGTGGCCCACCGTGCGGTGCGCATGGTGTCTTTCACCGGCGGCTTTGTCACGGGTGAGCAGATCGCTCGTACAGCTGGCCTCAAGAAGCTAGCGATGGACCTTGGCGGTAATGCGCCGGTCATCGTGATGGCTGATTGTGATTTGGATGAAACCGTTGATTCATGCGTGTCGGGGGCTTTCTGGGCGGCCGGACAAAACTGCATCGGTACCCAACGGATCCTCATCGAGGCCTCACTCTATGAAGCCTTCAAAACGCGCTTTGTTGAACAGACCTCTAAGTTGATCGTCGGCAACCCTGCTGATGAGCAGACGGACGTAGGGCCGATGATTACCGAGGCGTCAGCCAAGCGTACCGAGGAAGTGGTCAATGACGCCATTGCCAAAGGCGCCACGTTGTTGTTTGGCAACACACGCAACGGCTCGCTCTATTCACCGACCGTGCTGGAACGTGTCGACCGCCATTGCAAGTTGTGGTGCGAAGAAGTGTTCAGTCCGGTAGTCATCCTCCAGCGCGTCGGCTCCCTGGATGAAGCATTGGCGCTGGCTAACGAACCTGAATACAGCCTGCATGCCGGGATCTTCACCAGCAATCTGAAGGTTGCATTGACCGCCGCTAAACGACTGGAGGCGGGCGGGGTGATGATCAACGACTCTTCCGACTACCGCTTTGATGCAATGCCTTTCGGCGGTTTCAAGTACGGGAGCATGGGCCGTGAGGGCGTACGTTTCGCTTACGAAGACATGACCCAACCCAAGGTCGTTTGCATTAACGGTGTGAGTGGAAGCTAAGCAACTCGCTCAACTCAAGAATGAAACACACAACAATAAAGAGGAAACGACATGCGCCCCGACAAGCACAATCTTTCGACATTATCTGCAGCGACGCTGGCTGTTCATGGCGGCAATGTCGCGGATGTCACCAGTGGCGCCGTCCGTACGCCATTGGTTATGGCGAACTCCTATCTCTTGCCGGAAGACCCCGCGACCATGGACTGGTCGAGTCCGGATGGGCTCGTGTACACACGCAATCAAGGTCACAACCAGGTCTGCCTTGAGAAAAAACTCGCGGCCCTTGAAGGGTGTGAAGATGCGGTGGTATTCGCGACCGGTGTCGCGGCGTTGCACTCAGTGTTTTTTTCATTCCTGAAAAGTGGCGACCATGTCATTGTCAGTGACATCACCTACCAGGCGGTCTGGCGGCTTTTCGCCGAACTCCTGCCTGAGCGTTACGGCATTGAAGCCACCTTCGTGGATGTCGGTGACCTCGAATCGGTGCGTAATGCCATTCGGCCCAATACCAAACTGATCCACACTGAAACGATCGCCAACCCCACCACGAAAGTTGCAGACATTGCCGCATTGGCTGAAATTGCACACGCCCATGGCGCGCTGATCTCTGTAGATGCCACGTTCACGCCCCCTCCATTTTTCCGTGCAAGTCAACACGGCGTCGACTTTGTCATTCACTCATTGACCAAGTACATCAATGGTCATGGTGATGCCATGGGTGGGGTGGTGATCGGCTCCAACCAGTTGATCAACAAGATCAAGAACGATGCCTTGGTTGACCTCGGTGCGACCATTTCTCCGTTCAATGCATGGATGATAATGCGCGGATCGGTCACGTTGCCTCTGCGTTTAAAGCAATTGCTGAACTCGGCCGAGAAGTTGGCTCACTTTCTGGACAACGACGATCGGATTGCCTACGTCTACTACCCCGGTTTGTCCTCCCATCCACAGCACGAGTTGGCGCGCCGGCAATTTGCGGGCAAGGGCTATGGTGCAGTGATGGCGTTTGCCGTAGAGGGTGATCCTGATGCCCAGAACCGCTTTGTATCGAACCTGCGCATCATCACGTCGGCCGTTTCATTAGGGCACGACGAATCACTGATCGTGCACGTAGGTGCAGAGGGTCGAGGTGGCTTTGACAAGTACCCCGAAGAGTTCCGCCAGTACGGTCATTTGCGCTTTTCAGTCGGATTGGAAGATCCAGATGACTTGATCAAGGATATTGCGTTCGCGCTGGACGCAACATTCAAGTGATTGAGTTGAAAACATCACGAAACTAGGGTTTGGTCAACCCGTCTTTACCCCCGTCCTCGCGGGGGTCTTTTTAATAACGTTGACGTTTTAATTGCGTCTGGCGCGAACAGTCTATGCGTTTTTTATCGTTTAGGAGTTGCTCATGGCTTGGGTGAGTTTGATCATTGCAGGAGTATTTGAAGTGGTGTGGGCTTTTTCGATGAAGCAATCTGAAGGGTTTACGCGATTAGTGCCCACGGTCATTACATTTGTAACCGTGATTGCCAGTTTTGCGCTGTTGTCCTTCTCGATGAAGAGCTTGCCGCTGGGTACGGCATACACCATCTGGACGGGGATCGGCGCTGTGGGAGCTTTTGCTGCAGGTATTTTCTTCATGGGTGAACCCGCCACGCTGTTGCGTATCGTGGCCGCCGTATTGATTGTCAGTGGACTGTTAATGATGAAATTGGTGTCTGCTTGAAAGGCGAGCATTTTGCTCGTGATAACGTTCAATTTGCCATATTCGTAAAGTCGCCGTACTCAGGTAACGTTCAAGTCCAGACGCAGGTCTCGCTAAATAATAACGAGCGTCATGGTTAATGCTGTCGGATGTTTACTGCCCTTAATCCAACTACAATATCTAGGGATGTAATTATGATTTCGCTAAAGAAGCTATGTTTAGTAATGGGCTTGGCGTTGTGCACAAGTGCAGTGTCTGCCAAAGAATACTCCACCTTGCGTTTCGGCGTAGATGCCAATTACGCGCCGTTTGAGTCCAAGGCCGCCGATGGCAGCCTCAAGGGATTTGATATTGACTTGGGCAACGCGATTTGCGCCAAGCTTTCAGTCAAATGCATCTGGGTGGAAAGCGATTTTGATGGCCTGATTCCAGGCCTCAGGGCCGGCAAGTTCGACGGTATCCTGTCATCCATGACCGTGACGGCCACTCGTGAAAAAGCCATTGATTTTTCAAGCGAGCTTTTCTCCGGATTCACGTCCTATGTGTTCAAGAAGGGGTCGGACCTGAGCACGGATGTGGCATCACTCAAAGGCAAAACGGTTGGCTATTTTCAAGGCAGTATCCAGGAAGCTTACGCCAAGGCCGTGCTGGACAAAGCCGGGATAAAAATCCAGTCCTATCAGAACCAGGATCAGGTGTATTACGACCTGGTAGCGGGGCGGCTGGATGCATCCCTTCAGGATGCGCTTCAAGCCCAACTGGGTTTTATCAACTCCCCCCAGGGCGCTGACTACGAAATGAGCCCGTCGGTCGAGAGCCCTTATCTTCCCTCCAAAACAGCCATCGGCATCGCCAAGGGCAATACAGAGCTCAAGGCCTTGCTGGATAAAGCGATCCAGGCTCTTCACGACGATGGCACCTATGATTCGATCCAGAAGCAGCATTTTGGCGATCTGAATCTTTACCGCGGCAAATAACCACCCGGCGCTCGTCCGCTGGATGGGCGTTTTCGCTATAGGTTGTTGATCATGTTTGAACCATTATTAGGCGCATTGGGGCTCTCTGCATTCAGCTTGCAAGGCTTCGGCCCGCTGCTGCTCGAAGGCACCTGGATGACCGTCAAGCTGTCCCTGTGCTCTCTTTTGCTTAGCGTATTGCTCGGGTTGATGGGCGCCAGCGCTAAACTGTCCAGTCTCAAGCTGCTGCGTATGCCCGCGCAGCTCTACACCACACTGATTCGTGGGGTGCCGGATCTGGTGCTGATGCTGTTGATTTTCTACAGTCTGCAAACCTGGCTGACGGTCATCACAGTGGCATTGGGCTGGCAGTACATCGAAATCAATCCCTTCGTCGCAGGAATCATCACCCTTGGTTTTATCTACGGCGCCTATTTCACCGAAACTTTCCGCGGCGCCATGCTGGCCGTACCCCGTGGACAGGTCGAAGCCGCTACTGCCTATGGGTTAAGTCGCGCCCAGCGTTTTCGCTTTGTGGTATTCCCGCAAATGATGCGGTTTGCCCTCCCGGGGCTGGGTAATAACTGGATGGTAATTCTTAAAGCCACCGCATTGGTGTCGATCATCGGCCTGGCTGATTTGGTAAAGGCTGCCCAGGACGCAGGAAAAAGTACCTATCAATTGTTCTTTTTCCTGGTACTGGCTGCACTGACCTATCTGATCATCACCAGCATCTCCAACTTCGTCCTGCGCTGTCTGGAAAAACACTACGCCGCGGGTTTACGGGAGGCAGTGCGATGATCGAACTACTGCAGGAGTACTGGAGGTCATTCGTCTACAGCGATGGCCAGCAAATCACTGGTCTGGCCATGACACTATGGTTGCTCAGCGCATCGCTTTTCATCGGCTTTATCGTATCTATTCCATTGTCCATCGCACGCGTGTCCCCCAGGTTTTACGTGCGCTGGCCAGTGCAGTTTTATACCTACCTGTTCAGGGGGACACCGCTCTACATCCAACTGCTGATCTGCTACACCGGAATCTACAGCCTCGCCGCAATACGCGCTCAGCCTGTGTTGGACGCATTCTTTCGCGATGCAATGAACTGCACCATTCTTGCCTTCGCTCTGAACACGTGCGCTTACACCACCGAGATATTTGCCGGGGCCATTCGCAACATCGCTCATGGCGAAGTCGAGGCGGCAAAAGCGTATGGCCTCTCGGGATGGAAACTCTATGCGTTTGTGATCATGCCGTCAGCCTTGCGTCGCTCGCTGCCGTATTACAGCAACGAAGTGATCTTGATGCTGCACTCAACCACGGTGGCATTCACCGCCACGGTGCCGGACATTCTCAAAGTTGCCCGTGACGCGAACTCAGCGACCTTTTTAACCTTTCAATCGTTTGGGATTGCGGCACTGATTTACCTGGCGGTCACCTTTGCGTTGGTCGGAGTGTTCCGAATTGCCGAACGTCATTGGCTGGCCTTTTTAGGGCCGACTCACTGAGCCCTGTATCTGACAGGGCCGCTCCCAACCCGCTTAGAGGATGATTGCGAACATGTACAAATTGACGGTTGACGGACTACATAAGAGTTACGGTACCCATGAAGTACTCAAGGGTGTTTCCCTGCAGGCCAAAACGGGCGATGTCATTAGCCTGATCGGCGCGAGCGGTTCGGGAAAGAGTACGTTCCTGCGCTGTATCAATTTTCTCGAAACACCCAACGACGGTGCCATGAGTTTGGATGGCAAACCAATTTGCATGGTTAAAAATCATGCAGGATTACGTGTGGCGGATGACCGTGAGCTGCAACGGCTGCGTACCCGCTTGGCCATGGTCTTCCAGCATTTCAACCTGTGGGGACACATGACCGTGTTGGAAAACATCACCATTGCCCCGCGGCGGGTGCTAGGCGTCAGCAAAAAAGACGCAGAAGATCGTGCCCGGCGGTACTTGGATAAAGTCGGCTTGCCTGCCCGTGTTGCCGATCAGTTCCCTGCGTTTCTTTCCGGAGGTCAACAGCAGCGGGTAGCGATCGCCCGCGCCCTCGCCATGGAGCCCGAAGTCATGCTGTTCGACGAACCCACCTCGGCGCTTGACCCTGAGGTGGTGGGCGAGGTGCTCAAAGTCATCCAGGGGCTTGCTGAAGAGGGGCGCACCATGATCATGGTGACTCATGAAATGGGGTTTGCACGCAGAGTGTCGAACCAACTGCTGTTTCTTCATCAGGGACTGGTCGAAGAGCAGGGCGGACCTGAGATCCTGGATAATCCCAGAAGTGAACGCCTGCAGCAGTTTCTCTCCAACGGGCTGAAGTGAAATACCTTGGCTATGACCAGCGGAAGGAAGATCCACGGGCCCCCGGAGTGTTTGGGACGCATCGACGAGGCCATCGTCGATGTACTGCGCCGTAACGGGCGTATTACCTATAAAAAACTTGCCTCGCTGGTGCACTTGAGCGAGAGCCCTTGTCAGCAACGCGTTCGCAGGCTGGAAAGGCTGGGCGTCATCCGCGGCTACGGGGCATTCATTGACGAGCATAAGCTATCGCCCGGTTTGTCACTGGTGGTTCTAGTGACACTGGCAGACGGCAGAGCATGCAGCACGCAAAAGATGTTTGAGGCGCTTGTCAGTGCTTGCCCGCAAGTCATTGAGTGTCACCTGGTGAGTGGTGCGCTTGATTACTGCCTGCGGATACGCTGCCGGGATATGGAGCATTTCCGATCAGTCACTGAGTCCTGGCTGGAGAGCACTGAACTGCACATCGAGAAACTGGTGGCCTATCCACAGTTGGCCGTCATCAAGCCGTCATCGACGCACCTTGGTATCGCATAACAATTACAACACTCCACGCCTAGAGATAAACCATGATGATTGCGAACCTGAAGTTCAGTCATAAGGTATTGCTTGCGGCATCATTCGTTGTTGTCGCAGCGTTTTCGCTTTTTACGCTTTACAACGACTCGATTCAGCGCAAAACCATCCGCTCGAACCTTGAAAACCACCTAGAAGAAATGAGCAAGATCACGGCTGCAAGCGTTCAGTTCTGGCTCTCTGGGCGGGTACTTCTAATAGATCATGTTGCCCAGGAGGTTGCCAATGATCCCGCGTCGCAAAACATCACGCGGCTGCTGGAGCAGAGGTCGTTGCTATCGACGTTTACCTTCACTTATCTAGGCAGTCGTAACGGTAGTTTCGTCATCCGGCCAAAGGACGATCTACCTGCTGATTACGATCCTCGCACCCGGCCTTGGTATACCGACGCAATGGCTGCAGGAGGGACAACGCTGACTGAGCCTTACCTCGATGTGACGACATGGCAACTGATGATGACCATTGCAACGCCGGTCAGTCAGGACGGCCAGCCGCTTGGAGTGGTAGGCGGGGATCTTACACTGGAGACGCTGGCGACCATTGTCAGCTCGCTCGACCTAGGTGGAATTGGCTATGCCTTTCTGGTCAACGCAGATGGCAGGGTGTTGGTTCATCCAGAAAAAGAACGGGTGATGAAGCAATTGAGCGATATTTACCCCCTGAACACGCCATCACTTAGCTCCCATATCAGCGAGACGGAGCAGGACGGAAAACCTCAAATTTTGATGTTCTCGCCGATCAAGGGACTGCCTTCGGTGAACTGGTATATCGGTTTGTCCATCGACAAAAGCAAAGCTTATGCGGCACTTGATGACTTTCGCACTTCCGCCATTTTGTCGATGGTTATTGCCGTTGCGACCACGCTGCTTTTGCTGGGCTTGCTTATTCGCGTACTGATGCGGCCCCTGAGGTTGATAGGTACAACCATGCGGGATATCGCCCAGGGAGAGGGCGACCTTACCCGCCGCTTGAGTGCGCATTCGAAAGATGAGTTCGGAGAACTGGCCGCAGACTTCAACCTTTTCGTGGAACGCATTCAGCACTCAATACGTGAAGTGTCATCTGCTACCGAGCATGTCAATGAAGTGGCCAGGCGTGTAACGCAGACCTCTAGTGCGTCAATGTCAAACTCGGACGACCAGGCCAATCGCACCAACAGTATTGCGGCCGCGATTAACGAACTCGGCGCGGCGGCCCAGGAAATCGCGCGTAACGCGGGTGACGCTTCCCTTCAGGCGTCGGATGCCCGGTGCCAGGCTGAAGATGGCCGCGAGGTGGTGACCCAAACGATAAATGCCATGGGCGCGCTCTCTGGGAAAATCCGCACGTCATGCAGCAACATAGAGGCGCTGAATGGTAAGACCGAAAATATCGGTCGAATTCTTGAAGTCATCAAGGGCATTTCCGAACAGACCAACCTGCTGGCACTCAATGCCGCGATCGAGGCCGCGCGGGCGGGTGAAGCCGGGCGTGGGTTTGCTGTTGTAGCTGACGAAGTTCGCAGCCTGGCTTACCGCACGCAGACGTCAGCCCAAGAGATCCATACAATGATTGCAGAGCTTCAGATGGGCGCACGTGAGGCGGTACTCACCATGAACGAAAGCGAGCGCTACAGTAAGGACGGCGTGATTATCGCCAACCAGGCCGGTGAGCGGCTGGGCAGCGTCAGTCAGCGCATCGGCGAGATTGACGGAATCAACCAGTCGGTGGCGACAGCAACTGAAGAGCAAACTTCGGTCATCGGTTCACTGAACATCGACATCACCGAGATCAAAAACCTCAACCAGGAAGGGGTGGAAAACCTGCAGGCCACACTGCTTGCTTGTGACGATCTTGAACGACAAGCCACACGACTCAAGCAGCTGGTGGATGGCTTTCGAACTTAGGCCATCCCTACAAGAGCAGGCATTGAATCACGCGCGCGAGAACAGCAGCTTAAAACCTGCTGCGCCAAAGACCAACGCAAGGGTGCCTTCAATCCATCGGCGCGCCCTGCGATAACCCCGAATCATCGGTGCCGTGGAGAAAACGATCGCATAACCGCAGAAAATAGAAATGCTCAACACGGCACAGCCAGCCAGGATGATCATAACTGTTACAGGTGTCGCTTGTGGTCCCAGGCCGAGCGTCATCGTGGCGATCCAACCCAGTAATGCCTTTGGGTTGGTCAGGTGCATAAGCAAGCCCCGCCGGTAGAGGCCAAAACCCGAGATAGGCGGTGCTGCGCCCAGCGCTTTCTCAATTTTCTCGTCAGGTGTCAGGGCAGAACGTCCCGCTTTCAGGGCTAGGAACAGCAAGTATGCTCCGCCGACGATCTTGAGCACGAAGAGTGCCTCTGCGAACTGAAGCAGAATGGCCGAGACGCCTGTGGCGGCCATCGATCCCCAAAAAAAAGAACCACTGATCACTCCGGCTGCAAGCATCAGCGCAGGTTTTCTGCCTTGGTGCATGGCAACGCCCATGATCCGCATATTGCTGGGCCCCGGGCTTGCCGCTCCAACAATGTAGGCGGTAAAAACGAGTAGAAGGTGGTGGAAATCAAATGACATCAGTCGACCCTCGAGCTGCTTGTAATAGCTCGCAGCTTAAGTGTTCATAAGCTATTCGTCATTGGGTTCTTTAGCTGAATTTTCTGGCTTATTTGATTCTCATCTCGTGGGACTGGATCGCGCTCAATGGGATGTTTTCCATCGCCAACTTCCTGTAGTCCTACGCCGAGTTTGCCCCTGCCAATCCCGTCATCAGCGTGTGATTTTTCGAGATTTGGGCTGCTGGACCTTAGACTGGGGGCATCCTTTTCGAACCATCCAAAGCATGCCCTCAGATATGCCCCCAATGTAGCAATGCACTGGAGGTGGATGGATCTCCATGGTCCTTGAAAAGGCAGAAGTGATCGGATAAACAGCCCGCGATCCGGCCCCTAGAGACTCTCAGGGTCGCCAAAGAACATCTGAATCCGCGACCGCAACCACCGCTCCCCCGGATCATTATCCTGCGACCCTCGCCACGCCATGTGCAGTTCAAACGAGCGCACCGGCAACGGCGGCTCTTCGGCGCGCAGGCCGCCGGCGGCGGTCAGGGCTTCGGCGGCGTAGTCGGGGACGATGGCGACGATGTCGGTGCCTGAGAGCAAGGTGCCCAGGCCGTTGAACTGCGGCACGGCGAGCACTACGTGGCGCTTGCGGTCGAGCTTTTCCAGTTCTTCGTCGATGAACCCGCTCAAGTCGCCGGCAAACGACACCAGCGCGTGGGGGCGGGCGCAGAAGTCGTCCAGGCTCAGGGAGCCCGGCACGCTGTCGGCGCGCAGCAGTTTCGGCAGGCTGCGGCGCAGGACTTTGCGCTTGGCGTTGGCCGGCAGGTCGGCGGTGTAGCTGACGCCAATCGAGATTTCGCCGGAAGCGAGCAGGCCGGGCATCAGGATGTAGTTGACGCGGCGAACCACCAGCACGATGCCGGGGGCTTCGGCGCGCAGGCGCTTGAGCAGTTGGGGCAGCAGGGCGAATTCGACGTCATCGGACAGGCCGATACGGAAAACGGCGGTGCTGGTCGCCGGGTCGAACTCGGCGGCGCGGCTGACGGCGGTGGAAATCGAGTCCAGGGCCGGGGAGAGCAGGGCGAAGATTTCGACCGCGCGGGCCGACGGTTCCATGCTGCGGCCGGTGCGTACGAACAACGGGTCATCGAACAGCCCACGCAGGCGCGACAATGCCGCGCTGATCGCCGGCTGGCCCAGGAACAATTTCTCGGCAGCGCGGGTCACACTGCGCTCATGCATCAAGGTTTCGAATACGATCAAGAGGTTAAGGTCGACACGACGCAGGTCGTTACGGTTCATCTTGTGTCCTGGAAGAGTCAGCAAACTTGACGAGAGCGGCCACATAGGAACAATGACCGGCATGAATCTTACGGGGAAAGGCTGGTACTCTGCACAGGATAATTGAGTTTTCCTACGATACTTGAGGTCAATTCCTCAGTTGCGGAATCAATAACAGACATGTCGACTATTAACGGCGACCGGTGGTCTTACCTGGAAAGCCCAGATAGAGTTCATGGCATTAGAGGTTACTTTGACGAGGTTTGCGATGTCCCGCACGATCCGTTTTCACAAGTTTGGTCCGGCCGAGGTGCTCAAATGCGAAGAGCATGCAGCCGCGCAGCCCGCACCGGGCGAAGTGCAGGTGCGTGTCGAAGCGATTGGCATCAGCTGGTATGACATTCTGTGGCGCCAGAACCTGGCGTCCTCCCATGCACGCCTGCCGTCCGGCCTTGGTCATGAGATGGCCGGTGTCGTGGTTGCCGTAGGCGATGGCGTGGATGACTTGGCCGTCGGCGATAAAGTCGCCAGTTTTCCGGCCGAGAGCCCCAATGATTACCCGGTGTATGGCGAACAGATCGTCCTGCCCCGTTCGGCCCTGACCCGCTACCCGGATGTCTTGAGCCCTATTGAAGCGAGCGTGCACTACACGCCGCTGCTGATCGCCTACTTTGCGTATGTGGACCTGGCACGCGTCAAGCCCGGCCAATTTGCCCTGGTGACGGACGCCAGCCACTGCGCTGGCCCTTCCTTTGTGCAACTGGGCAAAGCCCTGGGTGTGCGGGTGATTGCCGCGACCAAGGACAGCGAAGAGCGCGAATACCTGCTGTCCCTCGGTGCGGAGAAAGTCATCGTCACCGAAGAACAGGACCTGCTGATGCAGATCAACAAGTTCACCGACAACCGCGGCGTGGACGTGGTGTTCGATGGCTTGGGCGGGCCGCAGATGTCGCTGCTCGGTGATGTGCTGGCGCCACGTGGCAGCCTGGTGCTCTATGGCCTGCAAGGTGGCAACCAGACGCCATTCCCGGCCTGCGCGGCGTTCCAGAAGAACATTCAGTTCTTTGTGCATTGCATCGGTAACTTCACCGGCAAGCCTGAGCTGGGCATCATCCAGGACCAGGTCGCCTTGCAGCGGGCCCTGCGGGATATCAACCAGCTGACTGCTGACCGCGTGCTGGTACCGCTGAAAACCACGGTGTTTCCATTCAATCAGTTCGTGGAAGCACACCGCTACATGGACGAATGCCCGTGCCGCGAGCGTGTGGCACTGCAGGTTGAAGCTGTTTAAGGCGTAGGAATATTCGCAAACGAGTGTTCCTGACCGCTGGCGCATGGGGCAAATGCGCCATTTGACAGGGCTGAAGCCGCGCAGGCTTCAAGTTGACCTCCCTGCATTTGAGCCCCTGATTCCTGGCTTTTCCCCTGACGCCGCGTTGAATTCCAGCGCGGCGTTGTTGTGTGCGCGTCATTAACGCCTGCGGCGTTGTCTATCTGCACTGGTATTCGGCCAGCTTCTGTATCTATTAATCATTATTCCAGCGCTGATAATTGCCCTTCACTTTCATCTCAAGGACTGAGCAATGATTGACTATTTGATGCGTCATCCGCGAGGGCTTCGAACTCATCGCGCAGCCGAGACGTGGTGCAGGGCGAGCACTTACTTGCAGGGGAAGTTCACAGTGTGGACAGCCAGAAGTTGCTCGAATCAATTTGTCGGATGTTTCTTCAAGTTGTTGGATAAAGGTGCGTAGGAGGGCGTCGGAATAGTCCTAGGATGGCCGCCTCGGCGCGCTTCGGCCCAGTAATAAAGGCTGTCTGTGCGTTTTCCAGGCGTGAGCCATGCCCGAGGAGATCCGTGTCGTTTTGTTGCGCGGTGCTAGTGTCTATTCATCGGTGCACCTGGCGGCGGGCGAACTTCTTATCTGCGCAATAGCTCAAGCAAACACTGTCAGCAGTTGCTTGAAACTGATATTTCAACTCAGGTAGTAGAATGATGAGCACTATTCACGAACAAGCCATGACGTATGTTTACCAGCAAGTTCTGCAACGCTTGATCGGGCACTTTAATCGCGCTGAACGTACTGCACTTCAATTGTTGATCCAGCGCATCGTGGTCGCGGCGGGTGGCATGGAACAGGTGGGGGATTACAAGGTGCTGATCGCCCACGGCGGCGGCGAGGTCAGCAGCTACACCCTGGCGCTGCTGCGCGCTGCGCAACTGAGTATTGCCGGCCGGGCCCCGCGTACCTTTCACTTGCGGGTCGCGACCCTGCGCTACCCCGGCATGACCGAGAGCAGGCTCGACACCCTCAATCGAGGCTACAGCCGCCTGTTTCTCCACGACGACCCGCGCGTGGAGTTGTTGATGGTGGAAAACCACGACGTTCACCCCTTCAACCACCTTCGTCCGGCCAATGCCGCCGGGCGTGAAATCAGCCAGCGCAATCGGGTGATGGTGGGGCACATGACCGCCGGAGACTGTCGCGCGGCGCTGAGCAATGACACCTACCTGGCCTTGGGGGATTTCTACCAGCGGGCCAGCACCTGGCGCGGCGGTGTGCATGCGCTGGTCAGTGGCGATTCGCCACGCAAACAGAGCCACTTGCTTGCCTGGCTGAAGAAGACCGCGCTGGGCACCGGTGTCGCCGCCCCCAAAGCCTGGCCGCAGTCGCTCAACGGCTTGTTCGCGCGCATGGAAGAATGGAGCACCGCTTACTACGACGACCTGTACGGCGAAGAACATGCGCCGCGCGTCACGCCCAGTCTCGCCGGCCACCGCCACTTGGCGTACATCGGCATTGCCGACCTGCTCGATGGCGTCGACCCCCGGTCGTCGTCCTTGCTCACCGAGTTCATGGCCCACACCCCTGACGCCCTGGGCTTTCATTTCAGCCATCCGGCCTTTTCCCATCCCTTGCTGATGGCCCACCTGCGTGGGTTGCAGGCCGAGTGCCTGCGCACGCTGGACTACGAAATGGGCGTCGAAGGCTTTATTCAGCAGGTGGCTCCGTTCATGCGCCGCCTGCACCTGAGCGAGGCGATGTTCGCCGAGGCTTGCACCGGTGATGGCCGCACCTTGTCGGCCACCCAGGCCAACCAGTTTTTCGGCCTGGATGAAACCCAGCTGACTTGCCTGCTGTTCTCGCCGTTTATCCATCATGGCGAACGGCTCGAAAGCTATTTGCGCCAGTGCCATCCCGGCATGTTGGTGGCCCTGCCTGAGCTGCACAAACTGCTGCAGGGCAAGCCCTGCGCCGACATGCTGCAGCAGTGGGTGGTGGACACCAGTGGCTTGCCGCTGCCGCTGTTGCTGCACCTGTACCAGAAACGGCCGATGGTCATTACGGGCAGTAAACCGAGCGGCGCCCGCGCAACGGCCCGCAACCCTGCGCAGGCCCTGCAATTGTCCGGTCAATGAGCCTGCGCGGCGAGCGGCAGGCTGACTTCGCGTATCAGGCGGTCTATCGCTACATGATCAGCCTGATCAACCAGGTCAGTACCGATGCCCGGGTAAAACTGCCGTCCTTGCGCCAACTGGCCGGGCGCCTGAACGTATCGATCTCGACGATCCAATACGCGTATTCGCTGTTGGAGAAGGAGGGCAGGGTCTATTCGGTGGCGAAATCGGGCTATTACGCCTGGCCGCTGTCGGTGAGCCCGTCGGCCTGGGCGGGCGGCGATTTGCTCGATCGCCTCTACGCGGCGGCCCGTCGCCCCGGCATGCTGGTGCTCAGCGGCGATGAGCCGGCGTTGCTGGCATCCCTGGATAGCAGCTTGTTGCGATTGGAGCGCGAGTTGGTGCGTCACTATCCGCATCCCTTGCAGCCGTGGTCGCAGCCGTGCGGCGTGTGGGAATTGCGCGCGGCGTTGGCGGCGCGCTACACCACATCGCCCACGCGCTGCTGGCACGCCGACGAGGTGTATATCGGTGCCGATTTGCGCGGGGTGTTGGACATTCTGATCGAGGTGCTGGGCCTGCGGGGCACCACGGTGATTGTGGAGTCACCGTGTGATTGGCTGATCCTGCGTCTGTTCCAGGATGCCGGGGTGCACCTCATCGAGCTGCCCTGGACGCCCGACGGACACCTGGACATGGCGACCCTCGATCAACTGTTACGTGATGAGCCTGTGCACCTGGTGTTGCTGTCCTCGGCGGTCAGCATGCCCTCGGGGGTGGCGATGTCGATCAGCGAACGCCTGGGCGTCGCGCAGTTGCTCGAGCAATACGGCTGCTGGCTGCTGGAGAACGACACCTTCGGCGAGCTGGGTTTCAAGGGGTCGCAAGCGCCCCTGCGGGAGTTGGTGAACCCCGAACGGTTGATCGTGTTTTCTTCGTTCGAGAAGGTCCTGGGCGCGGAAGCCCCCTTTGGCTATCTGCTGTCCCGGCGCATGAGCAGTGAATTGCAGCGTCAGTTTCTGCTGCGTTCATTTCGTCTGTCATCGATCCGCCAGCGTGCCATTGCGCGCCTGTACCAGAGCGGCCGGATCGACCAGCACTTGCGCGCACTGCGCCAGCAATTGCGCGAGCAGGCGGCCGAAATGGGCCAGCGCCTGGATCAGCACTTGGGGGACCAGGTGACTTACCGCGCGCCCGCCGCCGGGGCGACGTTCTGGCTGGGCTGCACCCGACCGGTCGATATGCGCCAGGTGTTCCAGCGCCTGCTGACTGAACACGTGGTGATGGCCCCGGGCGAACTGTTCAGTGTCAGCGGCCTGCATCGCCAGCACCTGCGCATCAGCCATACCTTTGAAGGGCAAACCAACCTGGATATTGCCCTGGCTGCATTGAGCGACGCGCTGCGGCAGGCACAGATGGGGTGAATACGTGAATTTTCTCTTGATGCTGTAGGATCGATACCGTCGCGCAGCAGTCGAACACTCAGTAAACTGCGACTTTTCCGATTCCTTCTTTCCGAGGTTCATGCATGACAATCAGTCCTTTTGCGGGCAAGCCGGCGCCAGCCCAGTTGCTGGTGGATATCCCGCGACTGGTCACGGCCTACTACACCGGCCAGCCTGATGCAGCAATCTCCACCCAGCGCGTGGCCTTTGGTACCTCCGGGCACCGGGGCTGCTCGTTCGACCTGAGCTTCAACGAATGGCACGTGCTCGCCATCAGCCAGGCCATCTGCCTGTATCGCGAAGCCCAGGGCATCAACGGCCCGCTGTTTGTCGGCCTGGATACTCATGCACTGTCGACGCCAGCCGGCGCCAGTGCCCTGGAAGTGCTGGCCGCCAATGGCGTGCACGTGATGCTGGCCGAAGGTGATGAGTACACACCAACGCCGGCGATTTCCCACGCCATCATCTGCTACAACCGCGGTCGTACCAGCGGCCTGGCCGACGGCATCGTGATCACGCCGTCACACAACCCGCCGCAAAGCGGCGGCTACAAGTACAACCCGCCCAATGGTGGCCCGGCTGATACCCACGTCACCAAGTGGATCGAAGCCAAGGCCAACGAACTGCTGGCGAACAAGCTGGCTGGCGTCAAGCGCATCACCCACGCGCAGGCCCTCAAGGCGGACACCACCCATCGCCATGATTACCTCAATAGCTACGTGGCTGACCTGGTCAATGTGATCGACATGGACGCCATCCGCAGCGCCGGCCTACGCCTGGGCGTGGACCCGCTGGGCGGAGCAGGGGTGCGCTACTGGTCGGCGATTGCCGAGCATTACCGCCTGAACCTGGACGTGGTGAACACCGAAGTCGATTCGACGTTCCGCTTCATGAGCGTCGACTGGGATGGCCAGATCCGCATGGACCCGTCCTCCAGCTACGCCATGCAAGGCCTGATCGGCCTCAAGGAGCGCTTCGACGTTGCCTTCGCCTGCGACCCGGACCACGACCGCCACGGCATCGTGACCCCGTCCGGCGGCCTGTTGGCGCCCAACAACTACCTCGCGGTGTCGATCGACTACCTGTTCCAGAACCGTCCCGACTGGCGTGCCGACGCGGCCGTGGGCAAGACCGTGGTCAGCAGCGGCCTGATTGACCGCGTGGCGGCCCGCATCGGTCGGCGCCTGTACGAAGTGCCGGTGGGCTTCAAGTGGTTCGCCGATGGGCTGTTCGAGGGTTCGCTGGGCTTTGGTGGTGAAGAAAGCGCTGGTGCCTCGTTCCTGCGCAAGGACGGCACGGTGTGGAGCACTGACAAGGACGGTTTGATCCCGGCGCTGCTGGCGGCAGAAATGACCTCGCGCAAAGGCCAGGACCCGAGCCAGATCTACCGTGGCTTGACGGATGCGCTGGGCGAACCCTTTGCCATTCGCGTCGACGCCAAGGCGACGCCGGCGCAAAAGGCCCTGTTGGGCAAGCTGTCGCCGCAGCAGGTGACCTCCACCGAACTGGCCGGCGAAAGCATCCAGCAGATCCTCAGCCATGCGCCGGGCAACAACCAGGCGATTGGCGGCTTGAAAGTGATGACCGAAAACGGCTGGTTCGCCGCGCGTCCGTCCGGCACCGAGGACATCTACAAGATCTACGCCGAGAGCTTTATCGGCGAAGATCACCTCAAGCAGCTGGTAGAAGAGGCACAAGTGCTGGTTGACGGCGCTATCAGCGAATAACCCGCTGCAGGCGCCGGCTTGCCGGCGATAGCGCTCGCAAGACCGCCATCGCCGGCCGGTCACGGCTCAAGCGAGGTCGACCAACACGATCTCGCTGTCTTCAATTGCCGTCACCTGCAACACCTGCTCATCTTCCACGGCAACCCCGTCTCGCGCTTGCGCACGCAAGCCATTGACTTCAATCACGCCCGTCGCCGGCACAAGATACGCCCGACGCCCTTGGTCCAGGCGGTATTGCGCAGTTTCCCCAGCCTTCAGATTGGCCGCTACCAGGCGTGCATCGGCGCGAATGCGCAGGCTTTCGCTGTCTCCGGCCTTGCCGCTGGCCAGCGTGACAAAGCCTTCTCGATCACCTTTGGGGAACGGCTTGGCGCCCCACGACGGCGGCAAACCGGCCTCGTTCGGGATAATCCAGATCTGGAAGATCTTGGTGGGTGTCGCTTCCAGGTTGTATTCACTGTGGGCGATGCCGGTGCCGGCACTCATCACCTGCACGTCACCGGCCTCGGTGCGGCCTTTGTTGCCCAGGTTGTCGGCGTGGCTGATGGCACCTTCGCGCACATAAGTGATGATTTCCATGTCACGGTGCGGGTGCTGCGGGAAGCCGGTGCCCGGGGCGATGATGTCGTCGTTCCACACCCGCAGGTTGCCCCAGTGCATGCGTTTTGGATCATGGTATTCAGCAAATGAAAAATGATGATGGGCATCGAGCCAGCCGTGGTGGGCGCCGCCCAAGGTGGTAAAAGGTCGAAGTTCAAGCATGATCGTCTCCTGTTGATGGCGCCTATGATCCAGCAGGGCATAATCGATAAAAAGCGTAAAAAATGCCTGATTCCTATCAGTCGATTAGATTGGTAGCCGGCGCTTGTACTTTCAGTTCATCGCCTAACTGCATGACGGCAAAGCAATTGGTGGAACTGAACGGCAATTCCGGCGACCATGGCGACCTTGTTGAAACTCAGCTCATCGCAGGAGTCCGCGTGCCGCAACACAAGCCTGATCTGCCCCCTGAACTGCGCCCCCTGGCAGAAATGCCCCTGTTGAAACGCCTCGCCGCTCGCCTGTTTGGCCATGGCCTGACCCGATTGCGTGCCCAGCACCGGTTTTCCTGGTTGCACGGCCAGGCCGACGGTTTTCGCAGCGGCCATGAAGCAGGGGTGGAGTACGGCTATCGCGAGGGCAAGGCGGACGGCCTTGAGGAAGGCCGCCAAGTCCTGCTGATCCGCGACTTCCGCCCGGACGAGCACCGCGCGCCGGGCGTGGATGACAGCCTGTTCGACGATTGGCGCCTGCCGCTCACGGCCGATATCAAGAAGCGTATCAAGGCCGACGTTGCCCGACTCCTGCCGGCCCATGCCCAGCCGAGCGTGGCGCAATGGAAGATGATCTTCAGCGATACGCCGTCAACCTCGGTGATTGCCGGCGCCGGCGCGGGCAAATCGACCTCGCTGGTGCTGCGGATTCTGCTGCTCACCCATTACCTGGGCTTTGAACTCAGCTCGATGACCGTCGTGACGTTCACCCGCGAGTCGCGCAAAGACTTCATCAACAAGCTCATGGAAATCCTCAATCTCTGGGGCCAACCCCTTGGTTTTAAAGAAGCCCAGGCCGTGGTGCGCACCTTTCATTCGCGCATCCTGCCGATGGTGCGCAGCCTGCCGGGTTTTGAACGCCTGCAGGCGTTCGAGAACCTCAGCGCGGGTTTCGAAGAGGCTGACAGCAACCCGTTCGACCTGCGTATCGGTGATGCCCAGCGCCAGCAGATGAATGCCTGCTATCACCAGTTGTATGGCCGCCACGCGCGATTTCGCGAGCTGATAACGCCGCTGGCCCGACAAGGCCTGCAACTCAAGGAATTGGAGCGTGACCATCCGGATGTGCAGAAGCGCATGGCGGTGACCGAACTGGCCGCCAAGCGTGATGAAGAGCTCTGTGATGTGATCGAGGACCTGTGGTTCCGTGCCGGCGCGTGGCCGATCAAGGGCATTGAGCCCAGCCGCCAGACCTTCGAAATCAATGGTGCGCAGTTTCACTGCCATGGCTATATCCCGGAGCTGGATGCCTGGGTAGTGCTGGGCTTCGACGCTCGGGAGAACGCGCAGATCAGCCGGCCGAATGCAAAGCTGTCGGTGCGTGCAGAGTGGGCGGTAAAGCGCACCCTATTTCAAGCTTTCTGTCATAAGCCATTGATATGGTTGGATAGTTACGACTCATCCAAGCGTCTTTTGAGCAGCCTCGCCGGTGACGCCAGTGCCGGGCCCGGCTTTGATTACAAGGTCAAGGGTGAGCTGGCCTCGGCGCCGTTGCTGGACAGCTTTGTCATGGCCGCGGGGTTTATCGAGAACCTGGGACTCGACGTGCCGACCGCCGTCGGCAACATGACGTTTGCCAAGGACGATCCCGATCGCTTCTTCTTCGAGGCCCTGAGCATTTTCTGGAAAGCCCTGGAAGACCATCTGCTCGATCAATCCCCGCCGATCATGACCTACAACCGGATGTTTTCGCTGTTCGGCGAAAATACCCCGGAAAACCTCAAGCTGCTCAGTGATCCGCTGTTGCGCCCGATGTCGCACCTGATGATCGACGAGTTCCAGGATGTGTCGCCGCAGATCGTCTCGTGGATCCGCGCCAGCCTGCGCGAGATCCGCAGTCGCGGCCCGGCAATGCATGTCGGGCGGGGGGCGCAACGCTCGTCGTTGTTGTGCGTGGGCGATGACTGGCAGTCGATCTACGGCTGGCGCGGCAGTTCGCCGAAGTACTTCATGGCATTCAACCAGGAGTTCCCGTCGCCGAGTACCACGCGGGTGATGCTGGGTGAGAACTACCGCAGCCATCAGCACATCATTGATGCTGCCGAACACATTGTGCGGGCCGCACCGGCGATCCCTGGCAAGAAAGCCAAGGCGGCTGGCACACCGAAGGCGTTGGTGCCGGTCACCGTACTCGAACGCGACGACGCCGCCTTGGGTCGCAAGCTGCTGGAGCACTATCAGCAGGGCGATTCAGTATTGATGTTGTATCGAAAAAGTAGCGATAAGCTATTGATTCAAGAGCATATTCATTCAGTAGTTAATGTGGATTCTAGCTTGCCGGTCCAGGCGCGCCGGTTGAAACAGCTGACCTATCACAGCGCCAAGGGCCTGCAGGCGGATGCGGTATTCCTGCTTGGGGATTGCCAGCACGTGACCAGCTCGCCCTACAAGAACCAGGTCTATCGGATGGCGGGCCTGGGCAAGGACGGTGACAGCGAGCCCTATGACACCGCGCAAAAGGACGAAGTGCTGCGCCTGGCTTATGTCGGTATTACCCGAGCGGTGAGCCACTGCTATTGGTATGTGGAGAAACCGGAAGGTCCGACAGTGAATGTGCCGAAGGCCTCGGAGCGGGTGGATGGCAGGAAAGTGTTCTTCGACGACCAACGAACCCTTGTGTAGGGGCCGGCTTGCCGGCGATGCCTAACCAGATCGTTGATCCATCGCTTGATGGATGGGCTGTCAGGCTCGCAACGACAGCGGCGGCACGAATGACTCGAGTTCATCCTCCACCGCCTCGATGATGCGCTCCACGTCCGCGGCGTTCATCACCGTGGCACACGGGATGCCCGCAATGGCGATCAAGGTTTCGCCGCTGACACGGTCGAACAGGCGGGCGATCATACTGCCGGGCGCGTCCATGCTCGCCTCGAAGCCCATCGGGTGAAAATGCCAGCGCATCAACTGGCAGGCGTTGGGGAACGTCACTTTGTTCATATTGCCCACCTTGTACATTGAGCGCTTCCTTTAGCTCGCGGCAGGGAGCCATGACCTTCACTGGTCGTGGCGTCGGAGAGCTTCAAAATAGCATTCGTTCGCAAGCCCAAGGAGACTTTTTTAGCCCCGTTCGGCGGTTGTTTTCGATTCGTTTGATATGGATCATGGCTTACAAGAAATTAGGCAAAAGGCCATTAGTCAGAAGTTGCCACCGTCCATTGAACGCGCCGCCAAAATTCGGCAATCTCCAGGGTTTACCCGCCGCAGAGCTCTTCATGCCTGATCTCAGCCCCGACGATGACAGCCAGTGTTCCCACGCCACGCGTGAACTGGTGTTGCGTCACCACCTGTGCTGGCGGCATCGGGACCTGGACGGGGTGATGTCCTATTACCACGCGGATATCCAGTACCACGACTTCTTCCAGAACCGGGTGGTCGGCTATGCCGAGTTGCGTGAGTACCTCCAGGCCAGCATGCCCCGCGAAGCGGACGAGGCGATTGAACACTCCGATCGCATTCGCGCCGATGGCGACACCGCGTTTATCCAGTACCGCATCACGCTGCGGGGCAGCCAGGGCCTGGTGTCGTTTCGTACCAGCGAGGCCATCACGGTGCGGGACGGGTTGATCTGGCGGGTCAATGAATACGCGTCGCTGGTGCATGAACAGCCGACGCAGGCGACGCGACCCACGGTCAGCCGCCTGGGCCTGTCGCCCCAGCAATTGGGGCACATGGCCAATGACCTGCAGCAATACTTCGAGCGCAAGCAACCCTACCTGGACCCGGAGCTGGACCTGCAGCGGGTTGCCAAGGAGTGTGGCTACAGCCGCAATCAGATTTCCTACCTGCTGAACCAGGTGCTGGGGCAAAGCTTCTACCGCTACGTCAACCAGGCGCGGCTCCAGCATTTGCTCGCAGCCCTGGACAGCGCGGTGCCGCCGATCAAGGTCGATGACCTGGCGTTTGCGGCCGGTTTCAATTCGCTGTCGGCGTTCTACAGCGCGTTTCGCCAGCACACCGGCCAATCGCCCAAGGCCTACGTCAAACAAATTTCCCTGCGTGCACGCGCGCAAGACAGCCAATAACGCCGCGCTCTAGGATCCAGCCTATCGAAACGAGGTAGGGGAGCTTGGCATGCCGGCATGGCGCAATATCAGTTTATGGATGGACCAGCTGGACGACCCGCTGACCGCGCGGCCCTCCCTTGAGCATGACCTGGACGTCAATGTCGCCATTATCGGCGCCGGTTACACCGGCCTGTGGACCGCCTATTACCTGAAACGCCAGGCGCCTGAATTGAAAATCGCGATCATCGAGGCGCAAACCGCCGGCTTCGGTGCCTCCGGCCGCAATGGCGGCTGGCTGATGGGCAACCTGCTGGGTGAAGACCGCCTGCTGGCAGGCCTGGCGCCCGAACAACGGCGCGCCTCGTTTGACCTGTTGCACGCCATTCCCGACGAAGTGGCGCAGGTGCTGGCCCATGAAGGCATCGACTGCGACTACCGCAAGGGCGGCGCGTTGTACTGTGCCGCGCGCTACCCCGAGCAGGAAGGCAGCCTGCGCCGCTACCTGGATAAATTGCATGCCCAGGGCCTGACGGAGGCCGACTATCGCTGGCTCGGCCCGCAGCAATTGGCCGAGCAGATTCGCATCGCCAAGCCCTATGGCGGTATTTATGCACCGCATGTCGCCACGATCAACCCGGCCAAGCTGGTGCGCGGCCTTGCGCGGGTAGTGGAGCGCATGGGCGTCGCGATCTACGAAAACAGCCCGGTCACCCACTGGCAGTCCGGCAGCCTGCGCACCGCCAAGGCCAGTGTGCGCGCCGCCTGGGTGGTGCCGGCTGTCGAGGGGTATGCCACGACGTTGCCGCCTCTGGGCCATTACCAATTGCCGGTACAGAGCCTGATCGTTGCCACCGAGCCGCTGCCTGCCAGCACCTGGGATCAAATCGGCCTGAACCATGGCCAGGCATTCGGTGAAAGCAGCCGCCAGGTCACTTATGGCCAGCGTTCGGCGGACAACCGCCTGGTGTTCGGCGCCCGTGGCGGTTATCAGTTCGCCGGCAAGTTGCGGCACAACTTCGATTTGACCGACAGCGAGGTCGAGCTGCGTCGCTACCTGTTCGGCGAACTCTTCCCCCAGCTCAAGAACGTGCGGATTACGCACTCCTGGGGCGGCAACCTCGGCATGTCGCGCCGGTTCCGCCCGCACATGCTCTGTGATCACAAGACCGGCATCGCGCTGTCCGGCGGCTATGGCGGGGAGGGCGTCGGTGCGACGAACCTGGGCGGCCGCACCTTGGCCGACTTGATCCTGGGCCGCGACACGCCGCTGGTCCAGCAACCCTGGGTGATCCGCGAGCGCGGCCTGGACGCGCTCAAGGCCTGGGAACCGGAACCCTGCCGCTGGCTGGGGTACAACGCGATCATTCGCAGTTTTGTCCATGAAGACCAGGTGTTGGCCAATCCCAACACCGCGCCCTGGCGCCGCAAGCTGGCGACCGGCATGGCCGAGTTCATGGAAGGTTTCATGCACTAAGTCGTTTCACTCACACGGGAAAACCCATGAGCATCACTCAATTCAAAGACACGCTGAATGCCCACTTGCCCGACGCCTCACCGGTGGCCGTGCCGTTGGGCGAGCCCATCGCCGTGGCCTCGACCCTGAGCGTGGAGCGCAATGACGGCGTCGAAACCGGCATCTGGGCGTGTACGCCGGGCCGCTGGCGTCGGCAGATTAAATCCCAGGAGTTTTGCCACTTTATCCAGGGCCGCTGCACCTTCACCCCGGACGACGGAGAAACCATTCACATAGAAGCCGGCGACGCACTGATGTTGCCAGCCAACAGCACCGGTATCTGGGATATCCAGGAAACCGTGCGCAAGACCTACGTATTGATTCTGTAACGCTTTGATCCTTGATCGCCTGCCATAAAAACAGCCCTAAAACCGCCAGGAAATCGAACCATGAAAGCCATTGCCCTGTTGCCCTTGATGTTGGTGGCCTCTATCAGCCAGGCCGCCGAGACGGTGAAAATCTACAACTGGTCGGACTACATCGCGCCGGACACCACCAAGAACTTCCAGAAAGAAACCGGCATCGGTTTTACCTACGACGTCTACGACAGCAACGAAACCCTGGATGGCAAGTTGATGACCGGTAAATCCGGCTACGACGTGGTGTTTCCGTCCAACCACTTCATGGCCCGCCAGATCCAGGGCGGCGCGCTGAAAAAGCTCGACAAGAGCCAGTTGCCGAACTGGAAGAACCTCAACCCGGTGCTGCTCAAGGCCCTGGAAAACAACGACCCGGGCAATGCCCACGGCTTCCCGTACCTGTGGGGCAGTACCGGCATCGGCTACAACATCGACAAGGTCAAGGCGGTGCTGGGCGATAACGCGCCAGTGGATTCCTGGGACTTGATCTTCAAGCCCGAGAACATGGCCAAGTTGCAGAAGTGCGGGGTCGCGATCCTCGATAACGGCCCGGAATTGTTGCCCGCCGCGCTGAATTACCTGGGCTTGCCGCACCACAGCAAGAAGGCCGAAGACTACAAGAAAGCCGAAGACCTGCTGATGAAAGTGCGGCCTTACGTGGCGTACTTCCACTCCTCGAAATACACCGCTGACCTGGCCAATGGCGATATCTGCGTGGCCGTCGGTTTCTCCGGCGACATCCTGCAAGCCGAAAGCCGCGCCAAGGAAGCCAAGAACGGCGTGAACATCGGCTACAACATTCCCAAGGAAGGCGCCGCCATCTGGTTCGACATGGTCGCCATGCCCGCCGATGCACCCGACGAAAAAGCCGGCTATGCGTTCATGAACTACCTGTTGCGCCCGGAAGTGATGGCCAGCATCACCAACTACGTGCACTACGCCAACGGCAACCAGGCGGCCGACAGCCTGGTGGACCCGGCGATCAAGGCCGACACCAAGGTCTACCCGAGCCCCGAGATGATGGGCAAGCTGTTCGCGCTGGAAGCCATGCCGCTGAACATCGACCGGATTCGGACGCGGGTGTGGAACACCATTCGTACCGGGCGCTGAAAAATTGGCGGTGGAGTGGCTACTGCGGCAAGCCTGTTTAGTGTGGTGAACCCATTTGCTGTGGTGAACCGGGTTGTTGTGGCGAGCGGGTTTTTTACTGTGGCGAGCGGGCTTGCCCCGCGTTGGGCTGCGCAGCAGCCCCATTCAGTGAGCATGCGGTGTATCAGGTACTCCTCTGAGGCTGGTTTTGGGGCTGCTTCGCAGCCCAACGCGGGCGGTGCGACGATTCGACAAGCCCGCTCACCACAAAAGAAAGGAAAGGCCACCTTCTGCAATAGGGCCACTCTCGACAACGACCCCACCTTAAACAACACCCCGCCCATTCATCCCTGAGCCCTCCGGCTCAGGGATTTTCCAGATCATGCCCCAACGACTGGATAAACAACGAAAACAGCTCCGGCTGTGACGAAATATCCAGCTTCGCGTACAGATGCCGACGGTGCACCTTCACCGTGTCCGGCGAGATGTTCAACCTTTCCGCCATAGCCTTGGAAGAGAACCCGCGCAGCACCAGGCGGGCGATTTCCAGTTCGCGGTCCGACAGCACGCCGCAACCGAACTGGCCCAGTGCATCGCGAATCTGGCTGTCCATGGCCGGCGCGCGCTGGGTGCTCTGCTGCCAGTGCTGCTGCATCAATGGCAACACCCAAGCCGCCAAGGTGGTCATCAGCCCGGTCTCATCGGCGCTGAAGCGCCTTTGCATCCCCAGCGACAACGACAACGTGCCCGCCCCAGGCAGTTGCAGGATGAATTGCACCTCGTCTTCCAGCACGTTGTCGTGGAAGTAATTGAGGAAGTATTCACTCTGGCGAAAATGGTCCGGCGCCACTTCTTCCAGGCGGTACACGCCGCTGGCGTAGCCTTCGCGGCAGGCCTGGAAGAACGGGTCGAGCAGGTACAAGCCATTGAGGTACACCAGCATCGACGCCGGCTTGCTGCTGGGCTGGGCGTCGTATTCTTCCAGGGCCTGGGGGGCACCCTCCACGGGATAGTAAATCGCCAGGGCGTTATCGAACGGCAAACACTGGTGCAGCAACAGCACCAGCTGTTTCCAGAAGCGCTCGGTGCCGATGTACGCGACGGTGCGGCCCAGCCCTGCGTGCATGCCGACTTCCCGGAACAGGCTCATGTAACAGGCTCCCGCCAGCAAAAGATCGGCCAAGGGTTCGGCTTTTGTCGGGTGCCGTCAAGGGGAGTACGCCAATAGGGGAATTGGCTGACATAAACCCAGCGTTTACCTTCGCCATTATCCAGTGGGAAACATATCCCGCGATATTCAGACTTTTCGTTTCTGCCTCACACCAAGAACAACGACAGAGGATAACGATATGAGCACTTCACCCACGCCCGACGGCGTGCTGAAACCGACCCTGAGTGTCTTCGATGTGGTGGCTATCACCGTGTCAGCGGTGACGCCCGCCAGTTCCGTCTTCGTGATTGCGCCCTTTGCCATCCAACAGGCCGGCAGCGGGGTGTTCCTGGCGTTTGTGATGGCCGGGCTGCTGGCGTTGATGTTCGCCTTTTGCTACGCCGAACTGGGCCGCGCCCACAACAGTGCGGGCGGTGAATATGTGTATGCCAAGCGGGTGTTTGGGGGGATGGCCGGCTATGCGACGTTTCTGACGGTGCTGGTGATGTTGCTGTTTATCCCGCCGGTATTGGCCACGGGCGCCGCGACCTACCTGAACAACGCGCTGGGCACGCATTTCGACGCACAGACCGTCGCGCTGGTGATCGTGGTGTGCAGTTACGCGCTGGGCATCCTTAATATCAAGCTCAATGCCTGGATCACCGGCACGTGCCTGCTGTTGGAAGTCGCGGCGTTGCTGGTGATCGTGGTGATCGGCTTTGGCAATCCGGTGCAGCCCGCCAGTGTGCTGTTCCAGCCGCAGATTGTCGAAAACGGCGTGTTGCACCTGGCGCCCTGGGCCTTGGTGATCGGCGCGGTGGGCATTGGTCTGTTTTCCTACAACGGCTATGGCCCGGCGGTGTTGCTCGCCGAGGACATGAAGTGCGGCGGCAAGGGCGTGCACAAGGCGGTGTTGTGGTCCCTGGGGCTGGTGGTCGTGATCGAGCTGGTGCCGATTACCGCGCTGTTGATCGGCGCGCCGTCGCTGAGCGCGATGATCAGCAGCCCGGACCCGATCGGCTATCTGCTGACCAGCCATGGCAACGAAACCCTGTCGCGACTGGTCAGCGCGGGGATCTTCCTGTCGGTGTTCAACGCCATCGTCGCCATCGTGATCCAGATCGGTCGCGTGGTGTTCAGCAGCGGGCGGGATGCGCTATGGACGCCTACCATCAATAAGCTGTTCACCCGCATCCATCCGCGCTGGGATTCGCCTTGGCTGGCCACGCTGTTCCTGGCGATCCCGTCGGCGCTGCTGAGCTTCAGTTCCAACCTGGCGGATCTCACCTCGTTCAGCGTGCTGCTGATCATTCTGGTGTACCTGGTGGTGGCGTTGAGCGCGTTGATGAGCCGCGTGCTGCTGCGCGACCGCGAGCACCCTTATCGCATGCCGCTGTGGCCGCTGCCGGCGCTGGTGGCCGTGCTGGGCGCCGGGTACCTGTTGGTGACCTTGCTGGTGGCAGCCTCGGTGCGCGACATCATGATCATCATCGGCTTGCTGGCCTTGTCGGTGATTCTGTATTGCATCAGTGGCCGGTTGAGTCCGGCGTTCCAGAAATTGTAAGGAGTGGTTATGCGTGTACGCCAACTAGGCATCACTTTGGGGCTGGGTGTCCCCGGCGAATTGAATGCCATCACCGATGTACCCGGGGTGCGGGTCGGCCACAGTACGCTCAACACGCGCATTGATGGCAAGCAGGTGCGCACCGGGGTGACCGTGGTGCAGCCACGGGCCGGGGAGGCGCGCCAGCAACCGTGCTTCGCCGGTTACCACGTGCTCAACGGCAATGGCGATGCCACCGGCCTGGAATGGATCAGCGAGGCGGGCCTGTTGACCACGCCGCTGGCCATCACCAACACCCACAGCATCGGCATAGTGCGTGACACCCTGATCGCCCTGGAGCGCGAGCGCCTGGCGGACCCGGCGGTGTATTGGTGCATGCCGGTGGTGATGGAAACCTACGATGGCCTGCTCAATGACATCTGGGGCCAGCACGTAAAGCCTGCGCATGTGCGCGAGGCGCTGGATAACGCCGCCGGTGGCCCGGTGCAGGAGGGTGCCGTCGGCGGTGGTACGGGGATGATCTGCCATGAATTCAAGGGCGGCATCGGCAGCGCCTCGCGCTGCTTGCCGGCGGAGCAGGGTGGCTGGACCGTCGGCGTGCTGGTGCAGGCCAACCATGGTAAACGCCAGGAATTGCGCGTCGACGGCTACCCGGTGGGGCGTCAGTTGCTGGATATCCCCTCGCCGTTTGCCGAGCGCGGCACGCCGGGGATGGGCTCGATTGTGGTGATCATCGCCACGGACGCACCCTTGCTGCCGCATCAGTGCCAGCGCCTGGCGCAACGCGCATCCATCGGCATCGCGCGCACCGGCGGCGGTACCGAGGATTCCAGCGGCGACCTGTTCCTGGCGTTCGCCACCGGCAACCACGACTTGCCACCCGCCGATTACGCGCGCAAGGACCTGCCGCTGAGCAGCGCACTGCAGATGGTCAACAACGATCATATTTCGCCGCTGTTCAGCGCGGCCGCCGAGGCGGTGGAGGAAGCCATCATCAACGCGATCCTGGCCGGGGAGGACATGCTGACCGACGCCGGCGTGAAAGTGCCTGGACTGGGCGACGATACATTGTTGGAAGCACTCAGCAAGACCGGCTGGCGTCTGCCCCGGTAATAAGGGACACACAGGATTAATACGTTAAGGTAATGGCGATTTAGTGTTGTGAATGACACCCTGCCAATATATTGGATCCATTAATTAAGCGGGCCGCCCAAGTTGGGCGGCTTTACTGCTATTTAATATTTAAATAACCGGCGCTGTCTTTTGTCCGACAAAAACTCGCCGGCCCAATAAATACGGCCTTGAACTTCTGAAAGTTGCTGGCGTGCCACTGTTTTGCCAAAGAAATACAAGTGGACGAAAGATTTCAAGTTGTGTCAGTTTTCTTACGCCTTCAAAAGAGGCGAGTGATAGGACGATCTCGCCCGCGGGGTTCCTATCGATCAAAACTGATGCATTTGCAAACAAGGAAGTACGTTTATGTCAAAAGTAAAAGAGCAGGCTATTGTGTCGGCGGCGCAAGTCAGCACGGCGTATTCGCAAATCGATAGCTTCAGCCATTTGTATGACCGTGGCGGTAACCTCACGGTCAATGGCAAACCGTCCTATTCCGTCGATCAGGCAGCCACCCAGCTGCTGCGCGACGGCGCTGCATACCGGGACGTGAACGGTAACGGCAAGATCGACCTGACCTACACCTTCCTCACCTCGGCTTCCTCGAGCACCCTGAACAAACACGGGATCTCGGGTTTCAGCCAGTTCAACGCCCAGCAGAAAGCCCAGGCCGTGCTGGCGATGCAATCCTGGTCGGACGTGGCCAACGTGACCTTCACTGAGAAGGCCACCGGCGGCGATACCCACATGACCTTCGGCAACTACAGCGGCGGCCAGGACGGCGCGGCGGCCTTCGCCTACCTGCCCGGCACCGGCGCGGGCTACGACGGCACCTCGTGGTACCTGACCAACAGCAGCTACACGCCCAACAAGACGCCGGACCTCAACAACTACGGCCGGCAGACCCTGACCCACGAAATCGGCCACACCCTGGGCCTGGCTCACCCTGGCGACTACAACGCCGGGAATGGCAACCCGACCTACAACGACGCGACCTATGGACAGGACACGCGCGGCTACAGCGTCATGAGTTACTGGAGCGAGAGCAACACCAACCAGAACTTCAGCAAAGGCGGGGTCGAGGCCTATGCGTCGGGCCCGTTGCTGGACGACATTGCGGCGATCCAGAAGCTCTACGGTGCCAATTACAACACCCGCGCCGGCGACACCACCTACGGCTTTAACTCCAACACCGGGCGTGATTTCTACAGCGCCACCTCGAATGCCGACAAGCTGGTGTTCTCGGTGTGGGACGGGGGCGGCAACGATACCCTGGACTTCTCCGGTTTTACCCAGAACCAGAAGATCAACCTCAATGAGGCGTCGTTCTCCGATGTCGGCGGCCTGGTGGGCAACGTGTCCATCGCCAAGGGCGTGACCATTGAGAACGCGTTCGGCGGTGCCGGCAACGACCTGATCATCGGCAATAACGCGGCCAACGTGATCAAGGGTGGCGCCGGCAACGACATCATCTACGGCGGTGGCGGTGCCGACCAACTGTGGGGCGGCGCGGGCAATGACACCTTTGTGTTCGGCGCCAGCTCCGACTCCAAGCCGGGTGCGGCAGACAAGATCTTTGACTTTACCTCGGGTTCGGACAAGATCGACCTCAGCGGCATCACCAAAGGCGCAGGCCTGACCTTCGTCAATGCCTTCACCGGGCATGCCGGCGATGCTGTACTGACCTACGCAGCAGGCACCAACCTGGGGACCCTGGCGGTCGACTTCTCCGGTCACGGCGTGGCGGATTTCCTCGTCACCACCGTAGGCCAGGCGGCCGTCAGCGACATCGTGGCGTGATGCACGAGCGCGGCGCCTCGGCGCCGCGCTTTGAGGATGGAGCCGCTTGATGAAAGGTTTTTTTCAATCGATCGCCTGCGCTGTGCAGGTGATAGTCGTGTCGGCAGGAGCCCACGCAATGGCGAGCAGTCTTGTATTACCCAGCAGCGCCGAACTGGCCGGGCACTGGCAGTTGCACCAGGCGGATCAGGTCTGCGCCCTCGACCTGCTGGAGCAGGCCAACGCCCTGGGCGGCGACGTGGCGTGCGTGGCGCAATGGCTGGGGGACACGCCCCGGACCTGGTCGCCGACCCCCGACGGCATCTGGCTGATGAACGCCGAAGGCAGCGGGATAACCCATTTGAATCGCCAGAAAGAAGGCGAATACCAGGGGCGCACGGCGTCCGGTGCCGTGGTGGTATTACATCGCGCGCCTTAGTTGCCGTTATAACGCTATAACCCAAGTTTATTAGTTGGCCGCTCCTGATCGGGGGTGCGGGCAACTATTGCGTGTCGTTTGGTTCAAGGAAGATAAACCACTATGGCCAAGCCCATTGCCGTGGCGCCTTTATTCAAGGCGCTGGGTGAATACAAGAGCATCCTGATCAGTGTCGGCTGTTTTACCGCGCTGATTAACCTGTTGATGCTGGTGCCGTCGATTTACATGCTGCAAGTGTATGACCGCGTGCTGTCCTCGCAGAATGAAACCACCCTGGTCATGTTGACGCTGATGGTCGTGGGGTTCTTTGCGTTTATTGGCACACTGGAAGTTATCCGCAGTTTTATCGTGATCCGTATTGGCAGCCAGTTGGAACGCCGTTTCAACTTGCGCGTGTACAAGGCCGCCTTTGAACGCAACCTGCAACGCGGTCAGGGGCATGCCGGCCAGGCGCTGGGCGACTTGACCCTGTTGCGCCAGTTCATCACCGGCCCGGCGCTGTTCGCGTTTTTCGATGCGCCGTGGTTTCCCCTCTACCTGCTGGTGATTTTCCTCTTCAACGTGTGGCTCGGGGTCCTGGCCACGGCGGGTGCGGTGCTGCTGATCGGCCTGGCGTGCCTCAACGAATACCTGACTAAAAAGCCCTTGGGCGAGGCGGGCGCCTATTCCCAGCAATCGAGCCAACTGGCCACCAGCCATTTGCACAACGCCGAGACCATCCAGGCCATGGGCATGCTCGGTTCGCTGCGCAAACGCTGGTTTGCCGTGCATTCGCAATTTCTGGGGTTGCAGAACACCGCCAGCGACACCGGTTCGGTGATCACGTCCTTGAGCAAATCCCTGCGCCTGTGCCTGCAGTCACTGGTGCTGGGCCTGGGCGCATTGCTGGTGATCAAGGGCGATATGACTGCCGGGATGATGATCGCAGGCTCGATCCTGATGGGCCGCGTACTGAGCCCCATCGACCAGTTGATCGCGGTGTGGAAACAGTGGAGTTCGGCCAAGTTGGCCTACCAGCGCCTGGACGATCTGCTGCGTGAATTCCCTCCCGACAGCGAGCCGATGAAACTCCCGGCGCCGCAGGGCCAGGTGAGCTTCGAGCAGGTCAGCGCGGGGCCGCCCGGACGGCGCACGCCGACCCTGCATCAGGTCAGCTTCACCCTGGGCGCCGGCGAAGTCCTCGGCGTGCTCGGCGCTTCCGGTTCCGGCAAATCCACCCTGGCCCGCGTGCTGGTGGGGGTGTGGCCAACCCTGGGCGGCACCGTGCGCCTGGATGGCGCCGACATCCATCGCTGGGACCGCGAAGACCTCGGCCCGCACATTGGCTATCTGCCCCAGGACATCGAATTGTTCAGCGGCAGCATCGCCGACAACATCGCGCGTTTTCGCCAGGCCGATCCGGCCTTGGTCGTGCAGGCTGCGCAACAGGCCGGCGTGCATGAGCTGATTCTGCGCCTGCCGCACGGCTACGACACGCTGCTCGGCGACAACGGCGGCGGCCTCTCTGGTGGGCAGAAGCAGCGGGTGGCCCTGGCCCGCGCCCTGTATGGCGGGCCGCGCCTGATCGTGCTGGATGAGCCCAACTCCAACCTCGACACCGTCGGCGAAGCGGCCCTGGCCAGCGCCATCGTGCAGATGAAAGCCCAAGGCAGCAGCGTGGTACTGGTCACCCATCGCTCTTCGGCATTGGCCCAGGCCGACAAATTGCTGGTGCTCAACGAAGGCCGCCTGCAGGCGTTTGGCCCGAGCCAGGAAGTGTTGCGCGCATTGTCTGGCCAGCCGGAAGCACCGAAGGAAAAGCCCGGTGTGAGTTTCAGTCGTCAGTATCAAGCGGGAAGGAATCCAGGCGCATGAGCAGTCTCACTTTTGAACAACGTGACGCCCGGTTCTTCGTGCGCATGGGCTGGTTGCTGACCGTGGTCGGCGCCGGTGGATTTTTCCTCTGGGCCAGCCTGGCGCCGCTGGACCAGGGCATTCCGGTGCAAGGCACCGTCGTGGTCTCGGGCAAGCGCAAAGCGGTGCAAACCTTCAGCCCGGGCGTGGTCAGCCGGATTCTGGTGCGCGAGGGCGAAACGGTTAAACAAGGCCAGCCGCTGTTTCGCCTCGACCAGACCCAGAACCAGGCTGATGTGCAGTCGCTGCAAGCCCAGTACCGCCTGGCCTGGGCCAGCGTGGCGCGTTGGCAGAGCGAGCGCGACAACCGTTCCAGCATCCACTTTCCCGCGGAGCTGAGCAGCAACCCCGATCCGGCCCTGGCCCTGGTGCTGGAAGGCCAGCGCCAACTGTTCAGCAGCCGCCGCGAAGCCTTTGCCCGTGAACAGGCGGGGATCCGCGCGAACATCGACGGCGCCACTGCGCAACTCGGCGGCATGCGCCGGGCCCGCAGCGACCTGACCGCCCAGGCCCAATCCCTGCGTGATCAACTGAGTAACCTGCAGCCGCTGGCCGACAATGGCTACATCCCGCGCAACCGCCTGATGGAGTACCAGCGCCAACTGTCCCAGGTGCAGCAGGACCTCGCGCAGAACACCGGTGAAAGCGGCCGCGTCGAGCAGGGCATTCTCGAATCGCGCCTGAAACTGCAGCAGCACAGCGAGGAATATCAAAAGGAAGTGCGCAGCCAATTGGCCGACGCTCAACTGCGCAGCCTCACGCTGGAACAGCAACTCACCTCGGCCGGGTTCGACTTGCAACACAGTGAAATCAACGCGCCGGCCGATGGTATTGCCGTCAACCTCGGCGTGCACACCGAAGGCGCCGTGGTGCGCGCCGGTGAAACCCTGTTGGAAATCGTGCCCCAGGGCACGCGCCTGGAAGTCGAGGGGCATTTGCCGGTGCACCTGGTGGACAAGGTCGGCACGCACCTGCCGGTCGACATCCTGTTCACCGCCTTCAACCAGAGCCGCACACCACGCGTGCCGGGGGAGGTCAGTCTGATCTCCGCCGACCAGATGCTCGATGACAAAACCGGTGCGCCGTATTACGTGCTGCGCACCACGCTCAGCGACGCGGCCGAGCAAAAACTGCAGGGCCTGGTGATCAAGCCGGGCATGCCGGCCGAGATGTTCGTGCGCACCGGCGAGCGCTCGCTGCTCAATTACCTGTTCAAGCCGCTGCTGGACCGCGCCGGCTCCGCGCTGACCGAGGAATGAGCATGAGATCGCTGCTTATTGCCGTGTTATTCAGCTGCGCCAGCGCTCACGCCGCCATGGGCCCGTTCGACGTCTACGAGCAGGCGCTGCGCAACGATCCGGTGTTTCTCGGCGCGATCAAGGAGCGCGACGCCGGCCTGGAGAACCGCACCATCGGCCGCGCCGGGCTGCTGCCCAAGCTGTCCTACAACTACAACAAGGGCCGCAACAATTCCCAGGCCACCTTGCCTGACGGGCGCGGCGGCAATTATCACGACGACCGCAACTACAACAGTTACGGCTCGACCTTCAGCCTGCAGCAGCCGCTGTTCGACTACGAGGCCTACGCCAACTACCGCAAAGGCGTGGCCCAGGCGTTGTTCGCCGATGAAAGCTTTCGCGACAAGAGCCAGGCGCTGCTGGTGCGGGTGCTGACCTATTACACCCAGGCGCTGTTTGCCCAGGACCAGATCGACATCGCCCGCGCCAAGAAGAAGGCCTTCGAACAGCAGTTCCAGCAGAACCGGCACCTGTTCGAGCAGGGCGAGGGCACCCGCACCGATATTCTCGAAGCCGAGTCGCGTTATGAGCTGGCCACGGCCGAGGAGATCGAGGCGCTGGACGAGCAGGATGCCGCCCTGCGCGAGCTGGGGGCGTTGATCGGAGTACAGAGCGTCAACATCGACGACCTGGCGCCGCTGAGTCCTGGCTTCGCCGCCTTCAGCTTGAGCCCGGCCAACTACGACACCTGGCACGAGTTGGCGATCAGCAACAACCCCACGCTGGCGTCCCAGCGCCAGGCCCTGGAAGTGGCGCGCTATGAAGTGGAGCGCAACCGCGCCGGGCACCTGCCGAAAGTCACCGCCTATGCGAGTTCGCGCCAGCAGGAGTCGGACAGCGGCAACACCTACAACCAGCGCTATGACACCAACACCATCGGCGTCGAAGTCAGCCTGCCGTTGTATGCCGGTGGCGGCGTCTCGGCGTCCACTCGCCAGGCCAGTCGCGCCATGGAGCAGGCCGAGTACGAGCTGGAAGGCAAGACGCGCGAGACCTTGATCGAACTGCGTCGCCAGTTCAGCGCGTGCTTGTCCGGGGTGAGCAAGTTGCGCGCGTACCAGAAGGCGCTGACGTCGGCCGAAGCGTTGGTGGTGTCGACCCGGCAAAGCATCCTTGGCGGTGAGCGGGTCAATCTCGATGCGTTGAATGCCGAGCAGCAGCTGTACAGCACACGCCGAGACCTAGCCCAGGCGCGGTATGACTACTTGATGGCCTGGACCAAGCTGCATTACTACGCCGGCAATTTGCGCGACACCGACCTGGCCAAGGTAGACGAAGCCTTCGGGCCCAAGAGGATCGAGCCTCCCGCTGCAGACAAGCCCCCTGTTGCAAACAAACCTCCTGAGGCAAGCCGCCCCCCTGTGGCGAGCGGGCTTGCCCCGCGTTGGGCTGCGCAGCAGCCCCAATAAAACCACACGCACAATCTCCGGCCAATTCCAACAACAAGAGAGACAAGACCATGGGTGTATTTGACTACAAAAACCTCGGCACCGAAGCCAGCAAAACCTTGTTCGCCGATGCCACCGCAATCACGTTGTATACCTATCACAACCTGGATAACGGCTTCGCGGTCGGCTATCAGCAACATGGCTTGGGGCTCGGCCTGCCGGCCACACTGGTCGGGGCATTGCTCGGCAGCACAGACTCCCAGGGAGTAATCCCCGGCATTCCCTGGAACCCCGACTCGGAAAAGGCCGCCCTGGACGCGGTGCACGCAGCCGGTTGGACGCCAATCAGCGCCAGCGCATTGGGCTACGGCGGCAAGGTGGATGCGCGGGGCACTTTTTTTGGCGAGAAGGCCGGCTACACCACGGCCCAGGCCGAAGTGCTGGGCAAGTACGATGACACCGGCAAACTGCTCGAGATCGGCATCGGTTTTCGTGGCACCTCGGGCCCTCGGGAAAGCCTGATTACCGACTCCATCGGCGATCTGGTCAGCGACCTGCTCGCCGCACTGGGCCCCAAGGACTATGCGAAAAACTATGCCGGCGAAGCGTTTGGCGGCTTGCTCAAGACGGTGGCCGACTATGCCGGCGCCCATGGCCTGAGTGGCAAGGATGTGCTGGTCAGCGGCCACAGCCTGGGCGGCCTGGCGGTCAACAGCATGGCCGACCTGAGCACCAGCAAATGGGCGGGTTTCTACAAGGACGCCAACTACCTGGCCTACGCCTCGCCCACCCAGAGCGCTGGCGATAAGGTCCTGAATATCGGCTACGAAAACGACCCGGTATTCCGTGCGCTGGACGGTTCCGCCTTCAACTTGTCGTCCCTCGGCGTGCATGACAAGCCCCACGAGTCGACCACCGACAACATCGTCAGCTTCAACGACCACTACGCCTCGACGCTGTGGAATGTGCTGCCGTTTTCCATCGCCAACCTGTCGACCTGGGTGTCGCATTTGCCCAGCGCATACGGCGACGGCATGACGCGTGTGCTGGAATCGGGGTTCTACGAGCAGATGACCCGTGACTCGACGATTATCGTCGCCAACCTGTCCGACCCGGCGCGCGCCAACACCTGGGTCCAGGACCTCAACCGCAATGCCGAGCCGCACAAAGGCAATACCTTCATCATCGGCAGCGACGGCAATGACCTGATCCAGGGCGGCAAGGGCGCGGACTTCATCGAAGGCGGCAAAGGCAATGACACGATCCGCGACAACAGCGGGCACAACACCTTTTTGTTCAGCGGGCATTTTGGCCAGGATCGGATTATCGGCTACCAGCCGACCGACAAGCTGGTGTTCCAGGGCGCCGACGGCAGCACCGACCTGCGCGACCACGCGAAGGCCGTGGGGGCCGATACGGTACTCAGTTTTGGCGCCGACTCGGTGACCCTGGTCGGGGTCGGGCTGGGCGGCCTGTGGAGCGAGGGTGTGCTGATCAGTTGAGGAGGGCGCGACGGATTATCGGCGGTCCATGCGTTTAACGGTTACCTGCGAGGTGTATCGCCTGTTGCCGTACGAGGGTTTGAGCATGTCCCGACTTCGATTGTTGCTGTGTGCCGTGGTATTGGGGTTGAGTGGGTGTGCGGTGTACCCGGCCTATCCAGGCCCATGCTGCTACCGCCCGTACTACCACTCCTACTATTACCATCCTTACTATCGCCCGTATTACTACCATCCGTACTACCGGTATTGATCGGTCCCAACAAAAAGCCCCGCATTGCGGGGCTTTTTCATCTCAGTCTTCCTTGCGCACCGTGGCGACATCATCGGCCTTGACCCGGATGTGCTTGCCGGCAATGTCGGTGAATTCGTAGAAACCGTCGGCGGTCTTGGTCTTGGGGGTGTCCTTGGTCAAATACTGCGTGCCGTTTTGCAGCGTCACTACGGTTTGCGTCGCGCAACCGGCCACTAGCAGAAAAGTGAGTGCAACCAGTGGCAGACCCAAATTCTTCATGTTCATAACCCTTACCTTTAACCCTGAAAAAACCACGCCAGGGGCGTGGGCCACAAATGTTACGCCATCGACTCACCCATCTGATCACTTTTATACAAAAAGTTGCCTGCGCCATTTATCTATTAGCGATTGCCACCAGGCTTTTGCGCCGGCACTCTGTATGCATAAACAGTATTTGATCAAAGCGCGCCATGGCCAATCCCCTCGAAGACCCGCTCTATTACCTGCATAACTTCCGCCAGGTCCTGCAATGGCTGGAGCAACGCTATGCCGACCTGCTGGATACTGACGAACAGCATTTCATTCAGCAATTTGACAGGTTGCCGCAAGCCTCCCAGGCGTTGCTGGTGCGCATGGTGATGCGCAAAGGTGTGCATTTTCGAGCAGGCAAGCTCAATTACCTGGAGGTCGGTTGTCCGCATGCCGCCGCCGAGCCGTTGCTGGAACTGGGCTGGGTGGATGCGCAATGCCTGCTGGCCTTCGAAGAGCTGTTCGCCTTGCTGCAAAAAAGCGAACTGTTGGGCACGTTCAAACCCTGGATCGAGCAGCCCAGGGGCAAGAAAGCCGATTGGCTGGAGGGCCTGGCCGCCCAGTTCAGCGAGGCACGCAGTTTTGCCGACTGGTGCCCCGACCTTGCCGACCGCCTGTACAGCCTCACCGTCATGGAGTTGTGCGACCGCCTGCGCCTGATGTTCTTCGGCAACCTGCACCAGGACTGGTCCGAGTTCGTGCTGGCTGACTTGGGCATCTACACCTACGAAAAAGTCGAGTTCTGCGCCGAGTCCCGGGGCTTGCGCAGCCGCGAGGACGTGCACGGGTTCCTGTTCCTGCACCAATGCCAGCAAGCCTTTGAGGCCGGCGAAGCATTGGCACAGGTGCTGGCGCAAGTGGCGACGCTGCACACCGACAACCCGTGGCTGGAAAAACGCCGGGCCAAGCTGCTGTTCCAGATCGGCCAGTATTGCGAGCGCAGCGCCGAACTGGACCTGGCGCAGCAGATCTACCGGGGCTGTGCCTATCCGGGCGCCCGCGCGCGGCTGATTCGCGTATTGGAACGCCAGGAGGACTACGCCCAGGCCATGGCCCTGGCGAGTGCCGCGCAACAGGCGCCGGAAAGCGCCGCCGAGCAACAGCACCTGTTGCGCGTATTGCCACGCCTGCGGCGCAAGCTCGGCGCGCCGCCGTTGCCCAAGGCCAAGCCACGGCCGGTCACGCGCCTGGACCTGGCCCTCGCGCTGCCCGAGCCGTTGATGTCGGTGGAGTACTGCGTGCAGGCGCACCTGAGCGAGCCCGATGCGCCGGTGCACTACGTCGAGAACGGGCTGATCAATTCATTGTTCGGCCTGTTGTGCTGGGACGCGATCTTCGCGCCGCTGCCGGGTTCGTTTTTCCACCCCTTCCAGCGCGGCCCGGCGGACCTGCACAGCGAAGACTTCCACCCGCGCCGCGCGGCATTGTTCACTGCGTGTTTTGCGCAACTGCAGGATGAAGGCTACAAGACCACTATCCGCCAGCGCTTTAGTCAAAAATGGGGAATCCAGTCACCCTTCGTGTTCTGGAACCTGCTCAGTGAAGAGTTGCTGGAGCAGGCATTGGCCTGTTTACCGGCCGAGCACCTGCGCTACTGGTTTGAGCGGCTGTTGCTGGATATCCGCGCCAATCGCACCGGGATGCCGGACCTCATCCAGTTCTGGCCGGCGCAAAAGACCTACCGCATGATCGAGGTCAAGGGCCCCGGCGACCGCCTGCAGGACAACCAGCTGCGTTGGCTGGAGTTCTGCGGTGAATACCAGATGCCGGTCACCGTCTGCTATGTGCGCTGGGCGGAGCACGCCGCTTGAGCTATACCGTGGCCGTGCGCGCACTGTGTGAGTTCACCGCCAAGGTGGGCGACCTCGACCTGCGGTTTACCCCATCGCCCAGCGCCCAGGAAGGCATTGTCGGCCATCGCACCGTGGCCTCGCGGCGCAGCGCGCACTATCAGAACGAAGTGGCCCTGGAGGGCGAGTACCAGCAACTTAGGGTACGGGGCAGGGCGGACGGCTATGACCCGGACGCCAATCGCCTGGAAGAGGTCAAGACCTATCGCGGTGATCTCGACGCCCAGCCCGCCAACCATCGGCAACTGCATTGGGCCCAGGTCAAGGTGTATGGCTGGCTGATGTGCCAGAAGCTCGGCCTCACCGAGATCGACCTGGCGCTGGTGTATTTCGACATCGTCGGCGAGGGCGAAACCCTGCTCAACCAGCGCTTCCAGGCCGCCGAGCTGGAGCCGTTCTTCAACCGGCAATGCGCACTGTTCCTCGGCTGGGCCGAGCAGGAAATGCAGCACCGCGACGCGCGCAACCTGGCGGCGCAAAGCCTGGCCTTTCCGCATGCCGACTTCCGCGCCGGCCAGCGCACCCTTGCCGAATCGGTATACAAGGCGGTCAGCACCGGCCGCTGCCTGATGGCCCAGGCCCCCACGGGGATCGGCAAGACCATCGGCACGGTCTTCCCGCTGCTCAAGGCGCTGGCGCCGCAGCAGCTGGACAAGGTGTTTTTCCTGACTGCCAAGACTCCGGGGCGCAAACTCGCGCTCGACGCCTCCCAGGTGCTGTTCGACAGCAGCCCCGACCTGCAATTGCGCGTGTTGGAGCTGGTGGCGCGCGACAAGGCCTGCGAACACCTGGACAAAGCCTGTCATGGTGATTCTTGCCCGCTGGCCAAGGGTTTCTATGATCGACTGCCCGCCGCGCGTACTGCCGCGTCCAAGGTGCGCCTGTTGAACCAGCGCAACTTGCGCGAGGTGGCCCTGGCCCATGAGGTATGCCCGTACTACCTGAGCCAGGAGATGGCGCGCTGGGCCGACCTGGTCGTCGCCGACTACAACTACTATTTCGACTTTGGCGCCATGCTGTTCGGCCTCGCCCAACTCAACCAATGGCGAGCGGCGGTGCTGGTGGATGAAGCCCACAACCTGGTGGAGCGTGCCCGTTCGATGTACAGCGCGAGCCTTGACCAATACAGCCTCAAGATCCTGCGCGACATCGCCCCCGAGCCCCTGAAAAAGCCGCTGCAGCGCCTGAACCGTGAATGGAATGCGCTGCACAAGGACCAACTTGCGCCGTACCAGGCCTATACCGCCCGCCCGGAAAAACTCCTGCAGGCCCTGAGCCTGTGCGCCAGTGCCATGGGCGACTATTTCAATGATCATCCCGAGGCGCTGGCGGGTGACCTGCAAGCCTTCTACTTCGAAGCGCTGCAATTTGCCAAGGTGGCCGAGCTGTTCAACGAGCACTTCATTTTCGATATCAGCAAGCGCCAGTTCAGTGGCAAGCGCAGCAGTTCAACCCTGTGCCTGCGCAATGTGGTGCCCGCCGAATTCATCCGGCCCCGTTTGACGGCGGCGCGCAGCAGCGTGCTGTTTTCCGCGACATTGAGCCCGCGCCACTTCTACGCCGACTTGCTGGGCCTGCCGGCGGACACTGCCTGGATCGACGTCGAATCACCGTTCAAGGCCGAGCAGCTGCGTGTGCGCATCGTCGATGCCATCTCGACCCGGTTTGTGCACCGCGACGCCTCGCTGGAACCCATCGTCGAACTGATCGCCCAGCAATTTGCACAGCAACCGGGCAACTACCTGGCGTTTTTCTCCAGCTTCGATTACCTGCAGCAGGTTGCACAGCGGCTGGCCGAGCGACACCCGCACATTGCGCTCTGGCAGCAGTCACGGGGCATGGCCGAAGCCGAGCGCCAGGCGTTTCTCGACCAATTCACCGAGCACAGCCAGGGCATCGGCTTCGCCGTGCTCGGCGGCGCATTCGGCGAGGGCATCGATTTGCCCGGCACCCGCTTGATCGGCGCGTTTATCGCCACCCTGGGCTTGCCGCAATTGAACCCGGTCAATGAGCATATGAAAACGCGCATGGGCGCAATTTTCGGCGCCGGCTACGACTACACCTATCTGTACCCCGGCATTCAAAAAGTCGTGCAGGCCGCGGGCCGGGTGATCCGCAGCCAGCATGACCGCGGCGTGGTGATGCTGATCGATGACCGCTTCGGCGAAGCGCGTGTGCGCCAGTTGCTGCCGCGCTGGTGGACGCCGGCGACGGTAACCTGAGCGGCTGGCCACGCGTGAGCGCCGGGCCTGGGAATGTGCCTGCCCGCCGTTGGGGCGGCGTTGATGACCGCGCATTTGGCGCAAATGATGCTGGTGCAAATCCTGTGGCTCTATCACTCTGCCTGGGCGCCACTCCACGCGCCTGTGTCGCGCTGAAGCGCCGAGTGAAACCTACACAAGGAGGCCAGTGATGAACGCTATCGAGCAGGACAGGATCCAGGTCAAAGGGATTGAGTTGAGTGTGTACATCGCCGGTCCGGAGCAGGGCCGGCCGATCTGGCTGCTCCACGGTTTTCCCGAGTGCTGGCATTCCTGGCGCGAACAGATCCCCGCGCTGGCGGCGGCTGGGTTCCGGGTGTTTGTCCCGCAAATGCGCGGTTACGGCCAATCGAGTTCGCCGCCCGAGATTGCCGATTATGACGTGCTGACGCTGTGCGCCGATATCCAGCAGGCCATGGATCACTTCGGCCATGCACAGGTGGTGATGGTCGGCCATGACTGGGGCGCCGTGGTGGCCTGGCACCTGGCGCTGCTCGAACCCGAGCGCATTACGCACTTGATCACGTTGTCGGTGCCATTTGCCGGGCGTGCGCGGCGGCCGGTGATCGAAATCCTGCGTGAGCTGTACGCCGAGCGCTTCAATTACATCGTGTACTTCCAGCAACCCGGCGTCGCCGAGCAGGAACTGGACGCGGATATCGAACGTACGCTGCGTTTGTTCATGCAGGATGAAGATTTGTTTTTGCAGAAGCGGTCCGCCGACTCAAGCTTGTTCGACGGTGCGCAGCCCCCTGGTCCGCTACCGGCGTGGTGTTCACGGGAAGACCTGGACGTCTACGTGCAGACCTTCGCCGAGCATGGCTTTCGTGGCCCGCTGAACTGGTATCGCAACTTTGAGCGCAACTGGCAACGCAGCGAGTTCCTGGCCGGCCGGCAGGTGCTGCAACCGACGCTGTTCCTGATCGGCGACCGCGACCCCGTCGGCGTGTTTGAAGCCCACACCCTCAAGCGCATGCCGGAGTCGGTGCCGAACCTTGAGCAGCAGGTCCTGGCCAATTGCGGTCACTGGATCCAGAACGAGCAAGCTCAGCGGGTCAACGCGTTGATGCTCGGGTTTCTAGGGAAAACGTAAAGGTCGCGCCGTGCCCTGGGCGGTCGACCAGACGAATGCTGCGCCCGTGCAATTGCAGGATGCGGTGCACGATGCGCAGGCCCAGGCCACCGTCGCGCCGCGCGCCGCCGATGGTGAAGGCACGCAGGAACAAGCCTTCACGCAGTTCGGCGTCGATCCCCGGGCCACTGTCGCTGACGGTTACTGCCACGCCATCGGCGGCTGGCGACAGGATCACCTCGACTTCGCCATTCACCGGTGTATGGCGCAAGGCATTGTCCAGCAGGTTGGTGAGCACGCGTTCGATCAGGCCCAGGTCCGCCAGCACGGTGGGCACCTGCGGGGGCAGGGTAGCAGTCAAGGTGATGGCGCGCGCCTCGGCGGTGAGTTCGAATTTCTGGAAGATGTCCTGCACCAGGTCCGGCAGGGAGAAGCCTTCGATCACTGGCTGCACAAAGCCGTGTTCCAGGCGCACCAACTCCAGCAGCGACTGGGCCAGGCCACCGACCTTGCGACTCTGGTCAAGGGCAATGCCGAGGTAGCGCCGGCGCTCTTCGGGGCTCAGGCTGGCATCCTTGAGCGTCAAGGTTTCCAGGTAGCCATGCAGGGACGCCAGCGGCGTGCGCAGGTCATGGGAGATGTTGGCGACCATTTCCCGGCGTTCCTGGTCCTGATGGGTGATGGCCCGCCACTGTTCGCCCAGGCGGTTTTCCATCTGCACGAAAGCGTGGTCGAGCACGGCGATTTCGTCGCCACTGTCGAGTTCCGGGGTGGCCGACGCCTGGGTTTTCGGCGCGCCGTTGATATCGAACTGACCGACCTTGTCGGTGAGCTGGCGCAACGGCCGGGTGATCCACGCGAAGGCGATGAGCCCCGCCAGCAGGCACAACAGGGCCACCAGGCCGATGGACCACAGCGCAATCTTCAGCGCCATGCCCGTGGCGTCCTTGGCGTCGTACACATCATGGGCTTCGCCGAGCAGCACCACGTACAGGAAGCCGGTTTGCTGGCCGTTGGCCTTGAGCGGCGCGGCGCTGAACACCTTGCGCCCGTCGACGCTGCGCGGGTCATCGCCAAGGATCGGCAGCATGGCGCCGCTGAGGAAGCGCCGGATCGGTGCCAGGTCAACCTGGTCGCGCAGCAGGTGGCCGCTGGGTGCGGCATTGCCGACCACACGGCCGTCGATGTCGAGCAGGTACACCTCCACACTCGGGTTGACCAGCATCAACTGGCTGAAGAGGTTGCGCACGGCGTCGGGCTTGAGGCCATCGGCGTCCATCAACTGCGTGTCACGGGCGATATGTGCGGCCAGGTCACGGGACAGGCCTTGCACCACTTCCAGCTCGTGCATGCGGTTGGAGCGCACTTGCAGCCAGGCCGAGGTGCCACTGCAGATCACCAGCAGCACGGCGAACACCACCGACAGGCGCTGCGTCAGGGTCAACTTCATGGCGGGCTCTCGGCGAACTTGTAGCCTCGGCCCCACACCGTGAGGATGCGCGCGGGGTTGGCCGGGTCGGCCTCGACCTTGGCGCGCAGGCGGTTGATATGGGTATTCACCGTGTGTTCATAACCTTCGTGGCTGTAGCCCCACACGGCGTTGAGCAGGTCCATGCGCGAGAACACCTTGCCGGGCTGGCGCGCGAAGAAATACAGCAGGTCGAATTCCCGTGGGGTGAGGTCCAGGCGCTGGCCTTGCAGCGTCGCGTCACGGGTCAGCGGGTTGATGAACAACTGGCCGAGGTCGAGGCTGCCGGCGTCCATCTTCAGGTTGCGTGCCATTGCATCGACCCGGCGCAACAGTGCCTTGACCCGCGCGACCAGCTCCGGCATCGAAAACGGCTTGGCCAGGTAGTCATCCGCGCCCAGCTCCAGGCCGAGGATGCGGTGCAGTTCGCTGGAGCGCGCGCTGGTGATGATGATCGGCGTGTAGCGCGTCATGGCGCGGGCGCGCCGGCAGATTTCCAGACCGTCGACGCCGGGCAGCATCAGGTCGAGTATCAATGCATCCCAACCGCCTTGCTCAAGCAGGCGCAGGCCTTCGTCGCCGTCGGCGCTGTGCACCACGTCGAACTGCTCATCGCGCAGGTGCAGGCAGATCAGGTCGGCAATATGCGCATCGTCCTCGACCACCAGGACACGTTTGGGCTGATCCATGTAAGAGAAACCTTCGCTTGTCGTTCGCGCATTGTGCGGCTTTTGCAACAGTGTAGTTATCACGAATTGTTTAACTCTGCGTGAGGATTCCGCGACCGTAATTCCTCCAACATCCGCCTATCGAAAGAGCGCGGGTTGTGGTGGTTCTGGTTTTGGCTGTGGCAGGGGGGGCTGGCAGTGACAGTGGCAGGGATTGTGGTTGTGGCGAGCGGGCTTGCCCCGCGTTGGAGTGCGTAGCGCTCCCGCTTTTTTTGGGGCCGCTGCGCAGCCCAACGCGGGGCAAGCCCGCTCGCCACAGAAGCCTGCTCACCACAGAGTCCACTTACCACAGAGACCTGCCTACAAGAGCAGCCCGCCCACCACAGAAACCTGGCTACCACAGAAGCCCGCGCACCACAGTGTAATCGTCGCCCAATGGACGGTATGGATCGAGGAGAACAGCATGTATTCACGTCGACAAATTCTGCTGGCCGGTGGCGGCCTGGGTGTCGCCGTCCTGGCGGGTGGCCTGTTGAGACAGATCAACCTGGTCACCGCAGCCGAGGCCGCCGAGACGTTCGAGGTCAACCACACCGACGCCGAATGGCGCAGCCTGCTGACCGCCGAGCAATACAATGTCCTGCGCGAGGAGGGCACCGAGCGCCCCTACACCAGCGCCCTCAACGACGAGCACCGTGCGGGCACCTTCGCCTGTGCCGGGTGTGCGCTGCCACTCTTCTCCTCGGCAACCAAGTTCAACAGCCACACCGGCTGGCCGAGTTTCTGGCAACCGCTCGACAATGCCGTGGCCAGCCACACCGACACCTCCTACGGCGTGGTGCGCAAGGAAATTCACTGCCGCCGGTGTGGTGGCCATCAGGGGCACGTGTTCGATGACGGCCCGCCACCCACCGGTCTGCGCTATTGCATGAATGGTGCCGCCATGACGTTCACTGCGGCTTAAGCCGATGTTTACTTATCTGTCTAAGGGAAGATCCCATGTGGCTTCTGGTTCTCGCGTATCTGGGCGGCGTGCTGACAATCGTCAGCCCCTGCATCCTGCCTGTTCTGCCTTTTGTCTTCGCTCGCACCGGGCAGCCGTTTTTGCGCAGTGGCTTGCCGCTGTTAGCGGGGATGGCGGTGACGTTCGCCCTGGTCGCCTCGCTGGCGGCGGTGGGCGGCGGCTGGGTGGTGCAAGTCAATCAGTACGGGCGCTGGCTCGCGTTGCTGTGCGTGGCCCTGTTCGGACTCACGCTCCTGTTGCCGCAACTGTCCGAGCGCCTGACGCGTCCGTTGGTGGCGGCCGGCAGTCGCCTGTCGGAAGCCGCCGGGGCCGATGCCAGGCCGCGTCCGGGCGCCTCGTTCCTGATCGGCGTGGCCACCGGCCTGCTCTGGGCACCCTGCGCCGGGCCAATCCTCGGGTTGGTACTGACCGGCGCCGCGCTGCAGGGCGCCAGCATCGGTACTACCTTGCTCTTGCTGGCCTACGCCGCAGGTGCTGCCACCTCCCTGGCCTTGGCGCTGCTGGTCGGCGGGAAAGTCTTCGGTTTCATGAAGCGCTCGCTCGGTGCCGGTGAATGGCTGCGCCGTGGCCTTGGAGCCTTGATGCTGGCCGGCGTCGCGGCCATCGCACTGGGCCTCGACACCGGCGTGCTGGCGCGGCTGTCGACCGCGTCCACCGGTGGCCTGGAGCAAAGCCTGGTGAACACGCTGAGCGCCAAGCCTGAGCAAAAGGGCGGGGCGATGATGGCTGGGGGCGCAATGATGGCCGCCGCCAACCACAGTGACACATTGCCGATCGAAGGTGCGCTGCCTTCGCTGGATGGCGCCGTGCAGTGGCTCAACAGCCCACCGCTGACCGCCGAAGGGCTCAAGGGCAAGGTGGTGCTGGTGGATTTCTGGACCTACTCTTGCATCAACTGCCTGCGCAGCCTGCCGTATGTCAAAGCCTGGGCCGAGAAGTACCACGACCAGGGCCTGGTGGTGATTGGCGTGCATGCGCCGGAGTTTGCCTTTGAGCGCGACGTGAACAACGTCACCCAGGCGATGAAGGACCTGGGCATCACCTACCCGGTGGCCATCGACAACAACTACAAGGTCTGGCGCGCCTTCAACAACCAGTACTGGCCGGCGCATTACTTCGCCGATGCCAAGGGCCAGATTCGCTATCACCATTTCGGCGAAGGCGACTATGCCGAGTCGGAGCGGGTGATCCAGCAGTTGCTGCGTGAGGCCGGCGCACAGAACGTCGCCAGTGGCCTGATCGAGACCGACGCCAAGGGCGTGCAACAGGCGCCGGACATGAACGAGGTGCAGTCGCCGGAAACCTACCTGGGCTTCCAGCGCGCCGAAAACTTTGTCACCACCGGCACCCTGGCCACCAACCAGGTGGCGAACTACCCGGCGGCCGGCAACCTGGCCCTGAACAACTGGACCCTGGAAGGCCACTGGAATGTCGGCGGCCAGCAAGCCACCCTCGACCAGGCGGATGGGCGGATTGTCTACCGCTTCCATGCCCGCGACCTGCACCTGGTGCTCGGCCCGGGCGCCGATGGCAAGCCGGTGCGCTTCAAGGTCAGCATCGACGGCCAGGCACCTGGCGATGCCCACGGCACCGATGTCTCCCCGGATGGCAGCGGCACCGTCATCGAACAACGCCTGTACCAACTGGTGCGCCAACCCGGCGCCGTCAAGGACCGCACGTTCACCATCGAATTTCTCGACCCGCACGTGTCGGCCTACGCCTTCACCTTCGGCTAACTGATTTTTTGACTGGATAACCCCGTCAATGTGGGAGCGGGCTTGCTCGCGAATGCGCTGAAACCGTCGCCGAATGTGTTAGCTGACACAGCGTATTCGCGAGCAAGCCCGCTCCCACCGGTTGACCCCATTGATTCAGTTGCACTGGAGTGACTGTGATGAAACTGCTCAAGATCCTGCCCGCCCTGGCTTTCGCCGCGTTCGTGGGCCAAAGCTCGGCCTTTTCCTTTGGCGCCACCGAAGACGCCGTCGCCATCGCGCCACCAGCGCTGGACCTGCCCGCCGAGCCCGGCAACCTGCAAACCGCTGTGTTCGCCGGTGGTTGCTTCTGGGGCGTCCAAGGGGTGTTCCAGCATGTGCAAGGGGTGAAAAACGCCGTCTCCGGTTATGACGGCGGCGCGGCGAACACGGCCCAATACGAGTCGGTCAGCGGCGGCGACACCGGCCACGCCGAATCGGTATCAGTGACGTACGACCCTGGCAAAGTCAGCTACGGCAAGCTGCTGCAGATCTACTTCTCGGTGGCCCACAACCCCACCGAACTCAATCGCCAGGGCCCGGATTCCGGCACCCAGTACCGCTCGGCAATCTTTGCGCAGAATGCCGAGCAGCAAAAAGTTGCCCAGGCCTACATCGCCCAGTTGGACGCGGCCAAGTCGTTCGATAAACCCATCGTGACTAAAATCGAGATGGGCAAGGCGTTTTACCCCGCAGAGTCCTACCACCAGGACTTCCTCACCGAGAACCCGTCCTACCCCTATATCGTGATCAATGACCTGCCGAAAGTCGCACAACTCAAGACGCTGTTTCCCGACCAGTACCGCGCCGAGCCGGTGCTGGTCAAAAACCAGTAACCCCCTGTGGGAGTGGGCTTGCCCGCGAATGCGCTGGACCCGTCAGTACCACTGTGACGGGCATACCGCTTTCGCGGGCAAGCCCGCTCCCACCTGTTGATTTGCTGCGTGGCTACACCACTTCCAGATACGAGCTATGGATCGCCCGCGCCAGCTCGCGCACGGTGTCGATAAACTCGGTCAACCGGCTGTGCAGCCCATCTTCGAGAATCTCATCGATCCCGGTGTACCGCAGCCGCGCTTCGAACTCCGCCGCCAGGCGCTGCGCCGTGCGCCCGTAACTGCCGGGCAGGTCGGCGAGGATATGGCTCAATTCCTCGATACACGCATGCAGCGAGCGCGGCACGTCACTGCGCAACAGCAGCAACTCCGACACCGAGCGCGCGTTCAAGGCATTCGGGTACAGCTCGGTATACGCCTCGAACGATGACAGCGCGCGGAGCAGGGCGCTCCACTGGTAGTAACCACGGGCCGAGAGGTCGCTGACTTCCTCTGATTCCTCGCCGAACATTTCATAACGCGCATCCAGCAGGCGCAGGGTGTTGTCCGCGCGCTCGACGAAGGTGCCCAGGCGAATGAACCGGTAGGCGTCATTGCGCATGATGGTCCCGGACGTGGCGCCCCGGAACAGGTGCGAACGCTGCTTGACCCAATCACAGAAGTGGCTGATGCCATGTCGCGCCAGGCCGCCGGCGGCGATGCTGCGCATTTCCAGCCAGGTGGCGTTGAGGTTTTCCCACATGTCGGCGGTGATGCGCCCGCGTACCGCATGGGCATTGCCCCTGGCCGCGCGCAGGCAGTTGTAGATGCTGGCGGGGTTTTCTTCGTCGAGCGCGAAGAAGTGCAACATGCGCTCGGCGTCCAGCTGCGTGTGGCGCTCCAGGTAACTGTCGAGGGTGCCGCTGCTGAGCAACGACATTGCCAGTTCATCCAGGCCATCGCTGCGCCCGGCCTGGGGCATCAACGACAACGAGTAACTGACTTCGAGCATGCGCGCGAGGTTCTCGGCGCGCTCCAGGTAACGCGACATCCAGTACAGATCTGCGGCGGTTCTACTCAACATACTCAGCCCTCCACCACCCAGGTGTCCTTGGTTCCACCGCCTTGCGACGAGTTGACGATCAACGAGCCTTCACGCAGTGCCACCCGCGTGAGGCCGCCGGGCACCAGGCGGGTTTCCTTGCCCGACAGCACGAAGGGCCGCAGGTCAATGTGCCGCGGCGCGATGCCGTTTTCGACAAAGGTCGGGCAGGTGGACAGGCTCAGGGTCGGTTGGGCGATATAAGCATGTGGACGCGCCTTGATGCGCTGGCGGAAATCCTCGATTTCAGCCGCGCTGGACGCCGGGCCGACCAGCATGCCGTAGCCGCCGGAGCCTTGGGTTTCCTTGACCACCAGTTCCGGCAGGTGTGCGAGTACGTGGGACAACTCGTCGGGCTTGCGGCACTGGAAGGTTGGCACGTTTTGCAGCACCGGCTCTTCATCCAGGTAGAAACGGATCATTTCCGGCACGTAAGGGTAGATCGACTTGTCGTCCGCCACGCCGGTGCCGATGGCGTTGGCCAGCACCACGTTGCCGGCGCAATAGGCGGCTACGAGGCCGGGCACGCCGAGCATCGATTCGGGGTTGAACGCCTGCGGGTCGAGGAACGCGTCGTCGATACGGCGGTAGATCACGTCCACGGCCTTGGGGCCGTCGGTGGTGCGCATGAACACCTTGAGGTCATGCACGAACAGGTCGGCGCCTTCCACCAGCTCCACGCCCATTTCCCGGGCCAGGAACGCGTGTTCGAAAAACGCGCTGTTGAAGCGGCCCGGCGTCAGCACCACCACATTGGGGTTGTCCAGGCGGCTGGAGCTTTTCAGGGTCTTGAGCAAAAGGTTGGGGTAGTGGTCCACCGGCGCGATGCGCTGCTTGGCGAACACCTCGGGAAACAGCCGCATCATCATCTTGCGGTCTTCGAGCATGTAGCTCACGCCACTGGGCGTGCGCAAGTTGTCTTCGAGCACGTAGTACGTGCCGTCGCCGTCGCGCACCAGGTCGACGCCGGAGATGTGCGAATAGATATCACGGTGCAGGTCGAGGCCGACCATGGCCTTCTGATACCCCTCGTTGCCCAGCACCTGGTCTGCCGGAATGATCCCGGCCTTGATGATGCGCTGGTCGTGGTAAATGTCGGCGAGGAACATGTTCAGCGCATTGACGCGCTGGATACAGCCGCGCTCGATCACGCTCCACTCACTGGCGGGGATGCTGCGCGGGATGATGTCGAAGGGGATCAGGCGCTCGGTGTCTTGTTCGTCGCCGTAGAGGGTGAAGGTGATCCCCGCGCGGTGGAACAGCAAATCGGCTTCGCGACGGCGCTGGGCCAGCAGTTCCGGCGGCGTGTTGGCCAGCCAGCGGGAGAAATCCTGATAATGCGCACGGCACACGCCGTTTGCGTCATTCATTTCATCAAAGAAAGATCGAGCCATTCCAGTACCTTGTCAGTGCCGAGGGACGCATGGGGTGGCACTGCCGCTTTAAAAAACGCATTTTTTTATGAGCCCGTGGCTGACGGTGCCACTGGGCCTGGTCCTTACTTTCTTATGGGGTCGGCTCTGGGTCGGGGGGTAACGAATGCTCCTGTATCCGGGCAGATGAATGGATAAAGCAATGCCTGTGCCGGATTGGGTGTACGCGGAGTATTTACCGGGTGGCGGGTAGCCGCTGACGATGGGAAGGCTGCTCACAGCAGGAAGATTGCTTTTCCGGGCTCCGATGGCCGGCCACAAAGGGGCAGGGCACGCACCACGCTGGTGCGTGAACAAACTTGAACTTCGCCCCCTGCCGATTCTTCTAACAGGTCTCACCCCAGCACGGAGCACGGACGTGCCCAGAATCATCTCACCCGACACCCCGGAATCGAACCTGACCGATCACAGCGAACACAACGCCAAGATCTTCGGTTCGCCCAAGGACCGCCTGGACTTCTACCGGCGCGAAATCCAGTACGAAACCACGATTCTCGCCAACCGCACCGACGCCTACCTCACCGCGCAATCGTTCCTGGTGATCGCGTTCGTCTCCGGCATGGGCAACCTCAATCCGGAATGGGGCAAGTTGTTCACCGTGGTCGTGCCGGTATTCCTGGCCGCGCTGGGCATCCTCAGTTCCCTCAACGCCTGGCCAGGCATCCGCGCCGCTTACGAAATCATCGACCATTGGCACTACAAGCAGAGCGAATTGCTGCGCAGCGAACCGGTGATGGGCATGGCCTATGACGAGTCGCCGCTGTTTTCCGAGATGGAGTCGTCCCACAAGGGCTATCGCAAGTCGCTGCTGTTCTCGATGCGCGCCCCGTGGTTGTTCATGGTGTTCTGGGTGTTGCTGGGGGCGTACGCGTTTTACATCCAGGTGGACAATCCTGGCTCCTAAGCAAGTTGAACTTCGGCTACCCGCGCGGGACCTTATCTTTACGCAGTCTGCGTTTTTTTCAACGAGGTGACCCATGAGCACAGACAACGATCCGCAAACCAGCAACCGCAACGACCCGGCGATCGACGGCGGCGAGCCGGCGCCAGGTACGGCGGCCGACGCGCCCAAAGATCCGAAGCCTGCCAGTGATCCCAAGGCCAAGGAAAACGACTACAGTCCAGACTTCAAGCCTGAGCCCGAGGTCAAGCCTGAAACCGATGCCGATATCGACACCCAAGGTGGTTAGAGGAGACGGTCATGTCCAAAGAACTGGAAGAAGAACTCAACGACCCCGGCAATGAAGACCCGGGTTCGTTGATGGATGATGCAGAAGTGCCGCTCAATGACCTGGATGAAGCCGCCGATGTCGGCAACACCGAAAATCAGGACTGAGCCTTGCCCTTGGCACGTCGTTCATACCACGCCAGCATCGGCTGGGTACTGAGGCCATGAACGACGATGCTCAAGGCGATCACTGACAGCGTCAGGTTTACCGCCACGGCGCTGCTGGTCCCGATCAAGCCGTGGTTGAGCGCGTAGAACAGGTAGTAAATGCTGCCGATCCCACGGATTCCAAACCAGCCCATCAAGCCGCGTTGCTGGCGATCGATCAGGCTGCCCCACGGGATGGCGAAGACGCTCAGCGGGCGAATCACACAGAACAGCAACGCCGCCAACGGCAGTGCGCGCCAATCCCAATGGCTGATCAGCACAATCCCCAGCACCGTCACCAGGAACACCTCCATCGAACGCTCCACCAGGCTGCCGAACGAGAGCATGTCGCCCATCATCACGCCGGCGGCGATCTGGCTATCTTCCAGCCCGCTGGTGTCGCCTTGCAGTGCGCGTTCCGGTTCCACCTCCAGATGCCCCACCACCGGCAATGCCAGGTGTTCCGACGGCGTCTGTGAATGGCCGGTTGAGCGGAATTCGGCCTGGCGCAGCCCCAATCCGGCGGCGAACACCGACAGGAAGCCGTAACCGCCAACGGCCTCGGCCGCCACATAGGCCAGGGCGATGAGGGCAAGAGTGAGGTAGTCATTCGGCGACAGCGTACTGTCGCTGTTGGTGATGCGCAGCCACAGCGTTACACGGCCAATGCCGCGCCCCATCCAATAGCCGATCAACAGCCCGGCCGGCACCGCCCACAGCAGGTTTTTCAGCACCCAGCCGCCCAGCCAGTCACCGTCGAAGCCGCCATGCTGCATGAACACCAGGGCGAAAATCACGAACGGGAACGCCGTGCCGTCGTTGAGCCCGGCCTCGCCGGACAGGCCGAAACGCAGCGCGTCGTAGTCCTGGGCATTATTGACCTGCACCAGGCCCGCCAGCACCGGGTCGGTCGGCGCGAGGATGGCCCCCACCAGCAGCGACACCCCCCACGACAGTTCAAACAGGTAGTGCAACGCCAGGCAGATGCCGAGGATGCTCAACAGCATCACCGGGCCGGCCATGCCGAACGCAATCCGCCAGGTGCGATGGCGCAGCGGCAGGCGCAGCTTGAGGCCGCTGACAAACAGCGAAAACAGCACCGCGACCTCGGTGAGGTGCTCCATCCAGCGTGCAGAGTGCTGGATATCCAGGTTCAACAGGTCCACCCCCAGCGGGCCGATGCCGACGCCCAGCAGCAGGCACACGGCCGAGGCGGTCACCGGCATCCAGCGCAGGTAAGAGGAGGTGAGGGCGAGGGTGAGCAATACGGCGCCGAGGACGGCCATCCATAGAATAAAAGTCATCGAGCAGTTACCGGGCCGTGGTCTATCCAGGTTTGAGAGTGAGGGCCCGGCGCAGGTTCAATGTGATTCCATCAACTGCGAACCGATGGTTTTCAAGCGGATCATGTCCATCAATTGGCGCAGTCCCGGCTGCGATTGTCGGCGGCTCGGGTAGTACATGCACAGCGGCTCGCCAACGCAGGCCCAGTCGGGCATGACGTCCACCAGGCGGCCGTCCGCCAGTTCCTGTTGCACGCGGTTGGCCAGGCAGTAGGCAATGCCGACGCCTTGCAGGGCGGCATGCACGATGGTTTCGGTATCCGCCGCGCTGAAGTGGCCTGGCACGTCGATGCGCTGCTGGCGTGGGCCATTGCCCAACTCCCATTTGTAGGGCGTCTTGTCGCCCAGGTACATGCGGATGCACGCATGCTGCAGCAGGTCCTTGGGTTGCTGTGGCGTGCCACGTCGGGCGAGGTAGGCGGGGGAGGCGACGGTGATCCAGCGCAACGCGCCCGTCAGCGGCACGGCGACCATGTCCTGGGGCACGGTGGCGCCGTAGCGGATGCCGGCGTCGTAGCCCTCGGCGACGATGTCGATCATCTGGTCCTGCACGATCAGGTCCAGGCGCAGCTGCGGGTAGGCGGCGCAGAAATCCCCGAGTATCGGCGCCAGCAGCAATACTGCGGCATCGCGTGGCACGTTGAGGCGCAGCCGGCCGATGGGGGCTTCGCGGTACAGCTCCAGGGTGTCGAGGCCGTCCTGGATCGTGGCGAACCCCACGCTGAGTTTTTCCGCCAGCAGGGTGCCGGCGTCGGTGGGTTCCACGGCGCGGCTGGTGCGGTACAGCAGCTTTACGCCCAGGCGGGTTTCCAGGTTGCGCATGGTGTGGCTCAGCGCGGAGGTGGTCACCCCGAGTTCATGCGCGGCATGGCGAAAGCTGCGGCGGCGGATGATTGCCATGAACACGTTGAGATCAGCCAATTCGGAACGGTTGAAGGCAGCCATTTCAAGTCTCTTTAGTGGGGCTTTGGTTGAATGCGGCGTTGAGCCCTATTCAACCTGGGATGACCTAGAGTAATTGCTTTTCTAAGCATGTTGACGGTCAGGGGTTTTATTTCATGTACGTTGAGACCATCCGCATCTCCGGTATTGATACACCGGTCTCGCGAATAGCCCTCGGCACCTGGTCGATGGGCGGGCACCTGTGGGGCGGTGCCGACAACGAACAGGCGACCCGCACCCTTCGGCATGCGTTGGCACTCGGAATCAACCTGATCGACACCGCGCCGGTGTATGGCTTTGGTTTATCCGAACAGATGATCGGCAAGGCACTGCGCGGCGTGCGCCACAGCGCCGTGATCGCGACCCAGGCCGGGCTGCATTGGGACGACGGCCCGCCACGGTGCAACGCCACGGCCCGGCGCATCCGCAAAGCGCTCGAAGACTCGCTGGTGCGCCTGGACACCGACTACATCGATCTGTACCAGATCCATTGGCCCGACTCGCCGGTGGCCCAGGAAGAAACCGCCGATGAGCTGGAGCGTCTGCGCCGCGAGGGCAAGATCCTTGCCGTCGGGGTGAGCAACTATGCCTCCACGCACAGGGATACTTTCAGCCAGCACACTGCGGCGGCCACCGCGCAACCGCCGTACAACCGGTTCGAACGCACCATCGACAGCGCTATCCTGCCGTACGCCAGGCAGCATGGCCTGGTGGTGCTGGCCTACGGGCCGCTGTGCCGAGGTTTGCTCAGCGGCAACCTGCATGCGCAGCCCCCTTTCGCCGGGGACGCTGTGCGCACGCTCGACCCGACATTCAAGGCGCCGCGTTTCGAGCAATACCTGGAAACGGTGGCCGCGCTGGGTATCTATGCGCGCGAGCGCCACGGCAAATCGGTGCTGGCCCTGGCCTTGCGTTGGGTGCTCGACCAAGGCCCGACCATCGCGTTGTGGGGAGCCCGGCGTCCCGAGCAATTGCGCGGTTTTGAAGAAGCGTTTGGCTGGCAACTGACCCCTGAAGACCTGACGAATATCGACCGTATCCTCGCCAGCACGATAAAAGACCCGCTCGGCGCGCCGTTGTAGCCCTGCGCCAGCGATGTCGGCGGCCAGACTCCGAGCCTTGCTCGGTGCAGGATTGGCATTCGCGACCTGTTCGCACGATAAACGACATCGCCCTGATCTATCCATTGAACGACTGTTCAGTTTCAACTATGTTGACCGCATCCACCCGTTTGCACACAGACGGGTTCGCGCTGTTTCTTCTTGAACGAGAGGCTCTGGCATGCGGTTTTCCCCTTTTGTTGAGCGAATTGCGGGCCAGGGTGTAGCGGCCTGGGACATTCACCACGCCGCCTTCCAAGCCGCCAGCCAGGGCGAAGACATCATCATCCTCAGCGTGGGCGATCCGGATTTCGCTACGCCAGCCTTCATCACCGACGCCGCCGTCGACGCCCTGCGCGAGGGCGACACTCACTACACCGAAATCCCTGGCCGCCCGGCACTGCGCGAGGCGATTGCCGCGCGCTACAGCCAGACCCTGGCGCGGCCCTTGAACGCGGAAAACGTGATTACCGTGGCCGGTGCGCAGAATGCCTTGTTCGTCGCTTCGCTGTGCCTGTTGCAGGCCGGCGATGAAGTGCTGGTGCTCGACCCGATGTATGTCACCTACGAAGCCACCCTCAAGGCCAGCGGCGCGACGCTGGTGCGCGTGCCGTGCTCGCCGGCCTCCGGCTTTCGCCTCGACGCGCAACTGCTTGCCGCCGCAATCACGCCGCGCACCCGCGCGATCTTCTTCTCTAACCCGAACAACCCCACCGGCGTGGTCCTCAATGCCGAGGAACTGCAGGCCATCGCCGCGTTGGCCATCGCCCATGACCTGTGGGTGGTGGTGGATGAAGTCTACGAAAGCCTCGTGTTCGATGGCGAATACCACAGCCTGGCCGCGCTGCCGGGCATGGCCGAGCGCTGCGTGGTGATCGGCAGTCTGTCCAAGTCCCACGCCATGACCGGCTGGCGCATCGGCTGGCTGGTGGCCGCGCCGGCGTTGATCGTGCACGCCGAAACCCTGGTGCTGAGCATGCTCTACGGGCTGCCGGGGTTTGTGATGGAGGCCGCCACGGCGGCGGTGCTCGCCCACGATGAGGTCACTGCGGGCATGCGCGAGATTTACCGGCGCCGTCGCGACCTGGTGGTGAGTGGCCTGAGCGCTTGCCCCGGCATCCAGGTGCGGGCGCCACAGGCGGGCATGTTTGTGCTGGTGGATGTGCGCGGCACCGGCCTGGGCTCGTTGGACTTTGCCTGGCGGCTGTTGCGTGAAGCGGGTGTGTCGGTGCTGGACGCGGCGGCATTCGGCGAGCCGGCCCAGGGGTTCGTGCGGTTGTCCTTTACCTTGAGTGAAGAGCGCCTCGCCGACGCCTGCCGGCGCATCGCCGCGTTTGTCACGCGGCTCGCGGGTGAGCCGCGTACCGCGCCGGCGCCCATTGTCGAAGTGGCGCCGCCGGTACAGGCGAAGAAGATGATCGAAGTGATCGACCTGCATAAGCGCTTCGGCAATATCGAAGTGCTCAAGGGCATCTCCCTCACGGCCCACGAAGGCGACGTGATCTCGCTGATCGGCGCGAGCGGTTCGGGCAAAAGCACCTTGCTGCGCTGCATCAATATGCTCGAGGTGCCGGACCAGGGCAGCATTCACGTGGATGGCGAAAGCATCAAGTTGAACTATGGCCGCCCCGGCGCGCCGCTGGTGGCGGACGCCAGGCAACTGGTGCGCATCCGCTCGACCCTGGGCATGGTGTTCCAGAACTTCAACCTGTGGCCCCACCGCACGGTGCTCGAAAACCTTATCGAGGCGCCCACCCAGGTGCTGCGCGAAAGCCGCGCCGAAGCCATCGAGCGCGCCGAAGCCTTGCTCGACCGCGTCGGCCTGGCCGCCAAGCGCAACGAGTACCCGGCGTTCCTTTCCGGTGGCCAGCAACAGCGGGTGGCAATCGCCCGCGCGCTGGCCATGCGTCCCAAAGTCATGCTGTTCGACGAACCCACCTCGGCCCTCGATCCGGAACTGGTGGGTGAAGTGCTGCGGGTGATCCGCTCCCTGGCCGAAGAAGGCCGCACCATGATCCTGGTCACCCACGAGATGGCCTTCGCCCGGGATGTGTCTTCCAAAGTGGCTTTTCTGCACCAAGGCATGATCGAGGAAACCGGCTCGCCGGACTCGGTGTTCATCGATCCACGCAGTGAACGTTGCCGACAGTTCGTCAACGCGCATCAAACTCGCTAACTCCATAAAAAGACGGGGCAAATCATGACATTCAAACCCATGGCAAGCTGGTTGGGCGGAGCAGTATTGATGTTGGCCGCAGGTTTTACGCTGGCGGCCGAGAAACCTATCGTGTTTGCCGTTGCGGCCGAACCTTATCCGCCGTTCACGGTGAAAGGCGGCAACGGCCAGTGGTCCGGCTTTGAAGTGGACCTGATCCACAAGCTGTGCGAGGGCATGAAAGCCGAATGTCAGATCAAGGAAGTGGCGTGGGATGGGATTATCCCGTCGCTGCTGGCGAAGAAGATCGACGTGATTTTCTCGTCGATGTCGGTCACTGACGAGCGCGAAAAACAGATCGCCTTCAGCCGCGCCTACTACGACTCGTTGCTGGGCGTGGCGGGGCCCAAGGGCAGTGAAGTGGAGATTTCCCCAGCGGGCCTCAAGGGCAAGTTGATCGGCGTGCAGATCTCCACGGTCAGCGCCAATTACCTGAAGAAGTACTACGAAAATATCGCTGACCTCAAGTACTACGACACCCAGGAATCGGCCAACGCCGACCTGATCGCCGGGCGCATCGACTACATGATGGCCGACGACACTGCCATCGCCATGATGGTCAAGACCCCGGAAGCCAGCGGCCTGGCGCATATCGCCAGTGTGCCGTACGACCCGATCATCGGCCGGGGCGTCGGCGCGGGGCTGCGCAAGGAAGACACCGAACTCAAGGCGCGCCTGGACAAGGCCATCGGCGAACTGCTGGTGAGCAAGGACTATGACGACCTGTCCCAGCATTACTTCGGCCTGTCGGTCAGCCCATGCAAACGCACCGACACGCCGGCGTATGTCAGCAAGGTGTGTGAGAGCCCGTATGCGCAATAGGTTTGGAGAAGTGGGAGGTGAGGGCGCTGTTGTGGTTTTGGTGTTGAGGTGGCTGTTGTGGTGAGGGGGCTGTTGTGGCTTTTGTGGTGAGGGGGCTTGCCCCCCGTTGGAGTGCGCAGCGCTCCCGCTTTTCTTGGGGCCGCTACGCAGCCCAACGGGGGACAAGCCCCCTCACCACAGGAAAACCAAGGCCACTGGATAAGCTCTCAATCCACAGGAAAAACCAAGGCCACTGGATAAGCTCTCAATCCACAGAAAAACCAAGGCCACTGGCTAAGCTCTCAACCCATAAGAAAACCAAGGCCAATGGATAAGCCCTCTCACCACAAGAAAAACCTAGCCACAGGACAAGCCCCCATGCCACAAGCACACATCACCCCAGGGCAATCACACAACCCTCGTTAATCGTGGAGTAAGCCGATGTTCGATCTCCTGAGCTTCAGCGATCAAGGCTGGGGCAATGCACTGCTCAAGGGCTTGTGGATGACCCTGCAGATCTCCGCCGGCGCGTTTGCGGTAGGGCTGTTGATCGGCCTGGTGGTGGCCTGCGCCAAGCTCAGTGCACTCCGGCCGATTGCCTTGCTGATGCGCGGCTACACCACACTGTTTCGTGCGGTGCCGGAACTGCTGCTGATCCTGTTGCTGTACTACGCCGGGTCCATGGGACTGAACGCGCTGATGCTGTGGCTGGGGTTTGCGCAGGTGAACATCAGCGGTCCGCTGGTAGCGATCCTGGTGCTGGGGCTGGTGCAGGGCGCCTACGCGTCGGAGATCTTTCGTGCGGCGATCCTGGCGATTCCCCATGGCCAGATCGAAGCGGCGCGGGCCTTTGGCTTGAGCGGGTTTGGCCTGTTTCGCCGGGTGACCTTGCCGATCATGGCGCCGTACGCCTTGGCCGGCATGTCCAACCTGTGGATCAACCTGATCAAGGACAGCGCCTTGATCAGCGTGGTCGGCACCAACGAATTGCTCTACACCGCCAAGCAGGCAGCCGGTTCGACCCGGCAATACCTGTTGTTCTACCTCGCGGCCGCCGCCTTGTATTACCTGGTGACGCTGGCTTCCAACTACCTGTCCGGGCGCCTGGAGCGACGTATTCGTCGCTGGATGCCGGTTGTCGAGTGAGCCGCCCATGCCTGAATGGATAAGTTACTACGCCGCACTGATCGCCAAGGGCTTGCAGACGACCTTGTCGCTGCTGGTCATTTCAGCGCTGCTGGGCTTTGCCCTGGCGGTGGGGGTGGCGTTGGCCCGCCTGTCGCGGCGCAAATGGCTGGCACGTGCCGCATTGGCCTACACCAGTGTGCTGCGCGGCACGCCGCTGCTGATCCAGATCTACATTTTCTACTACGGACTGGGCAGCTTGTTCGCGCAGTTCCCGATGATCCGGGGCAGCTTTCTCTGGCCGTTCTTGCGCGACGGCTATTGGTACATCGTGTTCGCCCTGGTGCTGTCGGTGGGGGCCTATGTGGGTGAGGTGATTCGCGGCGGCCTGCTGGCGGTGCCCAAGGGCGAGATGGAAGCCACCTCGGCCTTCGGCATGACCCCGCGCCAGGCCCTGCTGCGGGTGCGCCTGCCACGCGCGATGCGCCTATTGCTGCCGACCCTGGCAGGGGAAACGGTGATGCTGCTCAAGTCCACCGCGCTGGCCTCGACCATCGCCGTGGTCGACCTGCTCGGCGCGGCCAACGTAGTGCGTGCGCAAACCTTGCAGATCTATCAACCGTTGCTGTTGGTGGCCGGGGTTTACCTGTGCCTGACCTTCCTCATCGAAGGCGTCTATGCCATCGCCGAACGCCGTGGCACGCCGCTGCGCAGGTCAGTCGGATGAGCCCGGATCGCTCGCTGCAGGGGATTGCCCTGTGCTCACTGGCCTATGCGTTCCTGGCGCTGCAGGACGCGGTGATCAAATGGCTGGTGGCCGATTACTCGGTGTTCACCATTCTGTTCTGGCGCAGCCTGGTGGTGGTCGCGGCGTGCGTGGTCGCCGGGCGCATGGGCTTGTTGCGCCGGGCGTGGACTTCGGTGAGCCGCCGGCTGCTGATCATCCGCGGGCTGTTGTCGTTGCTCGCCTGGCTGCTGTATTACACCGCCGCCAAGGACCTGACCCTGGCGGAAATGACCACGTTGTATTTCTCCGCGCCGATCATGGTCACGTTGCTCGCGGCGTTGATCCTCAAGGAGCGCGCCAGCCGTGGCCAGTGGATCTCGCTGCTGATCGGCTTTGTCGGCGTGGTGATTGCGTGTCGCCCGAGCAACATGCTCGACCCGTTGCCGATCGCGCTGACCCTGGCGGCCGCGCTGTGCTGGGCGTTTACCTATATCCAGCTGCGCCAGGTCGACCCGACCACCTCGGTGCTGGAGCAGATGCTGATCACCAATGTGGTGTTTGTGGTGTGCATGGCCGTGACCTTGCCCTGGACCCACACGCCCGCGCCGTTGCCGTCGTGGCTGGGCATGTTGGCGGCGGGGCTGGTCGGCGGTATCGGCCAGTTCCTGCTGTTTGCCAGCTTCCGCCGCGCGACCGCGACGCTGCTCGCACCGTTCGAATACACCGGGCTGATCTGGGCGTTCCTGTTGTCGAGCCTGATCTGGGGCACCTCGATGGATATCTCGCTGATCATCGGCGCAGTGTTGATCGCCGTCAGCGGCACCCTGGCCATGCTCAGTGCACGGCACCCGGTGTCACAGGACGTGGTCGGCGCCGAATGCTCCGTGACGCAACCCCTGTACCCAGCAGCGGCAGATGTGCAGCCCGTTGGCGGGGCTGAAGGTGCCGGGGTTGAGGCACCCCTCGAGCCAGAGTCCGTCGAGCATCGCCGATAGACCGATGGCGGCGAGGTGGCTGTCGTGGATCACCAGCTGCTCGCTGTGGGCCAGGTCGTCGAGCAGTTGCTGGATCAGTCCGAGGTAGGCGCGGTAGCTGTTTTCGTGGGACTGGTTTACGTGGGGCGAGTGACGGATCAGGCTCCAGAACACCACCCACACGCCGAGCAGGTCGGGGTCCATGACCCGTGGCGAAAACGACGCGCTGAGGAACGCATCCAGGCGCGCGGCGGCGCCTTCGACCCGTTCGACCTGTGCCCACAGCGCGCTGGTCAACTCATTGGCCAGCTTGTGGTAGGTCTCGGCTATCAGTGCGTCGATGCTGCCGAAGTGGTGGTTGAGCAAGCCCACCGACACGCCGGCCTCGGCGGCAATCCGGCGCACCGAAATCCCGGCGTGGCCGTCGCGAGCAAGGCAGGTGAGGGTGGCGGCAATCAGCAGGTCGCGGCGTTCGTCAGGGTCGGCACGGCGCAATTTTGCAGGGGGTGTGGTCACGGCAATGCCCTTGAGGAAAGACCAGAAGGCTCAGGTTAGTTGAACATGTGTTCAATCTCTAGCGGTTAATTGATCAGAGGAGGGCAAGGCATGGCAAAAGACCTTTCGTGGCAGGTGCCCGGTGATGCCGGTAACCCTTTGCACATCGGCGCCTGGCGCTTTGAAGGCGACGGCAGTGGCCCCCGCGTGCATCTGCAGGCCGGCGTGCACGCCGATGAAATCGCCGGGATGCTGGTGCTGCACCAGTTGCTGCCGCGCTTGCAGGCGTGTCAGGACCAAGGCCTTCTCAGGGGCTGCGTGACCGTGGTGCCGCAGGCCAACCCGTTCGGCATCGGCCAGTTTCGCCAGGGCAAATTACTCGGGCGTTTTCATGAGGCCACCGGGCAGAACTTCAACCGCGCCTTCGACCACTCGCTGGCCATGCAGCGCCCGGCCAGCAACCTCGCGCAGTGGCAGAAAAGCCTGGTGCAACTGGCTGCCGACGCCGACCTGGTGCTGGACCTGCATACCGACGATGAAGCCTTGCCGTACCTCTATATCCACCGCAGCTTCTGGCCCGAACAGGGCCTGGCGCTGGCGGCGGCGTTGCAAGTGGACGTGGTGATCGTCTGGGATGACGGCGGCGACGGCTCTTTCGAAGAAACCATCATCAACCACGCCGCGCCGCAGTTGGCCGCCACCCTCGAGTTGCGCGGGCAGGCCGATGTCAGCGATGCCTTGGCGCGCCAGGACGCCGACGCCTTATGGAACTGGCTGTGCATCAGCGGCGTGATCGATGCGGTCGCGACCATTGGCGAATGGCAGGGCGAAGTGGTGGACATGGGCTGCATGGAGACGATCCTCGCGCCACGTACCGGTGTGCTGGTGTTCGAAAAATACCTCGGCGATTGGGTCGAAGAGGGCGAGCGCTTCGCCCGGATCATCGGGCGTCCCGGCGACCCTGGCTCCGAAGTGCCCCTGCACGCGGCGCAGCGCGGACGCATGGTCACCGGCCACCGTGAGCGCCTGGTCGCCCAGGGCTCGGTGGTGGCCAAGTTCACCGGCACGCGTTTGTCCGACAGCTACAGCGGCGGCGTGCTGGACCCGTAGGCGATCAGAGGTCGAAGTGCGAGCCGCGCCGTTTCAGGCGGCGCATGGCACTGTCCAGGTGCGCCCGCGCACTCGCCGGATCGCCCTCGCGCATCTGCGCATACGCCATCTGCGCCACCTGGGGGTCAATCGGCATGAGCGGTTGACCACTGGCCATGGCCTTGAGCTGTACTTCGGCGGCACGCTCCAGGTAGTAGATGTCATCCCAGGCTTCGGCGATCGTCGGCGCGACCACCATCACCCCGTGGTTTTTCAGGAACAGGACATCGGCATCGCCCAGCGCCGCCGCGATGCGTTGCCCCTCGCGGTGGTCCAGGGCCAGGCCGTTGTAGTGCGCGTCAACCGCCGTGCGTCCGTAGAACTTCAGCGCGGTCTGCCCCAGCCACAACAGCGGCGGGCCTTGCAACAGGCACAATGCGGTGGCATTGGGCATGTGCGTGTGGAACGCGGCCTTGATGCGCGGCTGCTGCTGGTGCAATTGCGCATGGATGTAGAAGGCTGTCGCTTCCGGCGTGCCCTCGCCATCGATCACATTGCCGGCGAAATCGCACACCAGCAGCTGGGACGCGGTGATCTCTTCGAAGGCATAGCCGAACGGGTTGACGAAGAACAGCTCGTCATGCCCCGGAACCGTCGCTGAAAAGTGATTGCAGATACCTTCTTCCATACCGTGCAGCGCCGCCAGTTGCAGGCACGCGGCCAACTCCACCCGCGCGTCGATGGCAGCCACGCTGTCGAGGTAGAAGCGCCCGGCGCGCGGGCCCAGGGAGGAGGCCGTAAAGGTATGTGCCATGGCTCACCACCCCAGGGACTTGAACAGCCCGGGCACGCCATCGAGGGTCGGCAGGATGGCGTCCGGCGTGTAGTCGGCCAGCAACTGGCGACCGGTGCCACGGTCGATCCAGACACAACGAAAGCCGATGTCCCGTGCGGCGGCGTGATCCAGGTGCGGGCTGGCACAGATATGCACCACTTGGTCGAGGCCGACGCCGAGCTGCTCATGCGCGTAGTCGAACAAGCGTCGATTGGGCTTGTAGGCGCCGGCCTGTTGGGCGGTGATGACGCGGTCGATGTGGCCACCCAGTTGCGCGACGTTGCCGGCAATCACATCGTCGTCCGTGTTGGAGACGATACACAGCTTGTAGCCCAGCGCCTTGAGCTGCTGGAGCGTGCCCGGCACTTCCGGGAACGGTGGCATGGCACTGATGCTGTCGGTGAGCACCGCGCTGTCGCTGGCATTGGCGGGCAGGCCCAGTTCCTTGAAGGCCAGCTGCAGGCTCAAGCCCGCCAGGGTGCGGAAGCTGCGATGCGGCGGGGTTTGTTCCAGGGTGTGTTCGTGGCGGTCATACACGCTGAGCAGCGTATCGGGGTCGAGCGAATGCGCGCCTTTTTCCGCAAGGATGCGCTCAATGGCGGCGCGCAGGCCTTCGTCCCACTGGATCAGTGTGCCGTAGCAGTCAAAGGTCAGCCAGACCGGGCGCGGGGAATGTTCAAGTGGCATGGGGCACCTGTCGAAAAGAGTGAGTGACCGGGTCAGCTTAGGAAACCTAGCGGTCAGTTGGAAATTAAATTAACCTCTCCAGCTCAGTTGAATTGTCGATATGAGGGGCGCCAGCATGTTGGATCTCGAATTGCTGCATACCTTGGTCTGCGTGGTGGACGAGGGCAGCTTCACGCGCGCCGCCGAGCGTGTGCATCGCACCCAATCCACGGTCAGCCAACAGATTCGCAAGCTCGAAGACAGCGTCGGCCAGGTCTTGCTGGTGCGTGATCGCTCCGGCCAGCAGGTCAGTGCCACCGAGCACGGCGAATTGCTCACCCAGTACGCGCGACGCCTGTTGAACCTGTCCCGTGAAGCCCGCGATGCGTTGAACACCGAGGCCCGCCTGGTACCGGTGCGCCTGGGCGTGCCGGAGGATTTCGACGCCACGCGCATGGCCTCGATGCTCTCCGGTTTTGTGCGCGCGCGCCCGGAAGCGCGGCTGGAAACAGTCAGCGGCATGAGCACCGATCTGCGCCGCCAGTTGGAGAACGGAGAAATCGACATCGCCCTGGTCAAGCGCGAAGCCGGCAGCGGCGAGTGTCACGCCAGTTGGCCGGAGCCCTTGGTGTGGGTCTGCGGACACGGCCAGGACCTGCAGGTCGAAACGCTGCCCCTGGCATTGTTCCCCCAGGGCTGTATCTATCGTCAGCGGGCCATTCGTACGCTGGACAAGGCCCGGCGCAGTTGGCGCGTGGCGTTCGGTAGCCACAGCCTGACCGGGATTCAAGCCGCCGTAACCTCGGGATTGGGCCTGAGCATCCTGCCTAGGAGCGCGGTGCTGCCGACCCACCGCATCTGCACCGAACTACCGCCAGTGCCGCCTTCGGAACTGGCGCTGGTCAGTGGTGTAGAACGCCTGAGCGCCACCCATCAAGGCTTGATCGACTGCCTGCGCGACCAACTGTCAGCAGCCGGCTAGCCCACGTTTTCCCTCAGCGAAACCCCTCCCTTAGCCGCTCTCGATCAACCAGCCTCCCATTGCGCCGATCAGGCCAGGCTTTCCCGGACTGGCACGACGACCACCTCGCGTGAAACTTTCACCCTCAATAGCACGCAGTAGGGCGTTTCTGGCAGATCGCCATGATTAAACGTTTCACCAGCCGATAAATGGCCGACGCAAGCGCTTGCGTAAGCAAATGTATCTGACATAGAGTCGGCAGCACTCGACTACAAAAATAATAAACGCAGGAGCTCATTCATGAGCCTTGAACCCTTGCTTGAGATGCAGGGCATCAGCAAGACCTTCAACGGTCTGCGCGTGCTCAAGAATGTCGGCCTGAAAGTCTACCCCGGCGAAATCCACGCCTTGATGGGGGAGAACGGCGCCGGCAAATCGACGTTGATGAAAATCCTTTCCGGCGCTTACCTGGCCGACCCCGGCGGCGAAATCCGCATCGCCGGCCAGCCCGTAGCCTCCTTCACGCCCGCCTCCGCCAAAGCCCTCGGCATCGCCGTGATCTATCAGGAACTGAGCCTGTGCCCGAACCTGAGCGTGGCCGAGAACATCTACCTGGGCCGCGAATTGCGGCGTGGCTGGACCATCGACCGCAAGGGCATGCAGGCCGGTTGCAGCGAAGTGTTGCAACGCCTGGGCGCGGAGTTCACCCCGGCCACCGCGGTCAGCAGCCTGTCGATTGCCGAGCGCCAGTTGGTGGAAATCGCCCGCGCGCTGCACGCCCACGCCAGGATCCTGGTGATGGACGAACCCACCACGCCACTGTCATCCCGCGAGACCGACCGGTTGTTCGCGCTGATCAAGCAACTGCGCAGCCAGGGCCTGGCGATCATCTATATCAGCCACCGCATGGCTGAAATCTACGAGCTGTCGGACCGCGTCTCGGTACTGCGGGATGGCCAGTACATCGGCGAACTGACCCGCGACGCGCTGTCGGCCGAGGTTCTGGTGAAGATGATGGTCGGCCGCGACCTCTCCGGTTTCTACAAGAAGGAGCACGCGGCGTACAACCCCGGCAACGTGGTGATGCGCGTACGCGACATGGCCGATGGCAAGCGTGTGCGCCATTGCAGTTTCGACCTGCACGCCGGCGAAGTGCTGGGCATCGCCGGGCTGGTCGGGGCAGGGCGCACCGAGCTGGCGCGGCTGATCTTCGCCGCCGACCCGCGCACCTCCGGCACCCTCGAAGTGGTCGGCAAGACCATCACCCAGTTGCGCAACCCGGCGGACGCGATTCGCGCCGGCGTGGTCTACCTCACCGAAGACCGCAAGGCCCAGGGGCTGTTCCTGGACATGAGCGTGGCCGACAACATCAACGTCTGCGCCTGCGTGCCGGACGCGCATGCCGGGGGCGTGCTGGACCGTGGCCACGCCGCGCAACGCGCGAAGGCTGCGATCCAGTCACTGTCGATTCGCGTGGCATCGGGCAAGGTCAATGTCGGCGCGCTGTCCGGCGGCAACCAGCAGAAGGTCTTGCTGGCGCGGCTGCTGGAGGTCAAGCCGCACGTGCTGATTCTCGATGAGCCCACCCGGGGCGTGGACATCGGCTCCAAGTCCGAGATCTACCGCATCATCAACCAACTCGCGCAGGCGGGCGTGGGCATCGTGGTGATTTCCAGCGAGCTGCCGGAAATCATCGGTACCTGCGACCGCGTGCTGATCATGCGTGAAGGCCAGTTGGTGGCCGAAGTCGGCGGGGCCTCCGGCCACGTCATTTCCCAGGAACGTATTATTGACCTCGCCACCGGTGGCGATCAGGTGGTTGCCCATGGCTGATTCGATGATTGCAACACCCGGCAAGGCCGAGCGCGCCCGCGAACTGATGCGCACGGTGGGCATGCTGCCGGTGCTGATCCTGCTGCTGGTGGGCTTTGCCCTGGCCAGCGAGAACTTCCTGACCGTGCAGAACCTGTCGATCATCACCCAGCAGGCGTCGGTCAACGTGGTGTTGGCGGCGGGCATGACGTTTGTGATTCTGACCGCAGGTATCGACCTCTCGGTAGGCGCGATCCTCGCGGCCTCGGCCGTGGTGGCGCTGCAGGCGTCGATGTCGCCGCAGTTCGGCATGTTCGGGATCGCCGCCGGCATCGGTTTTGGCCTGTTGCTGGGCCTGGTCAACGGTGGCTTGATTGCCTTCATGCGCCTGCCGCCGTTTATCGTCACCCTCGGCGCGCTCACCGCAATGCGTGGCCTGGCGCGGCTGTTGGCCGATGACAAGACCGTGTTCAACCCCGATCTGCCGTTCGCGTTTATCGGCAATGACTCGATCCTCGGCGTGCCCTGGCTGGTGGTCATTGCGGTGGCGGTGGTGGCGCTGTCGTGGTTCATCCTGCGCCGCACGGTGATGGGCGTGCAGATCTATTCGGTCGGCGGCAACCCCGAAGCCGCACGGCTTTCCGGGATCAAGGTGTGGAAGGTGCTGCTGTTCGTCTACGCCATGTCCGGCGCGCTGGCCGGGCTAGGCGCGGTGATGAGTGCTTCGCGCCTGTTCGCCGCCAACGGCCTGCAACTCGGACAATCCTATGAGCTGGATGCGATTGCCGCGGTGATCCTCGGTGGCACCAGCTTTACCGGTGGCGTCGGCACTATCGGCGGCACCTTGATCGGCGCGCTGATCATTGCGGTCCTCACCAACGGCCTGGTGCTGCTGGGGGTGTCGGATATCTGGCAATACATCATCAAGGGCATCGTGATCATCGGCGCGGTCGCGCTGGATCGCTATCGCCAGTCCAGTGCACGGACCTGAGTTCACCCCCATAACAATCACAAGAGAGACCCGCATGAACCTTAAACGCATCTTTCCCGTCATGGCCTTGGCTGCGCTGATGTCCCAAGCCGTCGAAGCCCGCGAACTCAAGGCCCTGGGCATCAGCATGGGCTCGCTGGGCAACCCGTATTTCGTGACCCTGGCCGATGGCGCCAGCGCGCGGGCCAAGGAGCTGAACCCGAATGTGAAGGTCACTTCGGTGTCGGCCGACTATGACTTGAGCAAGCAGTTCTCGCAGATCGACAACTTCATCTCGTCCAAGGTCGACCTGATCCTGATCAATGCCGTCGACCCGTCGGCCATGGCTTCGGCGATCAAGAAAGCGCGGGATGCCGGCATCGTCGTGGTGGCGGTGGATGTGGACGCCAAGGGCGTCAACGCCACGGTGCAGACCGACAACGTCGAAGCCGGCAAGCTGGCCTGCCAATACCTGGTGGACAAGCTCGCCGGCAAGGGCAACGTCATTATCCAGAACGGCCCGCAAGTGACCGCCGTGACCGACCGCGTCAAAGGCTGCAAGGCCGCGCTGGCCAAGGCCCCGGACATCAAGGTGCTGTCCGACGACCAGGACGGCAAAGGTTCACGCGAAGGCGGGCTGAACGCGATGCAGGGTTACCTGACGCGCTTCCCGAAAATCGACGGCCTGTTCGCGATCAACGACCCGCAAGCCATCGGCAGCGACCTGGCGGCCAAGCAGCTCAAGCGCAGCGGTATCGTCATTACCTCGGTGGACGGCGCGCCGGATATCGAGAACGCGCTGAAGACCGACTCGCAGATCCAGGCCTCCGCCAGCCAGGACCCCTGGGCCATGGCGCAGACGGCGGTGAGTGTCGGCAATGACCTGCTCAACGACAAAGCCCCGGCCGAAGCGGTTACCCTGCTCACGCCAAAACTGATCACCCGCGACAACGTCGGCACGTACAGCGGCTGGTCGAGCAAACATTGATTCATTGAGAGGAACAGCGTCGTGGTCACCATGGATGACGTGGCAAGCAGGGCCGGGGTGTCGTCGTCGACCGTGTCCCACGTATTGAACGGCACGCGCAAGGTCAGCCCGGCGACGGTGCAGGCGGTGCAGCGCGCGATCCAGGAGCTGGGGTATATCCCCAACACCCTGGCGCGCTCGCTGGCCCGTTCGAGTACCAGCACGATTGGCGTGGCGATTTCGGCGCTGTCCAACCATTACTTCAGCGAGACCGTGCACGCGATTGAAACCGAGTGCGCCCGGCACGGCTACATGATGCTGTTCGTCGACACCCATGATGACCCGGAGCAGGAGCTGCGGGTGGTCACGGCGCTGCATCACCGGCGCGTCGACGGGATTTTGCTGGCCCCGTCGACCGGCTCGTTGGCGCTCCACTACCTGCAGGCCAATGAGGTGCCGACCGTGCTGGTGGACCGCATGATGAGCCCACAGTTTGACCAGGTCGGGGTCGAGAACACGTTGTCCACCCAGGCGCTGATCACGCATTTGATCGAACATGGGCACCGGCGCATCGGCTTTATCGCCGGGCGGGCGGGCCTGGGGACCACCGATGAACGCGTCGCCGGCTACCGTGCGGCGTTGCAGGCGGCGGGTGTGGATTTCGATCCGCAGCTGCTGGTCAACGGCGGCTCCAACAGTGAACCGGCCCGCGTGGCCACCGCTCAACTACTGGCCTTGCCGGTGCCACCTACCGCAATCATGGCCGGCAATAACCTGATGACCCTCGGCGCCATGCACGCGCTGCGTGACGCGCAGGTCGAGGTGCCGGGGCAGATGGCCCTGGTGGGCTTCGATGATTTTGACTGGGCGGATTTTTTTGTGCCGCGCCTGACACTGATCGCCCAGCCGGTCCAGGAGCTGGGGGCGCGCGCGGTGCACCGGCTGCTGCAACGCATGGCCTCGCCCCAGGCACCGCCGGAAACAGTGCGCCTGGCGCCGAGCCTGCAACTGCGTAATTCATGTGGCTGTCTCTGACTGGAATACCCGCGTATGAACACCCCTGTTTCCCTCGGCATCGACCTCGGCACCTCGGAACTCAAAGCCATCCTGATGGATGCAAGCGGCGCCGTGCTGGCCCATGCCGGGGTGCGTTTGAGCGTGTCGCGGCGCCACAGTGGCTGGTCCGAACAAGCCCCTGAAGACTGGTGGCAGGCGTGCCTGCAAGTGCTGGAGCAATTGCGCCGCCACCCAGCGTATGCCCGCGTGGCGTGTATCGGCCTGTCGGGGCAGATGCATGGCGCCGTGTTGCTGGGGGATGACGACCGCGTGTTGTACCCGGCGATCCTGTGGGATGACTCGCGCGCCGTGGCCGAGGCCGAACACCTCGGTGTGGCGTTTGCCGACGCCACCGGCAGCTTGCCCATGGCCGGGCTCACCGCACCCAAATTGCTGTGGCTGCAACGGCACGAACCCGAGGTGTTCCAGGCGATTGATTGTGTGCTGTCGCCCAAGGACTACCTGCGCCTGCGCCTGACTGGCGAGCGCGTCAGCGAGATGTCGGACGCCGCCGGCACCCTGTGGCTGGAGGTGGCCAAGCGTGAGTGGTTCGAGCCGATGCTGCGCGCCACGGGCCTGACGCCCGCGCAGATGCCGCGGTTGATCGAAGGCGGCGCGCCGAGTGGTCGTCTGGTCGCCGCCGGCTTGGGCCTGGCGCCCGACGTGGTGATTGCCGGCGGTGGCGGTGACAATCCGGTGGCGGCCGTCGGTATCGGCGCGATCAATGCGGGGGATGGCTTCATCACCCTCGGCACCAGCGCGGCCATTGTCGCGATCACCGACCACGCCGCCGGCAACCCGGCGAGTGCGGTGCACAGCTTCTGTCACGCGTTGCCGAACCGCTGGTACACCATGGGCGCCATGCTCGCCGGTGCCAGTTGTTTGCGCTGGGTCACGCGGCTGGTGGGCCTGGCCGATGAACAGACACTGTTGGACCAGGTGCAGGCGCAGTTGCCGATCGGCCAACCGGTGGCGCTGGATACGCCGTTGTTTCTGCCGTACCTCGCCGGCGAGCGTACCCCGCATAACGATCCGTTGTTGCGCGGTGGTTTCATGAACCTTGGCCATGACTGCACCCCGGCGATGCTTGGGTATGCGGTGATGGAAGGCGTCGGTTTCGGCCTGCTCGACGCGTTGCGCGCGGTGCAGTCGACCGGCGCCGACGTGACGGCCTGCGCCCTGGTGGGCGGCGGCGCCCGCAGCGTGTATTGGGCGCAGTTGCTGGCAAATATCCTCCAGCGAGAAATCTACACCCTGCACGGCAGCGAGCTGAGCGCCTGCATTGGTGCGGCGAAGCTGGGGTTCATGGCCATCGGGCAGGGCGCCCAGCTGGCGGTGGGCCTGCCGGTCAAGGCCCGGTATCAACCCGACCCGACGCAGCAACCGGTGCTGCAGGCTCGCTATGCCAAGTTTAAGGGCTTGCTTGCGGCGGCGAGGGGGTTGCATGACTGAGGGGGGGGTGGCGGGATTGATGGGGGGAGCAGGTTTTATGTGGTTAGCAGGCTTTGTCGCTTGCAGGTTTCTTGTAGTGAGCAGGCTTGCCCTGCGTTGGGGCGCGAAGCGGCCCCTGGTCCAAGCGCCCCGAGGTGTCTGGATAACCCTATGGGGCTGCTGCGCAGCCCAACGCAGGGCAAGCCTGCTCACCACAAAAGGCCTGGTTGCCACATAGCGTTTGCTCACCCCAACAAACCTGCTGGCCACATAAAGTGTTGTAACCACAACAAACCTATTCAGCCAGCCAACTTGCGCAGCACACTGTCCAGTGAGGTGCTGCCCTTGAGCACCTGATCGTGCTCGAAGCAGATCCAGCCTTCGTTGAACCCATCGACCATGCGCATGCGCGGTGTTGGGTTTTGTGCGCCTTGGGCACGCAGCAACGCTTCCCAGGTGTCACGCTCGACCACTTCGGCGCGTACGTCACGGCCGAGGATTTGCGTCAGGCTGCGGGCGATGTCGTTGGGGCTGACCCATTGGCCTTCCAGTTCGACCACGCGGCGGCCAGCCCAGTCCTGCTGCAGTAACTGCGCCGCCAGGGCGCCGATGTCGGCGGTGGCGATCATCGGCACGGCCTTGTCCAGGGGTTGCAGGAAGCTATGGATGACGCCGGTTTCCCGGGCGGCGATCACATCGTAAAGCGCGTTCTCCATGAACCAGGCCGGGCGCAGGAAGGTCACCGGCAGATCGAGGGCGCTCAACGCCTGTTCCATCAGGGTGCGCTGGGTCAGCAGGTTGAGTTCGCGGGCCTGGGCGCCGATGGTGGACAGGCATAGCACTTTCTTCGGCGCCGCTGCCTGGAGTGCCTGGCTGACGGCGGCAATCACCGCGCGCGCAGCGGGGAAGTCCGGCAGCGGGTCGAAATCCGACGGCGGTAGGATGAACACCCCCGTCGCGCCCCGGAAGGCCTCGGTCAGGGCCTGGGCATCTTCCATTCGCGCCAACGCTATCTCGCAGCCCAGGTCCGCCCAATAGGCCGCCTTGCCCGCGTCACGCATGACTGCGCGGACCGGTTGGCCCGCTTCGATGAGGTGATGCGCCAGGGCGCCGCCGACTTTGCCTGTGATTCCGGTAATGACGTACATGAGCTTTATACCTGTGGTTCCAATGAGTGGAGCCCAGCATAAAGATCGGCCAATGTTGACAGAATAGCGATCAGGTCACTGCGTTGATGACGCCTGGTCACTAATCCGCAAGCGGCGGCAGCCGTCGCTTGACCGGGGTTTTCTTGACGATCGCGGTGTTGGTTTCGGCATACGCGTTCAGCCGGTCGAGGAGGGTGTCGAGGTGGTCCATGGTGCGCACGTGCAAGCGTGCGATAAAGCAGTCATCGCCGGTGACCTTGTCGCACTCGGTGAACTCGGGGATCGCCTGGATCTGGCGTTCCACCTCCTGCAATTTGCCCGGCAACGGGCGGATGCGCACGATGGCTTGCAGCAGGTAGCCGAAGTGTCTGGGGTCGATGTCGACGGTGTAGTGGGTGAGCACGCCGCGGTCCTCGAGGCGGCGCAGGCGTTCGCCGACACTCGGCGAGGACAACCCGGTGATGCCGGCCAAAGCCTTGAGGGACAGCCGCGAGTCGTCCATCAAGGCGGCGATCAGTTGCTGGTCGATGGTGTCGATCATGGGGTGCGCCTAATTAGTAAAGGTGAATACGAGGTTTTGCCTTTTTTAGTCGCTGGAGCGGCTGCCAAGCAGATTGCCATAATTGAGCCTCATTTGAGGAGCCTCCATCGTGGACACATCTATCCGTCGCGGTTCGTGGGAAATGGTCGCCGCCATGCTGATCTCCGGCACCATCGGCTGGTTTGTACTGGTGTCGGGCGTGTCGGTGATCGAAGTGGTGTTCTGGCGCTGCGTGATCGGCGGGCTGGCCCTGTTGTTGGTGTGCGCGCTGCTGGGCTACCTGCGGCGCGACCTGCTCAGCTGGACGAAACTCGGCCTGGCGATGCTCAGCGGCGTGGCCATCGTCGGTAACTGGTTGCTGTTGTTCGAGTCCTATTCCCACGCGTCGATCGCCATCAGCACGGCGGTGTACAACGTGCAGCCGTTCATGTTGGTGCTGTTGGCAGCGCTGTTTCTGGGTGAAAAGATCACCGTGCAGAAGTTGGCCTGGTTGAGCGTGGCGTTCCTGGGGATGCTGGCGATTGTCACGGCTCATGGCGAGCAAACGTCGGGTGGTGGCGACTATCTCGCCGGGATCGCCCTGGCCTTGGGCGCGGCCTTTTTGTATGCGATTGCCGCACTGATTATCAAGCGCTTGAAAGAAGTACCGCCGCATTTGATGGCGTTGATTCAGGTCACCACCGGCGCGGTACTCCTGGCCCCGCTGGTGCCCTGGAACAACCTGCCGGCATCGACCAACGCCTGGTCGGCCTTGATCACGCTCGGGATGGTACATACCGGGTTGATGTATGTGCTGCTGTACGGCGCGATCCAGAAATTACCCACGGCCATCACCGGTGCGTTGTCGTTCATCTACCCGATTGCGGCGATCCTGGTGGACTGGATCGCCTTCGGGCATCGCCTCGGCTGGCTGCAATGGCTGGGTGTGGCGGCGATTCTGCTGGCAGCGGCAGGGTTGCAGCGGGGCTGGTGGTGGCGCTTTCCGCATGGAGGGAAGGGCACAGGACGCATCGCTTAAAACGTCCTTCGAGTAGCGGTGGTATTTCCGTGGAACAAATTCTTACGCAATACCACACAGGATGACAGGCTGAGATCGTGATTCATTCAGATGTCAGCAAAAATTCTGCTACCTAGGGCGATCGGAAGATGCAAGGCAATATTTTCAGTGCACCACCCCTCCGCTACTCAACCCCGATGACTCAACAGCAGCCGTCTTTACCTCCCTCTAGTGTGCGTTCTGCCGGGGCGGCGCAGGAATCAGCAATGTCGACTCAAGCGTCGAGCAGTGCCGCAACTGTTGCGGGTTCACTCGATACGTCGGCAGGGCAACCGAAAAGTTCAGTGATCTGGGTAAACTACCAGCACGGAGTAAATCTTGCTGAAGCCATAGAGCCTGGCTCGTCTAAACGGATGACCCGGGAGGAACTGATCGCGTATCCAGGCAAACTGAGCGGCCAGGTCGTCAGCCCGGAGCAAGCACTTCTTATCGCAGCCACAAGAGTCGGGCCCGCGTTGGAATGGGCTGCGGCCAACGGTATTCTTGCGGAAAAGACCAACTATACACAGAATGAAATACACACCGCTTTATCAAGCCTTGATCAGCACCAAGCGACTCTTGCAGGAGCAGTGACAAGTTTGTCCAACCCCCTCCCTATGCGTAAAGATTATTTTACCAGTTGGCAAATGGTTTCACCTATCAAAGGACACAATGATCCAAACAACAAAAAATACAAAGTTGCTTTTTATGACGACAAACAGTTTGGTGATGATTTCAAGAATGATCTGGCCAACAAAAAAAACGCATACGGTACCGTGATAAAACAACTGATATCCGTACTGCCCGCTAACGACCGCATCGCGATAGAACACGGCCAAGTTGAGCTGTATGCCCTGAAACCGCCTGGAGCGGGAGATGATCCGTCACGCGAGGTTGTTTTGATCAAAGCGTTGCATAACGGCGAGACAACGTTCTATGAAGTCAATCCCGGGCTCGGTATCGCACGTCAACGTTCCGACTTAAAGGGAGTTTTTACGGGTAATAGCGTGATCGGCAAACATAAAATGTCGGACGGTACTGAATCGAACGAGTTCACGGTTTGGGAAAAGCCGAAAATACAAGGGCGGCATTATGGTCCGAAAGTTGATAACGCACATCCAGAACAACCCAACAATCAGCCATTTTCCTCAAGTCTTTATACGCTAAATTTATTAGAAAAATTTCCGGCCTCACCCGTCAGCGCCACAGACAACCCTGTGCCCAACACGCTGTCTTCCAAGCGATTTAGTGATATCGCGAACACGGTGTCCACCCAGTTATTTTATTCGAAAGACATTGACCTGTTGAATCTGGCGCAAAACGATGATGCGCGGGTGTCGCCGGAAGAGAGAGAAGACCGGAAAAACTATCAGGAATTTTCAGCCTCGAGAGACAGTCGCCGAGACATCCTGAAGGGCTTCGTCCCTTTTTGGCAGGGGGTCGAGTCAATCATTGCAGGACGCCCGTTAGAAGGAATAGCTAGGGTATGGGTAGATATTCTTGCGTTTATGCTGCCTGTTGCGAAGGTGGCGGGGAACCTGGTCAAAAGTGGTATTCGGCTGATCAAGCCCGTCCTCCCAGAGTTCGCGAAACTGTCTGCAAAGTTCGGCGGCTACACCCTCAAGCCTGGTATAGCCGGGGTGAAATGGGAAGGTGGCGTTCAAGGATTGAAGTGGGCACAGAATGTTCCCCAGAACCTGGCCAAGGGTGCCGAGCAGTTCAAGCTTAATTCCACTGCATTGTCCAAGGTTGGCCCCGCCTTACGGGAAATAGAGTTTAAAGGGGGCCGCTATTTTGTTGCTGACAAGCCCGATGCTGGAGATGGCGTGCATTACTTGCTACGCGTACCCGATCCGAAAGATCCGTCGAAGCTGGTAAGTAGCAGCATTGTCGCCAAGCCAGACGAAAGCGGAATATGGCTAAGGCGGGGCGTTACGGGTGGCGGGCAAGTCATGGGCCGTAATGGCAGTGCACTGGATATGGCTTCGCTTAATACGCTGGAGCAGATGGAAACGACCCGCCAATTTGTGGGGATCATGAACGTTAAAACCGGCGAAATATATGTAGGGCCATCGACCCTATTGGGGCATCCAGGGTCAGAAGTGGAAAAAGCCTTACCGAAGGGTATGAAGTACATGCTCGCCGGGCACGAACGTGTCGAGCCGATAGGCGATCTTGTGAAAGTAAACGTCAACGGCGTTGAAACAGAACTCACCGGGCATGCTGCCATGGTTCATTTGGCCGGGGGGAAGGCGAAAGACTTTGTCGGTTTTTCCGGGGTCAAGAGAGCCGATGGGGTACTTAGATTGAAATGGAATTCCAGAACGCTTAACCCGGAACATGCTGCCTTTAAAACCAAGCATCACTTAGGCAACCCGGGGGAGGGCAGAGATTATGTGCTCAATGTCAAATATCAAAACCGCGTAGTCGAACAGTTTGAGAAATCGGGTTTCGAAATTATCCGTTAGTCGGGAGCCGGCAAGTTATTGCCGGCTCTTGCAGGGCCGATAGCGCACCCACCTTGCAAGAGCCGTTGATTTAGTGCGGCCCCCGCACGATCGTTTTGAGCAGATCATCCGGACTGATATGACCCACCACACTGCCCGGTTGCGGCAGGCCGAGGATATGCCCCTTGATCTTGCCCACCACGTGCATCTCGCAGGGTTTGCAGTCGAACTTCAGGGTCAGCACTTCATCGCCATGGATCAGTTGCATCGGCGCAACCTTGGTTTTCACGCCCGTCACGCCTTTGGCCTGTTTAGGGCACAGGTTGAACGAGAAACGCAGGCAGTGCTTGGTGATCATCACCGGCACTTCGCCGGTTTCTTCATGGGCTTCGAAGGCGGCATCGATCAGCTTCACGCCGTGGCGATGATAGAAGTCGCGGGCCTTCTGGTTGTAGACGTTGGCCAAGAACGACAGGTGCGCTTCCGGGTACACCGGCGGCGGCGTGGTTTCGGCCTTGCGCCCGCCGCGCGGGTGTGCCGCGACGCGAGCAGCGGTCAGGGCCTCGATCACTTCGCGGCGCAATGCCTTGAGCTGCGAGTTGGGGATGAAGAACGCCTGCGGTGCATCCAGCGCGATGTTGGTCGCGTGGTATTCGGTGGTCCCGAGTTGGCCGAGCAGATCGCGCAGGGTGTCCAGCGCCTGTTCCGGCTTGTTCGCCACACCGAACGGGCCGGGCAGGGTGACGCTGGCGCTGATGCCTTCTTCGCTGGTCGCGGTGACGTGCAACTGCTCTTCACGCAGGCGCGCCACCCATGACAGGCCGATCCGGCGTTCAGCCGAGGTCTTGAGCAAGGCCTGCTGCCAGTTGTGGTCCAGGTTGCGGTTCAGCGGGTGGTTGGGGCGCAACTGATGCAGGCCGGCCGGCATTTCGTTCGGCTCGACGCGGTAGCGATAGCGTTTCTCGCCGTCTTCCTCGAATTCGCCCTTGGGCTCGGCGATGTTCGCGCGAAAACCCACCACTTCACGCTTGACCAGCACATTGAGGCCGTCGCCGTTGGACAGCGGCTCATGGGTCACCACCTGCAGGTCGCGCTTGCCGGCTTTTTCCACCACACCCACCGGCAGGCCGGTGAAGGTTGGGGTGTCGAAGGCGCCGATGTCGATCTTGCGGTCGCTGACAAAGTAATCGGTGCTGCCCCGGTGGAAGGTTTTTTCCGGATCGGGCAGGAAGAAGTGTGCGGTACGGCCGCTGGAGGCGCGGGCGAGGTCCGGACGGTCTTCAAGAATCTCGTCGAGGCGCTGGCGGTAGTAGGCGGTGATGTTCTTCACATAGCCCATGTCCTTGTAGCGGCCTTCGATCTTGAACGAGCGCACGCCGGCCTCGACCAGGGCGCGCAGGTTGGCGCTCTGGTTGTTGTCTTTCATCGACAGCAGGTGCTTTTCAAAGGCCACGACGCGGCCCTGGTCGTCCTTCAAGGTGTACGGCAGGCGGCAGGCCTGGGAGCAATCGCCACGGTTGGCGCTGCGACCATTCTGCGCGTGGGAGATATTGCACTGCCCGGAGAATGCCACGCACAGGGCGCCGTGGATGAAGAACTCGATGGCGGCATCGGTTTCGTCGGCGATGGCGCGGATTTCCTGCAGGTTCAGCTCACGGGCCAATACCAGCTGCGAGAAACCGGCCTGGTCGAGAAACTTGGCGCGGCCCAGGGTACGGATGTCGGTCTGGGTACTGGCGTGCAGCTCGATAGGCGGGATATCCAGCTCCATCACGCCCAGGTCCTGCACGATCAACGCGTCGACACCGGCGTCGTAGAGCTGATGGATCAGCTTGCGCGCAGGTTCCAGTTCGTTGTCATGCAAGATGGTGTTGATGGTGGTGAACACGCGCGCGTGGTAACGGCGGGCGAATTCCACCAGTTGAGCGATATCGCTCACCTCGTTGCAGGCGTTATGGCGGGCGCCGAAGCTCGGGCCACCAATGTAGATGGCGTCGGCGCCATGCAGGATAGCCTCGCGCGCGATGGCGACATCGCGGGCAGGGCTGAGCAATTCCAGGTGATGCTTGGGCAAGGACATAGTTTTTTTAGTCAGGCTTGTCACGGTTGAGGCGCGCATTGTAGCCGTGAAATGCCTGACCGGCATCACTTCAGGCTTGAGCGGCCATCGCGGTGACTTCCACACGCATGCCGTCGACCGCCAGGGCGGCGACGCCAACAGCCGCGCGCACGGGCCAGGGCTTGGCGAAGAAGCGTTTGTAGACTTCATTGAAGGCGGCGCGGTCGGCCATGTCGGTCAGATAAATGGTCAGGTGCATCACCCGGTCCATCGAGCTGCCGGCCTTTTCCAGGGCGACTTTCAAGGCTTGCAGGGTGCATTCGCTTTGCGCGGTGATATCGCCCAGTTCCAGGCTGCCGTCGGCGCGGGTCGGGATCTGGGTGGAGACCAGGATGCCGTTGAAGCCGATGACGTCGGAGGAAATCGAATCGGCATCCGGATCGGGAGTGTAGGACAGGTCGTGGTTGGCCATGGGCGCCTCTGGTTGGCAGTCAAGGAAAGGCGCCCATGGTCCCCGAAAATCACAACAGGGGCAAACCGGCGGGTCAGTGCCAGCGGCGGAACAGCACGCTGGCATTCACGCCGCCAAAGCCGAAGCCGTTGGACAGCGCGTATTCAATGGCCATCGGCCGTGCCTCACCGCGCAGCAGGTCCAGGCCCTCGGCGAGGGCGTCAGGGTGGTCCAGGTTGAGGGTCACCGGGGCGATCTGATCGCGCAGGGCGAGGACGGTGAAGATAGCTTCGATGCCGCCCGCAGCGCCCAGCAAGTGGCCGGTGGCGGATTTGGTCGAGCTGATCGCCGGCCTGCCCGTGGCGCCGAACACCGTCTTGATCGCGGCCAACTCGCCTTTGTCGCCCACGGGCGTCGAGGTGGCGTGGGCGTTCAGGTACTGCACCGCAGACGCCTCGATTCCAGCCTGGCGCAAGGCCTGGGTCATGGCCCGGCGTGCGCCGTCACCGTCTTCCGGGCCGGCCGTCATGTGATAGGCATCGGCACTGGTGCCGTAGCCCACCAGCTCGGCAATCGGCTGGGCGCCGCGTGCCAGGGCGTGTTCGAGTTCCTCGATGACCAGGATGCCGGCGCCTTCGCCCATCACGAAGCCGTCGCGCGCCTGGTCGAAGGGCCGCGAGGCACGCTCCGGGGTGTCGTTGAAGTCGCTGGACAGTGCCCGCGCCGCTGCAAACCCAGCGAGGCTGACCCGGTGGATCGCCGCTTCGGCGCCCCCGCACACGGCGACATCGACTTCACCGGCACGGATCATCCGCGCGGCGTCGCCAATCGCCTGCACGCCGGCCGCACAGGCGGTCACCGGTGCGCCCAGCGGGCCTTTCAAGCCGTAGTTGATCGACACATGCCCGGCGGCCATGTTGCTCAGGAACGACGGAATAGTGAACGGTGACAGCCGCCGTGGGCCTTTGCTGTCAGTGGTGCGCACCGCATCGGCAATCGCCGGGAAACCGCCTACGCCCGAAGCAATGATGGTCGCGGTGCGTTCCTGTTCTTCCGGGATTTTCGGTGCCCAGCCGGCTTGCTTCAACGCCTCGTCGGCCGCCGCCAGGGCGAACAGGATAAAGCGGTCCATCTTGCGTTGTTCCTTGGCCGCCAACAGCCGATCAGGATCAAAACCCGCCTCGGCATCCTGCTGCGCACTCTGGACTTGGCCGCCGATGCTGACCGCCAGGTCGCCAATCAATTCTTCAGGCAGGCGACGGATGCCCGACTGGCCTTTCAACAGGCGCTGCCAGGTCGCTTCCACGCTGGCGCCCAGCGGCGTCAGGGCGCCCATGCCCGTCACAACGATACGTTTACTCATGATCAATCGACTCCGGTTGTGTTGAGGGTACAGACCCTATGGACGTCACTATCATGATGAAAGTAACATGGCGTCACACAACTTTATAGCGACTCACAGGAACCCCTATGCAACGCAAGTCCCTGACCCGCGACGAATGCCCCATCGCCCGCAGCCTCGACCGGGTAGGGGAGTGGTGGAGCATCCTGATCATGCGCGACGCGCTGCAAGGCCTGCGCCGTTTCGATGAGTTTTCGCGCAGCCTCGGCATCGCACCGAACATGCTCACGCGCCGCCTCACCGCCCTGGTCGACGCCGGGATGCTCGAGCGCAAGGCCTACAGCGAACGGCCGCCACGCTACGAATACGTACCGACGGCCAAGGGCGAGGATTTTCGTATGGTGCTGATGTCGCTGGTGGCGTGGGGCAACCGGCATTACGCCGAGGAAGGCGCCAGTGTGCAGGTGGTGGAGCGCGGGACGGGGCGGTTGGTGCAGCCGATGATGGCTGATGCCGATGGGCAGGTGGTGCCCTTGGATGCCTGCACGTTGCAGGCCGGTCCAGCCGCCAGCGCGGGGATGCGCGAGCGGCTGGAGTTGTTCGGGCAGTGATTACAGCAGGGTGAACGGGTAGTCGACGATCAGTCGCAACTCGTTCAAATCGCCGTCGCGCTGGTCGGCGTTCGACGCCACGATCGCATCGCGCACGCGCAGCGACAGGTTTTTCGCCGGGCCGCTCTGGATCACGTATTTGGCCTCAAGGTCAGTCTCGTGGTGAGCGCCATCGGCGCCATAGTCGCCGGCATACGCGCTGTTGACCGGCGTATGGGTGCCGTTGATGTCCGAACCGTTGATGTAACGGCCCATGAAACTCAGGCCCGGCACACCATAGCTGGCCATGTTCAAGTCATAGCGAATCCCCCAGGACTGCTCGCCCGGGCCGTTGAAGTCGCCCCATTGCACCGAGTTGGCCAGGTACACCGAGTCGCCGCCTTCACCCGCGCCGTTGTTGCCGGTGCCGATGTAGTCGAAGGGCGTGTCGCCGTGCACTTTCTGGAACGACAGCGTCAGTGTGTGGGCCTGCAGGAACGAATACGCCGCCGCGACCGAATACGTGGTGTTGTTGATCGCGCCGGCCTTGGCGCTGCCGGTGTCGAGGGTGCGGTAGAGGTTGCCGTCCAGGGCCAGCGACTGGTCATGGCCCAGCGGGATGACGTAGTTGAGGTTGGTGTAGTACTGACGCCAGATATCTTCCAGTTCGCTGGCGTACAGCGTCGCGCTCAGGGACGGGGTGAAGGCGTATTTGCCGCCGACAAAACTCGCGCTGTTGGCCGGCACGTTGGCGTAGGTGGCGTAGATATCGTGGTCATGGTCGCTGGTCATGCCGCTGTTGGTGCTGGTGAAGTGCCCGGCTTCCAGGTCCAGCCCGGCGATCTCGCTGCTGGTCAGGTCAAAGCCGGTGGCGGTCTGGGGCAGCAGGCGCGTACCGCCGGTGGCGAACACGGGTGCAGTGGGCTGCATGTCACCGAACTTGAGTTGGGTCTTGGAGATTTTGATCTTCACCGCGGCACCGACGGAGCCGTAGGCATCTTCGGGATCGCCATGCCGGTCGGTCGGCAGGTTGCCGGTGCCGGCGTCCGCATGGGTAGCGTCGAGTTTCAGCCCGCCGTAGGCGTAGGCATCCACGCCGAAACCGATGGTGCCCTGGGTAAAGCCCGAGGCGTAGTTGAGCATCGCGCCCTGGGTCCAGTCGCGGTTGTCGGCCCTGCCGCCTTCGCGGTTGCGGTCAAAGTAATAGTTGCGCAACAGCCCGGTGACACTGCTGCCCTCGATAAACCCTTTGGAATCGGCCTGGTCGGAGACGGCGTCGGCTTGCGCGAATTGGCTGATACTGGCGCACACCGCCAGCGCTAACAGGCTGCACTGTTTGATCATGTTGTGACTTCCCCGGAATAATTAACGCGCACAGAAACATCGCACTGACTGGATGGCGCATAAGAGCGTATTGGCAGATGTTTTTCAGGTGAGGCGTTACGATTCTTATTGTGTTCGGCGAGTTTGCCGAGGTTGATTCTAAGCACAGTTCACGCGGCCTGCAGCCAGGCGCTGGATTAAACTCGATTAATTAAACTTCACACTATTTAATCAAGCAGGGGTGTAGCGTTGGCCCTGTCTTAGCCGCTCTGCTTCGACAAAAACCTTTGGTTGCCGCCGCAGATTCTGCGGCGGATTTTTTATGCGTGGTCGAATAAGTTATATAACGCGGCACTTAACCAATGGCTATTTAAACACCGCGTGGCTCAATTGGGATTCAGCGCGTATACAGCGCACTCATCGACCTGAACCCCTTGAACTCGATAGGGTTGCCAAACGGATCGAGGAAAAACATCGTCCACTGCTCGCCGGGCTCACCGGCAAAGCGTACTTGCGGTTGCAATACAAAGTCAGTGCCGGCTTGGGTCAGGCGCTCGGCGGTGGCTTGCCAGTCTTCCAGGGCCATGGCCAGGCCGAAGTGCGGCATCGGCACCAGGTGCTTGCCGACATGCCCGGTGTTTTCGGTCTTGAACGGTGTACCCAAGTGCAATGACAGCTGGTGCCCGAAGAAATCGTAATCGACCCACGTCTCGGTGCTGCGGCCTTCCTCGCAACCGAGCACGCCGCCGTAAAAGGCCCTGGCGCGGTCCAGGTCGGTGACATTGAAGGCAAAGTGAAAAACGGTCTGCATAGCTAAACCTCACGACTGGCACGGTGGTACTTCAAGGAATAAGCCAGCACGTTTGATTATTGGACAGCAAAAGTCCAGCCGGACGATGCTTGAGGACTATTTCCTGGGAGTGCTTCATGACTGCACAACGCCAACTCAAGCTGGGCGCGTTCATGCGTCCGGCCAGTATCCACACCGGCGCCTGGCGCTATCCCGGCGCTTTTCGTGACGCCAATTTCAATTTCGCGCACCTCAAGCGCTTTGCGCAAACCCTTGAGCGCGGTCGGTTCGACGCCTTCTTCATGGCCGACCACCTGGCCTTGCTGAACATGCCCACTGAGGCACTCAAGCGCAGCCATACCGCGACCTCGTTCGAGCCGTTCACGCTGTTGTCGGCCTTGAGCCAGGCGACCGAGCACATCGGGCTGGTGGCCACCGCGTCCACCACCTATGACGAACCCTTCCACATTGCCCGGCGTTTTGCCTCCCTGGACCACCTGAGCAATGGCCGCGCCGGCTGGAATATCGTCACCACCGCCAACCCCGATGCCGCGCTGAATTTCGGTCTGGACGAGGCCTACTCGCACGATCAGCGTTACGCCCGTGCCCGCGAGTTCTACGACGTGGTCACCGGGCTGTGGGACAGTTGGGCCGACGATGCGTTTATTCGCGATGCCGACAGCGGCGTGTTCTTCGACCCCGACAAGCTGCACACCCTCGATCACAAGGGGCGCTACCTGAACGTGCGCGGCCCGCTGCACATTGCCCGCCCGGTACAGGGCTGGCCGGTGATCGTGCAAGCCGGCTCCTCCGAGCCCGGGCGGCAACTGGCGGCAGAAACCGCCGAAGTGATCTTCGTCGCGCCGGGCAACCTGGAGGAGGGCAAGGCCTTCTATGCCGATATCAAGCGGCGCATGCGCCTGATCCAGCGCAACCCCGACCACCTGAAGATCCTGCCTGGCGCCTTTGTGGTGGTGGGCGACACGCTTGAAGACGCACGCCGCATTCGTGCGCACCTCGACAGCCTGGTGCATGAGCAGAGCGCAATTGCCTCGCTGTCGGTTGCGCTGGGTACGGACGCGTCCAAATTCGACCCGGACGGCTACCTGCCGGCAATTCCCGAGACCAACGGCAGCCAGAGCTCGCGCGAACGTGTGCTGGCCCTGGCCGATCGCGAGCAACTGACCGTGCGCCAATTGGCCCAGCGCCTTGGCGGGTATGCCGGCCTGTCGTTCGTGGGCACCGCCCAGAGTATTGCTGACGAGATGCAGCAATGGCTGGAGGAGGAGGGCAGTGACGGCTTCAACGTGATGTTCCCGTGGCTGCCGGGCGGGCTCGATGATTTTGTCGACCACGTCGTGCCTGAGTTGCAGGCGCGGGGGATTTTTCGGCGCGAGTATGAAGGGGCAACCTTGCGCGAGAACCTGGGATTGCCACGGCAGGGCAACCGGTTCTTCAGCTGAAGCGGGGTGTGGAGGAGGGGGTGACCCCCTCGTTCCGCCCGGGTATTACTCTTTGACGTCCATGAACTCTTGCGCCCAGGCCACGTAGTTTTCCGGCAACGTGTAGGTGTGTGTCAGTTCGGTGGCACTGAGGTTGGAGGTGCTGTGGGTCAACTGGCGCTGTGCGCGCAGGCTGTCGTAGGTGGCCTTGATTGCAGCAAAGTAGGCGCCGTGACCCGCCACGACCACGCGTACACCGAGGCTTACCAGGCGTTGGCTGTCATTGAGCTTGGGATTGCCGTAAGTCACCAACATCAACGGCACGGTGAGGTTTTCGGCGATTTTCTCCAAGTGTTCGAAGTCGCTGACACCGACCATGCAGATCCCGTCCGCACCGGCCTTTTGATAGGCCAGGGTCCGCTCGATCACGGCTTCGGTGGGCAAGACGCCGGCGTTGGTGCGGGCGATGATCGCCAACTCCGGATCGACGCGTGCTTCCAGGGCTGCCCTGACTTTGCCGATGCCTTCCTCGATGGAGATCAGGTCGGTGGATTTGCGCCCGAATTGCGCGGGCAGCAACGTGTCTTCGATGGTGAGCGCGGCGACACCGGCACGTTCGAGTTCTTCGACGGTACGCATAACGTTCAGGGCATTGCCGTAGCCGTGGTCGGCGTCAGCAATAAACGGCAACTGGGCGACGCGGCCGATGCGGGTGGCCTGCTCGACGAATTCACTCAGCGTGATCAAGGCAAAATCGGGGGCGGCAAGTACCTGCAACGAGGCGACGGAGCCCCCCAGGATACCTACCTCAAAACCCAGGTCGGCGGCGATACGCGCCGACATCGGGTCGAATACAGACGCGGTTTCAACGCACGTAGGCGTTGCAAGCAATTCACGGAAATTACGACGCAGGGCTGAGTGTGACTTTCTTGGCATGATCTTTCCTGGTTGGGGCCATTGTCGACAAACGATCAATGCCTATTGGTAGGGATGTGAGATTACCATGTAGGAAAACGTAGGATTATGACGTTTGAGAATGGGCTATGCCTCTAGCACATAGGTTAGCCTGTGTTTTTTCCTGCCAGCAACTGCGCCGTTGCCGTCGACTTCAGGTTTTTGCGCTGCCAGAATGCTGCCTTCTCCTTCAGGCTGACTTTGCCTACATGCCTAGCCCGGACATTATCAACGCCGAAGCCGTCGCCCTGCATGCCGGGGTTTCACGGTCTGCCGTCTCCCGTACCTTCACGCCGGGCGCCAGCGTGTCGCCACGCATGCGCGAACGGGTGATGAAGTCTGCCGAGGCGCTGGGTTACCAGGTCAACCTGATTGCCAGGACCATGAACAAGGGCAGCAGCAATTTTGTCGGCATCATCACCGCCGGGTTTGAAAACCCTTTCCTCGCGAGCCTGCTGGGGCCCTTGACTCACCATCTGAGCCTGCACGGCTTGATGCCGCTGCTGATGAACGCCAATGACCCGGAACAACTCGAACGCTCGATGCAGGAGTTGCTGAGCTATCAAGTGGCCGGGGTGATCCTCACCTCGGCGGCAGCGTCGAGCGAGCAGGTGGAGCGCTACCTGAATCGGCAAGTGCCGTTGACCATGATCAATTGCGATGCGCACCTGCAGGGTGCCAACCTGGTGGTCAGCGACCATGTCGAAGGGGGCCGGTTGGCGGCCCGTGAATTGCTGCGCAGCGGCGCGACGCGCCTGGCATTCGTCGGCCAGAGCGAGGGCAATTACAGCTCACGACAACGCTTGCAGGGATTTCGCCAGGTCGTCGCCGAGGCCGGCCTGGCGCCCTTGGCCGAACATTACGAGGCCGTCGGGGGTTACGCCGCAGGCGTGGACGCCGCGCTGGCCCTGTTTGCACAGCCCACGCGCCCCGACGGGATTTTTTGCGCCACCGATCTGCTGGCCCTGGGGGTGATGGACGCCCTGCGATTCAAGCTGGGCCTGCAGGTTGCCCAGGATGTGGCGGTGGTCGGTTTTGACGATATTCCCCAGGCGGGCCACGATGCCTACGCCCTGACCACCGTCCGCCAGGACCCCGAGGCCTTGGCCCGGCAGGCAGTGGCCGCCACGCTCAACGCGGCCGTGGAGCAGCCTTTCTTGGTGCCGGTGCAGTTGATTCAACGGCGCAGCACATTGGAATAAATAGTTTAAAAATGTGTTGAAACGAATATTTTTTTCGTGCCTTATACAGCGGTTCAGTGTGAATGGCGGCAGGTCCGCCATTTTTTGCACCTGTCTTGCACACGTGTGCAAAGCGCTGAAATTCACACATCCAACAAGGGGTAGCCCATGCAAAATAGCCAACAGCGCTGCACACCGCTGAGTCCTGAAGACCTGCAACAGCGTTATGCCTGTGCGCAGGAGCTGGCCATGCAAGCCGCGCGGCGCGCACTCGGGCCTTACCGGCAGCGCGACAGCCTGGTCGTCAGCCACAAGGGCGACCAGCCCCAGGACTTGGTCAGCATCGTCGACCAGGACACCGAGGCCTACATCAAGCAGCGCTTGGCCGAGCGGTTTCCGCAGGATGGGTTCCTGGGGGAAGAGACAGGCGGCGCGACCCTGGATGCGCAGTGCATCTGGGTGGTCGATCCCATCGATGGCACCAGCTGTTTCGTCAACGGCCTGCACAGTTGGTGCGTGTCCATCGGCCTGATGGTCGACGGCGAACCGTGGTTGGGGGCCGTGGCGGACGCGGTGCACGACGAGTTGTTCCATGCCTGCAACGGCCAAGGTGCCTGGCTCAATCAGCAGCGGCTGAGCGTGCACACGGCGCCCGACATTGCTCACGGCGTGATGGGCGTAGGCACCTCCCATCGGCGCGGCAAGCAACATTTCATTCCCTTTATCGCGCAGTTGCTGGAAGAGGGCGGTACCTTCATTCGCAATGGCTCGGGCGCGCTGATGGTGGCCTACGTCGCCGCAGGCCGGCTGATCGGTTACTACGAAACCCACATCAACAGCTGGGACTGCCTCGCCGGGCTGGTACTGGTGAAGGAGGCGGGCGGCGTGAGCAATGACTTTCTGCGCAACCACGGCCTGACCGAGGGCAATCCGTTGCTGGTGGCCAACCCGCAGGTCTACGCCCAAGTCGCCTCGATGCTTGGGAATGCCCTGGACGCCTGATCGCAGCAGCACCTTTTAAAGCACGTACAGCACAATAAAAACAGGAACTGTCGGCTATGAAATCTCTATTGAGCTTGCTCAAGGCTGCACCAGCGCGCGCGCTGGAGCCCGAAATCGACCCCAAACTCTTCAGGCGCATCCGCCTGCAAACCTTGCTGTCGATGTCACTCAGTTATGCATTGTTTTATGTCTGCAGGTTGTCGTTCAACGTGGTCAAGCCCGCCCTGGTGTCCCAGGACATCCTCAGCCCCAGCGAATTGGGGATGATCGGCTCGGCGCTGTTCTTCACCTATGCCATCGGTAAATTGGTCAACGGCTTTCTCGCCGACCATGCCAATGTGCGCCGCTTCATGATGCTTGGCCTGGCCCTGAGTGCGCTGGTGAACGCCTGCATGGGCTTGACCACCAACGCGGTGATCCTGACCCTGGCCTGGGGCATCAATGGCTGGGCGCAGTCGATGGGTGTCGGGCCATGCGTGGTGTCCCTGGCGCGCTGGTATGGCGACCGCGAGCGGGGTACCTATTACGGCTTCTGGTCGATTGCGCACAACCTCGGCGAAGCGCTGACGTATGTCGCCGTCGCCGCTGTCGTGGTCACGTGGGGCTGGCAGTATGGCTACTGGCTGGCGACCGCCATGGGCTTGCTCGGCATCGTGCTGGTGTTTGCGTTCATGGCCGACTCGCCGGAAAGCGAAGGCTTTGCACCGGTCAATTCCAAGCCCGCACTGGAAATCAAAGGCACCGTCACCAGCGTTGCCGCGATTCAATGGTTATTGCTCAAGAGCCCGGCGCTCTGGCTGCTGGCACTCGCTTCGTGCCTGATGTATGTCGGTCGCTATGCGGTCAACTCCTGGGGTGTGTTCTTCCTGGAAAACGCCAAGCACTACGACACCCTGACCGCGTCCACGCTGATTTCCGTGGCGAGCATCTGCGGGATTGCCGGTACGGGCTTGAGCGGGCTGATCTCCGATCGCTTTTTCGCCGGCCGCCGCCATGGCCTGGCGGTCGTCTTCGGCGTCATGAACGCAGGGGGCCTGGCCTTGTTTCTGTATGGCCCGGCCGGGCATTACTGGATGGACGTGCTGTCGATGGTGATATTCGGCAGTTCGCTGGGGGCATTGCTGTGCTTCCTCGGCGGCCTGATGGCCGTTGATATCGCCGGCAAGGCGGCGGCTGGCGCGGCATTGGGCATGATCGGGATTGTCAGCTACATCGGCGCGGCAGCCGGCGAGATGCTCACCGGCGTCATCATCCAGCGTGGCACCACGCTGTCGGCCACCGGCCTCAAACTCTACGACTTCAACACCCTCTCGCAACTGTGGGTCGGCGCGGCCATCGGCTCGGTGCTGCTGACCTGCCTGTTGTCCTGGGTGGCACGGCGTCCACGACGCCCCTCGTCACTGGCGGCGCTGCCTGCCAACACCTGACCTTTTCTGTGTAAACCGCCCCGGCGACGGTGGTCGGGGACGGGATCGCTGCGCTCAAAAAACAATGGGAAGCATAATAATGAGCCTCAATTTTCAGCGTGTGAAAAGCAACGTCGTGGTCATTGCACTGGGCTTCTCGGGCCTGGTGCAGGCCGATGGGTTTATCGAGGATGCGAAGGCCAACCTGGTGCTGCGCAATTTCTACATGAGCCGTGACTTTGTCGATAACGGCGCCTCCAAAGCCCTGCCGGGGTCTACCGGGCATGGCCAGGCCGCGGAGTGGACACAAAGTTTTATCCTCGATGCGAAGTCAGGTTTTACCTCGGGCACCGTCGGCTTTGGCCTGGACGCGCTGGGCATGTTGGCGATCAAGCTGGACGGCGGCCGGGGCACTTACGGCACGCAGTTGTTGCCGACCCACGACGGCAACCGGCCGGCTGATGACTTTGGCCGCTTGGCTGTCGCCGGCAAGGCGCGGTTTTCCAAGACCGAGCTGAAGATCGGCGAGTGGATGCCGGTCCTGCCGATACTGCGTGCCGACGATGGCCGTTCGCTGCCGCAGACCCTCGAAGGCGCGCAAATCACCTCGCGGGAAATCCCCAACGTGAACCTGTACGGCGGTCAATTTCGCGGCAACAGCCAGCGTAACGACGCCAGCATGCAGAAGCTGTCGCAGAACAGCGTCGGCACGGTGTTGCACGGCAGGAACAGCATCGAATCGGATGCGTTCGATTTCATCGGCGGCGACTATACGTTCAACCACGAACACACAGTGGTTGCGGCCTGGTACGGCCAACTCGAAGACGTCTACCAGCAGCAATACTTCCAGCTGCTGCACACCCAGCCGATCACCGAGAGCATCAGCCTCGGTGCCAATGTCGGCTATTTCATCGGCACGCAAGATGGCGCCGCGTTGGCCGGCAGCGAGAACAACCGCACGCTGTCGGGCCTGTTTTCCCTGAAGACCGGCGGCCACACGTTCTATGTCGGCCTGCAACGTCTTACCGGTGAAACCGGCCTGCAGCGGGTCGCCGGCACCAGTGGGGCGACCCTGGCGAACGACAGCTATGGCTCCAGTTACGACCTGGCCAACGAGCGTTCCTGGCAGGTGCGGCATGACTACAACTTTGCGGCCGTCGGAGTGCCGGGGCTGACGCTGATGAACAGGTTCATCAAGGGCAGCAATGTGCACGCCGGCGCCGTGAGTGATGGCCGCGAACGCGGGCGCGAAACCGAAGTCGGCTATACGCTGCAGAGCGGGCCGTTGCGCTCATTGAACCTGCGCTGGCGCAATGCGACGCAGCGTCGAAGCTTTGGTAACACCAACAGCTTCAACGAGAACCGCCTGATCGTTCAGTACCCGATCTCGATCTTGTAAGCGCGTCAGTGCACAGCGGGCTGTGCACTGGCTCAACTCTCATACACCGGTTGTTCGACCTCTCGATGGTGCGTGGCACCGATAAACAGGTACATCGCCGGCACCATGAACAGCGTCAACAGCGTGCCGATCGACAGCCCGGCAAAGATCACCAGCCCCATGTCATGCCGACCCGCAGCCCCGGCGCCGGAGGCCCAGACCAGCGGCACCACGCCCAGGACCATGGCCGCCGTGGTCATCAGGATCGGCCGCAGGCGCACGGCCGCCGCTTCTTCAATGGCCTCACGTTTGCTGTGGCCTGCGCGCTGCAGTTCGTTGGCGAACTGCACAATCAGAATCCCGTGCTTGGTGATCAGCCCCAATAGCGTCACCAGGCCCACCTGGGTGTACACATTGATCGAGGCGTAACCCATGGTGATAAACGCCAATGCCCCAAACAGCGCCGGTGGCACCGAGAACAGGATCACCACCGGGTCGCGAAAGCTTTCGAACTGGAAGGCCAGCGCCAGGTAGACGATCAGGATCGAGAACATCAGCAGCCCGACGAAGCCACCGGATTCCTGCATGAACTGCCGCGACTCGCCGGAAAAGTCGGAGGTATAGCCGGACGGTGCCACGTTGTTGAGGATCGTATTGAGTTTGGCCAGCAGCTCGCCCTGGGCCACGCCACTCACGCCGGAAAGCGTGGCCGAATTGAGTTGCTGGAAGTGGTTGATCGACTCCGGCTGCGTCGACGTCTCGATGTGCGCCACGGTGCGCGCGGGGATCATGGCGCCTGCGGGCGTGCGAATGTAGTAGTCGAGAATCTGCTCCGGGTTGAGGCGGTTGACCTGCAGCACCTGGGGAATGACTTTGTACGAGCGCCCGGCAGTGGAGAAGTAGTTGACGTAGTTGCCGCCCAGGGCCGCCGACAGCGCCGCGCCGACATCGGCCTGGGTCATGCCCAATGCAGCGATTTTTTCCCGGTCGACCACCAGTCGCGCCTGGGGCTTGTCGAGTTTCAGGTCCATGTCGGAGAACCAGAACAGCTGCTGCTTCTGCGCCTCGGCCATCACCGCTTGCGCGACCTCATTGAGGTTTTCCACCGAATCAGTGGTGGTGATCACAAACTGTACCGGCAACCCTTGGGCCCCCGGCAGCGACGGCAACGGAAAGGCGGCGATGGTTGCGCCGGGCACCTGGTTCCACTTTTGCTGCAGGTCCAGAATCAGCTGGGCCTGGGAGCGGGTCCGATCATCCCAGGTCTTGAGCAGCACGCCGCCCAGGCCTTGATTGAGCGCCGGCAGGCCGGTGAGCTGGAACATTTGCGCGTACTCGGACTCCTTGCTGGCGATCTGGAACGCCTGGTCGGCAATCCGCTCCATCTGCTGTGGCGAGGCGGTCGGCGGGCCTTTGATCTGCATGAACACCAGGCCCTGGTCTTCGGTCGGCGACAGCTCGCTCTTGGCGGTCATGCCACTGGCGGCGACCAGCAGGAACAGCACAAAGCCAAACGTCACCAGCACCGGCCAGATATCCAGCCCGCCGGACAGCACGCGGTGATAACGCCCGCGCAGCCAGTCAAAATACTGATCAAGGCGGCGCGCGAAGCGACCTTCCTCTTGGCCGGTCTTGAACAGCTTGGAGGTCATCATCGGCGACAGCGTCAACGCCACCACGACCGACACGGTGACCGCGCCCGCCAGCGAAAAACAGAACTCCTTGAACAGCGCGCCCGTCAGGCCGCTGCGCAAGCCGATGGGCACGTACGCAGCAATCAGCACCACCGTCATCGCAATGATCGGCCCGCCCAGTTCGCGCGCCGCCACCAACGCGGCCTCCAGCACACCTTTGCCTTCTTCCTTGATATGTCGGTCGACGTTTTCCACCACAATGATTGCGTCGTCGACCACCAGCCCGATCGCCAACACCAGCGCGAGCAGGGTCAGCAGGTTGATCGAGTAACCGAGCAGGTACATGACGAAGAAGGTACCGACCAGCGACAGCGGGATCGCCACCAGGGGCACAATCACCGCCCGGAAAGAGCCGAGGAACAGGTAGATGACCACCGAGACAATGATCATCGCCTCGACCAGGGTCTTCACCACCTCGTAGATCGAGGTGTTGATGAACGCGGTGGAGTCATACACGATGTCGCCGCGCACGCCGGTGGGCAGTTGCGATTGCAGCTCGGGGAACGCCTGGCGCACGCTGTCGGCGACCGTGAGGATGTTCGCGGTAGGGGCCACCTTGATGCCGATGAACACCGAGCGCTTGCCGGAAAATGCCACGCTGCTGTCATAGCTCTCGGCGCCGAGGGTGACTGTCGCCACGTCCGCCAGGTACACCAGTGCATCGCCTTTCTGCTTGATCACCAGCTGTTTGAACTCATCCACCGTGTGCAGATCAGTGCCGGCGGTGAGGTCCACGGTCACGGTCTGCCCGCGCGTGGAGCCGACGGCCGACAGGTAGTTGTTGTTGGCCAGGGCCGTCGACACGTCCTGCGCGGTGACGTTATGCGCCGCCAGTTTGTCCGGGTCGAGCCAGGCGCGCAGGGCGAACTGGCGTCCGCCGAGGATTTCGGCGGTCTGCACGCCCTGGATCGAATCCAGCTTGGGCTTGACCACGCGCACCAGGTAGTCAGTGATGTTGTTGGTGGGCAGGGTGTCACTGTAGAAGCCCAGGTACATCGCATCGGTGGTCTGCCCGACGGCGATGGTCAGCACCGGTTCCTGGGCCTGGGCCGGCAGTTGGTTCTTGACCGAGTTGACCTGGGTGTTGATCTCGGTCAGCGCCTTGCTCGCGTCGTAGTTCAGCCGCAGCGTGGCGGTGATGGTCGAGATCCCGGTGATGCTTGAAGAGGCCAGGTAGTCGATGCCCTGGGCCTGGGCAATCGCCGACTCCAGCGGCTGGGTAATAAAGCCTGCGACCGTGGACGCGTCCGCCCCGTAGTAGGAGGTGGTAATGGTCACCACGGTATTTTCGGTGCGCGGCCATTGGTTGACCGGCAATTCGAAGATCGAGCGCAGCCCCAGGATCAGGATGAACAGTGACACGACCACGGCCCACACCGGTCGCTGGATAAAGGTATCGGTAAGCTTCATGGGACACCTTTAATGTTCTTGGGGAGTCGGGGCCGGGTCATTGAGCGGTGCCGCGCTGTTATCGACCTTCACCGGCGAGCCATTCTTGAGTTTCATCTGGCCGCTGGTGATCAACAGGTCGCCTTCCTTCACGCCGGACAGGATCGCTACCTGGTCGCCACGGGTCGGCCCGGTCTGGATAAAGGTCTGCTGCGCCGTCAGCACGTCCTCGCCCTTGTCGTTCTTGGCCGACGTCGCGATGAATACGGTGGTGCCATAAGGGTTGTAGGTGACTGCGGTCTGCGGCACGGTGAGGTAGCGCTGCGGCGTCCCGGAGGTCACGACGGCGCGGGCGAACATGCCGGGCACCAGGCTTTGCCTGGGGTTCTCGACGGTCGCTTCGACGGTGACGTTGCGCGTGGTCGAGTCGAACTGGGTATCGATGGTGCTGACGCGCCCGGTGAAGGTCTGGTTGGGCAGGCCGTCGGCGGTCACTGCGACGGGTTGGCCGATGGCGATGGCTTCGAGCTGGGTTTGCGGCACGGTGAAGTCGATGTAGATCGGGTCGAACGTCTGCAGCGTGGCGATTTTGTCGCCGGGGTTGAGGTATTGCCCCGGGTTGACGCTGGTAATGCCGATCCGCCCGGCAAACGGCGCGCGAATGGTTTTCTTCGCCACCAGTGCGCGCTGTTGCTCGGCTGCCGCTTGCTTGGCCTTCAGGTCGGCGGTGTCGGTGTCGACCTGGGCCTGGGACACGGCGTTGACCGCCAGTTGGGCTTTGTCGCGCTTGAGCACGATCACCGCCAGGTCGGCCGTGGCCTCAAGCGAATGCAGTTGCGCGATGTCGGAATCGGCATTCAGTTGCACCAACAGGGCCTGGGCCGGCACCTCTTGGCCAGGTTTGAATCCGAGGGTGCGCACGATACCGCCGACCTCGGTGGTCACATCCACACCGCGAACCGCTTTCATTGACCCCACGGCCGAGACGCTGGGTTGCCACTCGCTGAACGGCACGTGCATGGCCGTCACTACGGCGGCGGGCAACGGCGCCTTGGACTGGGCGATCAGTGCCGAAATCTGCACGAATTTCACCCCGGCAATGATCGCCACGATCACCAGCACCACCGCGACCATGATCAGCATCGGCCGCCATAACCGGCGCTTGCGTGGGCTGCCCGGTGCGCTGGGCGCGGGAGGCAGGGGAGAGGCAGTCTGGACGTCAGCCATGGAGAATCTCACTGTTTCAATGATTCAGTTCAGTCGAACCGCGCCGAGTCGCTGGGCGCAGGCTTTTTCGTGGCCGGCATGATTTCCTGCCACGACGGCAGGCCGAAGCGATCCGGACGGCCCTTTGTCGCGGGGTCCACATCCGTGCGGTTCCACCAGCCGCCACCCAGTGCCTGGAACAGCGCCGTGGTGTCGCTGTAGCGCGCAGCCTGTGCCCTGACGCGTGCCAACGCAGTGTTCTGATAGGTTTGCTGGGCGTTGAGCAGGTTGATGTACGCCACGGCGCCGAGACGGAACTGGGCTTGCACCAAATCCAGGCTGGCTTGCGCGGAGCGTTCCGCCACGACCTGCTGGTTGAGTGCGTCAGCGTCGGCTTCCAGCGCCCGGAGCGCGTTGGCCACGTCCTGGAACGCGGTCAGCACGGTGCCGCGATAGCGCGCCGCCGATTCGTCATAGGCCGCCACGGCCGCGCGTTTGCGGTGTTCGAGCGCGCCGGCATCAAACAGAGGCTGAGTGATCGCGCCGGCCAGGCTCCACACGCCGGAGCCGGACGAAAACAGCTTGGTGCCGCCCGCCACCGTGGAGCCCAATGACCCGGTGATGCTGAACTGCGGCAGTTGGTTGGCCACGGCCACACCAATGTCAGCGCTGGCCTGGTGCAATTGCGCCTGTGCAGAGCGCACATCCGGCCGCTGCGCGACCATGTCGGAAGGCAGGCTGACCGGCAGTGCCTGCGGCAGTTGCAGGGAGGCCAGGTTGAAACGCTCACCCTGATCCTGATTGGGGAAGCGGCCGAGGTAGGCCATCAGCTGGTTGCGCGTCTGCGCCAATTGCTTCTGCAACGGCGGCAAGGTCGCGCGCGACTGTGCCAGCGCGGTCTGTTGCGTGAGCACGTCGGCATCACTGATGGCGCCCAGGCGCCGCTGGGCTTGCAGCAAGTCGAGCTGGCCGCCCTGCAGGCGGATGATTTCCTCGGTGACGGCGATCTGGTCTCGCACCGACGCCAGGCTGATCGCGGTATTGACCACATTCGCGGTCAAGGTCAGGTAAGTCGCCTCCAGCTGGAAGCGCTGGTACTCGGCCTGCGCCGAGGTGGCTTCGATTTGCCGGCGCGTACCGCCAAACACATCGGGCGCATAGGACACGCTCAACGAGGCCGAACTGACGGTGAGAATCGGCGACTCCGGCAGCCCCGAAGTGACGCCGGAGACTTTCTCGCGGGCTTTTTGCACATTGCCACTGACCGAGGGAAACAGTGACGCCTGGTCGGCATACACCAACTCGTTGGCCTGGCGCAGCGCGGCTTGCGCGGCGCTCACGTCCGGGTTGGCGCGCAAGGCCTCTTCAACCAGGGCATTGAGGGCTGGCGAACGGAAGAGCGCCCACCATTGACCGGGAATATCCATCCCGGCGATCAACCGCTGCGCCGCGCCCCCGGTGTCGATATCGGCCTGGGCAGTGGTGCTGAGCTTTTCGCGAGAGTAGTCGGCATTCGCCGGCGCATCGGGGCGCACGAAATCCGGCCCGACCGTACAGCCGGCGAGGGCGAGGCATAGCAGGCTCAAGGGCGCCAGAAGGTGTGCCACGTGTTGCGGTCTGAATACACGCTGCCGCAGGTGCTCTTTCATAGTTACTCTATTAATCAGTTGGTTAACTGCTTTTTTTGTCGAGCACTGCGTGCAGGTGCAACGGACCGGCCGGGTAACAAGGGCGCGGCGTCGCCGGATTCAGATGAGTGTAGGTGGTGCCGGGGACTGCGCAATGTCAGTGCATGGGGTCGCACAGGCACGGCAGGCGCATTAAATGCGCTTTCGGCATTGTTAATGAATTAGGTTATGCATTGTGGGTATTTTACACGGCGGGGCGAGTCGCTCACTGTATGCGCCCTTAGTCACTTGGGCTGGAATACGTGGACATGAGCAAAAGACAGCTGAAACTGGGCGCCCTGACGATGGGCTGCGGTGGGCCCGGGCGCCACAACCTGTGGCTTGACCCACACCTGCCGGCCGATGCCAGTGTCAACGTCGACTGGTATATCGACATTGCGCGCCAGGCAGAGGCGGCGCTGTTCGACTTGATGTTTATCGTCGACAGCCAGTTCATCACACCGGGGTCGCCCTCCCATTACCTCAATCGCCTGGAGCCGTTGACCCTGTTATCGGCGCTCGCCGTGAGCACGCGGCATCTAGGCCTGGTCGGCACGCTGACGACTTCCTATAACTCGCCGTATAACGTCGCGCGGCGCCTGGCATCGCTGGACCTGATCAGCAAAGGCCGCGCCGGCTGGAACGTGGTCACCAGCGGCGACGCCGGCACTGCCGGCAATTACAGCCGCGACGAGCATTATGATTACGACACCCGCTACGGCCGCGCCGCTGAACACGTGCAGGTGGTGCAGGGGTTGTGGAACTCCTATGAAGACGATGCCTTCGTGCGTGACCGCTCCACGGGTCAGTTCCTCGACCCGAGCAAACTGCACAGCCTGAACCACAAGGGCGAGCATTTTTCCGTGGTCGGCCCGCTGAACATCCAGCGGTCACCCCAGGGCCAGCCGGTGATCTTCCAGGCCGGTGATTCGGAACAAGGCCGCGCCCTCGGTGCCGCTACCGCCGACGTGATCTTCACCCACGCCGCCAGCATCGAGCAGGGCCAGGCGTTTTACCAGGATGTAAAGGGCAGGGCGGCGCGGCTGGGCCGTGACCCGCAGCACCTGCTGGTGATGCCCGGCGCAGAAGTGTATGTCGGCGACACCGACGCGCATGCGCGTGAAATCGAGCAGCATTACCATCACGTCGACCATAGTTTTGAACTCGCCCTGAAGGAGTTCGGGCGCAACTTCGGTTGGCATGATTTCAGCCAGTACGACCTGGATGCGCCGTTTCCGCAAGAAAGCCTGGAGGCTGCGCGCAGCAGCTTCTTTACCGCAGCCAAACGCATTGCCGACCAGGCGCGCGATAAGGGTTTTACCTTGCGCCAGGCCGTTGAATTTGGTCGAAAACTGCGTCCGGGTGCCTTCGTGGGCACCGCCGACACCGTCGCGCGGAAAATGGCCGAGTGGTTCGAGGCGCGCGCCGTGGATGGTTTCAACCTCTATATCGGGCACCCAGAGCAATTCAATCGGTTCACCCAGGAGGTCATTCCGTTGTTGCAGGAACGAGGGGTGTACCGCACGGCGTACGAAGGCACGACACTGCGTGAAAACCTGGGGCTGGACATTCCTCGGTTTGCACGCGGCGGCTAGCGATCCAAGCGCTGTTCAGGCGGGCGGGTGGCTGCCCGGTGCTGACGGCTTGTGTCGTCGGCAACGCTGCGAGCAGTAGCGCACCTCGTCCCAACAGCGCGCCCATTTCTTGCGCCAGGCGAAATCCAATCCGCAGACCACGCATTTTTTGACCGGGAGTTCGCTCTTCTTCACAACGACTCCCCGGCATCGAGCCTGGCGAGCAGTGTCTGGCCGCGGTCCCAGAGCGCTTGTTGTTTGGGCTCAGTCATTCGGTCGAGGTTTTTGTAGACCATGCCCATGCGCGGATTGCTGCGCAGAAGGTCGCCGTGACGCATGAGGAAGTGCCAGTAAAGCGCATTGAACGGGCAGGCGTCGTCAGTGGTGCTTTCACTGACCTTGTACGCGCAGTTGCCGCAATAATCGGACATGCGTTTTATATATTGGCCACTCGCGCAATAAGGCTTGGAGCCCAGGTAGCCGCCGTCCGCGTGCATGACCATGCCCAGTGTATTGGGCAACTCGACCCAGTCGAACGCGTCCATGTAAATCGCCAGGTACCAGTCGCAAATCTGATTCGGCGTGATGCCGGCCAGCAGCGCAAAGTTGCCGGTCACCATCAGCCGCTGGATATGGTGGGCATAGGCGTGCTTCAGGCTTTGGCCGATCGCCTGGCGCATGCAGTTCATTTGGGTCTCGCCCGTCCAGTAGAACTCCGGAAGCGGCCTGCTGTTGCCAAACAGATTGCCGCTGGCGTAGTCCGGCATTTTCAGCCAGTAGACACCGCGGACATATTCGCGCCAACCGATGAGTTGGCGGATAAAACCTTCGGCGGCGTTGAGGGGAATCCTCTGCGCCCAATACGCCGACTCGACGTCCTGGCACACCTGGCGCAGGTCCAGCAGGCCGATATTCAGCGCGGCGCTGATCCGGGCATGAAACAGGAAGGGTTCATCGCTGGCCATGGCATCCTGGTAGTCACCGAACGCCGCCAGCCCCCAGTCGAGGAAATACTCCCACAGCGCCTGGGCGTCGGCGTGGGTCACCGGGTAGTCAAAGGTGCCTAGGTCGCCATAATGTTCGGTGAAGTTCTTCGCCACCAGCGCCAGCACCTCCTGGGTGATGGCATCTGCGGTAAAGCGCATCGGCAAGGGCGCTCTCACCTGCTTGGGCAGCGCCTTGCGGTTGTCGGCATCAAAGTTCCAGGCGCCGCCCACCGGACTGCCGTCGCCATTGACCAGCAGGCCGCTCTTGCGCCGCATCTCACGGTAGAAAAACTCCATGCGCAGCTGCTTTTTGCCGGCGGCCCAGGACGAGAATCCGGACCGGGTGCAGAGGAAGCGGCTATCGGTATGCCACTGGATGGCCAAGCCGCATGCCTTGAGGGACTGCTCCAGGCGCCAGTCACCGCACTCGGTCAGATGCAGCGAGTCGGGTTGCAGCAGCGACTGCCAGCGCTGCAACTCGCCCGGCACCGAGCCGCTGTTGTGCGGATCATCGAGGGTGACGTAGTTCACGCGGATGCCCCGCTGTTGCAGCGCCTGGGCGAAATGGCGCATCGCGCTGAAGATCAGTGCGATTTTCTGCGGGTGATGGGCCACGTGGCTGGCTTCCTCCATCACCTCGACCAGCAACACCGTGTCGTGTTCGGCATCCAACGCCTTCAAGGAGGCCAGGTCAAAAGACAACTGGTCGCCCAGGACCAGGCACAGTCGGTGAGTCTTATCCATTGCAGAACATCGCCGACCACTGCGATTTGTTGTACATAGCCTATGTCCTTGTATAAGTTTTTAACACGATAGGCTTAAAGGGATGGACTGACAATCCGCCATAAACAGAAAACCCGACACAGCGGTCGGGTTCTCTATTGAAGCGTTTTTATTCCCCGCTCGCTTTAGTTGCCCAGGGCCGCACGCGTGTGTTCGCCGTCGACCAAGCGCGCAATGCCAAGTGGGTTGGCATCTTGAAGCGCTTCGGGCAAGAGGGCGTCGGGGTAGTTCTGGAAGCAGACCGGGCGCAGGAAGCGATCAATCGCCAAGGTTCCCACCGACGTGCCGCGCGCGTCGGATGTCGCCGGGTAAGGCCCGCCATGCACCATGGTGTCGGTGACTTCAACACCGGTTGGATAGCCGTTCAACAGGATCCGTCCGACTTTCTCCTGCAGCAGGCCGGTCAACCAGCTGTATTCGAGCAACTCATCGGCTTCGCCAAGCACGGTGGCCGTCAGTTGCCCGCGCAGTCCATTGAGTGCGGCGACCAGTTGTGCCTGGTCGGCGACTTCAATAACGATGGTGGCAGGGCCGAACACTTCCTCCTGGAGCAATTCGTCACCGGTGAGCAGCAGGCTGACATCGGCTTTGAACAATTGTGGCTGGGCCTGTTTCCCTTGCTGAGGATTGCCCGCCAGGTGCTCCACGCCCGGATGCGCGTGCAGGTGTTGCAGACCGCTGGCATAGCTGGCCAAGGCGCCTGCGTTGAGCATCGTCTGGGCCGGCTGGTCATGCATCTGCGCGGTGAAGCGTTGCAGGAAGGCGCTGAAATCCGCTGATCTCTGGCCAATGATCAGCCCGGGATTGGTACAGAATTGCCCGCAACCCAAGGTCACCGAACCAGCCAGCTCCTTGGCGATGGTCTCGCCGCGCACTTGCAGGGCCTGGGGCAGAATGATCACCGGGTTGATGCTCGACATCTCGGCAAACACCGGAATCGGCTGCGGACGTTGCGCGGCCATCTTGCACAGCGCATTGCCGCCTTTAAGCGAGCCGGTGAACCCCACGGCTTGGATGGCGGGATGTTTCACCAGCCACTCGCCGACGCCCCCGCCATAGATCATGTTGAACACGCCGGCGGGCATGCCGGTGCGCTGCGCGGCCCGCATGATCGCGTCCGCGACCCATTCAGCGGTCGCCATGTGGCCGCTGTGAGCCTTGAACACCACCGGGCAGCCCGCTGCCAGGGCAGAAGCGGTGTCGCCACCGGCAGTGGAAAACGCCAGCGGGAAGTTGCTCGCGCCGAACACGGCGACGGGCCCCACCGCGATCCGGAACTGGCGCAAGTCAGGGCGGGGCAGGGGCGCCCGGTCCGGCAGGGCGCGGTCAATGCGCGCGCCGTAGAAGTCGCCTCGCCGCAGTACCTGGGCGAACAGGCGCATTTGCCCGCTGGTGCGGCCACGCTCACCCTGGATACGCCCGGCAGGCAAGGCGGTCTCACGGCAGACAGTGCTGACGAAATCGTCGCCGAGGGCATCCAGCTCGTCAGCGATGGCCTCCAGGAACTCGGCGCGGCGCGCGGCTGGCAGGTTGCGGTAAATCGGGTAAGCGGCGCCGGCCGCCTTGGCTGCCGCGTCGACCTCGTCTTGTGTGGCCTGGATGAAGTGGCCCGGGAGGGCTTCGCCGGTTGTCGCATCGAAACTGTGCAGCTGCACGTTGCCCGCGCCAAGTCGCTGACCACCGATGTAGTTCTGACCGAGAATCTGAGTCATGTCAGGGTTCCTGATTGGAGGATGAAGAGAAATGCCAGGCTCGACACCGGCAAACTAAAGCGGCTCCGCATCGTGCGGGACGACGGGAGCCGGTGTGTCGAAGTGAATGCAGGGCCTTAAGTGATCGCACCGATCTGCCAGGGCACGAATTCGTTCTGGCCGTAGCCATGCTGTTCACTTTTGCTTTTGTCGCCTGAGGCGATGCGCAGCATCATGCGAAAGATGTATTCGCCGCGCTCCTCAATGGTCATGCTGCCGTCGGCAATCCCGCCGCAGTTGACGTCCATGTCTTCTTCCTGGGTTTCCCACAGACGGCTGTTGGTGGCGAGCTTGATCGACGGCGAGGGTGCACACCCATAAGCCGACCCGCGCCCCGTGGTAAAGGCAATCAGATTGGCGCCGCCGGCGACCTGGCCGGTCGCGGAGATCGGGTCATAGCCGGGGGTGTCCATGAACACCAGGCCGTGGGCCCTGACGGTTTCAGCGTATTCGTAGACGTCGACCAGATCGGTCGAGCCGGCCTTGGCCACGGCGCCGAGGGATTTTTCCAGGATGGTGGTCAGGCCACCGGCCTTGTTGCCCGCCGACGGGTTGTTGTTGAGCTCGGCATCCATGCGCTTGCAGTAGACTTCCCACCAATGAATGCGCGCGATGAGTTTTTCACCCACTTGCTGGCTGACGGCGCGACGGGTCAGCAAGTGCTCGGCGCCGTAAACCTCCGGGGTTTCCGACAGGATCGCGGTGCCGCCGGCAGCCACCAGGCGGTCCACGGCATTGCCCAGTGCCGGGTTGGCGGTGATGCCCGAGTAACCGTCCGAACCACCGCATTGCAGGCCGATAATCAGGTGTTTGGCGCTGACCGGCTCACGCTTGACCTGGTTGGCTTCGGCCAGCAGCGACTTCACTTGAGCAATGCCACTGGCAATGGTCTTGGAGGTGCCACCGGTGCCCTGGATGGTAAATGTGCGCAACGAATCGCTGCTTTCAAGGCCCTGGGCGGCGAGCAATTCGGGAATCTGGTTGGTCTCGCAGCCCAGCCCAATCAGCAGCACCGAAGCAAAGTTGGGGTGGACGGCATAGCCGCCCAGCGTCCTGCGCAGCATGGCCAGCGCCTCGCCGCCGGGGTCGACCGCGCAGCCAACGCCGTGGGTGAGTGCAACGACACCATCGACGTTGGGGTACTCGACCAGCGCTTCAGGATGAATGTCGCGGCGGAAGTAATCGGCAATCGCACGCGCCACCGTCGCCGAGCAATTGACCGAGGTCAGAATGCCGATGTAGTTGCGGGTCGCGACACGGCCATCGGCGCGCACGATGCCCATGAACGTCTCTGCGGTGGGCGCAGGACTGCCTTTGGCATCGACGCCGAAGGCATAGTCCCGAGAGAAATCACCCATTGCGACGTTGTGAACGTGCACATGCTGTCCCGCTTCGATTGGCTGGCTCGCGAAGCCGATGATCTGCCCGTAGCGGCGCACGGGTTGGCCCACGTCGATATGACGCGCAGCGACTTTGTGGCCGGAGGGCACCGGCTCAAGTACCTGGATGCCTTCGGCCTTGAGCTCCAGGCCCTTGATCAGCGGTTGCCGCGCGATCAATACATCGTCGAGCACATTGAGTCTGATCACGGCATTGGCAGCGGTCTCGCTGCCTGTTGTAGTTATGAGTTGCATGACGGTTGCCTCGGTTTTTCAGGGAGCGCTATGGAGTCGGGCAGGTCAGGCCAACCCACGCTCGCGATAATCAATCAGGCTGGAGAACAGCATCAATCCTGAAGCCATGACGACGAAGAAGATCAGCGCCAGGAAGTACGAGCCGGTGAATTGCACGATCAGGCCGATCAGGATAGGCACGATCACCCCGACCATATTGCCGCAGAAGTTCATGCTGCCGCCCAACACGCCGGCTTTGGACTGGCCGCCGAGAATGGCGGGCAGGCACCAGTACATGCCGCACCAGCGAATGAAAAACAGCGCGACACAGAGCAGCGAGATAACCACGACGGCGTCACTGCTGTAGGCCACGGCGAGAATACAGATCGCGGCAATTGCGGCGGAGCCTGCGAACATGCTGCGCATGACCGTGTTGGGTTGGCCGCCGGCAGCCTTCCATTTATCCGACACCCAGCCACCAAACAGTTCGCCGATGAAGCCGCATATGAAGATCAGGAAGGTGGCGCCGCCCATGGCCTTGATGTCGAGGTTATGGGCTTTGTGCAAGTAGCTCGGCATCCAGGTCAGCAGGCCGTAGAACACACTGTTGTAGCACGCGTACCCCGCAAACATGGCCAGTACCGAACGACTCTTGAGCAGGTCCTTGAGGACCGCCTTGCGCCCACCGGTGGCTTTCTTCGCGGCTTCGTTGGCATCGGTGATGTAGGCCAGCTCTGCAGCATTGACTTTCGGGTGCTCACTGGGATGGTTCCTGATGTACCACCACGCCCATATGCCCACGACCATGGTGCCGACGCCCGCGATGACGAATGCGATCCGCCACGAATCAAACCAGGTGATCAGCCCTGCGATCAGGATTGCGCCCAGTGCAGTGCCCAGCGGCGCGCCGCCGTCAACCAGGGTGGCGCCGCGCCCGCGTTCATTGGGCGTCAGCCAGGCACCGTTGAGCTTGGCGCCGGCCGGCATGATCGGCGACTCCGCGACACCCAGGCCGATGCGGGTGATGAGCAACGTGATCCAGTTGTGCGCGCCGCCCGCCAAGGCCTGGAACAGGCCCCAGCCGACCGTGGCAATGCCGACGATATTGCGCGTCTGGAAACGGTCGAGCAGCATGCCGCCGGGGATCTGCATCAGCGCGTACGACCAGAAGAATGCACTCAGCATCAACCCCTCAAGCGCCGGCGTCATGTTGAAATCAGCTGAAATCAGCGGCAGTGCAACCGACAGTGACGCCCGGTCGATGTAGTTGATGGCCGAGAGCAGCAGCAGGAGCAGGAAAATCCTCCAACGTACGGTGGTCGGGCGGGCGGTGATGGCGGGACTCGCTGTCGTAGCGGTAACGACCTGTGCATTGCCAGTGGTCATTTTCATCTCACTCTTATGTTTATTATGAAATGCAGCCTTGCTTGAGGCCCGATCAAGGGCCGCATCGGTCACAGCGTCTGTACTTCTCCAGTGCTGAAGGCGGGTGCAACCACTTCGATGGTGTTGCACAGCGGTTCACCGAACTCACGCATGCTGACTTCGAAACGGTCGCCCGGCTGGGTCTTGATGTTATCGGCTACCGACAGGGTGGCGGTGCCGAAGAAGTGCACATGCACATCGCCTGGACGCAGGAACTGGGCGTACTTGAAGTGGTGGTACTCAAGGTTCTCCAGGCTGTGGCACATGTTGTCCTCGCCACTCAGGAACTCTTTCTCCCATAACACGGTGCCGTCGCGCCAGATCCGGCTGGTCCCCGCCAGGTGCCGGGGCAACTCGCCCACGCGCAGCTCTGGCCCATAGGAGCAGTTACGCAGCTTGGAGTGTGCCAGGTAGAGGTAATTGCGACGCTCCATGACATGGTCGGAGAACTCGTTGCCCAAGGCAAAGCCCAGGCGGTAGGGCTTGCCGTCTTCGCCGATCACGTAGAGACCGGTCAGCTCTGGTTCTTCACCCGCATCTTCGGCGAAGTCCGGCGACTGGAAGGCCTGGTTCGGGCGTACCACAATGGAACCGTCGCCCTTGTAGAACCATTCCGGCTGGGCGCCCACTGTTCCTGCCGCCGGGCGGCCGCCGTCGAGGCCCCATTGGAACATTCTGGCGGTGTCGGTAAGTGCGGCTTTGTCATCGACCTTTTGCTGGTGCATCTGGTCGCGGGTGGAGGCGCTTCCCAGGTGGGTCAGGCCAGTGCCGCTGATCAGGCAGTGCGCGGGGTCTTCATGGTCGAGGGGCGGCAGGACTCGGCGGGCTTCCAGCACCTGGGTATAACCTTCAGGACCGAGGGTGGTGCCCCTGGCCTCGACTTCCTTGAGCAGGCTGCGACCATTGGCAATCGCGGCGAGGGCAAGCGTGCGGGTGCTGGATACACCGTTGACGACTTGAATCGCGTCGCCTTCGACGACGCCGACTCCACGCTGGCCTGAGGAGTCTTCAAATTGGATTAATCGCATGGAGGAGCCTCAGCTTGTTGTTATCGTTGGGGCCACTTTAAATTTCCAGGCTGTTGCTGCCTAATGAGAGTTACGACCCGAGCGATAACTTTCAGGTATACCCATGCTTCCGTCCTTCTCATCCATCGTATCTCGCCTGAGGCTCAAGCAACTGCGCCTCTTGATTGCCCTCGACGAGCACGGCTCGGTGCGCAAGGCATCGGAGATCATGGCGCTGTCTCAACCCGGTGCCACCAAGGCATTGCAGGAAATCGAAACCATTTTCGGCTCAAGCCTCTTCGAACGCACGAGCAAAGGTTTGGAAGCCAACGACCTTGGCCGCTGCGTGATTCGTTATGCGCGTTTGATTCACACCGACCTCGAGCACCTTCGCGAGGAAATGGTCGGCATTCTCAAGGGACACGGCGGACGCCTGGCTGTGGGCACCATCATGGGAGCCGTGCCTGCATTGGTGGAGAGCCTGGCGCGCCTTCGCGATAAACAGCCGGAGCTGTCGATTGCGATTGTCGAGGACACCAGCTCGCGGCTATTGAGCTTGCTGGATCAGGGCCGGTTGGATGTGGCGATCTGTCGAACCAGCGTCAGCCCACGCCCGACGGCTTACCAAACCCGCTTCCGCGCACAGGAACCGCTGGTCGTGGTGGGCAACCCGGGGCATCGACTGGCCAGCGCACAGACGCTGCAACTCGCCGACCTCATGGACAGCCACTGGGTAGTCTTCCCGGTGAATATGCCCATGCGACTGACTTTGGAACGCGAGTTTCGCCAAGTGGGGTTGAGCTTCCCGCTGTACGCCATCGAGACCTCATCGACATTCACGACCTTGTCGCTGTTGCTCAAGGACCCGAACCTGGTCGCCGTCATGCCGAACGATGTGGCGCAAATGGCACTCGACCACGGCATGTTGGTCAAGCTGGCGTTGACCATTCAGTCGACCAGCGAGCCCTATGAAATCGTGACGCGGGCCGATGTGGAGTACACGGCGCCGATGGTTCTATTGATTGAAGAACTCACCGGTGCAAGCGTGAGCCCAGCAGCAGGCGTTTGAGAGGACTGAAGCGTCCCGTGTTCAAGTACCTGCGCCGTTGAACATGCTCACCAGGCTGTGCGGTGCATCGTCACCAAACAGCAACTCATGCAGTTCATTGCACTCTGCAGCCGTTTGCGCGCTGCGCGGGAACATCGCCTGTTCGTACGCATGCAGCGCGGCTTCGACGTCATCCGGGTGTGAGGCGATGGCTTTGCCGAGTTCGGCGCCATCGTACATGGCCAGGTTGGCACCTTCGCCATTCGGGGCTGCAAGGTGTGCGGCATCACCCACCAGCGTCACGCCCGGCACTCGGTTCCAGTGGTGTTCAACCGGCAGCGTGAAGAGCGGGCGCCATACCAGTTCGGTGTCACTGTCGGTAATCAGTGCCGTGAGGGCAGGGGACCAGCCTGTGAATACCTGCGCGATCCGTGCTGCCGCTGTTGGCGTGTGAGTGAAATCGATGGCAGCAAACCACTCTTGGGGCGCGGTGATAGCGACATAGGTGTGCAGCGTGGAGCCCGCCTCACGGTGCGCCTGGATGCCTTTTGCGGGTTGCAGGGCGAACATCGCACCGCCCCCTACCGCCTGGGCGGTGGCGGGGTGGCGGGTGTCGCTGTCGTACAGGTAGGTTTCAATGAACGAGCGGCCCATGTACTCGGGGACGGCGGTGCTGAGCAGCGGGCGGACTTTAGACCAGGCACCGTCGGCCCCCACCAGCAGGTCGATGACAACGTGAGTGCCGTCGGCGAAGGTCACCTCATGGCGGCCCGCGCCCAGGGCACGCACGCTATTGACCTTGTGGCCCCAGCGCACGGTACCGGCAGGCAGTGAATCGAGAAGCATCCTGCGCAGCTCGCCACGCATGACCTCGGGACGCCCGCCGGTGCCGTCGTCGGGCTGGTCCAACAGAACGGTGCCGTCCCAATCAAGCACTCGAGTCGCCTCGCGACCTTCCAGGACAAGGGCGCGGAATTCATCCGTCAGGCCCGCCGCCTGCAAAGCCAGTTGGCCGTTGTAGTCGTGGATGTCGAGCATCCCGCCTTGTGCGCGTGCGGTTGCCGACGGCTCGGCTTCATAGACCGTGGCGGCAATGCCGTGGACGTGCAGGACACGCGCCAGGATGAGGCCGCCCAGGCCAGCCCCGATGATTGTGACGCAGGTGTGCATAAGGTACCTGTTGGCTGTGAGAAAGGGGCCGGCTGCGCGGCATGTCCCGGCCATCGTTGGCCGGAGATTTCTACCCTATTTTGCCGGCAGAAAGGGGTAGCCCTGCAACCAATGATTGTTCAGCCAAGCCGCGGGGCGCTACAGATCAGGCGCCGTCATTCCAGCTGGGACGTGCAGCGCATCTCCACAGCCTGCCAGCAATGCCAATCCATTCCTCGCAGGGCTGATAGGAATAGGCAAGCCTCACAGATGATCCGGCATAGGTCGGCAGCGGTGACATGACTACCATCAGTACTCATCAACCGAGAGGCATATGCATGAGCACTCACAAAACCCTGTTCATCACCGGCATCAGCAGCGGCTTTGGCAAGGCCCTCGCGACCGAGGCATTAGCGGCCGGTCACCGTGTGATCGGTACCGTGCGTAATGAGGCAGCCCTTGCAGCATTCGAGGCGTTGTCTGCGGCACGTGCCCATGGGGTGATTCTGGATGTCACCGACTTTGCGCGGATCGACAGCGTCGTCGCCGAGATGGAGACCCGCTACGGCCCGGTGGACGTCCTGGTGAACAACGCCGGGTACGGCCACGAGGGGATTTTCGAAGAGTCGTCGCTGGAAGACATGCGCCGCCAGTTCGACGTCAACGTGTTCGGCGCGGTTGCCGTGACCAAGGCCTTTGTGCCGTATTTCCGGGAGCGTCGCCGCGGACACATCATCAACATCACGTCCATGGGCGGCACCATTACCATGCCTGGGATCGCCTACTACTGCGGCAGCAAATTCGCGCTCGAAGGCATCTCCGACACGCTGAGCAAGGAGCTCAAGCCGTTCAATATCTTCGTGACCGCCGTGGCGCCGGGCTCGTTTCGCACCGATTGGGCCGGCCGCTCCATGCAGCGTACGCCGCGCAGCATTGCCGACTACGACGCCAGCTTTGATCCGGTGCGCCAGGCGCGCGAAGCCAAGAGCGGCCACCAACTGGGCGACCCGCAGAAAGCTGCGCACGCCATGCTGCAGTTGATCGCCAGCGACAATCCACCGGCCCACCTGCTGCTGGGCAGTGACGCGCTGGGATACGTGCGCGAAAAACTTGAGCAATCCCTGCGCGATATTAGCCACTGGGAGGCTCTGACGCGTTCTACGGATGGTTAAGAAGCCGGGAATTGGCAAGGGAGGAGGGTGGTTGTCACCCAGCCGCCTGGCATAAGGCGCGTGTCTTCACGCTGGATATCTCCTATCGCTCTCATACCCAATGATTTTGGAGATTTCCGCTACGCACGATCGCATTGATCTGCTGCAAGTGACTCATGGACGCCAGAGCCAGGCTTGAGCCTTGGGGGGCATGGAGGGCAGCTTGAGCCAAGACTCTCTGCCGAAACTGGCTGAGCTGGGCAGGCGTCAGGTACTCGGCTTTGTCTTCCCTCTTGCCCTTGATTCGGACCAGCATCTCTTCTGGTAGTTGAGTACTTTTAACTTCGCATCCGAGCAGTAAAGTGGCCAGGTCTGCCAGGCTGCGCACTTCTATTTCCTTAAGTTTGCCGCCGTTTGCACCACCCGACAGTGGGTGATTCTGATTTTGGTATGAATAGAGCTTGGTGGCTTTGCCCGAGTGGTCATGAATAGGATGGGAGGAAAGATTCCTGAGTTTTTCAAATCCAAACACTACCGGTATTACCGTGCCTTTATTGAGCAGGCTCAAATAAGGCGCTTTACCCTGCTCCAACGCCTCGCGTAATTTGCAAGCCCACTGCGTATAAAGGACCTCCAGCGCTTTACCTTCGAGCACACAGTCAGGGGCGTTTTCGAACTTAAGCGTTATGCTGCGAGGAAGTTTCACCGCGTTGACGCTGTGCTCAGGGGGCGCGGTGAGCAGCTTGCTGGCACCACCGGAAACGATATAGGCATCATGCAGAAAGTTCTGCAGCCACGCGCTACCCTCAGCATCAATAGCCTGGGGATCTTTTATAGCGAGCGTCACCGGCTTGTAAGTCAGCGAAAGTGGCGAACCTCGATCCGTTGAGTGTGTGAGGATCTGGGTCAAACGATGTTGCTGGGCGCGGGATGACGCGTTAGAGGGCACAATCCCGAGGCCTCGTGAGTAGGTACGGGCCTTGGTGCGCAGATTTTTACGGGTCGTGGCATCCGTGGCACTTTCAGGCGTTCGATCAGAGAAAAATACCCGACCATTCAACGACTGTGAGCCCCCCTTGGCATCATTGACGCCGCCCTTGAGCGAGCCAGAGGTCAGTATTTCCAGGCCCCAGGGGGAACCATGCAGGGCTTCGGGCTTGATGTAGCCCAGAGGTGCAGTAGGGTTTAAGGATTGCAACAAGGCAATGCGCATGCGGGAGAGGCTGCGCTTGTCCAGGTCACGCATGCTCTCCAGCACATCGATAGGCGAGCGACGTTCGCTATCCAGCACGTCGGCGCGCATGCCTTCGATGCGCGCTTGCAACACCTGCTTGCTATCGCCGCGGGCCACAGCAGCATGAATCGGGTCGTTAGTGTTGCAAATCATCAGCGGCGCTATCGAAGCGCTATTGCCGGGAGGAACACAACTCATACCATGGCTCCAAACTTATTCAGCGTGCAGCTTAGTGGCGTTGCTGTCCTTTCCAGTTCTAACACACCTATTGATATCCCTAGAGCGTTCAACATCTGATGTACGCGGGCATTTAGATGTCGCTGCATTTTCCCAACGACTCTTTTGATCGAATCGGTGTCAGGCACAAATGCCGCCCATCAGGTGAGGGCGGCCTTGTCTCGGTGTTGGGGCGACGCTCAATTGCCTCTGTAGGTCGAGAAACCATAGGGACTGAGCAGTAGCGGGATGTGGTAGTGCGCAAGGGTACCGTCTACTTCAAAAATGACCGGTACTTCGGGGAAGAAACTCGAGACCTTGTGAGCCTTGAACCACTCACCGGTTTTGAAGGTGACACGGTAGGTGCCTTTCTCCAGGGCCTTACCTTCCGGGTACAGGCCGGGAATACGCCCTTGCTCGTTGGTCGCAGCGCTGTTGAGCAGGTTCCAGTTGTTGCCGTCCTGTTTTTCCAGCGTGACATTGACGCCCGGGGAGGGCAGACCATCTTGCAGGTTGAGTACATGCACGCTGAGCGGGTTTCCTGCCGCGAATGCCAGCGAAGAGGCGACACTCAATACAACGCCAGCGAACAACGATTTTAATCCAGTCATGAGGATGTCCTTAGTTTTTGGCGGTAGGTAGAATTTTGTTGATAGCGGCTAATGCGCAACCTTCATCGGTTGCTGCACCACCGGCGCCGGCCACGCCTATGGCGCCAATGACTTGTCCTTCAAACAGTAATGGCACTCCGCCACCTAGCAGCAATAGCTCATGCAGGGTGTTGAGGTTTTCCGCATCGGGGGTGCTGCGGGCACGCTCTGCCAATAGCCGTGTCGGGGTCTTGGTCGATAGGGCGGTATAGGCCTTGCGTTGGGCTGCCAATGTATTGTGTGGGCCAACGTTATCGTCACGCTGCAGGGCGACTAAATTGCCTCCTCGGTCGACAATTGCCGCAACACCTGTACGACCATCGGCATGACACGCTGCCAGCGCGGCATTCAGCAAATCATTGGCGATTGCCAGTGATACGTCGTTGCGCTGCACAACTTGATCCGCAGATGCAACCGCGAGCGCAGAGCTCATTGCGAGTGGCATCAGCAATAAGTTCGATAGGCTTGTCCGCATGCTTTTTCCTTTGTTTGGTCTGACTGAGTCGTAGTCGGGCAGGATGACGCGTGCGGGCCGTCAGAATGATTGCCTGATGATTACCAAGATGTAATGTGCCAAAACGCTCAGGCGCGCTAGCCTATGCTCCAGTTCTGGAGGAAAAGATGCGTATCCTGGTTGTTGAAGATGAAGCGAAAACCGCGGATTACCTGCACAAAGCCCTGACTGAATCGGGCTACGTGGTAGAAGTCGCCCTGGATGGCCTGGAGGGCCAGTATCTGGCGCAGGAAAGTGAGTTCGACTTGATCATTCTGGACGTCATGCTGCCGCGCCTGGACGGCTGGCAACTGCTCCAGATCATTCGGCGCAAGTGGCAAACCCCGGTGCTTTTCCTGACCGCCAGGGATTCTGTGGAGGATCGGGTCAAAGGGCTCGAGTCAGGCGCCGATGATTACCTGGTCAAACCTTTTTCCTATGCCGAGTTGTTGGCGCGCGTACGTACGCTGCTGCGCCGGGGGCCGCCCCGTGAAGTCGAGCAGTTCCTGGTTGCAGACCTCAGCCTGGACCTGTTGCGCCGCAAGGTCACGCGCCAGGGTGAACGGCTGACCCTGACCAACAAGGAGTTTGCCTTGTTGCACCTGCTGGTCAGCCGGGAAGGCGAGGTGCTATCTCGCTCCTCGATTGCTTCGCAGATCTGGCAGATGAACTTTGACAGCGATACCAATGTGGTCGACGTCGCCATTCGGCGACTGCGCGCCAAGGTTGACGATCCTTACCCGCTCAAGTTGATACACACCGTGCGGGGCATTGGCTACATGCTTGAGGTGCAATCCTGAAACTGTTTCCGCGTACCCTGAGCTTGCGCCTGGCGATCATGTTCGCGTTGGTCAGCGCGTTGCTGCTGGGCTCCATCGGGTTTTATCTTTATCAGTCGCTACAGCGAGAAATCGCGTGGCGCGATGACCAGGCGCTGCTCGGGCGCCTGGAGCGCATGCAAGCACTGATCAACGACAGTGTCAGCGTCGAGCAACTCAGAAATCGGCCCAAGCTCTACGAAAATATGCTGGGCAATCGCGACAACCTGCTGTGGATTGTCGATGACACCGGCCAGGTACTGATCGAAATCAACCCCGTCAGCATGCGCTTGCCCACGTTACCGGCTGCAGCCCAGGCTCAGCTCGGTGACGGCGACTCTTCGGTGTCAGTGCGGCTTGCCTGGGAGCATGTCATACAGGGTGGTCGCGGCTTGACGCTGATTGCCGGCAAGTTGTTGAGTGAGCGCGAGCAGATGCTGGCGGCGTACCGTCTCAAGCTCTGGCTCGCCCTGTCAGTCGGCGCGCTGCTGGCTTTTGTGCTCGGCGGGTGGGTCAGTCGACGAGGCTTGGAGCCTGTGCGCAGGCTGGCTCAGCGCGCCGCCGCGATTGATGTGCAACATCTGCATCTGCGGCTGGATGAGTTCAGCGAGCTGAGTGAACTGCAAGTGCTCAGCCATGCGCTCAATCAAATGCTTGCGCGTCTTGAAGACGGGTTCGCCCAGCTGTCACGGTTCTCGGAAGACCTCGCCCACGAGATGCGTACGCCACTGAGCAACCTGATGGGGCATACCCAGCAAAGCTTGAGGCACAGCCGCTCCATCGAGGACTATCAGAACCTGCTGGTGTCGAACCAGGAAGAATATGAGCGTCTGGCGCGGATGATCGACAGTATGCTGTTCCTCGCACGGACCGAGCAGCCGCAAGCATCCGTGCAGGACGAACTCATCAACCTGCATGAACTGGTCGAGCAACTGTGTGAGTATTTCGAAGGCGTGGCGCAAGAACGCGACGTCACCCTGATTAATCAGGCCCACGGCGAGTTGCGTGCCGATCCGACCTTGATCCGCCGAGCATTGGCTAACCTGGTGGCCAACGCCCTGCGCTACGGTTCTCCCGCGGCGGAGGTGATTATCCGCAGCGTGGTGCGCGAGGATGGAATTGAAGTTTCTGTACACAACCAAGGCCCGCCCATTGCCGCGGAGCACCTACCGCGACTTTTTGAGCGCTTCTACCGGTGCGACCCGTCACGCAATCAGCCGGATGATTCCGGGGGCCTGGGGTTGGCCATCGTGCATTCAATCATGCAGTTACATGGCGGCCGGGTGACCGTAGACAGCCGCTCATCAGGAACGAGCTTTCGCCTGGAGTTTCCTGCGCAAAACCCTCGCGTTGTCTGATTCAGTGTCTAACGACTAAGCCTAAGGAGAGAGGTGCTTTTCGCAGCGCCTCTTTTTTTGAGGCATCAACGACCAGCGGTCATCATAAAAAGTGGAACTCCCACTCATCCCCACCGGTCAACTTTTCTGTCCCGAGAAGACGCCTATTCCTCTGGTCGCCAGAGCAGTTGGCTTAATTTGAGTTTCCACTGACACGAAGGTTTATGAATCATGAAAAGTGAACAGGTAGAAGGTGTTGCAGAAAAGCTGACTGGCAAGGCACAAAGCGCCGTGGGAAAACTGTTCGGTGATTCGAAGCTGGAAGCCGAAGGCGCCGGACGCCAAGCGGCGGGTCAGTTGACCCAGACATACGGCGACGCACTCGACAGCGTATCGACGTTCGTTAAAGAGAAGCCTGTTGCCGCCCTGGCAATCGGTGCAGTAGCACTGCTGGTGCTTGACCGTCTCCTGCGGCGCTAAGCCAGGAGGAGGCCGTCAATAGCTTTTCCGAAACCTTCCCTCTGACTCTCCAGGGCTTCCCAGCAGGAGAGGGGGAGGGAGGCGATTCAGGCATTCGACGCGTCTGCGATTGAGTGCTCGCGAGGACGGCATCCAGACGTGTAATGGGCAGCACGGAATGTCTACCGGACAGTGTCAAGGGATGGACGTGCGCAGGGTGTATTCGGCAGCTAACTCTTGAAGCATATTACGCATCCAACGATGGGCCGGGTCGCTTTCGAGCACTTTGTTCCACAGGGTGAATTCGCGCAGCAGCGGCAGTTCAAATGGCGGCGTCAGTGCGCGCAATGACAAAAAGTTGCCGTACAGGGTTGCCAGGCTGCGGGGTATCACCGCCACCCGCTGAGTGCCCACCAGCAGATGTGGCACGGTGTTGAAGCTGCTGGTGGTCAGCTCCACCCGACGGGCCTGGCCATAGCCCTGCAGGATTTTCTCGCTGAAGCTCGGCTCGCGGGCGCTGCCGAAGTTGACCGCGATATGGCCCAGTTTCAAATACTCTTCCAGGCTCAGGTGCTCGCCCACCAGGCTGTTTTGCGCCCAGACCACACACTGGTAGTCGTCCTCGAATAACAACTCCTTGGCATGCAGGTCGGACAAGTACTGATCCGGCATGATCACAAAGTCCACTTCGCCCTGGGTCAGCATCTGGTTGTAGTGATCGGAAGCGTGCTGGATGTCCAGCGTGATGTACGGGGCGCGTTGCTGCAGGCGCTGGGCCAGCGGGCCGAGAATCACCGTGGTCACAAAGTCCGTGGCAATCAGCTTGAAGTGCCGCTTGCAGGTCAGCGGGTCGAATTCGGGTTTGTTGACGATGGTCGACTGAATGTCCAGTAACACCCGCCGCACCGGTTCGGCCAGGCCCTGGGCCAGAGGCGTGGGCAGCATCTTGCGCCCCACCTGCACCAGCAACTCATCATCGAAATAGTCGCGCAGGCGCCCGAGCAGCCCGCTGGCCGCCGACTGGCTGACGTTCAGGCGCTCGGCGGCGCGGGTGATGTTCTGCTCGGTTAGCAGCGTATCGAGCACCACCAACAAATTTAAATCCAGGTGATGAAAACGCATGGCCTTGCCTCCAGATGAGCAGGGTGCGTTGTATCACTTTTTATGGATGGATGGCATCCCGATAATCGATTGTTCGGATTGTTTGGCCGTCCCTATGATCGATCCAGAGCCTGCAGGAGCGCAGCTTCGCAACAGACCTTTCAAGACAAAAATAACAAGTCAGAGGTTGGTAAAGATGAGACGGATACCTATGAGTAGCCGCCAGGCAGCGGCCCTGGCTGCTGCGCTGGCCGCAGTTGGCTGCCTGCCCCATGCGGACGCTTTTGAAATCGACACGGGTGACTCCGACCTGCGCCTGCGCTGGGACAACACCCTCAAGTACAACGCTGCCTGGCGCGTCGAAGACCGGGACAGCAAGCTCGTCAGCACGGTCAACCAGGACGACAGCGACCGTAACTTCAACAAGGGCCTGATCTCCAGCCGATTGAATATCTTGTCCGAATTTGATGCTCGCTATAACAACTTCGGCGCCCGCGTCAGTGCGGCCGGCTGGTATGACAGCGTATATGAAGGCAGCAACGACAACGATTCCCCAGCCACCGCCAATCAGCGGTCGGTCAGCTATGACCACTTCACGGACGACACCCGCAAGCTGCACGGCAGCGACGCCGAAATTCTCGATGCGTTTGTCTTCGGCAAGGGCAACCTCGGCGAACTGCCCACCAGCTTCCGCCTGGGCCGGCACACCGTGTTGTGGGGCGAAAGCCTGTTCTTCGGGGCCAACGGCATTGCAGGCGGGCAGGCCCCGGTGGACATCATCAAGGCTACCTCGGTACCCAATACACCGTTCAAGGAATTGATTCGCCCGGTCAATCAATTCTCCGGGCAGATCCAGTTGCGGCCGAACGTCTCGGTGGCGGCCTACTACCAGTTTGCGTGGGAAGAGAACCGCATCCCCGCCGTAGGCAGCTATTTTTCCACCTCGGATGTGGTGGGCGAGGGCGGTGAACGCTTGATTGTGGGTGGCCCGATCGGCCCCAATCAACAACCGCTGGCGTTCTTTCACGGCAAGGACATCAAGGCCGACGACAAGGGCCAGTACGGTCTGTCGCTGCGGTTTTCGCCTGAAGACTGGAACACCGATTTTGGTCTCTACGCGATCCGGTATCACGCCAAGGACCCGATGATTTACACCCGCGCCAATCCCGGCGGGCCCAACCCGTTGACCGGTCAACTGGGCGAATACCAACTGGTGTACGCCGAGGGGATTCGCGCATTTGGCGCCAGCTTCAGCACCTCGGTGGGCGATGCCAACGTTGCCGGTGAAGTCTCGGTACGGCGCAATACGCCGCTGGTGAGCGTGTCCCAGGCTAACCCGACGGGGCTGGGAGACAACGACAGCCATGCCTTGTACGCCGTGGGCAACTCGCTGCATGCCCAGCTCTCCAGCCTCTACTCGTTCAACAGCAACGGCATTTGGGATTCCGCCAGCCTGGCGGGTGAAGTGGCCTGGCACCGGCGCACCAGCATCACCAAAAACGCTGCTGCGCTGGACCCCAACAGCGAACGCGATGCCTGGGGCCTGCGCATGAGCTTCACGCCGAACTTCTTCCAGGTGTACCCCGGGGTCGACCTGAGCGTGCCGCTGGGGCTGGGCTACAACCCGAAAGGGCGCTCGTCGGTGATCAGCAAATTCAACAACGGTGTGGGCGACAAAGGCGGCGATGTGAGCATCGGCCTGCAGCTTGAGTACCTGCAAACCTGGAAGGCCGGCCTCAACTACACGCACTACATCGGCGGCAGCGACAACTTCCTCGATAGCCAGAACGCCAACACCTATGGGCAACCGCTCAAGGACCGCGACTTTATCGCCTTTACCGTCCAGCGATCATTTTGACCGTGGCTGCATAACAACAATAAACAGAGGTGCGTTTCATGAAACTCCAACCGTTGATGCTCGCGGGTCTGTTGGTGGCTGTCGCGCCCGCAGGCTGGGCTGCAACCGACGCCCAGGCCCAGCAACTCAAGTCTACGCTGACCCCGCTGGGCGCCGAGCGCGCCGGCAACGCCGATGGCAGTATTCCCGCATGGGACAAAGGTTTTACCCAGGTACCGGCTGGCGTCAACCCGGGCCCGCGCCTGCCGGACTACTTTGCCAGTGACAAACCGCTGTACTCGGTCACCCCGCAAAACGTCGCGCAGTACGCCGACAAACTCAGCGACGGGCAAAAAGCGTTGTTCGCCAAATACCCGACTTACCGCATCGACGTGTACCCGAGCCGGCGCACCGCCGCCGCGCCGCAATGGGTCTACGACAACACCCTGAAAAATGCCACGGGCGCGCACCTCACCCATGAGGGCAACACTCTGGAAGGCGCCAGTGGCGGCATTCCGTTCCCCATCCCGACCACCGGCGCCGAAGTGATCTGGAACCATCATCTGAGCTGGCGCGGCGTGGCCTGGAAGAACGACTACAACGTGTACGTGATCACCGCCAGCGGCCAGCGCATTCTGTCAGCCACGGTACAGGCGCAGCGCGAGATGCCGTATTACTTCCAGGACGGTAAACCCGAATACAAAGGGGTGTACTGGATGACCCGCCTGGTCAACCTCGGCCCGCCGCAACGTGCCGGTGAAGCCTTGCTGGGCCGTGAACCGCTGGATTACGCCAACGGCGGCCCGCAATCCTGGGTCTACCTGGCCGGCCAGCGCCGGGTACGCAAGTTACCGGTGTCGTCTTACGACACGCCAACCCCTACCAGCTCCGGCGTGGCCAACTTCGATGAAGTCTCGGTGTTCACCGGGCCGCTGGACCGCTACGACTGGAAGATCGTCGGCAAGCAGGAAATGCTGATTCCCTACAACAGCAACAAGATCCTCCAACCGGCCAAGGACGACGCAATCCTCAGCGAACGCTTCCTCAACCCCGACCACATGCGCTGGGAACTGCATCGCGTGTGGGTTATTGAAGGCAACCTGGCCGCGGGCAAACGCCACAGCATGCCCAAGCGTCGCTTCTACGTAGACGAAGACACCTGGATGGCCGTACTCGGCGACAGCTGGGACGCCAACCACCAGTTGTGGCGCACCTACTTTCAACTGCCGTACCTGATGCCGCAATTGCCGGGGTTGGTGCGTGGTTTGTATGGCCAGTACGACCTGCAGACCGGTGCGTGGATGGCGCACAACGTGGTCACCGAAAAACGCGTGCACAACGACGTGGTTGCGCCGTTCCCCGACAGTGATTTCAGCCCGGACGGCCTGGCTGCCGATGGTGTGCGTTGATGCCTCGTTATCCCTTCTGGCTGGCGCTGGGACTGCTAGGGGTGAGCCTGGCAACCCCGGCCGGTGCAGCGCCAGTCAGCGATGTATTGCTGCGCCCGGCGCTCAAGGTCAGCGCGCCGGAGCGGGCGGTGCTGATCGACATCACCCGCGCCGGCAACCGTTTGGCGGCGGTCGGCGAACGCGGGTTGATTCTCCTCTCGGACGACAACGGCCAACATTGGCGCCAAGCCTCAGTACCTGCCAGCGTGAGTCTCACGTCGGTGAGCTTTGCTTCTGCTTTGCAAGGCTGGGCTGTCGGGCATGCGGGCGTGGTGCTCCACACCGTCGATGCCGGTGAGCACTGGACGCTTCAGCTTGACGGCAAACTCGCCGCGCAACGAGTGCTTGATGCGGTGCCTGCCGGCAATCAGCAGCAGCTCAAAACTGCTCAAGGGTTCGTCGCCGACGGTGCAGACAAACCCTGGCTGGCAGTTAACTTCAGCAACGAGCGCGAAGGCACCGTGGTGGGCGCTTTTGGCTTGATTCTGCATACCATGGACGGCGGTACCACCTGGCAATCCTGGGTTGACCGCTTGCCCAACCCGGCGGGTAATCACCTGTACGCAATCGCCGCCCAGGGTCCGCGCATCTACATCGCCGGCGAACAGGGCAGCCTGTGGACATCGGCGGACGGTGGCGCGCGTTTTACCCGCTTGAACAGCCCATATGACGGTAGTTTTTTTACCGTCGATCTGGCCCCGGATGGCGACGTATTAGTGGCCGGCCTGAAGGGCAACGTTTGGCGCAGCAACGATCAAGGCGAGCACTGGCAAGCCGTGAGCAATCCTTTCAACAGCAGCGTTATGGCGGCACGTTCGCTGGGAAGCGCGGGCGTGATGCTCGCCGACCAGAGCGGCCATTTGCTGCTCAGCACGCCGGGCACTGCGCTGCGTGAGCAAGGGCAGTCGAGCGCCGTAGCCGCATTTGTCCAAGCGGCAGACGGCCAATGGATCACGGTAGGCGCACGGGGCATCCAGCGCGTGGAACAGGTGAAAGCGCAATGACCGATCTGAGTAATCCCGCTATACAGAATCTCCAGGCATTCGACCGTCGTTCCGGTTCGCTGGTCGAACGCGCGCTGTTCAACCATCGCGGCATGGTGCTGTGGCTGTGCCTGCTGCTGACCCTCGGCCTGGGCGCCGCGAGTACGCGCCTGGGGCTCAACGCCAGCTTCGAAAAAATGATCCCCACCCGGCATCCCTACATCGCCAACTACCTGGCCAATCAACAGGAACTCACCGGCCTGGGCAACGCCCTGCGCATTGCTGTCGAAGCGCCCGGCGGCTCGATCTACGACGCACACTACCTGGACTTGCTGGCGCGCCTCAACGACAAAGTGTTCCTGTTGCCGGGTGTCGACCGGCCTTTCATGAAGTCGCTGTGGACCCCCAACATGCGTTGGATGGCCGTGACCGAAGAGGGCGTGGAGGGCGGCCGGGTGATCCCCGATGACTACGACGGCTCGCCCGGCAGCCTGGAAACCGTGCGCCTGAACGCCGCGCGTTCGGGTGAGATCGGCCAGACCATCGCCCTCGATGGTCACTCCAGCCTGATCTTCGTGCCCTTGATGGACATCGATGCACAAACTGGCAAGCCGCTGGACTACAGCGCCTTGTCGCAACAGATGGAGCAACTGCGCAGTGAGTTTCAGGCCCAGGGCCTGACCCTGCACATCACCGGTTTCGTCAAAGTGGTGGGCGACCTGATCGAGGGCCTGCGCCAGGTGCTGCTGTTTTTTGCCGCCGCCATCGTGATCGCCACTCTCATGCTCTACGTGTTCACGCGCTGCCTGCGCAGCACCTTGCTGGTGATGGCCTGTTCGCTGGTCGCTGTGGTGTGGCAACTGGGTCTGGTGGCATTGCTCGGGTTTGAACTCGACCCGTATTCGGTGCTGGTGCCGTTTCTGGTGTTGGCGATTGGCATGAGCCACGGCGCGCAGAAAATGAACGGCATCATGCAAGACATCGGGCGTGGCATGCACCGCCAGGTAGCGGCGCGTTTTACCTTTCGGCGGCTGTTCCTCGCCGGCCTCACCGCGTTGTTGTGCGACGCGGTGGGCTTCGGCGTGTTGATGCTGATCGATATCAAGGTCATTCAGGACCTGGCGTTGATCGCCAGCATCGGCGTCGCTGTACTGGTGTTTACCAACCTGATCCTGCTGCCGATTCTGCTCAGCTATTGCGGGGTCAGCGCCCGCGCTGCAGCCCGCAGCCTGCGCAGTGAAGAGGCCGCCCGGCATGGGCAGAAGCATGCGCTGTGGGCGTTTCTGGATCGCTTCACCCAGCGCCGTTGGGCGACGGTCACGCTGATCGTCAGCGCATTGCTCGGCGGGGGTGGCTGGTGGATCAGCCAACAACTGCAAGTCGGCGACCTGGACGCCGGCGCGCCGGAACTGCGCGCCGACTCACGCTATAACCGCGACAACGCGTTTATGGTGGCGCACTACGGCGCCAGCAGCGATGTATTCGCCGTGATCGTGCGCACGCCCGAGAGCGCCTGCTCCGACTACACCACGTTGATGCGCGTGGATGCGCTGGAGTGGCGCTTGCGGCAACTGCCGGGCGTGGAAGCTACCGCCTCGCTGGCCAGTCTGAACCGCAGCCTGCTGGTGGGGATGAGCGAAGGCAACCCGAAGTGGTACGACCTCACGCAGAACCAGGCGTTGCTCAATTCGATCACCGGGCGGGCGCCGCGCGAGCTGTTCAACCAGAGCTGCAACACGCTCACGCTCTACACCTATCTGCGCGACCACAAAGCGGTGACGCTCACGCGTCTTGTGGACGAAGTGCAAGCATTCGCGCAGGCCAACGACACGCAGGATGTGAAGTTTCTGCTGGCCGCCGGCAATGCCGGAATCGAGGCCGCGACCAACATTGTGGTCAAGCAGGCCAACCACGACATGCTCTATTGGGTGTACGGCGCGGTGATCGTGCTGTGCCTGCTGACTTTCCGTTCGATCGCGGCGGTGGTCTGCGTGATTCTTCCGCTGATGCTCACCTCGATTTTGTGCGAAGTGCTGATGGTGTGGCTGGGCATCGGCGTCAAGGTCGCGACCCTGCCGGTGATTGCGCTGGGCGTCGGTATCGGCGTGGATTACGCGCTGTATGTAATGAGCATATTGCTGGCGCGACGCAAGGCCGGGGACAGCCTGTCCCAAGCGTATTACCAGGCGCTGCTGTTTACCGGCAAAGTGGTGATGCTGACCGGCGTGACCCTGGCAATCGGCGTCGCCACCTGGGCGTTTTCGCCGATCAAGTTCCAGGCCGACATGGGCATTCTGCTGGCGTTCATGTTTGTGCTTAACATGGTTGGCGCGCTGGTGCTGCTGCCGGCGCTGGCGCACTTCCTACTGCCCGCGCGGGCAGCGGTCGTCTCTTCTGAACACTCGATAACAACAACAGGAAAAGCCTCATGAGTCAGTTCTCGCAAGCCGCTCCCGTGCCGCGTCGGCGTGGTTCGGGCGCATTGTTGTTGCTCGGCAGTTGCCTGCCGGTGCTGGGCGGGGTGTTGATTGCGCCGGTGTTGCCACGTATCGCCGAACACTTCGCCGGCACGGCCAATGTCGGGCTAATGGTGCCCATCGTGCTGACATTGCCGGCGCTGATGATCGCGCTGTTTTCGCCTTTCGCCGGCTGGCTCTCCGACCGCATCGGGCGCAAGCGCCTGTTGGTCTTGGCGATGCTGTTGTATGGCATCTGCGGGCCGCTGCCGTTGTTACTCGATGACCTCAACGTGATCCTGCTCAGCCGTGCCGGATTGGGGCTTGCGGAGGCGGCGATCATGACGTGCTGCACGGCGCTGATCGGTGACTACTACGACGGCCGCGAGCGCGTGCAATTACTCTCTTGGCAGACCATCGTCACGTCGCTCTCGGCCACCGCGTTTTTCATGCTCGGCGGGCTTATCGGCGAGCACGGCTGGCGCGTGCCATTTGCGCTGTACATCGTTGGCCTGGTGTTTGCGCCGCTGATGCACCTGGCGTTGAGTGAGCCGCTGCGCCGCGCCAATGCGGTAGTCCAGGCGTCGCAACCCAGCGTGTTTCCGTTGCGTTCGCTGTCGGTAATTTGCGTCATGACGATTCTCGTCGCGCTGGGCTTTTTTATCGTGCCGGTGCAAACCGGTTTCCTGCTGGAACACATTGGCATCGACTCGCCGCAACGCATCGGCATGGCGATCGGCCTGGGCCATTCAGCGGTGTTCCTCGGTGCGCTGCTATTCCGCCGCCTGAGTCGATTCGGCCCAGGTCTGCTGCTGGCACTGGGTTTTCTGACTTCTGGAGCCGGCATCCTGATGCTGGCCAATGCCGCGGACTACCGCACGGTGATCATCGCAGTGATGGTCAACGGCCTGGGCGGTGGCCTGGCGTTGCCCACGGTGCTGAGTTGGGCGCTGTCGACCTTGAGCGTCGAGCACCGTGGCAAGGGCACCGGCCTGTTCAATACGGGTTTTTTCGGTGGCCAGTTTGCCAGCCCTTTACTGGTGATGGCCTTGTCCGGCGCTGCGGATGGCCGCGTCGGTGCGGTGGCGCTGGTGGGTTGGGGGTTGCTGCTGGCGGCGTTGGTGTCGCTGATTGCTCCAGCCATTGCAGGGAGGCGCCTACTAGACCCGATTCAGGTCGCCGATGACTTGGTGTTGCATTGATGCAACCGCTGTTTGCCCATTAGAAGGAGGCTCCGATGAAACTCGCTACGTTAAAAAATGGCCAGCGCGACGGCCAGTTGGTGGTGGTCGCCCAGGACTTGCGCCAAGCCGTGATCGCGCAACCCTTTGCCACTTTACAACAGGCTCTGGAAAGCTGGTCTCTGGCCGAACCGGTGTTGAGACAGCAGTATCAAGCACTCAATCAAGGCAACGCGCCCGAGGCCTTTGCCTTTGATCCCGCTTTCGCCGCCGCACCGCTGCCGCGCGCCTACCAATGGTGCGACGGTTCGGCATTTCTCAATCACGCGCACCTGCTGCAAAAAGCCTTCGATCTGGCGCCGATGAAAGACGAACGCATCCCGCTGATGTACCAGGGCGCCAGCGATGATTTCCTCGGGCCTTGCGACGATGTGCGGTTGCCGGATGTAAACCACAACATTGATTTCGAAGGCGAGTTTGCCGTGATCGTCGACGAGGTGCCGATGGGCTGCCCCGCCGACCAGGCGTTGCAATACGTGCGGCTTGTGCTGCTGGTCAACGACGTGAGCCTGCGCGGGTTTCTGCTGCATGAAGTGAGCACCGGTTTCGGCTTTTTGCAGGCCAAGCCCTCATCAAGTTTTTCGCCGGTGGCCGTGACCCCGCAGGCGCTCGGCAATGCCTGGCGCGATGGGCGGGTGTGCCTGCCATTGAGCGTGAGTTGGAACCAGACACGGTTCGGCTCGCCCAATGGCGCCGAAATGAGCTTCAGCTTTGCCGATCTGATCGCACACGCCGCGCGCACCCGGCGCCTGCGGGCCGGGACCATTATTGGATCGGGCACCGTGTCCAATGTCGACCGCAGCGTGGGCTCGGCGTGCATCAGCGAACGCCGCGCCATCGAGATGATCGAGCAGGGCAAGCCGTTGACCGGATTCATGAGTTTTGGTGACCGGATTCGCATCGAGGCGCTGGACGCAGGGGGCCAATCGGTGTTCGGTGCGATTGACCAGCGCATAGTGGAGGCCTTGGCATGAGCACACGCAACCGTCGCCTGGTGGACCTGTCCGTCGCCCTCGAAAACAATCCTTACACCGACCCGCCACCATTGCTGCCGAAGATCGACTACATGGACCATCAGGCGGGTGTCGATGAGCTGTTGGCGATGTTCCCGGGCTTGAATATCCAAGACATGCCTGGCCAGGAAGCCTGGGCGGCCGAACGCCTGAACATAACCACCCACAGCGGCACACACATGGACGCGCCATGGCACTATGCCTCCACCACCGATGGCGGCAAGCCGGCCTATGGCATTGACGAACTGCCGTTGGATTGGTGTTTGCGACCAGGGGTGAAGCTTGATTTTCGGTATTTACCTGACGGGCATGTAGTGACCGCTACAGAAATCGAAGCTGAGCTCAAGCGCATTGAATATGTGCTGCAACCGCTGGACATCGTGCTGGTGAATACCCGTGCCGGCGCGTTGTTTGGGCAGCCGGGCTACCTCGACGCCGGCGTGGGTATCGGCCGCGAGGGTACGCTCTATCTGCTGGAGCGCGGGGTGCGCGTAGTGGGAACTGACGCATGGAGTTGGGACGCACCGTTCAGCCATACCCGAGCGCGCTTTGCTGCCACTGGAGATAGTTCTCTCATCTGGGAAGGTCACAAGGCGGGGCGTGATATTGGCTACGGACAGATGGAAAAACTGGCCAATCTCGACTTACTACCTGCTCATGGTTTCGAGGTGTCGTGTTTCCCCTACAAAATCAAACGCGCCTCGGCAGGTTTTGTTCGGGCGGTTGCGATCTTTGAGGATTGTCTGTGAGGAGAGGGGTAGTTCAGTAATTCACCGATTATTGTGTGAGAAGTGCTGACGAGGCTGCACAGGAGCAGCCTCGTCCCACCGCCGGCGGAAAGTGTCTCATGGATTTCGGCTTGGCTTTTCCGAGCCTCGCCTCGAGAGATGATCACTTCAGCAATGGCGTTCCGTAGGCGTTAAGTCACTGGCCATACCATGGCACACCGACTTTGCGGAGCGAATCCATGCGTGTACTCCTCGCTCAATATCCCTGCCAACCTCTGATCCAGGTCTGTGGTGGCTTTAGTCTGAAAGCCTAAGCGGGAGTAAAATGGTGCATTCCATGGCACGTTTGTGAATGTCGTAAGCGTTATGAAACCAATTCCACTCGAGCGCGCATAATCCTTCGCAGCCTCAATCAAACGCCGCCCTGTACCTTGTCCTTGCATCGACTGCTTCACTGATAATTCACAGATGTGAAAATCACTGCCGTGGCGTTCGCCGCTGAGAAATCCTTGTGGCCGATTTTCGGCATCAAGTGCAACCCAACAGGTCGATAGCGCAATGAGTTGGCGATGACGTTCGATGGACATCGGAGGCGAATCCGCCAGCCAGCTCAAGTTGTCAATCATGCGAAACGTTTGAGCCGCGGAGATCTCAATGGCGGGCAGGAGTTGTGCATCGTCCGGTACTGCGAGGCGAATAATCGCAGGCATGTGGTGCCCTTGGTGATGTGTTGGACAGTCGAAGACGACCCCGTATAAGCAGGCAGCGAACATCCCTTGCCCAGGGCAGGCATCCACTGATGCGGCAGTTGCTCGATTTCGCTGGCTGGCTGCGTCGGCAGCCGCATCGTAGAGGCCTCTAACGGCTGCACAGGGTCGTATCCGCAGTTGTCAGCTGTGATTGATCATCTACACCATCATGGCCTGTTCGCCAGGAGCTTTCGAACCTCGGCGATGATCAAGTCGATATTGAATGGCTTGGCCAATACAGCATCAAACAAATCTGATCTCTGCATACCGATATGTGCCTGAGCACCGCTCATCAAGATAATCGGCAAATGGCCAGCGGACGGGAGGGCTCGGACAGCTGTGGCGAATTCCAGGCCATCCATGACCGGCATCATAAAGTCGGTAATGATCAAGGCTGGCTGTTCTCTATTGAGCACCTCAAGGCCTTTTTGACCATTGCTGGCGGTCACCACCATGAACCCCTCATCCTCCAGCGCGAAGCAGAGAATATCAGCGATCAAATACTCGTCGTCGACGACCAGGATGGTGGTCATGTTAATACAACCTGCTCAAAAGCTTAAAAAGTTGAACCGTGGCATGAATCAGTGGGGACTGAGGGTTCATGTCTTAAAGCCTTTTTCAGGAAAACATCATGATCACGGATGACGACCTCAAATCGAGAGGGATCGTAAGAGCTGTCTCTTACTTTAAGAATGGATAGCGTCCTGCTTAGTTCAGAGTGATTCTCAGAGAACCGCATCAGCATCAGATTGTCGACGATGCTGGACAGGTCAGAGTTCGGTGCACTGACCTCTGAGCCAAAAAGATCGCGCATTTCCCAGGACGCAAATACCGTAACGCCCCTGGATCGCAACTCGTTCATCAGCGCACTGAAGAAGTCAGTAATACGCGCGGGATTTGTCGAGACCCGTGTCATACCGCTGAGGCTATCGATGAACAGGCGCTTGATGCCCTTATCTTCAACGATACTCAGCAATCGTGCCCCCAGGCCATCCAGCAGGCCTTCGGTAGTCGGCTGCCAGGCAATGCTCAGGGCGCCACTGTCTTCCATACCTTTGATATCGATACCCAGTGATTGGCCTTTAAGCCGCAACCGCTGTGGACTCTCGTAGAAACCAAAATGCAGTCCCGGAGCCTCCACCGTCGATTCGGCCAGGAATTTGAGGCCCAGCGTGGTTTTGCCAATTCCTGATGGGCCAATGACCAGAGACACACTGGAACTGTAAAGGCCACCGCCCAATATGTCGTCCAGTGAGTCAATGCCACTGGCAATGCGCGTCATGTCGGCGCTGTCTGGGGCGGACGGGTGGCTGTAAAGACTTTCGAGTCGAGGGTAAACCACCAATCCGTTGTCGGTGATCTCACATTCATGAAGGCCTGTCATTGCCCCGCTGCCGCGAGTTTTACGCAGTTGAATACGGCGCACCGAGCGAGTGCCATATAGTTCTTCACCCATCTCAATCACGCCGTCTACCATCGTGTGCTCAGGACTGCCGTCATCGAGTCGCGAACTGGTAAGAAACAGGACGGTGCAACCGGCGAAAGCCGCATGCCCTTGCAACTCTGAAATGAATTTCTTGGTGTCGATGTGCGAATCGGCTTTTGAGCGCGCATTGAGCAAGCCGTCAACCACCATCACTGTGGCCTTTTGGCGACTTATCTCGCGCCGAAGCAGCTTTACTACTTCATCCAGGCCTTCGTTTTCCAGGGTGTCAAAAGCACTGACAAATTGAATTTCGGCGCCAACTTTGGACGAGTCGAAAAAGCTTAGCGTAGAAAGAAACTGAAACAGGCGGTCATGTGACTCGGCCAGTAGCGTGGCGACCAGAACCCGGCCTCCATTGCTCGCATGATGGAATCCAAGTTGGTTGGCGAGGATCGTTTTTCCAGATCCCGGGCGCCCTTGGATTATGTATGAAGCGCCTGCGACCAGCCCTCCCTTGAGCAGAGCATCGAGCCCTTCGATTCCACTTTGGAGGCGTTTTAGCTTTTCCACGTTGCGACCCTGATCTGAAAAAACAGGCTGTTTAAGCCGAGTGAGGCGGAATGCTAACGCCATTTTCGTTCTGGGGCCATTCTCGGCTAAAGCATGGCTGACTTAGAGCGTTATATGGCCCATTCCAGCCGCCTTGAACTCGGACTTAGACTCTCTAAAGTCACGGCGAAATCAGCCTTGCTAGCAGATGACCCTTTAATCTCGCAGTGATTCAATTGCAGTAAGAGACAGCGAGCGTTTGCGACAAGTGGAATGAGGCCAGATAAAGCGTAGGAGGGGCGTTGAACTGGCCTGATGCGTTATTGCCACACTCCCCGGGTGTTAATCGTAAGCGTCCGTCGAACACATCTTGCACCAGCCCGTTTTGGTGCGGAGTCAACATATGAGCGGAGGTTAGTGCGCTGTGAACCAGCTGGGGTGTAGCACAGGAAAATGTTTCTTCAGCCAATCCACAAATGCGTCGACCTGAGGCGCAAGATGCGTTCTGGTTGGATAAAGCACGGAAACCAGGCGAGGCTTTGGACGAAATGCCCTGAGCACACTCGCCCGTTGCGACGGCAGGCGCGTGAGCACGTCCTTCAAATAAGCATATGGGTCATGCCCGTTGAGCCGTGCAGGCTGGATCAGACTCATGATCACCGCCGCCCGTTTGCCACTGCGTAATGACCCTGCGAAGAGCCAGTTCTTACGCCCCAGAGCCCATGGCCGGATCTGCTTCTCTGCCCAATTATTATCAATGGGTACGGCCCCCTCATCGAGGTGGCGTGACAGCGCTGCCCAGCGTTTTAGGCTTCGTGCGGGTACCGTAAATCATCTTCAAAGTCAGCGATTTTCCGTCTGCTGCGCTTGCGCCAACAACCAGTCCCGAAAAGTCGTCAGCCTGGGCAAGCTGGCGCACTCAGGCCGATAAACGATGTAGTAGGCCAACTCCGATGCAAAGCTGATGTCGGGGAACAACCGCACCAGGCGTCCGCTTGCCAGGTCATCGTGGGCCATGACGCTGCGGGCCAGCGCGATGCCGTGCCCCTCAACCGCAGCTTGCAACACGGCGGCAGAATTGTTGATTTGCATGCCCCGCAGAGAGAGTGCGTCCTTCGCCCCGGCTTTCTGCATCCAGGTTTCCCAGGTCGGAAAACCGGTATGGCTATCCATCGACAGGTCGTGAATCAACGTCTCCTGTGTCAGGTCATTGGGGTTCTGCAAACGCGAGTGCTCGCGCAACAGTTGCGGCGAGCACACCGGATAGACCTCTTCATCCATCAGTTTTTCGGCGGTCAGCCCTGACCAACGCCCCGTGCCATACCGCACGCCGATATCGATCCGCTGTGCAACGAAGTCCACCGGTTTGAGGTTGGTATCCAGGCGCACATCTGTTTCGGGGCACACCGCCTGGAAGCGGTCGATGCGAGGCAACAGCCACTTGGCGGCAAAGGCCGGGCTGACGGCCACGGTCAGTACGCCGTTGATCGAACTTTCCCGCAGTCGCTCCATCCCCAGGGTCAGCCTGTCGAAACCTGCGCGGATGTCGGGCAACGCGCTCTCGGCTGCCTCCGTGGGCACAAGCCTTGCCCGGCCGCTGTTGCCGCGTACAAACAGCGGGCTGCCCAGCCAATCTTCCAGCGTGCGCACCAACTGACCGACCGCCGCCGGTGTGACGTTGAGTTCGCCCGCCGCCGCAGAAAAGCTCTGATGGCGGGCGCTGGCCTCGAAGGCACGCAAAGCGTTCAGATGGACCGGTGATTTCATGGCGATAAAGTTTTTCTTTCAGGGTTTGACACTTTATCTCGTTTGTCTGCGGCCTGAAAGAAGAGAAAAATCACCTCCATGCCGAATGCAGACCTGTTTTATGGGTGGGCCATAGGCACGTGAACACCACTGGAACCAATAGTTTTTCTTCCACTCAAGTCCTGCCGGAAAGCGGGCGCACGGAGAGAGTTTAAAGATGAGCAATCAATTCAAAGGTAAGAAGCTGTTGGTCGTCGGTGGCACCAGCGGCATGGGTCTGCAGACCGCGCGCACCGTGCTGGCCGAGGGCGGCAGCGTAGTCATCGTGGGCAACCGCCCGGAAAAAACCGAAGCAGCCCGCAAGGAGTTGGCTGAACTGGGCCAGGTGTGGGCACTGACTGCCGACCTGTCCAAAGACGCCGCCGTAGCTTCGCTGATCAAAACCCTGGACGAGCAGCATTCGGATATCGACCTGCTGGTCAATGCCGCTGGCGTGTTCTTCCCCAAGCCATTCCTGGAGCATTCGGAAGCTGACTACGCCCAGTACATGTCGATCAACAAAGCGACCTTCTTCATCACGCAAAAGGTTGCCGCCAACTTGGTCGCCAAGAACCGCCCCGGCGCGATCGTGAACATTGGTTCGATGTGGGGCAAGCAGGCGATCGCAGCCACACCGTCTTCTGCGTACTCGATGGCCAAGGCGGGCCTGCACTCGCTGACCCAGCACCTGGCGATGGAACTAGGTAGCAAGAACATCCGTGTTAACGCGGTGTCGCCTGCCGTGGTACAGACCCCGATCTACGAAGGCTTTATTCCAAAGGCCGAAGTGCACAGTGCGCTGCAAGGCTTCAATAGCTTCCACCCGATTGGTCGCGTGGGCACGCCTCAGGACGTCGCCGAAGTGGTCGCTTTCCTGCTGTCGGACAAGGCGGGCTGGGTCACTGGCGCTGTCTGGGACGTCGATGGCGGTGTGATGGCCGGTCGTAACTGACCTGCGCTGCTGCAAGCGTTGCTGAGGCACTGAGTTCTTTGCCAGGCGTGACCCGACACCTGGCTTCAATCTGTTTTGGAGAAAGACCATGATGCAAGACTGGAATGGCTACCGCGACTCCCTGATGGAGCGCGTAGGCGACTACGCTAAACAAAGCCCCGACGTGATGCGGGGCCTGATGATGATCGACAATTCGGCGGTCAAGACGGGGCATCTGGAGCCGAAGATCCACGAACTGATCGCATTGGCCGTGGCGGTGACCACGCGCTGCGACGGGTGTATTTCCGTCCATACCAAAAAAGCGGTCGAGCACGGTGCCACGCTTGAAGAAATCACCGAGGCCCTCGGTGTAGCGATTGCCCTGAACGCGGGTGCTGCGTTGACGTACTCGGCACGCGTCGTCGAGGCCTATCAACAACTGCCCAGTCAGTAAGCCCTATCGATAAGCACCGACCACCCACGGACGGGTTGGCCGGTGTCTTTGCCCCGTTTGGATAACCCTCATGCTGATCAATGCCGATTTCACGCGCCGCGCCATCGTGGCGTCCCAGCAGTACCAATGGGTGGCTTCGCCGCAGGATGGCGTCGAGCGTGTGATGCTGGATCGCGTGGGCGCGGAAAAAGCCCGTGCCACCAGCCTTGTGCGGTATGCCCCTGACTCCTGTTTCGCTCGCCATTTCCATCCCGGGGGAGAGGAGATTTTCGTGTTGTCGGGGACCTTCTCTGACGGGAGTGGGGACTACCCGGTGGGCTGGTATTTGCGTAATCCCCCCGGGTCCAGCCACCAACCCTCCAGTGCCGGGGGCGCCGTCATTTTCGTCAAGCTTCAGCAGATGCACGGAGGCGAGCAGCGCTCTGTGCGCATTGACACCCGTGACCCTGCCGCGTGGCGTCGGAAGGGTCAACGCGAGATCTGCGCGTTGTTCTGCGATGAAACAGAGCAGGTCAGTCTGCAACGCCTGACACCGCGCGAAGCGATTTTCGAAACACCGCCTGACGGCGCTGAACTACTGGTGCTGGCGGGCAACGTGACGCTGGATGGAGAGGCCTACGAACGCGGCAGCTGGCTGCGCCTGCCCGCCGGCGAGTCTGCGAACCTCCACGCTGGAGACCAAGGCGCCACTGTGTATCTCAAAACTGGCCATCTGGCCGATGTAGCGGTCGAGGAATAAGCATGCACACTGTACGCATCGCTATCGTTGGTGCTGGTTTGAGCGGCCTGTATGCCGCTTACCTGCTGGAGCGCCAGGGCATTACCGATTATGTGTTGCTGGAGGGGAGGGAAGTCCTCGGCGGTCGGATTGCGTCTATCGACGCCACCGGCCAGGCGGTCACACACACCACCGCGAACACCGACGGCATCGACCGTTTCGACCTGGGCCCCACCTGGTTCTGGCCTGGCTACCAACGCGAGCTTGACCGGCTCGTGGAGGCCTTGGGCCTGGAGCGGTTTGAGCAGTTCGAGGAGGGTGACATGGTGGTGGAGCGTTCGCCCGAGGAGCACCCTGTGCGCATGCGTGGTTACGTAAACTCGCCCGCGTCCATGCGCCTGGTCGGTGGCATGGGGAGCTTGATCGAAGCCCTGCGCGAGAAACTGGCCCCAGCAAACATCATCACCGGCCACACGGTGCGCCGGCTGCGCAAATACGACGGTCATATCGAACTCGAAAGCGAAGATGCCGCAGGCCATGTCAAGGCCTGGCAGGCTGAGCATGTCTTGCTGGCGCTGCCGCCTCGCCTGGTTGAAAGCACCCTCGTCTTCGAACCAGCCTTGCCTGCATCCCTGGCCCAACAGTGGCGTGAAACGGGAACGTGGATGGCGCCCCAAGCCAAGTACGTCGCCCTCTATGACACGCCGTTCTGGCGGGAGCAGGGTTTGTCCGGGGAAGGCCGCAGTGCACGTGGGCCGCTGGGTGAAATCCATGACGCCTCCATGCCTGGTGGCAGCGCGGCGCTGTTTGGCTTTCTGGGTGTGCCGGCGCAAGTGCGCAGCACGGTCTCCGACGAGGTACTGCGCACCCATTGCCGTTCGCAACTCGTCCGGATGTTTGGTCCCCAGGCGGCGACGCCTAAGGCCGAGGCCATCAAGGATTGGGCGCAAGACCCGTTCACGGCCACTGCAGTCGATGTAAATGCGGCGCCCCAGCACGCCCGGGCGCCCTCGGCCAAGGCAACTTCGGGACCTTGGCAAGGGTACCTGACAGGCATCGCCAGTGAGTGGTCTCCGCAATTTTCGGGCTATGTGGCCGGTGCCGTCGAGGCCGCCGGCCTGGGCGTGAAGGCATTGGCTGAACGTGCCGCTGCGCCTGCGTTGAGTCCATCGAAGCGTTGACGTGAGATCGCGAGGCAAGGCGGCACTGATCAGCAGTGCCGGTATCTCCCGTTATTCATCATTTTTAGGAGCGACGGCTATGAACGCTACATACCGTGCCATGCAAGTCACCCGACCGGGTGTTCTTGAACTGGTGGAACGTCCGTCAACAGCACCCGGTATTGGCCAAGTGCTGATTGCTGTTGAGGCCTGCGGTATCTGTGGTGCCGATGTGGGTGACATCGAAGGGGCAGACCCTGCACTGCAGCCACCGCGCGTGCCAGGCCATGAAGTGGTCGGCCGTATCGCCGCGCTGGGCGAGCACGTTTCGTCTCTCTGGAAGGTCGGCCAGCGTGTCGGCGTGGGCCGGCTGGGCGGGTCTTGCGGTGAATGTGTACAGTGCCGCCAGGGGCATTTTCAGCTGTGCCAACACCAGCCCTTCGTCGGCGCTACTTGCGACGGTGGTTATGCCGAAATGATGCTGGCGCGAGCCTCCGGGTTGGTATCGATTCCTGACGAACTCCTTGCCGAGGAAGCCGCGCCGTTGCTCTGCGCTGGTGTCGCCACGTTCAATGCACTGAAGAAATGCGGCGCGCAGGCAGGCGATACGGTTGCCATCTTTGGTATTGGCGGCCTGGGGCATATAGCCCTGCAGTACGCGCGCCGTATGGGCTTTCGCGTGGTTGCCGTCGGGCGCGGCAGTGATATCGCCGAGGACGCATTGAACCTGGGGGCCCATGTCTACATCGACACCCATGAAGAAGACGCGGCAACAACGCTCAAGGAAATGGGCGGCGCTCACGCCATCGTGACTACAATCAGCGCCCCTGTTGCCGTATCGGCGCTCATGGCAGGGCTCGCGCCACAAGGCTGTCTTGTGCTGCTCGGTGCGGGCAAAGACCCGTTGCCGGTGTCGACCGGCCACCTGGTCGTGGGTGAGCGCAGCCTGCTGGGTTCGATCACCGGCTCGCCCTATGAAAACGAAAAGACCCTGGACTTCAGCGTGTTGGCTGGCGTACGCCCGAGGATCGAAGTGATGCCCTTCGAAAAGGCCAATGAAGCCTACCAACGGATGAAGTCCGGCGACGTCAAATTCCGCATGGTATTGACCATCGCACGTGGACACGCCACTGCGCGCCCATCGACGCGTGATGACGACCTTTCGATGGGCGCTCGACACCCATGAAGAACCACAACCTCAACACTGCACCACCCGCCAGCGCGCCTTACTTGCTACCAGAGCGCTTGCAACGCGCAAACATAGGGCGACTGTCCGTCGCTCAGGCGTTGGCAGGAGCGAATGCGGTGGTGATTTACGCCACGGGAGCGATTGTGGGCAACACGCTCGCGCCTGCACCTGCGCTGGCCACGTTGCCCATTTCCATCTTCGTGGTAGGCATGGCGGCGTGTATTTTCCCAATGGGCGCCCTGGCGCGCCGGTATGGGCGGCGCGCGGCGTTCCTCGCAGGCGCAGGCGCGGGTGTGCTCACGGGGGTGTTGGCGACGCTCGCGGTCTTCGTCGGCTCATTCTGGTTGTTTTGCCTGGCGACGTTCCTGGGCGGGAGCTATGCGGCCGTGGTGTTATCGTTCCGCTTCGCGGCCGCCGACGGTGTCCCGCCATCACGGCGCGCACGGGCCCTGTCCCTTGTCATGGCGGGGGGCGTAGTCGCTGGGGTAGTGGGGCCGCAGTTAGTGACTTGGACGATGGACATTTGGCCGCAGTACCCATTCGCCCCCACCTTTTTGGCGCAAGCCGCCGTTGCGGCGGTCTCGGCGCTCATCCTGCTGGGTGTGAAGCTGCCGATGCCGACAGTTGAAGAGCTTGGAGGAGGGCGCCCACTCGGGCTGATTGCGCGGCAGCCGCGTTTCATCGCTGCCGCGACGTGCGGTGCGGTGTCCTACATGCTGATGAATTTCCTGATGACGGCAGCGCCGCTGGCCATGCACCTCTGCGGGCATTCGCAGGCCTCGGCCAACCTGGGACTGCAATGGCACGTCATCGCCATGTACGCACCCAGCTTCTTCACTGGCCACCTCATCACGCGGTTCGGTGCCGTTCGCGTTGCAGTGGCCGGCCTGGCGTTAACGGGGCTTTCTGCTGCAGTTGGACTTGGCGGGACCGAGGTGATGCATTTTGACGGCTCGCTGATCCTGCTGGGGCTGGGTTGGAATTTCGGCTTCCTGGGCGCGTCCGCACTGGTGCTGGAATGCCATCGATCCGAAGAGAAAACGCGCGTTCAATCGCTCAATGATTTCATCGTGTTCGGCGTGATGGCGATCGGGTCTTTTTCATCGGGTGGGCTGCTGTCGGTATATGGCTGGAACACAGTGTTGTGGGTGTCGTTTTTACCGCTTGTGTTGGCTGCCGTCGCGCTGGCACTGACTATCCCCAAGTACAGGGGCCTGTCGGTTTAATACGCCTGGTTGCCTGAGCCGCAATCTGTACGCGCCAAAGACGACCAGCAACTGGTGGATCTGATCAAGCATTCCTGGCTGCAGAGCGGCGGCGTTTATAGCTATCGCAAAATCCATAAAGATCTGCGCGAGGTCGGTGAGGATTGTGGTCGTCATCGTGTAGCGAGCGTATGAAGGCTGGTTGTATTTGGCGGTGGTGCTGGATCTGCTTTCTCGTCAGGTCGTTGACTGGTCAATGACAGCGAAAATGACCAGTTGAAAAAGTACGGGGTCAGCTTTGCCCGTTGAGACAGTAGACGTAAAAAAGACTTCGCCGAATCAGTGCCTTAGAAAGCTCATGAACATCGCTAACATGATATGTGATTTAACATAATATACATTATGCGTAATACGACGTTACGCAATCAGGGGCAGTGCCCATCAGATTTCAACGGGCAAAACCCCTCTCTGGATCAAACCTGCGCAAAGCCTCCATCCACGAACATTTCGCTGCCTGTCATGAAGCTGCTTTCATCCGACGCCAGGAACAACGCCGCTGCTGCGACTTCTTCAGGTTTGCCGATGCGGTCCAGTGGGATCTGCGCAACCATCGCGTCGATGATCGCATCTTTCTGTCCTGTGCCGGAAAGCGCCTGGTCCAGGCCCGGTGTCGAGATTGGCCCGGGTGAAAGTACGTTGACGCGGATGCCGGTGCCTTTGAGGTCCAGTGCCCAGCTCCTGGCGAAATTACGCAGTGCGGCTTTGGTGGCGCTGTACACGCTGAACGCCGGCGTGCCCATGGTGGCTGTGGTTGAACCGGTCAGGATCACCGAGCCGCCTGCGCTCATCAGTGGCAAGGCCTTTTGCACGGTGAACAACGTGCCTTTGACGTTGATGCCAAACGTGCGATCAAACGACGCTTCAGTGATGGCGCCGATGGGCTGGAAATCGCCGAGCCCTGCATTGGCGAACACGATATCGATCCGGCCCTTGGTCGCTTTGACCTGGGCGTAGATGCGATCAAGGTCCGCCAGGTTGGAAATATCGCCCTGGATCGCGATGGCTCCAGGGCCGATCAGCTGTAACGCCTTGTCCAGTTCCTCTTGGCGGCGCCCCACGATAACGACCTGTGCGCCTTCTTCTGCAAAGCGTATGGCGCTCGCCAGGCCGATGCCGCTGTTGCCGCCGGTAACCACTGCGATTTTGCCGTTGAGCCTGCTCATGATGAACTCCGGGAAATGTTGAAGCCCAACTGTAGATCCGCGCTATTATTTTGAATAGTATGCACCTTTAAGTAAGTACCCCTTGGAAGCAACCACCCTCATGGCAAACAATTCGTTCAACTGCGGGCTTGAAGCTGCGCTGGCGGTGATTGGCGGCAAATGGAAGCCCTTGGTCCTGTTCAACCTGGCGCAAAATGTTCACCGCTATGGCGAGCTCAAACGTGCGATTGGAGGCGTGACCGATAAGGTCTTGATTCAGCAACTCAAGGAGCTGGAGCGTGATGAAATCATTGCGCGCGTCGACTTCCAGGAGATTCCGCCCAAGGTCGAATACTCCCTCACACCGTTCGGCCGTTCCCTGGCCACGGCGCTGAGTGGGCTGTGTGCCTGGGGTACCGAGCATATGCAGACGGTCGAGCGCATCAGCGAACGGCGTACCGCCGCCCTCTCCCAGGCCTGAGCCCTGCCCCGATAGCCAACTCAACTAAATGACTATTTAGTTGAGTTAAATCATATAGTTACGAAAAAATCACAAGCTTCGCTGCAATCCCCCGCACCGCGCAAACATCAAAAAATCCAGATGCCAGCCTACAAACATATGGATTTTCCCAAATGTTTGCCTCTCTTAAGCTCTCCTCACTCCTCCCCGTGACGGAGGATGCGTCGTCGGTACGCCCTGAACACAAGGGCGATCCTAAAAATAATGTGTCTGCCGACCCAAGGAATACCTATGTCCCCTCATTTGTCTGACCGGCAAAACGCCGATGAGCGCCTGCTGCACAGCCAGGGTTATGACCAGCAACTGCATCGCGGCCTGTCGCTGTGGTCGTCGTTTTCGGTCGGTTTCGCCACGGTCTCCCCCGTGGTGGGTATCTATTCGGTGATGTCGCTGGGCGCCATGAATGCCGGCCCTTCCTGGGTATGGATCGTGCCGTTGTGTCTCGCCCTGCAGTTGTTGGTGGCGTTGGTTTACGCCGAGCTTGCCTCGCAGTACCCGTTGGCCGGTGGCTGCTATCAGTGGGTCAAGCGCCTGGCTGGCGAACGCCTGGCCTGGTTTACCGGGTTCATGTACCTCGCCTCCGCCCTGGCTTCCTTGACCACCGTGGCGTATCTGGGCGGGTTTTGGCTGTGGCTGTTCGTCACCGGTGAACCGCCGGCGGCGAATGCCCAGGTGTTCAGCGGCGCAGTGCTGTTACTGCTGGGGCTGGGGGTGAACCTGTTCGGGATCAACCCGCTGAAGTATTTCGTCAACGCAGGAATCGTTGCGGAAGCCATCGCCTCGATTGGTATTGGTGTGCTGTTGCTGCTGTTTTTCCGTAACCATTCGTTTTCGATATTGCTGGAAGGCCTGAGCGCGACGTCGACCAGTGACGGGACCTACTTCTCGGGTTTCCTCACCGCCATGGCGGTCGGCGGCTGGGCGTTTCTTGGCTTTGATGCGTGCTCCCAAGTCTCCGAAGAAACCGCCGACGCCCGCACCTCGACGCCCCGCGCGATCCTGCGCTCGATGATTCTGGTGGGTCTGACCGTGATGCTTACCGCATTCGCCGTGACACTGTCCTATACCGACACTGCCGCCATGGTCTCCGGCCAGGTGATCGATCCGGTCACGCCCGCCGTGGTCGATGCGTTCGGCGCCTGGGCTGAGCGTCCCTTCGTGGCGATTGTATTGGTGGCGTTCATTGCCTGCGTCGTCTCGGTCCAGACCTATATCGGTCGCGCCGTGTTTGGCATGGCCCGCGACGAAATCCTGCCGGCGTCTGCGCTGCTGCGGCGGGTGGATAAACGCAAGGTTCCGTTCGCCGCGATGGTCTTCAGCACGCTGTTCGCCAGCTTCGGCCTGGCCCTGGGGTTGAACGCAACCGCCGTGGGCACCTTGATCGCGTTCGGCAGTGGCGGGTTCTTCTTTGTTTTCCTGATCGTGGTGACCTGCGCCCTGCTCGCCCGCCTCAGCGGCCGCTGGAAACCCGAGCCCGGCACCTTCAGCCTTGGGCGCTGGGGCCTGCCGGTCAACGTCGCGGCCTTTGCCTGGCTGATATTCGAAAGCATCAACGTGGCCTGGCCGCGGGTGGCGTTGGCACCGCCAGACGCGCCGTGGTTCCAGGTATGGGCGGTGGTCCTGGTGTTCTCGGTACTGGCCGTGCTCGGGTTGATCTACCTGTTCTGGGCCAAGCCGTATCAACGCGGCGTCACCGCGCAATTGCGCGCTCAATAAACTGGACACGGAGTTTCAGATGTCAGCCCTTCACTATTGGAATTACCCCACCGAAATCTTCTGCGGGCCCGACGCGCTGGCGGTCCTGGCGCAACGCTGCAATTTGCTCGAAATGCGCAAACCTATGCTGGTGACCGACCCGGGCATGCTCGCCCTGGAACCCCTGGCCTTACTCAAGGCGCACCTGATCGAAGCGGATATTCCCTTCGCCGTGTTCAGTGACATTCACAGCAACCCCACGCTGGACGACGTCGCGCGCGGCGTCAGCGCCTTCCAGGCTGGCGGCCATGATTCGTTGATCGCCCTCGGCGGCGGCAGTGCCATGGACGCGGCCAAAGGCATCAGCCTCGCGGCTGTCGATCGGCATGGTCTCGAACGCTTCGAGTGGTCCCAGGTGATCGAGCGCTACCCAAGCCTGGCGGACTTTCCGCGCCTGGAGTTGCCGAAGCTGATTGCCTTGCCGACCACCGCCGGCACCGGTTCGGAACTGGGCCGTGAAGCGGTGCTGACCCTCAGCGAACACAACATCAAACAGGTGATCAGCCACCCGGAGCTGCTGCCTGCCACGGTGATTCTCGACCCGATCCTCACCCGTGGACTGCCACCGGCGCTCACTGCCGCGACAGGCATGGACGCCCTCACCCACCACATTGAAGCGTTCTGCTCACCGCTGTATCACCCGATGTCGGCCGGGGTCGCCGTCGAGGGGGTGCGCCTGATTCAGCAGCACCTGGCCGCCGCCTGCGCGGATGGCCAGGACATGGTGGCGCGCGAAGGCATGCTGGTCGCGTCCGCCATGGCCGCGGTGGCATTTCAGAAAGGCCTCGGCGGTGTGCACGCCCTCGCCCATCCGCTGGGTGCGCGGTACCACCGCCACCATGGGTTGTTGAATGCGATCCTGCTGCCTTATGTAATGGTGGCCAACCGGGCGGTGATCAGTGATGACATCGCCCGCCTGGCGCGCTACCTGGAACTGCCCCAAGCGGATTTCGACGGTTTCCTGCGCTGGATACTGCAGCTACGCAGGCAACTGGGCATTCCCCATTCACTCGGCGAGATCGGCCTGGAGGCAGACGCCGCGCCGTGGGTCGGTGAGCAGGCGGTGGCCGATATTTCGTCCTCCGACACCAATGCCCGTCCCTTGAGCGCCGATGAATACAGCCAGATCTTCCGCAACGCGGTGCATGGCGAATTAGCGCTCGTGCTCGACGCGTAAATCCTCGATAAACGCGCGCACCGCCTCACTGCGTGGGTGGCCGATATGCGTGATCATGCTGTGTTGCACCGCGTAATGCAGGGTGTCGGGGTGCAGCGCCCGCATGTGGCCGCTGGCGATCCAGGCCGCCGCGTAATGCGCCGGCAGATACCCCAAGTGTGTCCCGGCGAGGACACCGTGGGCCACCGCTTCCATGTGGTATGCAGTGGCCGACGCGCGCGTGGGCACGACTGGCAGGACCTGGTCAGCGGGCAGAAAGCCATGCTTGATCCAGTCACAGGCTTGCAGTTGGTCCACGCTCGGCGAATCGACGCCGAACAGCGGGTGCGTGCGGCCACAGAAAATGCCGATCGCCTCACTGTAGAGCGGCTGGTAGTCCAGGGTCGGCAATGGCCGGCTGAAATATGAGATGGCCATATCCAGTTGCCCATCGATCACCGCCAATTCCAGCTCCGTCGGCGAGTTCACGAAGATGTGCAGGTGCATGTCGTGCTCGCGCGCATAGAACCGCGCAATCGCCGCGTCGATACGGGCCGTGGGCAAGGTCGCAATGTTGTCCGCCAGGCCCAGGTATAAATCGCCGACCAGGCGCCCGGCCAAATCCTGGGCCTCGTCACGAAACGCATCCACCGCCCCAAACAGCGCCGAGGACGCCTTGAGGATGCGCTGGCCTTTTTCGGTCAGGCGAAAGCCCCCTTTGCCACGCTCGCAAACGCGATAACCGAGGCGTTTTTCCAGGCCGGAGATATGCGTGCTGATGTTCGATTGGCTCATGTTCAGCTCGGCCTGGGCTGCTGTGAACCCGCCGCACCTGACCACTACGGCAAAAATGCGCAGCAGGCGCAGATCCATGTCCGTGACATTTCTAAGCACAGCAATTCCCTGAGTGCAGGCTGATGAAGGGGCTCATTCAACGCGAGCGCTTCGCCAGCGTCAATCTTGCTTGTGTGCCAGCGGTACGAAACTTAAGCTGACGCTCTTTTGCACGCCCTCCCCCGGATATTCCATGTCTCGAAGTATTGCCCACCTCGCCCTCCTGCTCGGGTTGATCACCGCCGTCGGACCTTTCGCCATCGACATCTACCTGCCGGCCCTGCCGACCCTCGGCGCCAGCCTGCAGGCGTCGCCGGCGGCGGTGCAGATGAGCCTGACGGTGTTCTTCATCATCGTCGGCGTGTGCCAACTGTTCTACGGCCCGATCAGCGATGTGTTCGGGCGCAAGCTGCCGATCTATGCCGGCCTGGTGATCTTTGCCGTGGGCAGCATCGGTTGCGCGCTGGCCCCGAGCATTGAAGTACTGATTGGCTTTCGCGCGGTGCAGGCGTTCGGGGCGTGCGCCGGGATGGTGATCCCGCGCGCCATCGTGCGCGACTTGTACACCGGCCACGAAGCCGCGCGCCTGATGGCCTTGCTGATGCTGGTAATGAGCGTCTCGCCGATCCTTGCGCCGCTGGCCGGCAGCCTGGTGATTTCGTTGTGGAGCTGGCGTGAAGTGTTTGTCGTGCTCGCCGTGGTGGCTGTGCTCTGCCTGGTGATGACCGTCGTGCAACTGCCGGAAACCCACCCCGCCGAGCGGCGTCTGGGCAAGACCCTGGGCAGCGCGTTCGGCAGTTACGGCGCCCTCCTCCACGACCCGGTCTTCACCGGCTTGTCGGTGGTCTGCGGGTTTGGCCTGGCGACATTCTTTGTGTTTATCGGCAGCGCGCCGTTCGTGTACATCGAGTATTTCGGCCTGACCCCGACCCAGTTCAGCCTGTGCTTTGCCCTCAACGCCGCGTCGTTTTTTGCCATGAGCCAGCTCACCGCACGCCTCAGTGCGCGCTTCGGCCTGGCGCCGTTGATTCGCTGGTCCGTGGTCAGCGTCGCGGCGGTGATGGTCCTGCTCGCTGTGACCACTCTGTGGAGCGACAACCTCGCCCTGATGATGACGCTGCTATTTATCGGCTTCGGTTTTCTCGGCCTGTTGTTGCCAGCGGCCGGCGTGTTGTCCCTGGAAGACCATGGCGCGGTGGCGGGCTCGGCGTCGGCACTGCTGGGCGCCATCCAGATGGTAACCGCCGCCGTGTCGATGACCCTGGTCGGCGTGTTCGCCGACCACACGCCGGCGCCGATGTTGATCGGCATCGCACTGTGCGCGGTCGCGGCGCTGCTCACGACACTGTGGACCTTGCAGCGCCTGCCCCCGCATCTGGCGTCCAGCGTGCCGCACACGCCTCAGTGAAGACCCGACTTTGCGGGCATGGCACCTGGGCTAGGCAATACTGGCCATGCCTGCAACCGAATGCACGATGCCGACCAGCGCCACCGCAAGCAACACCAGGCTGGCCACCCGGTTGATGCCGTCGCGGTACTTCAGCGCAAACGGCCTGCGGGCAATGGCGATGTAGAACGCCAGCACCAGGAAGTCGATGACCACCCACGCCAGTGTCAACAGCGTCACGCTGCGGCTGAACGAGTCGGCTACCTGGATGAACTGCGGGAAAAACGCCACGAAGAAAATGATGTCCTTGGGGTTGGAGATACCCACCAGGAAGCCGGTGCCGACAGTGCCACCGCGACGGCCAGCCGCAGGCGCTTGACCAGCAGGGCTACGCAGGCCCTGGATGCCCAGGTAGAGGATAAACAGGCAGCCGATAACACTGATGCCGTTCAACAGTGCCGGGCTGACCGACAGGCTGCCCGCCAGAATCAGCACTGCCAGTACTGCCAGGGTCAGCGACGCGAGGTTGGTCCCCACAGCCGTCCACAACGCATGTCGGGTGCCGACCTGCTGGCTGGTCGTGATGACCAGCGCCACCACCGGGCCCGGGGTGGCGATCAGCATGAAGACGCTGAGCAGGTAGACCAGCAGTAATGAAGTGTCCATGGTGCGCACAGCCTAGTGGGGTTCAGGGGCTGGCAGCGTGAGGCATCAGGCACGCGTTGAAAAACGCAAAAGCCTGTGACCTACTATGAGTATTTATCACAATGAATGATCGCCATGGCCGAACGCATCCCGCCACTGTATGCCCTGCGCGCCTTTGAAATCGCGGCACGCTCTTCTTCGTTTACCCGCGCGGCGCAAGAGCTGTCGTTGACTCAAAGTGCGATCAGTCGCCATATCAAGACCCTCGAAGGCATCCTTGACTGCCGGCTGTTCGAGCGGCACGGGCCCAGGCTGCAACTGACCGCGGCCGGTGAGCGGCTGGCGCAGGAACTCAAGGTTGGTTTTCGCATCATCGAACAAGCCTGTGCACCGTTCCGTGCCGGCACCGGCAACTTGCGCCTGAAGGCGCCCTCCACGCTGACCATGCGCTGGCTGCTGCACACGCTGGACCTTCTCAAGGCCGAACTGACCGTGCAACTGGCCAGTGTCTGGATGGATTTCGACAGCGTGGACTTCTACGCCGAGCCCTACGACTGCGCGATTTTGCTCGGCAACGGCCATTTCGGTGCCGATGTGCAGGCGTACAAGCTGTTTGATGAGTGGCTGATCCCCATCTGCGCGCCGGGCAAGATCGACGTCGAACTGCCGCACGCCGAACTGATCCATCCCACTCCCGACCGTCGCGACTGGCGCCGTTGGCTGGCGGCCCTGCCGCTCGAAGCCCGGATCAACCTGGATCGCGGCAAGGTCTTCGACACGCTCGACCAGGCCATCTCGGCGGCCATGCGCGGCCACGGTGTGTCCATCGGCGACCTGCACCTGGTGGCCGACGATGTCCGCGACGGGTTGATCGGCTTGCCGTACGGCAAGGCCGTCGCCTCCGGTGATGGCTACTACCTGGTGTGGCCGAAAGAGACTCGCCACACCCAGCAAGTGCAGGCGCTGCGCGATGCGCTCAGCGGACATATCCCGGCCATCGACCTGCCGGGCCTGGTGTTTTTACCCGCCACGGGTTGAGACCATTCGTCGGGCCCGCCAGCCATCCATTACAACTATCGCTGCCGCCAAAACTACTAACCCCATAGCACCCTTGATGCGCTATGGAGATTGAAATGACTGACTATCCACGCCCACCCTTCGCCCCTCAAGCCCAAGCCGTGCCCGGCACCCAGAAGAAAATGGAGCCTTATCCCGATTGTGGCGAGAAGAGCTACAAGGGCTCCGGCCGACTGGCCAACAAGATCGCCCTGATCACCGGTGCCGACAGCGGCATCGGTCGCGCGGTGGCCATCGCGTTTGCCCGCGAAGGTGCCGATGTTGCCATTGCCTATCTGGACGAACACGAGGACGCCAAGGAAACCGCACGCTGGGTTGAAGAAGCGGGCCGCCAGTGCCTGCTGCTGCCCGGTGATATCGCGCAGAAAGCCAACTGCCAGGCACTTGTCGACAAGACGGTCGAACAGTTCGGCCGCATTGACGTGCTGGTGAATAACGCGGCGTTCCAGATGACCCATGAAACCCTCGAAGAGATCAAGGATGAGGAATGGGTGAAGACCTTCGATATCAACATCACCGCGATGTTTCGTATCTGCAAGGCGGCACTGCCGCATATGCAGGCCGGCAGCTCGATCATCAACACCAGCTCGGTCAATTCCGACATGCCCAAGCCGACCCTGCTGGCCTATGCCGCGACCAAGGGCGCGATTGCCAACTTCACCGGCGGCCTGGCGCAATTGCTCGGCAGCAAGGGCATTCGGGTAAACAGCGTGGCACCTGGGCCGATCTGGACGCCGCTGATCGTGGCAACCATGCCCGACGAAGACGTCCAGAGCTTCGGCAGCGAAACCCCGCTGGGCCGCCCTGGCCAGCCGGTGGAAGTGGCACCGATCTATGTGCTGCTGGCCTCGGATGAAGCCAGCTACATCTCCGGCTCCCGCTATGCCGTCACCGGCGGCAAACCCATCCTGTAGCAACTGGCTTGCCGGCGGTGTCGGCCTCTCGGCTTCCCAGGAAGACCGAGGCGCCTGCATCGCGGGCAAGTCCGGCTCCCACAAAAAACGCTCTACAGATCGAACCGATCCACCGCCCGCCGCCGCTCATTGTCGTCACGTACGTCATAGCTGGCGGTGGTCTGGATATTGGTGTGGTGCGCGAGCTTCTGTGCGATCGACAGATCATGTTCCTCGATCACCCGCGTGATGAACGAGCGCCGGAAGTCGTGGGGCATGATCTTCACGCCCACCTGCTCGCCGCGCTGGCGGGCAATGTAGTAAATCGCATGTTTGGTAATGCGTTCGCGGGTGATATGGCTGCCGCGACGGATGCGATTGAACAGGAAACTGTCGTCCTGCTCACCTTCCTTGAGTTGCTCGCGCCGAAACGCCAGCCAGGCCTGCAACTTGGCGAAGGCCCAGTCCGGCGCGTACTTGACCAGCTCCTTGTTGCCCTTGCCGATCACCCGCAGGCTGCGCTCTGCAAAATTGATCTGCGCCAGGTCGAGGTTGACCGACTCCGACTTGCGCATGCCCGAGCCGTACAGGATGCCGATCACCGCCGCGTCCCGCAGGCCCTGTGGGCGTGGGTCGGCGGCGCAGACTTCCATCAGTTCGCGGATCAGCGTGCGTCGCAGGTTGCGCCCCTGGCCCAGGCGGGTACCGGGCGCGGCCTTGACGGTACGCATGCGCAGCAGGTGTTCCTGGCTGATCAGGCTCAGGCGCCAGGCCTCGTTCATCACCCCGCGCACGGCGTTCACATACAACGATGAGGTGTTGGGCGCGTAGCCGTCCTCGCGCAAGGCGGCGACCAGGGCGATCACGTGTTCAGGCTGCAGCAGGTGCCAGTCGATGTCTTCGAGGTTGATGTCCTCGAAGCCCAGGCGGTCGGCGGCGTCCTGCAGCACGTAGCGCATGGTCAACTGGCTGGAGGGCGCCAGGCGGGTGAGGTAAAGGGTCAGCGGGTTGCGGATAGACTCAGTCAAGGTAGATCAGCCTTTGGATTAAATACCTCGACCAAGCCATTGTTTAATCGATGTATTTAGTGAATTGGCGAGGCCTGAGTCTACCCCAGCAGGAGCCCTCGCACCACATCACGGGGCACTGTCGTCATCCTCGGTGGGGTCTTGCGGTTGGGTCTGGGTCTGACTCCAATCCGTGTCCTGCTTCTGCATCAGCGCGAACCAGTGCTGGCGCATAAAAGTCAGGTACGCCTCGGGGGCCTTGGCAAAATCCTTCTCATCGCCATAGCAACCCGGCAAGGGCAACTCGGTGCCTTGCTCCTTGTATTGGCTGACCAATGCCTGCTGGCCGGCCACGCTGCAATCCTTGGGCAGCGGCATGCCGCGCAGGGCGCCCGCTTCTTCGTCCCACCAACTGGCGCCGACCCGGTCGACACCGCGCAGGCGGTACTTCTGCGACTTGCCCACGTGCATGATCAACTTGAATTCATTGGGGCTGACGTCGCTGGTGCAGGTGCGCGAGTAACCCACGGTCGCCTGGGTGATGCCATCGCCGGCAAGGTCGGTGACCTTGGTCGCCTCCCGGTCGAAGCGCAGGGCGGCATCGAATTCGCAGTGCTGCACGTCGTCGTAGAGCATCCACACGCGTTTGGGGCGATTGCCATCGATCAGGTACTGAGCCGCGTAGACGAAGGCCGACTGGGTCCCGTCATCGTCGCGCTCGCTGACTTGCTCGGCGAGCACCAGCAGGTTCTTGCCCTGGCGATCGTCCCAGGTATACGCGGCGATCTGCTTGCCGCGCACTTCCACCCCGTCCGGCACCTGGTCGATGCTGGTCAGCGCCACGCCGTCGTCGGCGCGCACCGTGGTGACGCACGCCACGGTCATCAACAATCCCATCAACACTGGCCGCAACTGGCCGCGTAAAAGCTGCACGCTATTCATCCGATCACCCTGGCAAGAGACGGCTTACTTTACCGGCACTTGGGGCGCATTGCAGAGAAGATTCTTGAATAAAGTGCCAACGCGCAGGGCGCACGTTTGCGTTGAACCAAACACCTGCGCGGCCGTTCCTATTTCGCCAGCCAATTCAACGGACAACGCCGTGGATGTTTAGCTGAACCCTAGCTGTCTACCTGTCAAATAAACGAGTTTTTCATCTGCCTTTCATATCTGTTCAACATTTTTGCGCTTAATCTTGAACGTGAAACTTAATAGCAAATTGCGCAACACCGTCTAACCTGTTGATTACGCTTCACCTTTAGCACCGTCCCTGATTCTACGGTCTAGACGTTTGCCCACTGTTTATTGATGTTTTCACGCTCCAAGTTGCGCTAACCCCCGAGGTCATGAATCTTTGAAACCCTACCCTATTCATTGCGTGTCGATCGTCATCCCGGTCTACAACGAACAAGAAAGCCTGCCTGAACTGCTGCGTCGCACCACCGCAGCGTGCCAGCAACTGGCCTACGAATACGAAATCATCCTGGTGGATGACGGTAGCCGCGACAATTCGGCCCAACTGCTGGAAGACGCTGCCGCCGTAGACGGCAGCAAGGTGGTCGCGGTGATCCTCAACCGCAACTACGGCCAGCATGCCGCGATCATGGCCGGTTTCGAGCAGTGCCGGGGCGAGGTGGTGATTACCCTCGACGCCGACCTGCAGAACCCTCCCGAAGAAATCCCGCGCCTGGTCGAACAAGCCGCGCTGGGCTACGACGTGGTTGCCACCGTGCGCAACAATCGCCAGGACTCGGCCTTTCGCCGCTGGCCGTCGCGCCTGATCAACCTGGCGGTGCAACGCTCCACCGGCGTGGCCATGACCGACTACGGCTGCATGCTGCGCGCTTACCGGCGCACCATCGTCGACGCCATGCTTGCCTGCCGCGAGCGCAGCACCTTCATTCCGATCCTGGCCAACGGCTTTGCCCGCCACACCACCGAGATCCTGGTGCACCACGCCGAGCGCGAGCACGGCGAATCCAAATACAGCGCCATGCGCCTGATCAGCCTGATGTTCGACCTGCTGACCTGCATGACCACCACTCCGCTGCGGCTGCTGTCCATCGTCGGTTTCAGCCTGGCGGCACTGGGCGTTTTTTTCGCCTTCGCGTTGATCGTCATGCGCCTGGCATTCGGTGCCGACTGGGCCGGTGATGGCCTGTTCGTGCTGTTCGCCGTGCTGTTCGTGTTCACCGGTGGCCAGTTCATCGGCATGGGCCTTCTGGGTGAATACCTGGGCCGCATGTACAGCGACGTGCGTGCCCGCCCTCGGTTCTTCATTGAAAAAGTGCTGCGCAACCAACCGGCAGCACCGGCACCCGTGGTCGTCGTCGACGGCCTGGTGTCTTCCCATACCACTTCTACTTCTCCTTCCGATCAGGTTTCGTCATGAATTCAAACGCCGTTGTCTTCGCTTACCACGATATTGGCTGTGCAGGCATTGAAGCCCTGCTGGCTGCCGGCTACGACATTGCTGCCGTGTTTACCCATGCCGACGACCCCAAGGAAAACAACTTCTACGGTTCCGTCGCGCAGTTGTGCGCCCGTAACGGCATTCCAGTGCACGCGCCGGAAGACGCCAACCACCCGCTGTGGATCGAGCGTATTGCCAAGCTCAAGCCGGACTTCATCTTCTCCTTCTACTACCGCAACCTGCTGAGCGAAGCCCTGTTGGCCACCGCCAGCAAAGGCGCGTTCAACCTGCACGGTTCGCTGTTGCCCAAATACCGTGGCCGCGCACCGGCCAACTGGGTGCTGGTGAAAGGCGAAACCGAAACCGGCGTGACCCTGCACCGCATGGTCAAGCGTGCCGATGCCGGCGCGATCCTGGCCCAGCAGAAGGTCGCCATCGAGCGCACCGACACCGGCCTGACCCTGCACGCCAAACTGCGCGACGCCGCCAGCAACCTGCTGCGTGATGCCCTGCCGCAACTGGCCGCCGGCAAGCTGACTGAAACCGCCCAGGACGAAAGCCAGGCCACCTACTTCGGTCGTCGCACCGCTGCCGACGGCAAGCTGGAGTGGAAAAAGCCGGCTGAAGAACTGTTCAATCTGGTCCGCGCCGTGACCCAACCGTACCCGGGCGCCTTCTGCGCCGTGGGCGAGCACAAGCTGATCGTCTGGCAGGCCGAGGTGGTGAAGGGCAATGAAGGCCTGGCGCCGGGCCGCGTGATCAGCGTCAACCCGCTGCGCATCGCCTGTGGTGAAGACTCGCTGGTGGTCAAGTTCGGCCAGCGCAATGACAACGGCCTGTACCTGGCTGGCCCATCCCTGGCCAATGAACTCGGCCTGGTCGACGGCTCCGTGCTGCGTGGCGCCGAGTCCGGCCGCAAGCCGCGCCGTACCCGCGTGCTGATCCTCGGTGTGAACGGCTTTATCGGTAACCACCTGTCCGAGCGCCTGCTGCGTGACGACCGCTACGAAGTCTACGGCCTGGACATCGGCTCCGACGCCATCGAGCGCCTGCGCAGCCACCCGAATTTCCACTACGTGGAAGGCGACATCAGCATCCACACCGAGTGGATCGAGTACCACATCAAGAAGTGCGACGTGGTCCTGCCGCTGGTGGCCATCGCCACGCCAATCGAATACACGCGTAACCCGCTGCGCGTGTTCGAGCTGGACTTCGAGGAAAACCTCAAGCTGGTGCGCTACTGCGTCAAGTACAACAAGCGCGTGATCTTCCCGTCGACCTCCGAAGTCTATGGCATGTGCCAGGACCAGTATTTCGACGAAGACACCTCCAACCTGGTGGTCGGCCCGGTCAACAAGCAGCGCTGGATCTACTCGGTCTCCAAGCAACTGCTCGACCGCGTGATCTGGGCCTACGGCGCCAAGGGCCTGAACTTCACACTGTTCCGTCCCTTCAACTGGATGGGCCCACGCCTGGACCGCCTGGATTCGGCGCGTATCGGCAGCTCCCGCGCGATCACCCAGTTGATCCTCAACCTGGTGGAAGGCACGCCGATCCGCCTGTTTGACGGCGGCGAGCAAAAGCGTTGCTTCACTGACATCGCCGACGGCATCGAAGCCCTGGCGCGCATCATTGATAACGATAACGATGTCTGCAACGGCCAGATCATCAACATCGGCAACCCGGAAAACGAAGCCAGCATCCGCCAGTTGGGCGAAGAGCTGCTGCGTCAGTTCGAAGCGCATCCGTTGCGTGGCAACTTCCCACCGTTCGCCGGTTTCCGCGACGTCGAGAGCAAGGCGTTCTACGGCACCGGTTACCAGGACGTGGCACACCGCAAGCCAAGCATCGAAAACGCCAAGCGCCTGCTGAACTGGGAGCCGACCGTGGAGATGAGCGAGACCATCGGTAACACCCTGGACTTCTTCCTGCGTGAAGCCATGCTCGAAATCGCGGACAAGAAGTAATGAAGGCAGGCTTGCGCATTGACGTCGACACCTACCGTGGCACCCGTGAAGGGGTGCCGCGGCTGCTCGAATCCCTGGATGAAGCCGGGGTCAAGGCGACGTTCTTCTTCAGTGTCGGGCCGGACAACATGGGGCGCCACTTGTGGCGCCTGATCCGCCCGCAGTTCCTGTGGAAGATGCTGCGTTCCAACGCTGCCGGCCTGTATGGCTGGGATATTTTGCTCGCCGGCACTGCCTGGCCGGGCAAACCGATCGGCCGTGACCTGGGGCATTTGATGCGCCAGGCCAAGGCCGCCGGCCATGAAGTCGGCCTGCATGCCTGGGATCACCATGGCTGGCAGGCCAACACAGGGCGCTGGAGCGACGCGCAGCTGGTCGAGCAGATTCGGCGCGGCGTCGACACCCTGAGCGATATCCTGGGTGATCGCATCGACTGTTCCGCGGCCGCCGGTTGGCGCGCCGATGAACGCGTGGTGCAGGCCAAGCAAGGGTTCAACTTCCGCTACAACAGTGATTGTCGGGGCACCAGCCTGTTCAGGCCAACCTTGGCCGATGGCAGCGCGGGCACCCCACAGATTCCGGTCGACCTGCCGACCTTCGACGAAGTCGTCGGGCCGGTGGTGGCTGCCAAGGATTTCAATAGCTACATCCTCGAGCGCTTCGCGGAGTCGAAGCTCAACGTCTACACCATCCACGCAGAAGTAGAAGGGATTCTGATGGCCAATGATTTTCGCCAGTTGCTGGCCCAGGCAGGGCAGCGCGGCATCGATTTCCAACCGCTGGGCGAGTTGCTGCCTGCCGACGTCACCACCCTGCCCCAGCAACAGCTGGTGCGCGGCGCCCTGAGCGGCCGTGAGGGTTGGCTCGGAGTGCAACAGGCATGATCCGCCGTTGGGCCCTGCCCCTGCTCCTGTTGGCGTTCGGCGTGTTCTATCTGCTGCCGCTGGCCACCCACGGCCTGTGGATTCCGGATGAAACCCGCTATGCGCAGATCAGCCAGGAAATGCTGCTGACCGGCAAGTGGGCGTCGCCGCACTTCATGGGTATTCGCTATTTCGAAAAGCCTGCGGCCGGCTACTGGATGATCGCGCTGGGCCAGGCGATCTTCGGGCAGAACCTGTTCGGCGTGCGCTTTGCGTCGGCATTGAGCACCGGCCTGAGCATCCTGCTGGTGTACCTGGTGTCACGCCGGTTGTGGAATGACCCGCAAAAAAGCCTGATCAGCACCGTGCTGTATATGAGCTTTGTCAGCGTCGCAGCCCTGGGCGGCTATGCCAACCTGGATCCGCAGTTCACCTTCTGGGTCAACCTCACCGGTGTGGCCCTGTGGTTTTGCTTCGACAGCACCACGCGCAGCGGCCGGTTGTGGTCCTGGGCAGTGCTGGGCCTGGCATGTGGCATGGGCTTCATGACCAAGGGGTTCCTGGCCTGGCTGTTGCCGGTGTTGATCGCCCTGCCCTACGCAATCTGGCAGAAGCGTTTTCGCGAACTGCTGGGTTATGGCCTGGTCGCCGTAGCGGTGGCGATTGTGGTCAGCGTGCCGTGGGCATTGGCCGTGCACCTGCAGGAACCGGACTACTGGAATTTCTTCTTCTGGCACGAGCATATCCAGCGCTTTGCCGGCGACGACGCCCAGCATGCCGAGCCGTTCTGGTATTACTTGCCGCTGCTGGTGGCGTTCTCGCTGCCGTGGGTCGCCCTGCTGCCGTCCACCCTCAAGCAGGCGTGGCAAGACAAGCGCACGGCGAAGGTCGGCTTTGTGTTGCTGTGGCTGCTGATGCCCCTGGCCTTCTTCAGCCTGGCCAAAGGCAAGCTGCCCTCCTACATCATGCCGTGCCTGCTGCCGCTGGCCTTGCTGATGGGCAACACCCTGGCGGATAAACTGGCCCAGGGCCGCGGTCGCGCGTTGCGCCTCAACGGCTGGCTGAACCTGGTTCTCGGCGTGGTGGTATTGCTCGCCCTGAGCTGGTTCCAACTGAAAAAGCCGCTGTACGAACATGGCCAGGAAACCTTCAGCCTGGTGCTGGTGTTTGTCTTCCTGTTCGGCTGGATCCTGGTCAACCTGCTGCAGGCTGCACGGCCATTGCACCTGTGGGCCGCGCCGGTGATCGGCAGCTGGCTGATGGTCGCCCTGCTGCCGGCCGCACTGCCGCATTCGGTGGTCTACAACAAGACGCCGGATCAATTCATCATCGACCACCTGCAGGCACTGCGCCCGGCCACGGCCTTGCTCAGCAACGACCTCGGCGCGGCATCGGCCCTGGCGTGGCGCCTGCAGCGCCCGGATGTGACGCTGTACAACACGGTCGGCGAAGTGAAGTACGGCCTGGCCTACCCGGATGCCGGGCATCACAAGGTCGACACCCGCCAGGTCCAGCAATGGATGAGCGAGGCGCGCAAACAAGGGCCGGTAGGTGTGGTGATGCGCGTCAAAGGCGACGATGAAATCGCCGAAGTAGCGCTGCTGCCCACCGACGGCGAGCGCTATGAGCAAGGCAATATCGTGATTCTGATCTTCCCGCAGGTGCAGCCGTGATCACCCTCCTCCTGCTATTGGCCGCCTGCCTGTTGACCTGCATGGGCCAGGTCTCGCAAAAGTTCGCCGTGGAAAGCTGGCGCGACCTACCGGACGGCTGGGCGCTGAAACTGCGCTCGCCGTGGCTGTGGGCGGCGCTGGTGTGCCTGGGCCTGGGCCTGCTGGTATGGCTGCTGGTACTGCAGCGCCTGGAGGTCGGCATCGCCTACCCGATGCTCAGCCTGAATTTTGTCTTGGTCACGCTGATGGCGCGTTTTGTGTTCCATGAACACATCGATGGCCGTCACTGGCTGGGCGTGGCGCTGGTGATCGGCGGCGTCGTGCTGCTGGGGCGTCACGTATGAGCCGGGTCCAGGGGTTTGCCCTGGCCCTGGGCAGCGTCGCACTGGTCAGCGCGGCCCAACTGGGCATGCGCTGGAGCATGACGCGCCTGCCGCTGCCCAACGAATGGCTGACGGCACAGATCGACCTGGGCGCCCTGGCTGTGGTGCTGCTGGCGATCCTCGCCTATGCGCTGTCGATGCTCTGCTGGCTCGGCGCGCTCAAACACCTGCCGTTGGGCCGGGCCTATTCGCTGCTGAGCATCAGCTATGCGCTGGTGTACCTGCTGGCGGCCAGCCTGCCGGTCTTCAACGAACACTTTTCGGTTTCAAAAACCCTGGGGGTGGCCTTGGTCATCCTCGGTGTGCTGGTTATCAACTCTCGCCGTGCTAGCGCTACAAGTCCCAGGAATGCCCCATGAAAATCAGTGTATTTGGTAGTGGTTACGTCGGTCTGGTGCAGGCCACCGTATTGGCCGAAGTCGGTCACGATGTCATCTGCATGGACGTCGATCAAAACAAGGTCAAGCTGTTGCAGCAAGGCCATGTGAGCATCTTCGAGCCGGGGCTGGCCGCGATGGTCAAGGAGAACCTGGAGAGCGGGCGACTGCACTTCACCTTTGATGAAAAGCTGGCCGTCGAACACGGCGAAGTGCTGTTCATTGCCGTGGGCACGCCGTCGGATGAAGACGGCTCGGCCGACCTGAAATACGTGCTGTCGGTAGGCGATGCCGTGGCCCGCCACCGTATCGAGCCGGTGATCCTGGTGGAGAAATCCACCGTGCCGGTGGGCACCGGCGACACCCTGCGCGCGCACATCGAGAAGGCCCTGCACCTGGCTGGCCGGCACCTGGAGTTCGATATCGTCTCCAACCCGGAATTCCTCAAGGAAGGCTCGGCCGTGGCCGACTGCCGCCGCCCGGATCGCATCATCATCGGCTGCGAGCGCGAAGAAGTGCGCGACGTGATGCGCGACCTGTACGCGCCGTTCAACCGCAACCATGACCGCATCATCTTCATGGACCTGCGCAGCGCCGAGCTGACCAAGTATGCCGCCAACTGCATGCTGGCGACCAAGATCAGCTTTATCAACCAGATCGCCGAGCTGGCCGAGCACTTGGGCGCGGATATCGAAGCTGTACGCCTGGGCATCGGCGCCGACTCGCGCATTGGCTACCACTTCATCTACCCTGGCTGCGGCTACGGCGGCTCGTGCTTCCCCAAGGACATGCGCGCGCTGATCCACAGTGCCAAGCAGGCCAACTGCTCCAGTGACCTGTTGGAAGCCGTGGAAGCGATCAACCAGCGCCAGAAGAGCAAGCTGTTCGAGCGTATCAACGCGTTCTTCAAGGGCAACCTGCGCGGCAAGACCTTTGCCCTCTGGGGCCTGGCGTTCAAACCGAACACCGACGACATGCGCGATGCCCCCAGCCGTGTATTGATGGAAGCCCTGTGGGCCGCCGGCGCCAACGTACGCGCGTTCGACCCGGAAGCCATGCAGGAAACCCAGCGTATCTACGGCGATGACCCGCGCCTGATGCTGATGGGCACCCCGGAGTCGACCTTGAGCGGCGCCGATGCGCTGATCGTCTGCACCGAATGGCAGCAGTTCAAGGCACCGGACTTCGACCTGATCCACCAGCGCCTGAAAACCCCGGTGATCTTCGACGGCCGCAACCTGTATGACGGCGAGCGCCTGGCGCGCAAAGGCTTCCAGTACTTCCCGATGGGCCGTGGCGACTCGTGCCAGTTGCCGATTCCGCAGCAACAGTGGGTGCCACAGGTTGTGGAAGCCTGATACGTGAACAAAGCTCAACCGTCCCTGCTGAGCCCGACGATTCGCCGCCAATCCCTACTGCTGGGGTTGCTGGCGCTGGCGTTATTCATCGCTGGCAGCTGGCACCAGGCGATTATCGGCTTCGACTCCCGCTTCGTGGTGTTTGCCCAGGAGATGCTGCGCCATGGGCCGGGCTTTTTCCCGACCACCTACGGGCAGCCGTATGCGGATTACCTGGCCACCTCGACACTGCTGACCTGGTTGCTGTCGTTGCCCCTGGGCCAGGTCACCAGCCTCACGGCCTGGTTGCCCACGGCGCTGGCCTCGGCAGCGATCGTGGTGCTGGTGTATCGCCTCACGGCGCCCTACTCCCGGCACTGGGGCCTGCTGAGCATCGCGGTATTGCTGCTCAGCAGTACCTTCATCAGTGAAACCCGCTCGGTATCCCTCGACCAGATGCTCGCCGCGATTGCCCTGGCGGTGTTCTACCTGGGTTACGCGCATGACCACTTCGGTGCCGGCAAGCGCCTGCACTGGCTGTACCTGCTGCTGATCCTCGGCTTTGCGATTCGCGGTCCGATTGGCCTGGTGATACCCACCGGCGTGCTGTGCAGCTACTACCTGATCAATCGGCAATGGCGACAGTTGTTCAGTTTTGGCTTGCTGGCGCTGGCGCTGTTGGTGGCGTGTGTCGGCCTGCTGTTGCTGATGGCCAAGCTCAGCGGCGGTGAGAGCTTCATGCAGGACGTGATCCGCATGCAGTTCCTGGGGCGCATGGACGGCAGCGAAGGCTCCAGCGGCGTGCTGTATTACTTCACCAGTTCGCTGGGCAATTACGCCATGGCCTATCCCGTGGCGCTGCTGGTGCTGCTGGCAATCGCCCTCGGCGGCCGGCGTACGCCGGGGCCGGCCTTGCAGTTGGTACTGTACTGCGCGGCCGCCGGCCTGCTGGTGATGCTTGGCCTGTCGATCCCACAGGCCAAAAAGGCGCGCTATGTGCTGCCGATGTTGCCCATGGCGGCAATCATTGCGGCCTATCCGTTCCAGGTTGCCGAGGGTCGGCTGTTTGCCGGGTTGCGCAGGCTGATGCTGGGCATTTGGACGTTGCTTCCGACGCTGCTGATCGCCGGGTTGCTGTTCGCACGCACACGTTATCCGCAGCAGCTGGAGCATCTGGGGCCAATGTTTGGCCTGCTGGGCGCGCTGCAGGTCGTGGCTTTGCTGGCGTTGTTCAAGGCGCAACTGCGCCCGCTGGGCCCGGCGTTGGCCGGTGTACTGGCGGTGTGGGCGAGCTATATCGGCGTGGTCGAGCCGCTGGAGCGCAGCCTCTACGACACCCGCACGTTTACCTTGCAGGTGCACGAGCAGGTCATGCAGCAGCGCGCGCCCGTGGTATTGCACGGCCTGGGTAAAGACGCCAAGGCCATCAAATACATGGTCAACCTTGATTGCGATCAGGTACCGTTGTTCACCCAGAACCCTGCTGACCTGAAGCCGATACAAGGGCCGGCCTGGCTGGTGATGAGCGAGGCGGATTTCGAAGGGTTGCAAGACCCGCGCTTTCGCGCCCTCACGCCGACCCTGAGCGGTGAGTTCGACCGCAACCCCTACGTGCTGCTGCACCTGGCCCAGGCCCCACACCCTTGAGTGCTCTGCGTCGGGGCTCCCGACGCAGAAAACTCCTACGCAGCTATGCGTAATTGCTGCGACCATTGCCCTTCCCCGCGCCCGAAACCCAACGGTAAACTCGAATGCCATGTGTGGTAATCATTTACCGCCACGGGTCATGCATAACAACAAGGAAGCTGTAGGCCCGCGGTGTACGCCGCAGCCTATCCAATAAGAGGACAATGCCGTGTCAGATGATGTTTCGCCGGGCGTCTACGCGACCCCGGAGCCCGATCTCGTTCACGTTGGCTATTTGCCGGTCCCGCCCCTGGAGCGGCTGATGGAATTACGCGACGCGCTGGTGGCGCTGAAGGGCCCGCTTGCCAGTGATACCGGGCTGCAGGCGGATCTGCGAAAACGCTTGTTCAACGACGAGACCGATGATCGCGTCCTGGGCAAGCTCAGTGTGCAGGTCCCTCTTTTGTAAGTGTGGCAGTCTCATTTAACTGCATTATTTTTGGATTTAACCTGCATTAATATGCATTGGCGCGGTGTCGACAGGCACGGCACACTGCACAGGTTCCTTCCCCCAATGTTGGAACTTTCAAAGGGCTTTTCCGGGCAACCAGACAAGCCTTTTTTTTGCCTGTCGTTTATGGAATGCCTGTCAATGCTCGCTCGCTGGTTCCCTGCTGCTATCAATACCCGTCCCACTGAATGGAGTCGTGCCGCCATCGGCATGGCGCTCGGCACGCTGTTCAGCGTGTGGTTATGTGCCCAAGTGTTTGGCATGGACGTGGCCCTGCACCTGCTGGGGCCACTCGGGGCCTCGGCGGTGTTGTTGTTTGCGGTCTCATCCGGCGCGCTCGCGCAACCCTGGTCGATCATCGGCAGCTACCTGTGTGCCGGCGTGGTGGCCTTGCTGGTGGCCCGCGTCCTTGGGCGCACCCTGGGCGGTGCGTGCCTGGCGGCGGGCATGACGGTGGTGTTGATGTGCTGGCTACGCTGCCTGCATCCACCTGCCGGTGGCCTGGCCATGACCCTGGTACTGGCCGACCCGGCCTCGGCCGCCCTCGGCTGGCATGAGATGGGCGCGGTGTTGCTGGGTGCCGGCGCCCTGCTCGCCTGTGCACTGGCCTACAACAATGCCACGCGCACCCGCTACCCCAAGGGCGCCGTCGAGGCTCCCGCGGTGGTCCTGCCAGACACCCAGGCCGCTCAAGACCCGGCCATTACCGCTGCCGACCTGAAGCTCGCGCTGGCCGACATGGAGCAGTTCTACGATGTCGCCCCCAGCGAGTTGGAACAGTTGATCCACGCCGCCGAAACCCACGCACGGCGCCGCAGTATTGGTGAAGTCCTGGCCAGCCGCATCCCCTGACGCAGACACGCGGCCTGCTGCATAAATGCAAAAACGACCTGCATGATTGAAGGTTGTACTGGGCAAATTTGCACTGGTACGATCGCGAGATGGTTCTTCGCTGAACCTCTTGATAAAGAACAATAAAAGCAGGGAGTTACAGATGACTGCTCAGGTTTCAAACCAAGCAAGCAGCGCCGATATCCTTCAAGACGACGTCCTGGCCGAAGTGCGCAACCACATCGGCCACCTTACCCTCAACCGCCCTGCCGGCCTCAACGCCATCACCCTGGACATGGTCCGCAGCCTCGCCCGCCAGCTGCAGGCGTGGGCCGACGATCCGCAGGTGCATGCCGTGGTGCTGCGCGGCGCCGGCGAAAAGGCCTTTTGCGCCGGCGGTGATATTCGCTCCCTCTACGACAGTTTCAAAAACGGCGACACCCTGCACGAAGATTTCTTCGTCGAGGAATACGCGCTGGACCTGGCGATCCACCATTACCGCAAACCTGTCCTCGCGTTGATGGACGGGTTTGTCCTCGGCGGCGGCATGGGCCTGGTGCAGGGCGCGGATCTGCGCGTGGTCACCGAGCGCAGCCGCCTGGCCATGCCGGAAGTGGCGATCGGTTACTTCCCGGACGTTGGCGGCAGCTACTTCTTGCCGCGCATTCCCGGCGAGCTGGGGATTTACCTCGGCGTCACCGGCGTGCAGATTCGCGCCGCCGACGCCCTCTACTGCGGCCTCGCCGATTGGTACCTGGACAGCGCGAAGCTGGCCGACCTCGACCACAAGCTCGACCGCCTGCAATGGCACGAGTCGCCGCTCAAGGACCTGCAGGGCGTACTGGCCAAACTCGCCGTGCAACAGTTGCCCGACGCGCCGCTGGCCGCCTTGCGCCCGGCCATCGACCATTTCTTCGGCCTGCCGGATATACCGAGTATCGTCGAGCAATTGCAGCAGGTGACAGTCGCCGACAGCCATGAATGGGCACTCACTACCGCCCAACTGATGCACACCCGCTCGCCGCTGGCCATGGCCGTGACCCTGGAAATGCTGCGTCGCGGCCGGCGCCTGCCGCTGGAGCGCTGCTTTGCCCTGGAACTGCACCTTGACCGCCAGTGGTTTGAACGCGGCGACCTCATCGAAGGCGTTCGTGCGCTGATCATCGACAAGGACAAGGCCCCGCGCTGGAATCCACCCACGCTGCACGGCCTGGACAAGACCCATGTCGAGAGCTTCTTCCATCACTTCGAGAAGGTTGCGAACTAAGCCATGCAAGACATTGAATACACTGAAGAACAAGTGATGATTCGCGACATGGCGCGTGACTTTGCCCGTGGCGAAATCGCACCCCATGCCCAAGCCTGGGAGAAAGCCGGCTGGATCGACGATGCCCTGGTCGCGAAGATGGGCGAACTCGGGCTGCTGGGCATGGTGGTCCCCGAAGAATGGGGTGGCACCTATGTCGACTACGTCGCATATGCCTTGGCCGTCGAGGAAATTTCCGCCGGCGATGGCGCCACCGGCGCGCTGATGAGTATCCATAATTCAGTTGGTTGCGGGCCCATTCTCAACTACGGCACACAGGAACAGAAACAGACCTGGCTGGCCGACCTCGCCAGTGGCCAGGCAATCGGTTGCTTCTGCCTCACCGAACCCCAGGCCGGTTCCGAAGCGCACAACCTGCGCACCCGCGCCGAGTTGCGCGATGGCCAATGGGTGATCAATGGTGCCAAGCAATTTGTCAGCAACGGCAAGCGCGCCAAGCTCGCTATCGTGTTCGCCGTGACCGACCCGCAATTGGGCAAGAAAGGTATCTCCGCATTCCTGGTGCCCACCGACACGCCAGGCTTTGTCGTCGACCGTACCGAACACAAGATGGGCATTCGCGCCTCGGACACTTGTGCCGTCACCCTCAACCAATGCAGCGTGCCCGAGGCCAACCTGCTGGGTGAGCGCGGCAAAGGACTGGCGATTGCGCTGTCGAACCTGGAAGGCGGCCGCATCGGCATTGCCGCCCAGGCCTTGGGCATCGCCCGCGCGGCGTTTGAAGCTGCGCTGATCTACGCCCGCGACCGCGTGCAGTTCGACAAGGCAATCATCGAGCACCAGAGCGTGGCGAACCTGCTGGCCGACATGCAAACCCGCCTGAACGCCGCGCGCTTGTTGATCCTGCACGCCGCGCGCCTGCGCTCGGCCGGCAAACCGTGCCTGTCGGAAGCCTCCCAGGCCAAGCTGTTCGCCTCGGAAATGGCCGAAAAGGTCTGCTCCTCGGCGATGCAGATTCACGGTGGGTATGGGTATCTGGAAGATTATCCCGTGGAACGCTACTACCGCGATGCGCGGATCACGCAGATTTACGAGGGGACCAGCGAGATACAGCGTATGGTGATTGCCAGGGAACTGAAGAACTATCCCCTCTAACTGAAAGACCACAACCCCCATGTGGGAGCGGGCTTGCTCGCGAATGCGTCAGGTCAGTCAAAGCTGCAGTGACTGATTAGCCGCATTCGCGAGCAAGCCCGCTCCCACATTTGGATCATCGGTGTAAGTACTGGGGGCTTACTTGTCCTTGAACGCCGGCGCACGCTTGGCCACGAACGCCGCCATGCCTTCCTTCTGATCCAGGGTCGCGAACGCGGCATGGAACACCCGGCGCTCAAAGCGCACGCCTTCGGACAGGCTCACTTCAAACGCGCGGTTCACGCTTTCCTTGACCATCATGCTGATCGGAACCGATTTGCCGGCGATCAATGTGGCGACCTTCAAGGCCTCTTCCAACAATTCATCCGCCGGCACAATGCGCGCGACAATCCCGCAGCGCTCGGCTTCCACTGCATCGATAAAGCGCCCGGTCAGGCACATTTCCATGGCCTTGGCCTTGCCCACGGCGCGGGTCAGGCGCTGAGTGCCGCCCATGCCCGGCAACACGCCGAGGTTGATTTCCGGCTGGCCGAACTTGGCGCCGTCACCGGCGAGGATAAAGTCGCACATCAACGCCAATTCACAGCCCCCGCCGAGGGCGAAGCCGTTGACCGCGGCAATGATCGGCTTGCGGCGGTTGGCCACGCGGTCGCTGTCGCTGAACAGGTCGTCCAGGTAGATCTGCGGGTAGGTCAGCTCGGCCATTTCCTTGATGTCGGCGCCGGCGGCAAAGGCTTTCTTCGAGCCGGTCAGCACGATGCAGCCGATCTGTGGATCGGCTTCCAGGCCGTCCAGCGCCTGGTTCAGCTCGCTGACCAACTGCGCATTCAAGGCGTTCAGGGCTTGCGGGCGATTGAGGGTAATCAGCCCGACGCGGCCCTGGACTTCGAGCAAAATGGTTTCGTAACTCATGTATCGGCTCCTTAGAGATTGCGTGAGATGACCATGCGTTGAATATCGCTGGTGCCTTCGTAGATCTGGCAGACCCGCACATCGCGGTAGATCCGCTCCAGGGGGAAGTCGCTCAGGTAACCGTAACCGCCCAGGGTTTGCAAGGCGGCCGAACAGACTTTTTCAGCCATTTCCGAGGCGAACAGCTTGGCCATGGACGCTTCCACCAGCGCCGGCTTGCCGCTGTCACGCAGTGCCGCCGCGTACTGCACCATCTGCCGGGCGACGGCGATTTGCGTGGCCATGTCGGCCAGGCGAAAAGCCACGGCCTGGTGCTCGATGAGTGGCTTGCCGAAGCTTTCGCGTTCCCTTGCATAGTCGCGGGCGGCTTCAAAGGCGGCGCGCGCCATGCCCACCGACTGCGAGGCGATACCCACGCGACCGCCTTCGAGATTGGCCAGGGCGATTCGATAGCCTTCGCCCTCCGCGCCCAGGCGATTGGCCACCGGCACTTTCATGTCCTCGAACAGGATCTGGCAGGTGTCCGAGGCGTGCTGGCCGAGCTTGTCTTCGACCCGCGCCACACTGTAGCCCGGCGAGTCGGTGGGCACGATGAACGCGCTGATGCCGCGCTTGCCGGCGGCCGGGTCGGTCACCGCAAACACAATCACCACCCCGGCATTTTGCCCGGAGGTGATGAACTGCTTGCAGCCATTGAGCACGTAGTGATCACCGTCCAGGCGCGCCCGGGTCTTCAGGCTGCTGGCATCCGAACCGGCCTGGGGCTCGGTCAAGGCAAACGCGCCGAGCATGGCGCCACTGGCGAGCGGCTTGAGGAATTGCTCTTTCTGCTGATCGTTGCCGAACGTGAGGATGGGCACGCAGCCCACCGAGTTGTGCACGCTCATGATGGTCGAGCAGGCCCCGTCGCCGGCGGCGATTTCTTCCAGGGCCATGGCGTAGGCCAGGTAGCCGGTGTCGCAGCCGCCCCACTGTTCCGGCACGAGCATGCCGAAAAAGCCCAGTTCGGCCATTTCGCCGATGGCTTCCTTGGGAAAGCGGTGCTCGCGGTCCCAGTCGGCTGCGAACGGTTTCAGCCGCTCCTGGGCAAATTGCCGGGCCGCGTCGCTGATCTGCAGTTGTTCGTCATTGGGCAGCATAGGGTTTCCTTAATACAGGCATTCAACGGCCATGGCCGTGGCTTCACCGCCGCCGATACAGATCGCGGCCACACCACGCTTGAGGCCTTTCTGGCGCAGGGCCGCGAGCAGGGTCACCAGGATTCGCGCGCCGGAGGCACCGATCGGGTGGCCCAGGGCACAGGCGCCGCCGTGAACGTTGACCTTGGCGTGCGGGATTTCCAGCTTGCTCATCGTCACCAGGGTGACCACCGCGAAGGCCTCGTTGATCTCGAACAGGTCAACTTCGTCGATGCTCCAGCCGGTCTTGCTCATCAGCTTGCGGATTGCGCCCACCGGCGCCACCGGAAACAGCCCGGGCTCATCGGCAAAGGCCGCGTGACCATGGATCACCGCCAGCGGCTTGAGCCCGCGCTTGAGCGCCTCGGACTGGCGCATCAGCAACAAGGCCGCCGCACCGTCGGAGATCGAGCTGGAGTTGGCCGCCGTCACGGTACCGCCTTCGCGGAACGCCGGTTTCAGGCTGGCGATCTTGTCCAGCTTGGCCTTGGGCGGCTGTTCGTCGTGCTGGACGGTCTTCTGCTCCTTGCCGACCGTGACCTGCACCGGGACGATCTCGGCGGCGAAGCTGCCATGGGTGATCGCTTCTTGCGCACGCGTCAGCGAGGCGATGGCGAAGGCGTCCTGGGCTTCACGGGTAAAGCCGTTGTGCGCGGCGCAGTCTTCGGCAAAGGTGCCCATCAGGCGGCCCTTGTCGTAGGCGTCTTCGAGGCCGTCGAGGAACATATGGTCGAGCACGCGGCCGTGGCCCATGCGGTAGCCGCTGCGGGCGCGGTCGAGCAGATAAGGGGCGTTGGACATGCTTTCCATGCCGCCGGCAATCACCACGTCGACGCTGCCGGCCAGCAGCGAATCATGTGCCAGGATCGCCGCCTCCATGCCCGAACCGCACATCTTGTTGAGGGTGGTGCAGCGCGTCGACTTGTCCAGCCCGGCGCCGAGGGCCGCCTGGCGCGCCGGTGCCTGGCCGAGGCCGGCGGGCAGCACACAGCCGAACAGCACTTCATCGACAGCATCGGTGGCGATGCCGGCACGCTCGACCGCTGCACGGATCGCGGCAGAGCCCAGCTGCGGCGCGGTCAGGCCCTTGAGGTCGCCCTGGAAGCCGCCCATGGGGGTGCGCACGGCACTGACAATTACGATGGGATCAGTCATGGAAATTCTCCTTACTTGGCGGCCATGCGCAAGGCGCCGTCGAGACGGATCACCTCACCATTGAGCATGCTGTTTTCGATGATGTGGCGGACCAGCGCCGCGTATTCCGCAGGTTTGCCCAGGCGCGGCGGGAATGGCACGCCTGCGGCCAGCGAGTCGCGCACTTCGGCGGTCATGCCGGCCATCATTGGCGTCTCGAAAATGCCCGGGGCGATGGTCATCACGCGGATACCAAAGCGCGCCAGCTCGCGAGCGGCCGGCAACGTGAGGCTGGCGATCGCGCCTTTGGAGGCGGAATAGGCAGCCTGGCCGATCTGCCCATCAAACGCGGCAACCGAGGCGGTGTTGATGATCACACCGCGCTCGCCATCGGCATTCGCTTCAGTTTCAGCGATGGCCGCTGCTGCCAGGCGCAGCAGGTTGAAGCTGCCGATCAGGTTGACGTTGATCACCTGGGCAAAGCTGGCCAGCCCGTGGGGGCCGTTCTTGCCGAGGATTTTCTCGCCACGCACCACACCGGCGCAGTTGACCAGCCCATGCAGGCCGCCAAAGGCGGCAACGGTCGCTTGCACGGCGGCTTCGGCCGCCGCTTCCTGGCTGATATCGGCCACGGCGCTGCGTGCGTTCTCGCCCAACTGCGTGGCCTTGGCGGTCACCGCGTCGGCGTTCAAATCCACCAGCATCACCTTGGCACCGGCGGCAATCAGCATTTCTGCGGTGGCCGCGCCCAGGCCTGACGCGCCGCCGCTGACCAGGAAGATCTTGTTTTCAATCTGCATTATTGTTTCCTTGAACCAGAAGGACCGAATCGTGGAAATAGTCGCTCCCGCACGCTGGCGCAGCAATGGTCAAAGCTTTCAACCTGCTTGACTGGTTTGGCCAGTCATCAATCCTGCTTATCGGCCAGTCAGTCCAAGCGATTGGACGCCTGTCGCGCTTGCTTCTAATCTGAGGGGCTACACCCCCTGAAGCCGCGTCCCCGAAGAAGCCCTGTCCCGCCGATGATTGTGCGTCCCAAACCCAACCTCCTGGGTATCCTGTTCTCCCTCAAAGGCTCGATAGCCAAGCGCATAGCCCTGCGCAGCCTGCTGGTCACGTTGCTGGCCTCGGTGATCGTGCTGGTGGAAACCCTGCACCCGGCGTATTTCTCCAAGGTCAACGCCACGCCATTCACGCTGCTGGGGCTGTCGCTGTCGATCTTCATGAGCTTTCGCAATAACGCCTGCTATGACCGCTGGTGGGAAGGCCGCAAGCAATTGGGGCAGATGATCATCGATGTACGCTCGCTGATCCGCGAGACCCAGGTGCTCAGTGACCCGGCCGAGCGTGCCGGCCTGCTGCGCGCGCTGGGTGGTTTTGCGCACGGCCTGGTCGCCCGCCTGCGGCATGAAGATGAAGCGCTGGCAATCAAGCCGTGGAGCGACGTCGACACCCGCCACCCCAACCTCCCCGACAAGCTGCTGCAGCAGGTCGGCGCGCGGTTTTCCGTGTTGACCGAACAGGGCGTGCTCAGCGAATGGCGCTACACCCAACTGGAGACCCGGCTGGTCAGCCTCAGCCAGGTGCAGGCCTCGTGCGAGCGGATCAAGGCCACGCCGCTGCCCTTCCCCTACACCTTGCTGCTGCACCGCACCATCTACCTGTTCTGCATTCTGTTGCCGTTCGCCATGGCCGAGCCCCTGGGCTGGCTCACGCCGGTGTTCACCGCCATTGTCAGCTACACCTTCTTTGGCCTGGACGAGATCGGCGATGATCTCGAAGACCCTTTCGGCTTCGACGAAAACGACCTGCCCTGCAACGCGATCCTGCGCACCCTGGAGCGCGAGATTCTCGCGGCCCTCGGCGAAACCGACTTGCCGCCGCCGCTCGAGCCGGTGGAATACGTGCTGACCTGACGCGGGTTTGACACCTGCCCTGGTCTGGCCGAAGCTGATGGCTTTGCTCTAGCTGCCCAAGCTTTCGGACGCCTGCATGTCAAAGTCACGCCGTTACTCCATCGTCGGCCTGTGCGCCCTGTTGTTGATTGTGCTGATCACCTGGTATTTCTCCCGTTCCACACCGGTGGCCGTGCCACCCGCCATTGCCCATGGTTACGCGAAAGCGCTGAAACAGGCGCATAACGGCGAGCCGGGCGCAGCGCGCGTGCTCTATCAGCAATTGGGCCGGCCGGACCTGTCGCCCGAGCGCCGCGCCGCATTGCATGCCGAACTGCCCAACTACCCCAGCCCCCAGGCCTTGAAGCTGGCGGATAAAGACCTCGCCAGCGACTCGCCGCTGGTACGCGAAGCCGCTATCCATAGCATTGTCGGCCTGGTGCCCACAGGCCAGCGCACGCTGTTGCTCGGCCCTGCCCTGGATGACCCCGAACAAGGCGTGCGCTTTGCCGCCGCGAATGCCTTGCTCGGTCTCTCGCCCGACACCTTGGGCTTGTATTTCGGGCCCTTGCAGCAGGTGCTGGATGAATTCGTGAAGAAGCTCAAGGCCCAGCCGGAAACGGCTGAGGGCTGGATTCAACTGGCGCGCCTGTACATCCACAGCGCCCTGCTGCCCGATGCACAAAATGCGCTGGAACAGGCCATGCGCCTGCAGCCGGATAACTTGCAGGCGGTGGTCGCGCAGATCGAGCTGCTGGATAAGCAAGGCAAGACCGACGAGTCCCGTCAACTGCTCGCGCGGCAACTGGCGGCGCACCCTGAATCGGCTTACCTGCAACATGCGCTGGGCATGTGGCTGCTGCACCACGGCGAGCGCCCCTATGCGCTGCTGGGGCTGTCCAAGGCCGTGGAGCTGGAGCCGGACAATCAGGATTACCGCTACGACCTGGCCACCACCCTGCACGCCCAGCAGGAACAGGAAGCGGCCCAGCGCCAGTTGGAAGAAATCATCCAGCGCCACCCGGCCAATCGCAAGGCGCGGGTGCTGCTCGTCACCTACTGGAAAGAAAGCGGCCAATTGCAGAACGTGCAGGTGCTGCTGGCCCAGCTCGAACAGCAAAACCCCGACGATCCGGCCCTGCAACAGGGTCTGTAGACATCACCGGCCGTATTTTCCTGGAACAGGTTGAACCGCCGCAAAGCGCTACGGTCAAGAGAACATGGCGCGCCCACCAGGGCGCGCATCCTCTACTCGTATGTGACCTGAGGGCACTTCTTGTCTACATCCAAAGCGTTGTTATCCGAAAAAGCAGCCACCGGCATCGAAGGTCTTGATGACATTCTTTCCGGCGGGCTATCGCGCAGCCATCTGTTTCTCCTGGAAGGCGAACCTGGCACCGGTAAAACCACGGTCGCCCTGCACTTTCTGCAGGCCGGCGCGAAAGAAGGTGAGCGAACGCTGTACATCACGCTGTCCGAAACCGAGCGCGAATTGCGCCAAGGCGCCAAGTCCCACGGGTGGGACCTGGACGAGAATATCCATATCTTCGAACTGACTCCGCCGGAGAGCCTGCTGGATGCCGAGCACCAGCAGAGCCTGTTGTACTCCTCCGACCTCGAACTGGGCGAAGCCACCCGGCAGATCTTCGAAGTGGTGGAACGGGTCAAGCCGACCCGCGTGGTGATCGACAGCCTTTCGGAAATCCGCCTGCTCGCACAAAGCTCGCTGCGCTATCGCCGGCAGATCCTGGCGATCAAGCACTACTTCGTGCGCTATGACGCCACCGTACTGCTGCTGGATGACCTGACCACCGAATCCCTCGACAAAACCGTGCACAGCGTGGCGCACGGCGTCATCCGCCTGGAAGAACTGACACCCAATTACGGCGCCGAACGCCGACGCGTGCGCGTGGTGAAGTACCGCGGCCAGAAATACCGTGGCGGCTTTCACGACTTCACCATCATGCAGGATGGCATTCACGTGTTCCCGCGCCTGGTGGCCGCCGAGCATCGCGGTGGCTACGTGCGCCAGACCTTGAGCAGCGGCATTCGCGAACTGGACGCCTTGATGGGCGGCGGCGTGGAGACCGGCTCCAGCAGCCTGATCCTCGGCCCGGCCGGTACCGGCAAATCGCTGATCTCGATGATCTTTGCCGCCTCTGCCGTGGCCCGTGGCGAAAAAGCCGCGCTGTTCATTTTCGATGAAGAACTGGGCCTGCTGTTCGAGCGCATGAAAAACATGGGCATCGACCTCGACGCCCTGCAAGCCACCGGCAACCTGCTGATCGAACAAGTGGACGCCGCCGAGCTGTCCCCCGGCGAGTTCTCGCACCGGGTACGCCGCTGTGTCGACGAGCGTGGGATCAAGACCGTGGTCATCGACAGCATCAACGGTTACCAGGCGGCCATGCCGGAAGAGAACGCGCTGATCCTGCATATGCACGAGTTGCTGCTGTACCTCAACCGCCGGGGCGCGGCCACCTTCATGACCGTCGCGCAGCACGGGCTGGTCGGCGACATGCAGGCACCGGTCGACATCACTTACCTGGCGGACACCGTGATTCTGCTGCGTTACTTCGAGGCGCTGGGCAAGGTGCGCCGTGCCATCTCGATCATCAAGAAACGCACCGGCTCCCACGAGTCGACCATCCGCGAGTACCGTATCAGCAGCCGTGGCATGACCGTCGGCGAACCGCTGGATAATTTCCAGGGCGTGTTGCGTGGCATTCCAACCTACATGGGCGCAGGCTCGCCTCTGCTCAAGGATGAGGGCGTGTGACGGCTATTTCACCCGTATCCGAGCGCGCCATCGTCCTGGCGCCTATGGGCCGCGACGGTACTTTGGCGCTGATGATGCTCAACGAGGCCGGCTACAGTGGCATCGTTGCCAGCAGCCTGCCGATGCTGTGCGAGGCCCTGGAGCAAGGTGCCGGCCTGCTGATCATTGCGGCCGAAGCGCTGCGGGGCGCGGACCTGGAGCCGTTGCTGGAGCATTTGCATCAGCAGCCAGCCTGGTCGGACCTGCCCATCGTGCTGATGACCCACCACGGCGGCAGCGAACAGAATGGTTCTTCGCACTTGAGTGGCCTGCTTGGCAATGTGACGTTCCTTGAGCGGCCGTTCCACCCCATCACCCTGATCAGCCTGGTGAGCGCGGCCCTGCGCGGTCGCCGCCGGCAATACGACGCACGTGACCGCTTGATTGACCTCAGCGAGAGCGAACTGCGCCTGCAGCGCACCCTGGAAACCCTCGAACAGCAAGTCGAGGAGCGCACGGCGCAGTTGCGCAGCAACGAAGAAGCGTTGCGCCAATCGCAGAAAATGGAAGCGGTCGGGCAGTTGACGGGCGGTATCGCCCACGACTTCAACAATATGCTCACCGGCATTATCGGCAGCCTGGAGCTGTTGCGGCGGCGTGTCTCGCGCGGCAAGTTGGACGACCTCGACAGCCTGATTGACCTGGGCGTGACCTCGGCCAACCGCGCTGCCGGCCTGACTCACCGCCTGCTGGCGTTTTCACGGCGCCAGTCGCTGGATTCCAAGCCGGTGCAGATCAACGAGCTGGTCACTTCGATGGGCGAACTGCTGCAACGCAGCATCAACGAGAGCATTGCCCTGGACATGCGCCTGGAGGACCGGCTGTGGACCGCCGAAGCCGACCCCAATCAGCTGGAGAGCGCCCTGCTCAACCTGGTCTTGAATGCCCGCGACGCCATGCCCGACGGCGGCCGCCTGATCGTCGAAACCAGCAACCGCCACCTCGACAGCGTGTTCACCGCCGCTTATGGCACCTTGAACCCCGGCGACTACGTGGAACTGAGCGTCAGCGACACCGGCTGCGGGATTCCGGAAAGCCTCATGGGGCGGGTATTCGACCCGTTCTTCACGACCAAACCCATCGGCCAGGGCACCGGCCTGGGCTTGTCGATGATCTACGGTTTTGCACGCCAATCTCATGGCCACGTGACCATCCACAGTGAGGTCGGCAAAGGCACCACCGTGAGCCTGTTTCTCCCGCGTTTTGTCGGTGAAGTCACGGCTGATACGCCGTTGGACTCCGCCCTACTGCCGTTCGCGAATGCCGGCGAGTGCGTGCTGATCGTCGAGGACGACCCCGCCGTGCGCGTGCTGGTGAGCCAGGTGCTGAGCGAGTTGGGCTATGCCTTCGTCGAAGCTGGCGACGCCGACAATGCGTTGCCGATCATCGAATCCAGCCAGCGCATCGACCTGATGATCAGCGATGTGGGGCTGCCAGGCATGAATGGCCGCCAGCTGGCCGAAATCGGCCGGCAAATTCGCCCGGACTTGAAGGTTTTGTTTATTACCGGCTATGCCGAGCATGCGGCGGTACGGGGCGGGTTCCTGGACCCGGGCATGCAGTTGATCACCAAGCCGTTTACCTTTGATTTGTTGACGGCGAAGGTGCGGGAGATGATTCACCTGCAGATAAGGGAATGAGGCGCAGGTTAAACAAAACACTGGGGGCCGACCGGGTCCGCTGACGAGCTATTTACGTTGATGGCGACGAACTAGCCACTAATACGCAGGGGCGCCGTTTGTATCGCCGTCGACAGCGCACATAGAAACTTCCGGCAAAGGGTAGAGTTGGAACGCTAGAGGCTGATGCCAATACCAAGTGTTATACCGCGGGCGCAGTTACAACACCCGGGGTATGTTCATTTGCCTCTCAGAGAATGCCTCCCATGATTTCACCTGATAGCGTTACTCTTCCCCGCCCGCATCTTCAGAACGCCCCGCAAACTCCAACTTCCCCTTCGCCCCAAGCGCCTCTTGCTGAATCTTCTTCCGAGCGGGACATCGATCCCGTACGTAATCAACGATCTATTCGGAGCATCGGGCAAGGATCGCTGCTCGCCCAACACAGTGTCCAGAACCAGCTGCCACCACCGCCGCAAAAACATTCGATGACGGCGGCTGATGCCATGGGCCAACAAGCACTTATCGACGGTCTGACTAAAACAGGTGAATTGCAGAAACATCAATACTATGGCACTGAACGGCGGCTTAGATCGCTGCAGATAACCCTGCCGCCAGACTCTTACATTGCGCGCAAGAACAACCTTGTCGAAGGGCAAAGCATAAGCGCTGAACGGTTCATCCAGGCGCTGGGTTTGCCGTTACCCACCAGTTGGCAAGAGACCTTGCGATTGACCCAGAAAATTGCCATGCCATTGCCCGCAGCGCCTGCGCTGGGTGATTTCGGAGGGCTGCTGGGTCGGACCATACCCTTGGCTCAATCCCAGCAAGACCGCGTGCGCGCTATCGCCAACGAATCAGCCACTACCAGCATTCAGTCCTTGATCACACACGCTGTCACCAACACGGATTCACCCATAACCCCTCGCAAGGTACTTGATCAGTTGATCGCAAACCCCCAGGCGCAGGCACTGGGTCAGAAACTGGAAGCCGAACTGCAGGGCATTTCAACCCCAACCAGTATCAATGAATGGTTGATGACAGCGCTGGCACTGGAACTGGGCATCACGCCCGAAACACAACGCAACCGTATCGCAGGCTATGACCTGAACCAGCCCGACAATTGGGGCAAACCCGCTTCGGCGATCATCGCAGCGGTCAATGACCATCTGGAACGTCAAAACGCCGATGTCCCTGACCTAAGGGGGTACTTGCTGCTCTCGCGGGTCGCGCCGCAGTTTCTGGTCAAACAGTTGCCTGAGAACCTGGTGTACGGTTCCAACGAGTGGGCGGTGTTCAGTGCTGCCGTCTCGCGCATTGAGCAACAGGCGCCCGGTACTGCGGCGACCATGACATTTGACCAAGTGATCGAGTTCGGCAACACCTCTCCGGTTAGCGAGCGCCAAGCGGTGCAAGCCGCCCTTGCGCGACGCAACGCCATGGTTGACTGGGGTATCGTCAATGGTTTTCTAGTCAAGAATGACGATGACATCTACGACCCCGCAGCAATTGAACACACGCAGGGCAAATTCAACGAACAGATAAAAGAACTGAGTACACGCCTCGCGGTGTTCTCCTCACCGCTGCCGACCCGAAAAGCCTTGGCAGAAGTCGAACTCAAAAAAGTACTCGGCGATGACGTTCCCCTGGAGAAGGAATTCATCAAGCTGGGGCGCCAAAACAGAGGTGGCAAAGCGTATTCGATTATTGATCTGTACATGTCGGGTCGGCTCAAGACCAACACGCTCAGGTCTGATTCGGACAAGGCGCTTCTAAAAAAAATCGAGCCTAAATTCGATGCGCTTCCTGATATCAAGGAAGTATTCAAAGAAACGTTCACCCCTTATTTCGACGGGGTAAAAAATGCCTTTACCTCGCGTATAAAAAGTCAGATTTCCCGACTTCCTCTAGAAGACCGAAAAAACTTTCAATTCGGTGGAATAACGGCTTACTCCGTGCGTCGACCACTGCATGAGGATAGCGACGATAATATCAGTCAAAAACAATACAAAAATATTGGCCGCGGGTGCCTATTGTTTAAAACGGTGCGTGAGAAAGTCACCTACTATGAGTTCTCTGTAAGTGACCAGACTATTCGCAAAAAAACCGACCTGCCTGATGAACTGCCTATCGGTGCACCCAGTATCGCCCGTGGTGTAGATGGGGATAAATACATCGAGGGATTTACACGGCTGCCGTTCGATCTGGATAAGTATGGGATCGGGCACGGTGGATTACCACCGTCAAAAGTCCCCGTCATTATTGATCCTGTCAGGATCCAGCTCACGTCAGGTTCCTCCGGTGCCGACGAACCGAACTCGACAACTGCCCCCCTCAAGACATTCTTCACTGCTAAGACCGACGCCATCGCCAAGACCGTCAGCGAGCATTTTTTCAGCGACAAGGACAGTTTCCAGGCGGATGCTTTCGGTGAAACAAATTTCGAGAAGCGGTACCGGGAAAACAATCAACTCAACAACAGCATTTTGAATGTCATTATTCCGTTCAAGTCCGCTATCGAAAACGCGATTGAGGGTAAGTGGGACGACGCCATCGGCGATGCAATGCTGGATCTGATAGCGCTTTATAATCCTGGCGCCAAGGGCAGCGGCATTGCTAACAGAACCAGTAGAAAAACGGCTATGGGGCTACTGACAGGCGTCAAGAAATTCGGTGGCGCCGTGCTTAAAGACGCCAATCTTTTCGCTGATGTGGCGGACCTGACGCGCTTGTTGACGAAAGGTGCGAAATCCGCAGCGTCGTCACTCTCTGACGGTGTTCATTCCCTACAGATGTCTGGCCGCGGTTTGCTCACTGCGCCTAACGGCCTGGACAGCGTGTCGATGGGTACCTTCAAGTATCAAGGCGACGTTATGGAGGGTGCGGCAGCGTTCAAAGATAACAAGTGGTACGCACTTGATCCCTTGTCACTAAAACCTTATGGACCACCGCTGGAGGACTTTTTGCCCTCGCTGCAGGCCCAAACGGCAGAACTCGGGAAATGGGCGACTGCGGACCGCCCCCGAAAGACACTCGATGAGGCCGTTGTCAAAAGCTGGAAAAAGACCGTTAACGACCATCGCACCGGACCGCAAAAAGCTCAGTTTGAAAGCGGATACCAATCAGGCAACCCCCACACTATCAAAGGGTTCTCCAATTCCATGGAGCCCGCAGATATCATCACCTTGGCTGGCAATAAAAACCTTACCGCCAAAGAGGTCGGGATGCTGCTCAAGCGGTTCGACGATCTCTCTTACCAAATGGGTCGAGTTGGCTCAGCGCGTTTTATCGACGCCATAGAACCAGGGCTTGGCAGCGTAATACCCATGCCTCAAGTCATCTACCTTTCCAAGACCGGACAATTGTCCGATGGCCAATGTGCCGCGCTATCACGCGTCATGGCGGACGCCATGGCAGAAGGCAAAGAACAGTTATTGATCAAAAACATGCTCAGTGCAGCGGCCTACCCGGCCGATCCGGCCTCCAGGGAATTTGCTGCCAAACTCAGCAAGATCCAAACCCAAGTCGGCGCACGAAGTGCTTTTCATGCTCAACAGACGGTGCGTCAGGAGACGGTTCAAGGCATCGTGAATGAGCTGGCCGACGCCAGCGTATCCAAGTCAATCATGATCGACTCTCCTGGTCACGCCATGGCGGCTGGCGTCAGGGTTGATGCCACCGGAAAGAGCTTCTACTTCTATGACCCTAATCATGGGCTTGCGACATTTTCCAATGCGCAGGACATGGAAAAGGCCCTGGAGAAACTGACTCACGACAAGAAACTGAAGCCAGGCTACGTGACTCATAGCACTGACCCCACGAAGTTGGAGTTCAAGGTCTTCGACCATACTGACGCGTGGCAGCGAATAAACAGTGTGCCGAGTACGGATGTTAAAAAGCTGTATGACGCACCACTCGCCATCCGCCCCGACAGCGAAATAAGTGCTGAAAAGTTCATGGTTCGTTTACTCAATGAACGCCTTGCCACGCCCGGGACCAAGGCGAGTGTCCGAACCCTTGAGGAACTGAAGAAATTTGACTTCGCCGTCCCAAACCAAATATTCCGCGGGCATACTGCTACCGGGGATACTCTCGCGACCGGCCTCAGGCGTGCAGCGGGAACGGACTCGTCCGGCGACGACTATCTGGCTGCGATTATCCAACATACGGCGAGAACATCAGGCAGTGGCGGTGAAGTCATGTCATTCAGCGCGAGCAAGGCCAAAGCCAATAGTTTTGCCACCCAATACTCAACCCCCACGAAGAAGGTGCCCGTCTTTACGGTCGACACCACCCAAGACCCGGACGCATTTCGGACGGTGGTCGATATCGTTCTTAAAGACGGTGAAAGACTGGTCAGGGATAAAAAAATCACTAAGGCAACCCTTCTGCAAGCCGTTGAGAAATTGAACGGGCAGGAGTTAGAGGTATTTTATGTCAAAGGCGACATACCGCCGGCATTTATGGTGAGCTAAGGCACCTCTCCTCTTGAGCCTATGAAATTAGCGGCGTCGGGCTTTCGACGCCGCTGCGGCAACTATAACGCCGCACAGGATTTATCTGCAGATTTAAAAGAAAAGACGCTTGCCAACTTGCTATATACCTGTCTGCCTACCTGACAATAGCGCACTCAGCCCGAATACCTGGCGACTTAAACTTCGGGCTCATCAATTCTCTTTAAAAGCCGCCCGCCCCAAAGGGTATATCCGCCTATCAGTAAACATATAAGTCTTTCTATGTCTGCTGTGGAACCCGCCGCCCAAGCTGAACAACTTATAGGGCCATACCATGACATATGACACGGCCATATTTTTAGTACGCGAAGCGAGGCGAGCATGTTATCAACCAGCAATTCCCTGAGACCCCTTCCAGTCAATGCAGTTTCAGGGGGTATTCAGGCGAACAGCTCGACACCCGAGCGCAGGAGTAGGCCGTTAGAGACGACCCCTGAAGGTTCGAATCTTAGTGGATACGTTGAAGCAGATAGTGTGCTCGCCGGACTCTATGCCACTGCCCTGCGCGATGGCATTAAAAACGGGATCCTGCAGGAGTCGTTAGATAATATTCCTAAAGATTCGTCGTTCGGCAAATGGTGGTCGCATCTTCATGACGCGATCAAGAGCCCACAGTTTACCGAGTGGGCCAAAAGCAAACATATCGATCTATCGAAACCCATCGAGATTTATCCGGGTTTCGACCAGATCTCCTGCTACATTCATGGAGAACGCAAATCGTTATGGGGCCCCGAGCAGGATAAGTTGTGGCCTGTTTTCATGGCGCCTGTCATGAAAGCTGCGGGCGTATTGGGGCTTGGAAAGACAGCGATTACAGCGCCCACCTCCGGTTCATCCGCCCCCTTGGAGACAATCGGCAAGTTCTATGGCGAGCCCAGGCGGCCTTGGTCGATGGGTACCTTGGCAGAGCGCGCCACGAAACTGGAGCGGACAAAAATATTTGAGCCGATACCGCCGGCTGATCTGGCCAAGCGGGCTCATGAGCGCTCTGATGAAGCCTTGGCGCATGAGCAGACAGCGCTGGGAGATGCCCAGGATAAACACGTCCTGGGGGCCAAGCTGCGTGCCCTCCCCAACGATGACCCAGCGCAAATCGCCAGGTATTTGAAAGACACATTGCTGCAGGTTCATCCCCTGTCCAGCTACAGCCTTAACCAAGAGGAGCAAGTCAGCGACACTGTCAGCCTTGAAGCCTTTATCTCGGGCAATGGATGGCAGCTACCCAAAAGCCGCGTTGAACTGAACAATCTGATTGAAGTCCTGGATATACCCACACTGCAAGAGCCTCCCCATGGAGACTTCGGCGGCGGATTATCCTGGTCCCCACCGCTGGACCTGGAGTCGCAGACACACGTTTACAGCCATGTCCTCTACAACTTGAAACTTTCTGGCCTGGACGGGGAAAACCCGGCTGTCAGAAAGAAGGGCGCACTGGATTACCTCATGAAGAGGATGCCGCTTGAGACTTACGACCTGCGTAACCCTCGCAGAGTCATTGAGGATGTCCTCGGCTCTCCCAAGGCGCTTGAGTTGGGCAAGGCGCTTCAAGAAAAAATGGGCGCCGCAGTAACGGAGGAGACCTTCCAGGATTGGGCCTTGACCGCGATCATGACCACCCTGGACAACGAATCTGTATTTGCGCCTAAACAGCATCATACGGCGGGGTTCGATCTATCGGCCGACCGCCTCTACGGTCAACCCTTGGCGGGCGCAAAGCAAACACTGTCGGACCACTTGGTCGCCACCGGCAAAACGTCGGCACGGCTAGCCCCCATTGGAACACATCTGCTGCTATCCCGTGCCGCCCCGGAGCTATTGGTCAAGGACATCCCCAGTAGCGTTACCTATGGCTCCAATTCGTGGATGCACTTGAGGGCTGCGGTCAAGTTCATTGAGGCACAGGCGCCTGGGGCCAGTGCTCAAATGAACTTCACTCAGATTATGGAGCGCGCCAACCTGACACCGCTCAGCAGTGATGAGCAAGCGCTCAGGAACGTGTTTACCAATGAATCGCTGATGCTTTGGGGGAAGCTCAATAGCGTCATCGGCAATCAAGCGGGCGATACGCTCTCACTGGAGGATTTAAAGCTGTGCCAGACACGTTTTAATCAGCAAGTTGAAGAGTTGTCGAAAGTCTCCCAGCACCTCATGACGCCCATGCCGACTCGCCGTGACATAGCGCTGGAAAAGTTAAAGGACGTGTTTGGCGAGACGCTACCGCTGGAAAGGAACTACCTGCAATCGGCCAACGAGCAATACGGCGACAATCGTTATTTCTCGCCGGTCGACGTTTATATGTCAAACGAGTTGCGTCCTGGGCGCTGGAGGTCTATCAATTCAAGCCTGTCGGCTAATGACCTTACCAGCAAAGGTTTGACGGACCCGAACTTCACTTTCAAAACGAGATTCGATGCCTACCACCATGATTTGAAAGTCAGCCATAAAAACCTGCTGAAGAATATGTTTTCGAAGTTGCCCGAGGAGGACCGTAAGCATCTTGAGTTTGGCAAGCAGGAATTATATTACTTACGCCCGGCCATCACCGGTTATGCTTCACATCTCATCCCCTCCGCGGATGAAATCGTTGCGAAAGGATTAGGGGGATTGTTAATTCGCTCTGAGCACGAGGGCAATGTCTGCCATTACGAGGTTTTCCCCAATAGCATGCTGATTCGTAAACGTACGGATCTTCCCCGTCAATTGGAACTCGGCGGTGTGAAACCGCTGGTGAATACCGAAATAAATAAAACTCACCGCCTTGATTGGAATGCCTACAAAACCGGTAAACCGCCTCGGGCCGAGTCGACCACCTCGCAAATACAGCTGCATCGCATAACGCCAGAAAAAGAATGGGTGCCGCCCCCTCAGGACGGTTCGGTCAACGCCATGCCGATGTCTTATTTCGGTGGGAAGTCCGAATACCTTGCGGAGCTGGCGGCCAGCCAACATTTCACACCTGACTATGAAAGATTCAAGAATGCTGCCCACGGGGAAAGCGCCTTGGAGGAAACCACCCGACAACACATCGCCGGACGAGAGTTCCTGCTGGGCTTGATTCCGTTCAAGAACGCCATCGAAGCAGCTATTGACGGGGACGCTGCACAGGCCGCCATGCTGTTTGTCATGGATGGCTTGAGTTTCGTGGTCCCTGCGGGAAAGGTTGCCAGTAATATCGGCAAAATGGGCACCCGCGGGGCGCTCAAATCCTTGAGCATTGCCAAAATGGCCGGCGCGGGCATTCTTGCCGCTGCAAACCCGGTAGGCGGCCTGGATGACTTGGTTCGCCTGGTGGGAAAAGGCGGACAAAAACTCACTACCATCGGCCCCCAGCGTTTCGGCAAGTTGATGGGCATTGCGGATAACGTCGATTTGATAAAACTGTCTAACCGGCACGATATTGCAATGGGAACGTATAAAGTGGCTGGCAGTACCGAACCTGTAAGCGTCACGGCCAAATACAACGAAGCGGCGGGTAAATGGGTACCTTATGATGTTGTTAAAAACAAAGTTTATGGCAAGCCCCTGGATAACTTTACACCTGAAACGGCGAGATATATCGATGACACGTTGGGCACAGACGGTGTCGTGCTAAGAGTGAAGCGAAACCATCTGGAAAGGAGTCTGGCCAGGGATAACGCTATGGATTTTGGTCGAAAACTCAAGGACTTCAATGCGCCCGGGGTGGGTATTTTCACTTATGTGGACGAATACAAAGGCGTGGAGCGCCTTAATATTTGCGCACATGGCGTTAACCCAAATTACGGGCAGCTGCTTCTTGATGAACCTATGAAAATGTATTACAACGGCAAGGGCAATACCCCTGTCGAACTGTTGGCGACGCTCAAGGCCTCTAATATCAACCCGGAGAGTTATAATAACGTGCGCCTGTTAATGTGCCACTCTGGTAACGGAGGTGCCGATTCTTTCGGGGGTCAATTCGGCGGGTTAATCAAGCGTAACGTCAAGGCTTTCCAAGGCCCAGTCCATGCCGATTTGGAGCCTCAGGATGTTGATTTCCTTTTAGCAGGTCCGAGGTCAAATTCCCCCCACTTAACAGAGGAGATCAAAAAAGAAGTGCTGAGGCGACTGCAGCCCTCTTTAAATGTTCACCCTAAAAAAGCTCCCGTGTCAGGGGACAGTTATTTAACCAGTAAATACTCGGAATCTATCAAGCTTTACTATCGCCCGGTAAAATTCAACTTTACCCCAACTGCCGCCTAGCGCGTTACATCGGTGTGGACGCAAACAGCTACGCGTCGTCCGTGGTGCACGGACGACGCGTAGCTGGGATTCAAAAACATGTAAAAACAGCGAATAGAGTCAAGCCAACAAGCGCTGGATATGCTCCTGCAACGTATCCAGATCGAACGGCTTGGCCAGGATCGGTGCATTGCGCGTGATCGGGCTGTTGCAGTCGAGGATTTCCTGCGGGTAGCCGCTGATAAAGATAACTTTCAATTCCGGGCGCAGCTTGACCGCCGGTTCAGCGATCTGCACGCCGGAAATCCCGCCAGGCAGACGGTAGTCGGTGACCATCAGGTCCAGGTGCGGCTTGGTCGCCAGGATCTGGAACGCCTGCTCCCCGTCAATTGCCTTCAACACCCGATAGCCCAGGCCTGCCAGGTACTCACCCAGCACAAACATAATGGATTCGTCGTCCTCGACGATCAGTACGACATCTTGTGCATCTTCACTCATGGGAAGCCTTTGTCCGGTCAATTGCTGCAATTACGACCATGGGGTCACGCAGAGGTTGCGTCGGGGTGACGATTGATTTCATACCGATGGCTCAAGGGGCAGGCACACCCGAAACAAGGCGCCCTCGCCGATCTGGCTCTCGACCTCGATGGTACCGCCATGGGCTGCAACGATCTGCTCTGAAATAAACAACCCGAGGCCCAGGCCCGCCGCCACCTGGCTGGCGGAAACCCGCTCGAACTGCTGGAAAATACGCTTCTGGTTCTCTTGGCTGATACCGATGCCACGGTCGCGCACCTCTACCCGCGCTTCGCCGTGCTCGCGGTATACGCGCACATCCACCGGACTCTTGGCCCCGTAGCGCAAGGCGTTGGTCAGCAGGTTGGTGACCACCTGCTCGATGCGGAACTCGTCCCAGTTGCCTTCCACCGGTTCTTCAGCCACCAGGTGCATGGACGAATCCGCCGCCGCCACTTGCGGCGCGAAGTTCTCGACCAGGTTGCGCACCAGTTGCGCGAGGTCAAAACGCCCTGGGCGAATCGACAATTTACCGGTGCGGATGCGCGACACGTCGAGCATGTCTTCAATCAGGCGGATCAGGCTCTGGATCTGCCGTTCGTCGCGGTCAACCATGGCGTGCATCTTGTCCAGGGTAAACGCGGCCGCATTGTCCCGCGCCAGGTGCATCTTGCGCAGCTGGGTTTCAAGGATCAGGCCGTTGAGCGGCGTACGCACTTCATGGGCGACGATCGACATGAAATCATCGCGCATGCGCACCGCCTGCTCCAGTTCGGCCTGGGTGGCCTGCAGGCGCGTGAGCAACAGTTCCTGCTCACGACGCGCGCGCTCCAGGGCTTCGAGTTGCTGCTTGACTGCCTTGGTCTGGCGATACAGGTCGACGAACACGTTGACCTTGCTCTTCACCGCATGGATATCCAGCGGCTTGTGCAGGAAGTCCACTGCCCCGCTTTCGTAGCCTTTGAAGGCGTAATTGAGTTCGCGGCCGGCGGCACTGACGAACACAATCGGGATGTTCTTGGTTTTTTCGGTACCGCGCATCAGCTCGGCCAGCTCGAAACCATTCATGCCGGGCATCTGCACGTCGAGAATCGCCATGGCGAATTCGTGCTCCAGCAACAGGGACAAGGCTTCATCGGCGCTCAATGCCTTGAAGACCTGGCGATCCTCGCGCTTGATCAGCGCTTCGAGGGCCAGCAGGTTCTCCGGCAGATCGTCAACGATCAGCAGTTTGGCCTGGACAGTACTTAACATGGGGAATATTCCAGGGAAGCCAACAGTGAACCAATGTGGCTCAACGTAAGAATGTGGTCAGGTGTATGCAGCGCGAGGGCTGCACGGGGCATGATGGCAACACGTGCTTCAGTGGGTTCTTGCACCACGGTAGTTCCACACTGTTGCTTGACGTGGGCCAGGCCACGCGCGCCGTCCTGGTTGGCGCCGGTCAACAGTATGGCGAGCAGGCCCGGGCCGTAGGTATCGGCGGCGGACTCGAACAGGAAATCGATCGCGGGCCGCGAATGGTGCACGCGCTCTTCCTGGCTCAACGACAGGCTGCGATCGTGCTCCACCGACAGGTGATAGCCGGGGCCGGCAAAATACAGGGTGCCAGGCTGGATCACTTCCTTGTCGCGCGCTTCCACCACCGGCATGGCCAGGCGGCGGGCAAACACTTCGGCCAACTGGCTGCGGCGCTCATCGGGCAGGTGCAACACCGTGATGATCGGCAACCCGAACCCTCTGGGCAGTTCGGCAAAAACCTTCAGCAACGCCTCGACACCACCGGCGGATGCACCGATGACGATAGCCTCTATACCCGCGACCAATGGCGGGTTGGCAGTCGCTTGAGTCATAGTTTTCGGTAGATCCGTTCCTGTTTGACCAAGGGTTCGAATTGTTTGCCGAAGGCGGAGAAATCCAGGGTCTCCTTGCTGCCCAGCACCAGGAAGCCGCGATGGCACAGCGACTCATGAAACAATCCGAATGCTCGATCCTGCAATTTTTTATTGAAATAAATCAATACGTTACGACATGAAATTAATTGTGTTTCTGAGAACACGCTGTCGGTCGCCAGACTGTGATCGGCGAATGTCACGTTCTCACGCAGCGACTTATCGAAGATCGCGTAATCGTAAGCCGCGGTGTAGTAGTCGGCAAATGAACGTTGGCCACCGGCCTGCTGATAGTTGGCGGTGTAGGCCCGCACATTCTCCAGGGAAAAGATGCCCTGCTTGGCCTTGTCCAGGGACGCCGGGTTGATGTCCGTCGCGTAGATGATCGTGCGCTCCAGCAAGCCCTCTTCGCGCAGCAGGATGGCCATGGAGTACACCTCCTCCCCCGTGCTGCAGCCGGCGATCCAGATCTTGATCGACGGGTAGGTCTTGAGCAGCGGCACCACTTCCTGGCGGATTGCCAGGAAGTGCGACGGATCGCGAAACATCTCGCTCACCGGAATCGTCAGGAACTGCAGCAGTTGCATGAACGCTGCCGGATCGTGCAGCACCCGCTCCTGCAGCGCCGAAATGGTCGCACAATCAAACTGGCGCAAGGCGTGCGCCACGCGGCGTTTGACTGACGCACCGGAGTAGTCGCGAAAGTCGTAGCTGTACTTGAGGTAAATCGCCTCGATCAACAGGCGCAGCTCAATATCGCTGCTCTTCTCCAAAAAACTTCGCTCCACTTAAATGCGTTCCATCTTCGGTAGCCATACGCGAATCAGCGAGAACAGGCGGTCCAGATCAATCGGCTTGGCAAGGTAATCGTTGGAACCCGCCGCCAGGCAGCGTTCCTGATCGTCCTTCATGGCCTTGGCCGTCACGGCAATGATCGGCAGCTTCTTCCAGCGCGGGTCCTGGCGGATCAGGGCAGTGGCCTCGTAACCGTCCATTTCCGGCATCATCACGTCCATCAGCACCAGGTCGATGTCCTCGACTTCGTTGAGTTTGTCGATGGCCTCGCGGCCGTTACGCCCGATCACCACCACGGCGCCTTTGTGCTCCAGGGCGCTGGTCAGGGCGAAGATGTTGCGCACATCGTCGTCCACCAGCAGGATCTTGCGCCCCTCGAAGACTTTGTCGCGGCTGCGGGCGGTCTTGAGCATCTTCTGGCGATCATGGGACAGCTGGGATTCGACTTTGTGCAGAAAGAGTGTGACTTCATCCAGCAGGCGCTCTGGGGAGCGCGCGCCCTTGATGATGATCGAGCGCGAATACTTGCGCAGTTCGGTTTCTTCATCGCGGGTCAGGTTGCGCCCGGTGTAGACAATCACCGGCGGGAACGAGCAGATATCCTCGGTGGCCATGCGCTTGAGCAATTCGTTGCCGAGCATGTCCGGCAACTTCAGATCGATGATCATGCAGTCATAGATATTCGTGCGCAGCAGGTCGAGGGCGGCCTGGGCATAGCCAACATCGGTGATTTCGATGTCATCGTCGCCGATCAGACGGGCAATGCTGTCGCGCTGCAGGTCATCATCTTCCACCAGCAGCACGCGCTTGACCTTCTGGGTCAGCTTGGCCTCCAGGCGCGCGAACACGTCCTTGAGCTCCTCACGCGTGGTGGGCTTCACCGCATAACCGATCGCGCCCATGTGCATGGCGGCTTCGACGCGGTCTTCCACGGAAATCACATGCACCGGGATGTGGCGGGTATTGGCGTGCTCCTTGAGGCGTTGCAACACGGTCAGCCCGGAGTGATCCGGCAGGCGCATGTCCAACAGGATCGCGTCCGGAGTGTATTCCTCGGCCAGGCTGTAGCCCTCGTCCGCGCCGTGGGCCACCAGGCAGTGGTAACCCAGTTCATGGGCCAGGTCGAAGAGAATACGGGCGAAATTCGGCTCGTCCTCCACCACCAGGATGCAGCGTGTGGTAAACGGTGCCTTGTCGCGGTCATCGGCAAACCGCGGGATCAGTTGCGCATCGGCCACCGGCAGCGGCGACACCGCGATGGGCTTGGGCGCAGGGGCGGCCACCACCTGGCGCGGCTGCTCGATAGGCGGGGCGTCTTCCTGGCGTTCGACGTACTGCTCAGGCAAGACCAGGGTAAACACGCTGCCTTTGCCAGGCTCGCTGGTCACGCTGATATAGCCGCCGAGCAAGCTGGCCAGGTCGCGCGAGATCGACAGGCCCAGGCCGGTGCCGCCGTAACGGCGGTTGGTGGTGCCATCAGCCTGGCGGAAGGCCTCAAAGATGCTTTCCTGCTGGTCCGGGGCAATGCCGATGCCGGAGTCGCGCACGCTGAACGCAATGCCCTCGCCTGCGGCACGGTACACCGACAGGCTCACTTGGCCCTGTTCGGTAAACTTGACCGCGTTGGACAGCAGGTTCTTGAGGATCTGCTCCAGCCGCTGGCGGTCGGTGAACAGCATCGCCGGTGTGCCTTCCTGGACCTCCACCTGGAAACCCAGCTTGCGGTCGGCAGCCAGCGGTTCGAACATGCCGCGCAGGCCGTCGACCAGGCGCGCCACGCTGGAGTTTTCCGGGCGCATTTCGAGCTTGCCGGCTTCGACCTTGGAAATATCGAGGATGTCGTTGATCAGGTTGAGCAGGTCATTGCCGGCCGAATAGATCGACTCGGCGAACTTGACCTGTTCGGCGCTGAGGTTTTCCTGCGGGTTCTCCGCCAGCAACTTGGCCAGGATCAGCGAGCTGTTCAGCGGCGTGCGCAGCTCGTGGGACATATTGGCGAGGAATTCGGACTTGTACTTGCTCGAGCGCTGCAGTTCTTCGGCGCGGTCTTCCAGCTCGAGCTGGGCCTGGTTGAGCTCGACGTTCTTGCGGTCCATGGCGTCGCGCTGTTCGGCCAGGGTCTGGGTCTGTTCGGCCAACTGCTCGTTGGTCTGCTCCAGCTCCGCCTGCTGGGTTTCCAGGTGGGCCTGGGACTCCTTGAGGATGCGCGACTGTTCTTCCAGTTCCTCGTTGGCGGTCTTGAGCTCTTCCTGCTGCACCTGCAGTTCTTCGTTGAGCTGCTGGGTTTCGGCGAGGACTTCCTGCAGACGCTGGCGATAACGCGCGGCCTCGATGGATGTGCCGATGTTCCCGGCAATCAGCTCCAGCAGCTCTACATCACGCTCTTCCAACGGGCGCAGGAACCCCAGCTCGATCACCCCATTGACGCGGTCGTCGTCGCTGGTCGGCACCACCAGCACACTGCGGGTCGGGCCATCGCCAAGGCCGGAGCTGACCTTGAAGTAATCCACCGGCACGTCGTCGAGGCGAATCAGGCGGTCCAGCTGGGCAGCCTGGCCGACGATGCCCTCGTCGCTGTAGATCGACTGTTCCAACTGTTCCTGCTCGCGGGAGAAGCCATAAGTGGCCACGCGCTTGAGGCCGCCGTGTTCCTCACGCACATACAACGCGGCGACGGCCGAGCCCATGTACTGGGCGAAGAATTGCAGGATGTTGCGCCCGAGCATGTTCAGGGTCAGTTGGCCCAGCACCTGTTCGGCCAGTTCGGTCTGGCCGTTACGCAGCCAGGCTTGTTGTTCGAGGCGTCGCGCGATCTTCTGTTGTGACGCGAGGTTTGCGCTGTAACTATCTGAAAGTGCAAGCAAATTCTTACGACCGATATAGGCGAGAAAACCACTCAGGCCCAGCACGAAAGCCAGGTATGCGGTCACGCTGATCACGGTGGTGCGGGTGACATCTTGATTGCGCGTGACACGGAACTGCTGCTCCATCTCCACGGCGTCTGCATATTCCTGGCGAATCGCGTCGGTCAGGCTCTTGCCGCGACCGGACTTCACCGCCCCCCGGTAATCGCCGCTCTGGCGCTGCAGGTCAATCATCGATTGGGCGTACTTGTTCCACTCGGCCTGCATCGCCTCCAGGCGCTTGAGCCGATCCACTTGCTGAGGGTTATCCGCCACCAGCTCCTGCAAATTGTGTAAATCACCAATGATGCGCGGCTTGGCCACTTCATACGGGTCGAGGAAATGCTCGTCACCGGTGATCAGGAAGCCGCGCAAGCCGGTTTCCAGGTCCACCGTCAGCTTGGACGACTCGTTGAGGTTGTTGATGACCCGGTCGGTGTGCTCCACCCACTGGATAACCGAGAGCAAATAGGTGATCAGACAGACGAAAAACACCGCACTGAGCACGCCCACACCCAGGGGCAAAGCCACGTTTCGGCTGAGCAGTGTACGAAAGCTCTTTTCATCGACGGACGACGCAGGAGTCATGGGCATGCCTTGGCCAAGTATGGAAAAACCGGGAGTTTGCCCCAAAGTGGCGGTACAGGGCTACGTTTCTAATGTGTATTGAGGATTAAGCGTACAGATTCCTGCGCCACGACCTGTGCCGCCCGCCAAGTCTGTTACATCCGCCCAACCAAAACACTTATGACATTTCTGCAGGCGGTCCCACCGGAACTGCTCAGTTCGGCTCGTCACTCATTTGCAGTAGGCCTCACGCGCAGTGAGGCTTTTTTGTAGGCGATTATCCTAATCTGCAAAGGTGATAACGATGATGTCTTCGTCCGTTTCGCAACTACAGCCCCGAGTCACAGAGCACGCCCATCCTGCAACGTCAGCGCAATCTACCCACACTGCTGCCGACGTAAACGACACCCCCCCGGCGAACACGCCAGGTGCGCCCCCATCGGATTCATCCCAGGCGCGTGCGCAAGCAAATGCACACAATTGGAAGAACCTGGCACAACAGCTGACCCGCGCGGCAAAAAGCCTGGCCGAGGACGCGGCGCCGTCCGCCGTGCTGGCCCATTTGAAAAACACTCAGGTCGCGATTGATGCGCGCTCCGACGATCATCGGTTCAACGCCTTGGGCGGCGCGCCCTCTGTCAGCCTCGAAATGTTTATCAAGCATCATGACTTGCCCATCCCTCAGACCCGATCCGACCTGGCTCACCTGGCCGAAGCCGCTCACGCTCACGCCCTGCAACAGCCAGAGGGCAATCTCGGCGGAGCGCTGTCCTGGCCCCATCCCCTGACGCAGGAGGAGCAACGCAAGGTCCGGGTCATTGTCGATTCCAGCATCCTGCGCAGTGATAACCAGACCCCCTCCTCCGACACCCAGGCGCAATTGGCCCGAGGCGCATTGGGTGCGCTGATAAAAGCCGCCTCGTTGTCGGAGGCCCAATTGCAGGAACCGGGTCAGGCCCTGCAAACCCTGCTCAAGTCACCCAAGGCCCAGGCGCTAGGCCAAGCCGTGCAGGACGGCCTGAATGGCATTGCCACGCCCACCAGCCTCGGCGATTACGTGATGGCCGCCATTAACATTGGCCTGGATCGTGAGTCCGTCGAGCAACCCCGCCGGCAGTCGGTCGCCGGCTTTGATCTGGGTCAGGAAGCGTATTGGGGCATGCCCGCGGCCACTGTCGTCGATGGGCTGAGTCGCCATCTGGCGACTGCCGGCCGGGTCACGCAGGCCGAAGCCAAACTCGCCACCCACGTGTTGCTGGCACGCGTGGCGCCGCAGTTGCTGGTCCAGGATATTCCCGGCAGCGTGGTCAATGGCAGCCAGGCCTGGGTCAATTTTTGTCGGGCGGTGGCCAAGATCGAAGCGATTGCGCCGGGAACGGCGTCACAGATGAGCTACGGCCATGTCATGAGCGCGGCACAAGCGCTGAATGATCCCCCGGACCATATCACCCAGGCCTTGCTGCTGGATTGGGGCGTGATCAATGGCCTTGTCGCCAGGAAAGAGGACGCGCTCTACACTCCGCAGGAAGTGGAAACCGTCAGGACCGCGTTCAATCAGCAAATCAACGAAAGAACCACGGCCTCTGAATTACTCGGGGCCAGCATTCCAAGTCGCAAAGCGATTGCCCTGGAGAAGCTCAAGCAACAGTTTGGCGAAGGTCTACCGTTCGAGGAGAAATGTCTCACGACGGTTTCGGATGACAAATCCAAGCAGTTGGATGGCAAGCATTCGATGCTCGACATGGCGATGATGGGGATCAATGTCCGCTGGAAAACCGACGATAGCCGAATCCCCATCGACGCGATCAACGAGCGGCCCAGGCTTAATGTCAACGGCGAGTTTCTCGGCCAGTACGAAACCGCTGTCGACTCCCTGGAAAAAGGCGTCAAGACCCAAATAAGGCACTTGATCTCTGAACTGCCCCTGGAAGATCGAAAAAACCTCGAACTGGGTAAAATTGATCTTTACCAAAAAAACCAATATGTCATTGATACAGGGTTTATAAACCCGCCCGTCTTTCGCTCCAGACGCAATGAGTTGCTGATAAGAACGCAGCGAATGGTGGATGGAGAACCGCAGGTGTGCGTGTATGAAGTGGACATTTTAAACAGCCGCATCATCAAGCGCTCGGAAGCCGCCATTACCCGGGGCGATCAACGCAACAGCAATATCCAGACCCGCATAGAAAAATTCATACCGGATGACCATGACCGCCAAGCGCCTGAAAGAACACCGGTGGATTCGGCGCCAGTCCCTTTGAGCTTTACTTCCGCACGCACACACTACCTCGCCGACGCTTTTTTTAAACACCTGGATATCGGTGGCCATGATCAACGCACGCAAGCCTTTGGAACCACGACACTGGATCAGCAGAAAGCCGGGGATGAGCGCGTCAAGGAGTTTTTCCTCAACTTGATTCCCTTGAGGTCGGCCATTGTCAATTTTCGCCAGGGTGACTACGAGGCGGGCCTTATCGACCTTGGCCTGGATGCGTTCGGTCTCTTGACCGCGGGCTACGGAGCCGGCGCAAAAGTCGCCAAGGTAGCCTCGACGGGCGCCTCCACTGCGGTGAAGGCTGCGCACGCGGGACGCATCATCGGCGGCGCCCTGATCAGCGCACTCAACCCTTTGAGCGGCGCCAAGGGCCTGGCCATCGGTACAGCCGCATTGGCGACCCAGGGCGCCAGAATGTTCAGCCATTCAGGCCAATGGCTGATCAACAAGGTTCGGGGCGCATCGGGGAGCTATGACCTGCTGAAGGCGGCCAACAAGGAATACGGGGCGGCAGCCCTGGGGTCGTATAAAGTCGCCGAGGGTTCCGTCGACGGGGTCGCTGTCCATCGCAATGGCAACTGGTACGCCTACAATCCGCTCAAGCAGGAGGCATTTGGCGCGCCCTTGCAGCACTTCACCCCTCTGAATGGCAGGCCAGGCCCTATCGACGCTGGAGCACCGATCGGGCCTCATCACGAAGGGTTCAAGAACAACCTCGAGCGTGCGCAGTGGCCGCATAATCGCGCTGATTTCAATCGCGGCTTTGAAAGTGGCGATGTGACCCGTCTTCGCGATTATTACCCAGATATCAGCGCGCAAGGGCTCATCGAACTGATTTCCAAGCCCGGCCGGACTGCGGAAGAAATTGGCATGCTTGCCAAGGAAATCAAGTCGAAGGCCATAGAGAATGCACAATACGCCTCACATCTTCTGAACTGTGACGTCGATGCACCCGGTGTGCGGTTATTCCCTGCGTCACAGACCCACTACCACGCGCATGTCGACCCCGCCTCCCGCGGCGAGTGCGCGGCAATGGCAAATACGATGGCGCTGGCGATCGAGCATGGCAAAGAAGACGTGTTCCTCACCAACCTGTACCGCGCCGCCGACGCGCCCTTGACCCCCGAAGCGCAAACCTTCATCAAGACCCTGAGAACCTTTCAAGACGTGGTCGGCGACAAAAAAAGCTTTCACCTGGACCAAACCGTCACAAAATGCACGGCCGCGCAAATCATCGAAGACCTGACCAACTCCCCCACCTCGAAAACCCTGAGGATCGGTGAGAAAGATCATGGGCTGTTAGCCGGTATCAAGGTCAAGAACGGAGAAACAGAATGGTTTTTTTATGACCCGGACGCAGGGCTGGTGAAATTCCAAACATTGCAATCGATGCAGGAAGGCCTGGATAAAGCGTTAAGCAGCGGGCTGACTGCGGTGACGCGCAGGCCCTATGGCAAAAAACACGGCACGCTGACCTACAACGTCAGCGAATTCCAAGCGCGCGATCTGGCTGCCGACAAGGTTGACGGTGCGGCCGTTGCGCAGTTGATGACGCCGCTATAATGCCTGGCACGTGAATACCCTCGCCTCACTCGACCGCGTGAGGCGCAGGGTCCTCTCCCGAGCGGGACATTCTTGTCCATTGCCTTCACAATGAAGACCTGCTGCGGGAACTTGCCAGGATCGAAGCCACTCATTAGAAGATGGTCTTTGCACTGAGCACGACCTGCACCTCACTTTTCGGGAACCCTCATTATGTCCGCCACCGCCCCCACCATCCTTGTCGTCGAAGACGATGCCATCGTGCGCATGTTGATCGTCGATGTGCTTGAAGAGTTGGAGTTCCAGGTGCTTGAGGCCGCCGACGCCGAAGAGGCCCTGAAAGTGGTGGAAGACTCCAACAATGTCATCAACCTGATGATGACCGATGTCGGCCTGCCGGACATGGATGGCAAGCAACTGGCGACCAAAGTGCGTGAACTGCGTCCTGACCTGCCGATCCTGTTTGCCAGCGGCTATGCCGAGAGCATCGATGTGCCCGCGGGCATGCACGTGATTGGCAAGCCGTTTTCCATCGATCAACTGCGCGACAAAGTCAAAGCCATACTGGCAGCCTGACATTTCCCCGTTGCCGCCTATCGCTCTTTGGAGCGGTAGGCCACTGCTCTTCCCCTTTCTAAACAACTAATTCATTCGGGTTGCTAGCGCGTCTGGATATAGCTGCTAATTTCAATCGACAGGTCCTACAGCGTTTATGACGCAGGGCAGCCCGAGCACGTAGATGTAGTCGGGCAAGTCGCCATGGAATTGGGGAATTGTCATGTCCAGATCACCGTTTGTTCCGGCATTGATGCTGGCAGCGTTCACCATGCCGACGTTTTCTGCACACGCCGATAACGCCGATACCGCCAACAAGAGTAACAACCCGCTCAATCTGGCACCGGGCGCCAACTTGCAGGACTACTACACGCCCAGGTTGTATGACAGTAACGCGCACACCAATGACCTGTTGCTGCGCGGTACATTGCCGATTGCACCGTCGGACTTCATCGGCGTGCCGCAGCTGTTGCGTGCCACGCTGCCGATCAGCACCCGCCCGGATCCGCACAGTGGCTACAGCACCGGCATCGGCGACCTCAACCTGTTCGATATTTTCCTGCTCAAGACCGACGGCGTGCAGCTGGGCATCGGCCCGCAGATCACCGCACCCACCGCCGAGCATGATGAGCTGGGCACCGGCAAGTGGCAGGCGGGCCTGGCGGCCATCGCCATCGACTCCTCGCCACGCGGCCTGCTCGGTGCGTTGGTGCAGTACCAGAGTTCATTCGCCGGCGACCATGATCGCCCCCACGTGGAAAGCGCCACGTTCCAGCCCTTCATCATCCATAACCTCCCCAAGGGCTGGTACCTGCGCTCCACCGGCACCTGGACCTTCGACCTGAAAAACGACACCCACTACATCCCCATCGGCCTGGGTGCGGGCAAGGCCTGGAAAGCCGGCAGCAACATCTTCAACGCTTTTATCGAGCCGCAGTGGACCGTAGCCCGCAAAGGCGATGGCTTGCCGCAGTTCACCCTGTTTGCCGGGATCAACGTGACGTTTGGAAAGTAAGGTGACGCAATGAACGCTCTGCTTCGCAATGCCGGTTTCAGCCTGCTGGCCCTGTCGGCCGGTTGCAGTGTGGGTGTGCAGGCGCAGACGCTGGACACGCGCATCGGCCCGATCAACATGGAGGGCGAACTGCCGGCGCGCAGTGATATCGCCAAGGTGTTTGGCGAGCTGGACTTCCAACAAGCCACGCAGAGTTTTCTCTGGGCATTGCCGCTGGTGTCCTACGCCCAGTGGCAGGAAGAATTCAGCAGCAAGCTGGGCGCCCGCAGTGGCGACCTGATGGTCCTTAACAGTTATGAAGACAAACTCGGGGTCATCACGGCCAACGCCACCACCCCGTATATCCTCGGTTTCGTCGACCTCAACGAAACCGGCCCGCTGGTGATCGAGTTACCTCCCGGGCCCACGGCCGGCGGGATTGGCGACTTCTGGCAGCGCGCCATTATCGACATGGGCCAGACCGGTCCGGATCAAGGCAAGGGCGGCAAATACCTGGTGATTCCACCAGGCCAGCAGCCGCCGGCGGATGCGGGCCGGTATTACGTGGCCAAGTCGGAAACCATGAACGTGCTCGTCGGTTTTCGCGTGCTGGACCCGGACCCGGCCAAAGGCAAGGCCCTGGTCGACCAATTCAAGATGTACCCCTATGCCCAACGGAGCAAGCCCGCCCCGACCCGCTTGCTCTCGCCCGGCGGCAAAGCCTGGTCCGGCACCCAGCCACGCGGCATGGCGTACTGGCAGCGGCTGCACGGGATCATCCAGAAAGAGCCGGTCAATGAACGTGATCGCTTCTACATGGCCATGCTCGCCAGCCTCGGTATCGAAAAGGACAAACCGTTCAACCCCAACGATCGCCAGCGCCAGGCCCTGGAGCAAGGCGCGCAGATGGGCGAGCTGATCGCCAAGGCGAATGCCTTCGCCAAGCGCTTCCCGGGCTCCCAGTACTGGAAAGACCGGCAGTGGGACACAGTGCTCAACATCGCCGAACCCTCCCAGCGCCTTGGCTACTACGACCAGCTGTGGGAACGCAGCGCCTGGTTCTACGAGGCGGTCACCAACACCAAGGGCATGGTGTCCAAGACCCCGGGCCTGGGCCAGACCTACCTCGGCGCCTACACCGATAAAGACGGCCAATGGCTCGACGGCGGCAAACACTACACGCTGCATGTGGGCGCCAATCCACCCGCCAGGCAATTCTGGTCACTGACTGTCTACGACATCGACAGCCGCTGCCTGATCGACAACCCACAACGCAAGGCCGACCTGTCCTCACGCCAGGATTTAAAGAAAAACCCCGATGGATCGATCGATCTTTACTTCGGACCGCACGCGCCAAAAGACTTCGAGAGCAACTGGGTGCAAACTCTCCCCGGCAAACATTGGTTCAGCTATTTCCGACTGTACGCGCCGACCGAGGCCTACTTCGATAAAAGCTGGAAACTCGACGACATCACCCCAGTTCCCTAAGAGACGCAACAACATGATCAGAAAACCGACGCGCCTGCTGTTGGCGAGCCTCTCGATACTCATGAGTACCGGCGCCTGGGCCGATTTCACCGCAACGCCCAGCGAAGCCCGGGCCATTGCCAAGGAAGCCTACTTGTATGGCTACCCGGTGGTGGAAATGTACAAGACGCTCTACACCCAAGCCGTCGACAAGGGCGGTGCCAACTTCAAGGCACCGTTCAACCACATCGGCAACACCGCCCAGGTCTTCACGCCCAAGGACAGCGCTTTCGTCACCCCGAACTCGGACACGCCCTACTCTTTCGTCTGGCTGGACCTGCGCAGCGAGCCACAAGTGCTGACCCTGCCCAAGATCGAAGACAACCGTTACTACTCGGTGCAGCTGATCGACCTCTACACGCAGAACTTCGCCTACCTGGGCACGCGCAGCACCGGCAATAACGGCGGCCACTACATGATCGCCGGCCCGGACTGGAAAGGTCAGCAGCCGGTCGACATCGACCGCGTGGTCTACAGCGAAAGCAACATCGCCTATGCCCTGTACCGCACGCAACTGTTTGACGAGAAGGACCTGAACAAGGTCAAGCAGATCCAGAATGGCTACAAGGTGCAGCCGCTGAGCAGCTACGTGAAGCAAGCGGCGCCGGCCAAGGCACCGAAGATCGAATGGCCCAAGCCCATGGCGACCATGACCGAAGGCCCGCAGCTGTTTCGCTACCTGAACTTCATGCTGGCCTTCGCCGCACCCCAGGACAGTGAAAAAGACCTGCTGGCGCGCTTTGCCAAGATCGGTATCGCCCCCGGCGCGCCGTTCAAGGTCAAGGACCTGACGGCTGAACAGCGCAAGTCCCTGGAAGAAGGGATTGCCGACGCCCGCGCCGAATTCGCCGCCTTCAAGAAAGACAAGGTCGACACCCACCAGGTCAGCAGCGGTGACCTGTTCGGCAGCCGCGATCACCTGCAGAACAACTACCTGTACCGCTACGCCGGTGCGGACATGGGGATTTTCGGCAATTCCACCGATGAGGCCGCCTACCTGGGTTACTACGTCGACAGCGAAGGCAAGCCGGCCAACGGCGCACGCCACAGCTACACCGTGCATTTCGCCAAGGACCAGCTGCCACCGGCCGACGCGTTCTGGTCGCTGACCATGTACGACGGCAAGACCAAGCTGCTGGTGCCCAACCACAAGAAACGCTACCTGATCAATTCGCGCATGCTGCCCAACCTCAAGCTGGACGCCGATGGCGGCCTGACCCTGGCGCTGCAGCATCACGAACCACCGAAGGCCGAGCAGAGCAACTGGCTGCCCGCCCCACCCGGTCCGTTTTACGCGGTACTGCGGATTTACCTGCCCAAGCCTGAGGTGGGTAATGGTCAATGGAAACTGCCGCCCTTGACCCCGTTGAAGTAACACTGCCTGCCCGGTCGCAACAGGGGTAGACCGGGCATGTAGCCCCAGATATCAGGCCGACAAGGAGTAGCGCTATGATTTCACGTGCCCGACTGAGTGCGTTCTGTGCATCGACATTGGCCCTGGTGCCAGGCATGGGATTTGCCGACAACGCCAGGGACTGGCAGAACACGCCCACCGACTTGAACATGGTGTTCGGCTATTACAACCGAGTCGACACCAACACCCCCATCGACACCACGCTGCCGATCACCGGCCTGTCGTTGAATGCCGACCTCTACCTGTTCCGCTACGCGCGCTCATTCGGCATTGACGGGCGCAACAGCGCAATTCAATTCATCCAGCCGTACGCGGATGTCTCGGCGTCGTTCGACAATGCGCGCTTCTTCGACGGTACCAAGCACAACGGCGGCATGGGCGACGCCCAGATCGTGTTTGCGCACAACATCTTCGGTGGCCCGGCGCTGACCGCCGAAGAGTTTGCCAGCTGGAAACCCGAGACCTTCCTGACCGGCGCGCTGTGGATCACCGCGCCCACCGGAGACTACGACAAAGACCGCATCATCAACATCGGTTCCAACCGCTGGGTATTCAAGCCGGAACTCGGCTTCGGCACCCCCATCGGCCCGACCTGGCTGGAAATCAACACCTGGGTCTCGCTGTTTGGCGATAACAAGGATTACCACGGCGACAGCAAGCTCGAGCAAAAGCCGCTGTACGCCATCGAAGGCCATTACAGCTACACCTTCAACCGTGCGTTATGGGCCTCGCTGGACGCCACCTACAGCCGGGGCGGTGAAAGCCGTATCGACGGCGACTGGCAGGACAACAAACAGGAAAACGCCCTGCTCGGTGCCAGCCTGGGCTTCATGCTCTCGCCACAGTTTGGCGGCTTGCTGGCCTACTCCGACACCGTGTCCGAGCGCCGTGGCTCGCCGGACGTGAACACCTGGACCTTCCGCCTGCAGTACGTCTGGTGAGAACGTTACGCGACGCCTCACTGTGGGTCGGCCTGCTCGGCAGTTTCAACCTGTCGGCCGCCAACCTGCCCGACTTCGGCAGCTCCATGCCGGCTGTCCCGATTTCGCTGGGTGTCGATTGGAACCTGATCAACCGCCTGCCGGTGAGCGACGTCAGCGCCCCGGTGAATTGCAAGGGGGCGACCTGATCAGCAGTCGCTGGAATTTCCGCGTGTCGTTCATCCCGGTAATTCCCACTTTCATGCTTTGAACGAGGTGCGCCATGTCCCGTTTTCATCGCACACGCATGGTCTTGATCAGCTTGCTGCTGGCCGCCAATGGCACCTCGGCCGACGAGCTGGAGCCCAAGGCCCTCAGCGCCCTGGAGCAGATGGGCGGCTACTTGCGCAGCCTGCAGCAATTTCGCATCGAGGCTGACAGCCGTACTGACCAGGTGCTGGAAAATGGCCAGGTCATCGAGTTTCGCCATCACACCCGCCTGCTCGCCAAGCGGCCGGACAAGCTGCAGGTGACGGTCGAGAGCGACGGCAAGCGCCGCAGCCTGTTCTACAACGGCCGGCGTTTTACCCTGTTCGATAGCCGCAGCGGTTACTTCGCCAGCCAGGACGCCCCGGCAGACATCAGCGGTTTGCTCGACCAGTTGAGCGAGCGCTACGGCATCGAGTTGCCGCTGGCCGACCTGTTTCGCTGGAACCCCGGCACCGCCAAGGCCGTGGGCCTGCGTAGCGCACTGCTAATCGGGCAGGACAGCCTGGACGGCAAGGCCTGTGACCACTATGCCTTTCGCCAGCCGGATATCGACTGGCAACTGTGGGTGCGCCAGGGCCCGCAACCGCTGCCGTGTCGCCTGGTGATCAGCCGCCGCGACAGCGCCGAACAGCCGCGCCACAGCGTCGACTATCAATGGCAGCTCAGCCCTGCGCTGGCGGCCAGGGATTTTGAATTCATCGCGCCGGCGGGTGCGCGTGCCGTCCCGCTGCAACAGTTGGAGCCGCAGGGAGAACAGCCATGAAGACCACGGCGGCGGTACTCACGGCCAGCCTGGTGTTGACGCTGTTCGACCCGCTGGTGGCCCAGGCCTGGCAATTGCGCGGTGGCGGTGGCGCTCGCACATTTGTGGTGCCGCATCCCGGCGGCGGTGGCTACCGGCCGCCGCCACCGCATCCGATGCCGGCGCCACGGCCGATGCCGCCGCATCCGGCGCCGCACCCGCAACCCCATCCGAATCCAGGGCCGCAACCTCATCCGGGGCCTGGGCCTGGACCTGGACCGCATCCCTATCCGATGCCGCCCCCTCCGCCACCGCCACCACCGCCACCACCGCCGCACCCGGATGACTGGTATCACCCCTGGGCGGCTGCAGCCGTGGTCGGCGCCACCACCGCGACCATCCTGGCGATCGGCACCCAGGTCAGCAGCGTGCCGCCGGATTGCGTTTCGGTGGTCGCCAACGGCGTGGCCTACCAGCATTGCGGGCCAACCTGGTACCAGCCGCGATACGTCGGCAGTTCCGTGCAATACATCGTGGTCGCCGCTCCCTGGTGACCCACCGTTTCAAGGATGATTGGCATGACAGCGCTCGATGATGTGAAAGCCTTGCAAGCCAGCATGGCGCAAAGTGTGCTCGGCCAGGACCAGGTGATCCGCCAGATCCTGCTGGGCCTGTTGGCCAACGGGCACCTGTTGCTCGAAAGCCTGCCGGGACTGGCCAAGACCCGCACGGTCAAGGCGCTGGCGCGGCACCTGGACGCGAAAATGAGCCGTATCCAGTTCACCCCTGACCTGCTGCCCTCGGACATCACCGGCGCCGAAGTGCTGCACCAGGTCGACGGCCAGAACCAGATCCGCTTCCAGCCCGGCCCCTTGTTCGGCAACCTGATCCTTGCCGACGAGATCAACCGCGCCCCGGCCAAGGTCCAGGCGGCGCTGCTGGAGGCCATGGAAGAACGGCAAATCACCGTGGCCGGCGCCAGTCATGGGTTGCCGCAGCTGTTTATCGTGGTCGCCACGCAAAACCCTATCGAGCAGGAAGGCACCTACCCGTTGCCGGAGGCGCAGATGGACCGTTTTGTGATGAAGGTGCTGCTGGACTACCCCAGTGCCGAGAATGAAAGCCAGGTCCTGCGCCTGCTGCGTGAGGAAGAACAGGCGGCCACCACCCAGGCCGTGCAGGGCTTTACCTTGGCCCAGGAAGTGATCTTCGCCGCCCGCCACGCCGTCAGCGCGGTGCAGGTGTCCCCCGCTATCGATCGCTACCTGATCGACCTGATCAACGCCACCCGCCATCCCGCCGACTACGATGCCGATCTGGCACGCTGGATCAGCCTCGGCGCCAGTCCGCGCGGTGGCATCGGCCTGGACCGCTGCGCACGGGCCGACGCCTGGTTGCAGGGCCAGGCCTTTGTCACCCCGGCGAATGTGCAGGCGGTGGCGCACCCGGTGCTGCGGCATCGCCTGCAACTGAGCTACGACGCCGTGGCCGATGGCGTCAGCGCCGATCAGGTACTCGACCGCCTGCTGAGCAAAGTGGCGATTCCGGCATGAACGCCGACGGCTTCGTCTACGTCAGCCTAGCGCAACTGATGGCCTTGCAATTCCAGGCGCGCGACCTGAGTTTCGTCGCGCGCCAGCCCCAGGGCAGCATTCTGGCCGGCAACCATGCCTCACGCCTGCGCGGGCGTGGCTTGAATTTCGACGAGCTGCGCCGCTACCAGCCGGGTGACGATTTGCGCCACCTGGACTGGCGCGCGTCCCTGCGCACCGGCAAACCGGTGGTGCGCACCTTCACCGAAGAGCGCGACCGCCCGGCGCTGATCGTGGTGGACCAGCGCATGTCGATGTTTTTCGGTTCGGTGCGCAGCTTCAAGTCGGCGGTCGCCGCCGAGCTGGGCGCGCTGGCGGCGTGGATGGTGTTCAACGCCGGGGACCGGGTCGGCGGCCTGGTGTTCAATGATGCACGCATCGACAGTGTCGTGCCGTTGCGCAGCCGCAAGCGTGTGGAAGCACTGTGCAGCCGTATCGCCGAGCAGAATCGCGAGTTGAAGGCGAGCAACGCCGATGGCGACGGCGACAGCCAGTTGGACAAGGTCCTGCAACACTGCCTGGCGGTGGCCGGCCACGACCACTTGATCTGCCTGGTCAGTGATTTCGCCGGTGCCGGACCGCGCACTTTGCAACTGCTGCAGCAACTGTCGGCGCATAACGATGTGGTGGCGCTGCAGGTCTACGACCCGCTGGCGCTCAACGTGCCCAGCCGGGGGCAATTGCTCGTGACCCAGGGCCAGTTGCAGGTGACGCTGGAGGTGAGCAAGCGCCAGGTGCGCCAACCTTTGGGCGATTTTCTCGGCGGGCGTTTGCAGGCGGTCGCGAGTCTGTTGCGCCGCAGCCAGGTGCCCTTGCTGATGATCAGCACGGCCCTGCCCGCCGTCGACCAATTGCGCAGCGAACTGGGGAGACGCCGGTGAGCACGCCGGTCCCGAGCATCGAGCAACTCCAGGAGTTGGGCTTGCCCGCGCCGGTCAGCTATTGGCCGCAGACCTGGGGCTGGGGCGTGCTACTGGGCGTGGCCGTGCTGGGCGTGCTGATACTGGCCGCGCGCAGGTGGCTGCGTTGGCGACGTGATGCGTACCGGCGCGAAGCCCTGGCACGCCTGAATGCCCTGCGGGATATGCGCGAGCTGCCCGAACTGCTCAAGCGCGTCGCGCTGTCGATGCCACTGGGCGCCGAGGAACGCCAGCGCGTGCCGACCTTGAGCGGCGCCGACTGGCAAGCCTTCCTGCAGCGCCACGCCGGCGCGCCCGTGCCCGCTGACCTCAGCCAGCGCCTGGGTGCACTGGCCTACGGCACGGCGTCGGCGGACGCGCACTTGCTGGCCCAGTGCAAAGCCTGGGTGGAGCATCACCATGTGGCAGCTTGATTACCCCTGGCTGCTGCTGTTGCTGCCATTGCCATGGCTGGCCTACCGCTATTTGCCGCACTACCGTGAAGCCCGCAGCGCCGTGCGCGTGCCGTTTTTCAGTGGCATGACCGAGGCCGTCGGCGCCGTACCGTCCAACAGCGGCGCGCGGCACAATCGCGCCCAACTGCTGCTGAACCTGCTGGTCTGGGCCTTGCTGGTCGTGGCCATCGCCCGCCCGGTGTGGGTGGAAAAACCCATCGAACGCCAGCAACCGGTGCGCGACCTGATGCTCGCCATCGATATTTCCCAGTCCATGGAAACCCAGGACTTCAACGACGCCAACGGGCACAGGATCGACCGCCTGGCCGCCGTCAAACAGGTGGTGCATGGCTTTATCCAGCAACGCAAGAATGACCGCATCGGCCTGATCCTGTTCGGCAGCGGCGCCTATCCCCAGGCGCCATTGACCCTCGATCACACCAGCCTGTCGCTGCTGCTGGACGACAGCGGCATCGGCATGGCCGGGCCCAATACCGCCATCGGCGATGCCATCGGGCTGGGCCTGAAGCTGCTGGACCAGGCCCATGAGCCGCAGAAAGTGCTGATCCTGCTCACCGACGGCAACGACACCAGCAGCGCAATCCCACCCGACCACGCCGCCGAGATGGCCGCCGCCAAGGGCGTGATCATCCACACTATCGCGATTGGCGACCCGCAGGCCAGCGGCGAGGCCAAGGTCGACCTGAGCACGCTGCAAGCGATTGCCTCGGCCACCGGCGGCCGCTATTTCCGCGCCGAGGACCGTGACAGCCTGGCCCAGGTCTACGCCACCCTGGATACGATCACCCCGCATCAGGCCAAGACGCTGAGCCACCAGCCCAAGCGCGATCTGTTCTGGTGGCCGTTGGCGGCGGCGCTGGCGATGTTGGCGGTGTATCACCTGATCGCCGCCGGCTGGCCGCACCGGAGGGCCGCTGATGAATCTCGCTGACTTCCATTTCCTGCGCCCCGCCTGGCTGCTGCTGGCGCTTGTTGGCGTGTTGCTGCCGTTGATCTGGCGGCGCAGCCGCGACCTGCAGCGGCGCCTGCGCGCAAATATCGCGCCCCATCTGTTGCCGCACTTACTGCTGACGCCCACCGATCGCCATCGCCTGCGCCCGGTGCACGTGCTCAGCGCCCTGCTGATGCTCGGCGCCATCGCCGCTGCCGGGCCGACCTGGGAACAGGATCGCCCGGACTTCCTGGAAAACCGCGCACCGCTGATTATCGCCGTCGACCTTTCGCCCTCGATGGACACCGCCGATGTGCCGCCGACACGCCTGCGCGCCGCCCAGCACACGCTGCACGACCTGGTGCAGCGGCGCAAAGGCGCACGCACTGCGCTGCTGGTGTACGCCGGCAGCGCCCACCTGGTACTGCCACCCACCGATGACCCGGCATTGCTCGACACCTTCATCCAGGCGTTGGCCACCGACCTGATCAGCCAGCCCGGCAAGAATGTGGCCGCCGTGATCGACCAGGCCAAGCGCTTGCTGGACAACGCACCCGGCACCCTGCTGCTGGTCACCGACGGTGCTGACACCGCGCAATTGCCGAGCCTCAAGCAGCATCTGGCCGACAGCCCGCTGCAAGTGTTGGTGCTGGCCCTGGGTAGCAGCCCCACGCTCAAGGCATTGGCCTCGGCCACCGACGCGCCGCTGGGCAGCCTTACGCTGAATGACGATGACCTCGACTGGATCGAACTGCACGCCCAGGCGCACTTCCAGAACGCCGACGAACAGCAGCGCCTGCTGCAATGGAAAGACGCCGGCTACTGGCTGTGCTGGCCGCTGTTGCTGTTGGCGCTGTTCAGCGTGCGGCGGGGCTGGAGCCTGAACTGGACAGCCGTGTTGCTGTTGGGCGTGTTGCTGCAACCAACCCAGGCCGAGGCCAATCCGTTCCTCACGCCGGACCAGCAAGGCCGCTGGGCCTTCGAACACCACCACTACCCCGAGGCGGCGGCGCGGTTTGTCGACCCGTACTGGAAAGGTATCGCCGCCTACAACGCCGCCGACTACGACTTGGCCCAAACCACCTTCGCGACCCTCGACACCGCGCCGGCCGCCTTCTATCTGGGCAATATCCACGTGCGCCGCTTCAAGTTCGATGACGCCATCGTCGCCTATCAACACGCGTTGCAGTTGCAGCCGGTGTTTCCCGAGGCCAGCGCCAACCTCGCGCTGGCCATCGCGCTGAAAAAAGACACCGAGAGCGCGGCGAATAACGCGCCCGAGGTCAAGCCCGATGAGGTCAAGTTCGACAAGGCACCCGGCAAAGGCCAGAGCAAGACAATCCAGACCGAGCAAGCCCATGACGATGCGTTGTGGCTGCAGAACCTGACCACCTCGCCGGCCACCTTCTTGCGGCGCAAATTCAGCCTGCAGGATCAGGAGGCGCAGCCATGAAGGGTTATTGCGCCGTGCTGCTGTTGCTTGCGGGACCGTTATGGGCGGCCGAGCCGCAACTGCGGGTGCAAGCCCAGCTGATACCGGGCGCGTCCGTAGTGGTGGGCGAGCAATTGCAAGTCCAGGTCGACGTACTGACCGACACCTGGTTCACTGCCGCCGCGACGTTGCCACCGCTCAAACTCGACGGCGCACGCGTGCAAGCGCCCGGCGGCGAGGCCAAGCACACCACTCAGGTGATCGACGGCAAGACTTTCTACGGCATGCGCTACGCCTACCGCATCACCCCGAGCGTGGCGCAACGTTTCACGGTGCCCGCGTTGACCGTCAGCGCCCAACCCGGCCAGGCCAGCGCGCCCCTGAGTGCGCAGAGTACGCCGCTGACGTTCGAGGCCACCCAGCCTCCAGGCTTTGCCCCCGGCGAACCCGTGCTGGTTGCCAGCGACCTGCGCCTGGGCCAGACCCTGGCGGCCACCGACCTGCGTGTCGGCGACAGCCTCACGCGTACCCTGACCCTGCAAGCCGACGACACACCCGCGCTGTCGCTCCCACCCCCCAGTGCCGCGGATGTCAGTGGCCTGCGCCTGTACCCGCAAGCGCCGATCATCAGCAATCTGGATGACGGTCGGGGGGCCATCACCGGCGGCCAGCGTATCGACCGGCTGGTGTACCGCGTGCAACAGGGCGGTCACTTCAGCCTGCCAGCGATCAGCGTGAAATGGTGGGACAGCCGTCACCATCGCCTGCAACTCGCGCAGCTTCCGGCGCTGACCTTCGACGCCCAGGCGGCGAGCGCCTACACGCCGACGTTTTCCGTCGCCGAGGACCTCAAGGCCCTCGGGCAGCACAGCCGCTGGCAGCTGTCGCGGCAGTGGATGGTGTGGATCGCCGCCGGTGTGCTGTTGGTGCTGGCCGGCTACCTGCTACATGGCCTGTGGCCACGTGTTCCACCGCTGTGGCGAACGCTGTGCGCGACATTGCGTTGGGTGTGTCGTCGACTACGCTTGCTTGCACTGAACCCTCGTCACGAAAAGGACTTCCCATGACGTCACTGCGTTCTGCCCTGCCCCTGCTGCTCCTGCTGAGCCTGCCCGCCCTCGCTGCCGACCCGTTGCCCTCCTGGAACGAAGGCCCGAGCAAACAACAGATCATCGAGTTCGTCCAGGCCGTGACGGTCGAAGGCTCCAAGGACTACGTGAAGCCCGCCGAACGCATCGCCGTGTTCGACAACGATGGCACCCTGTGGACCGAACAGCCGGCGTACTTCGAAGTGCTGTTTGCCTTCGATGAAGTCAAGCGCCTGGCGCCGCAGCATCCGGAGTGGAAAACCACCCAGCCGTTCAAGGCTGTGCTTGAGAACGATCACCAGGCCCTGGCCCAGAGCGGCATGGACGGCCTGCTGAAAATCATCGGTGCCACCCACACCGGGGTCAGCACCGAGGCCTTTATCGCCAATGCCCGGAATTGGTTGAAGCAGGCCCGTCATCCCAAGACCGGCAAGCCGTTCGACCAGATGATCTACCAGCCGATGCTGGAAATGCTCGACTACCTGCGCAGCCAGCAGTTCAAGACCTACATCGTCTCCGGCGGTGACACCGCGTTCATGCGCGCCTTTGCCGAAGAGGTGTATGGCGTGCCGCCGGAACAGGTGATCGGCTCGAATTTTGTCACCCAGTTCCAGCTCAAGGACGGCCAGCCACAGGTCTTGCGCACGGCCAAGCTGGCGCATAACGACGACGGCCCGGGCAAGCCGGAAAGCATCGACTCGATCATCGGCCGCCGGCCGATCCTGGCCTTCGGCAACTCCGACGGCGACCTGCAAATGCTGCAGTGGACCGCCGCAGGTTCGGGCAAGCGTTTTATGGGCCTGGTCCACCACACCGACGCCAAGCGCGAGTGGGCCTATGACCGCAATTCTCAGGTGGGGCGCCTGGACAAGGCCCTGGACCTGGCCAGGACACAGCACTGGACCGTGGTGGACATGGCGAGCGAATGGCGCCGCATCTACCCCTTCGAACCGGCTGTGCAAGTGAAGGTGCAATAAGCAAGACGTAGCGATGGACTGTAAAAAACGTTGGTCGCAGGCAATGCGACTCAAGCCCTAGAAGGAGCAAGTCTTATGACTCGCATACGTAAGTGGCTGCCGAAGCTCGCCCTGGTGGCGGCTTCGGTGCTGGGGGCCTCGGCATCCGCCTGGGCCGCCGACAAGCCGAATATCCTGGTGATATTCGGCGATGATATCGGGCAGACCAACATCAGCGCCTATTCCATGGGCGTGGTGGGCTACAAGACCCCGAATATCGACCGGATCGCCAAAGAAGGCATGCTGTTCACCGACTACTACGCGGAGAACAGCTGCACGGCCGGGCGCTCGTCCTTTATCACTGGCCAGACGCCGTTGCGCACCGGCCTGTCGAAGGTGGGCATCCCGGGCGCGCCAATCGGCCTGCAAAAGCGTGATATCACCATCGCCCAGGCGCTCAAGTCGCTGGGCTACTCCACCGGGCAGTTCGGCAAGAACCACCTCGGTGACCGCGACGAATACCTGCCGACCAACCACGGTTTCGATGAGTTCTTCGGCAACCTGTACCACCTCAATGCCGAAGAAGAACCCGAGCGCCCCTACTGGCCCAAGGACGACGCGGAGTTCGTCAAGGCCAACACCCCGCGCGGGGTGATCCACAGCTTCGCCGACGGCAAGATCGAAGACACCGGTGCCTTGACCACCAAGCGCATGGAAACCATCGACGATGAAACCACCGCGGCGGCCCAGGCATTCATCAAGAAACAGGCCGAAGCCAACAAACCCTTCTTCGTGTGGATGAACACCACGCGCATGCACGTATTCACGCACGTGCGTGACTCGATGAAGGGCCAGAGCGGCATGCCCGGCAACGAGTACGCCGATGGCATGCTCGAACACGATGGCGATGTGGGCAAGCTCCTGCAAACCCTCGACGAGCTGAAAATCGCCGACAACACCATCGTCGTCTACACCACCGACAACGGGCCGAACCAGTTCTCCTGGCCGGACGCGGCGACCACGCCGTTCCGCAACGAGAAAGACTCCAACTGGGAAGGCGCCTACCGGGTGCCGGCGATCATCCGTTGGCCGGGCAAGGTCAAGGCGGGTGAAGTGTCCAACGAAATGGTCTCGGGGCTGGACTGGTTCCCGACCCTGCTGGCCGCCGCCGGTGATGGCGACGTCAAGGACAAGCTGCTCAAGGGCTGGGCGCCGACGGCAGGCGGCACCAACTTCAAGGTGCACCTGGACGGCTACAACCAACTGCCGTACATCACCGGCCAGCAACCCAAGGGCGCGCGTAACGAGTTCTTCTACTTCAACGATGACGGAGCGCTGGTGGCGGTCCGCTTCGACAACTGGAAAGTAGTGTTCGCCGAACAGCGCCAGCCGGGTGGTTTCCGCGTCTGGAGCGAGCCCTTCGTGCAATTGCGGGTGCCGAAGATCTTCAACCTGAGGATGGACCCGTATGAACGCGCGGACGTGGTCTCCGACCAGTACTACGACTGGAGCACCAAGAACGTCTACCTCGGTGCGGTGGCGGTGACCAAATCGGCGAAGTTCCTCGAGACGTTCATCGAGTACCCGCCCAGCCAGAAACCGGCCAGCTTCAGCATCGACCAGATACGTGAAGCGGTGGACAAGAAAATCGAGGCGAAGATGAAGGCCGCACCTGCGGGCTAGCGGTAACACTGTGCTCACCGCATGGGGTGGGCACATTCTGTGAATCACTGGAGATCACTGTGGGCGCCGGCTTGCGTGCGCCCACAGGTTCCTGCGCTTACCTTGGAATTCGGCAATGACCTCACGCACCGCCAGCAAGCCCATTGATGTGACCTCGTCCGCCGCAATCCTCATTCCCGCCCTCCTCCTGTTTATCTCCGGCAGCGCCGCCCTGGTGTACCAGGTGCTGTGGATCAAGCAGCTGTCGCTGGTGGTCGGCGTGGAGGTGTACGCGATCACCACCGGGATCAGTGCGTTTTTCGCCGGGCTGGCCTTGGGCGGGCTGCTGTTCGGGCGTCTGGCGGACCGCTTTGCACGGCCGCTGTTGTTGTATGCCGGGATTGAATTATTGGTCGCGGTCTTCGGGGTGGGCGCGACGCTGGCCCTGGGCATGGCGGCTGAACCGTTCGCCTGGCTGGAGCAGCGCATCGGCCTGCTGGCTTGGGCGCTGCCGTTCCTGCTGGTTGGTTTGCCAGCCCTGCTGATGGGCGGCACGCTGCCGGTACTGGTGCGTTCGCTGAACATCGACGCCAAGGGCCTGGGCCAGGCCGGTGGGCGCCTGTATGCGGCGAATACCGCGGGCGCGATTGCCGGGACCTTGCTGACCGCTTTTGTGCTGATCGCGCAATTCGGTGTGCGCGGCAGTGCACTGGCGGCGGCGCTGCTCAACCTGGTGGCGGCGCTGGGGGCGCTGCTGTCGCTGCGTCACCCGGTGGCGGCGCGGGTGCCGCCGGCCCATCGCGTGCAGCCGGCGCGGCTGGCACTGGTGTTGTACGCCATCGCCGGGGGCGTGGCGTTGGGGTATGAAGTGGTGTGGTCGCAGTCCATCGTGCAGTTCATGAGCACCCGTACCTACGCGTTTGCCGTGGTGCTGGCCACCTACCTTGGCGGGCTGTTTATCGGCAGCCAGTTGATGGCCCATCGGGTGCAGCGCCTGCGCGATCCCTGGGGTGTTTTTGGCCTGCTGATTGCGGGCGCGGGGCTGGTGGCGCTGCTGGAAATCGCCTTGCTCGGGCGTTGGCTGGTGCTGCTGCAAACCCAGGCCGAGGCGTTGGTATTGAGCCTGGGCGGCAGTGAGTTGCCCGGGATGAGCGCGCGTTTTGCCGTGGCGGCGTTGTGCATCGTGTTTGTGCCGACGCTGTTGCTTGGTGCGGCGTTCCCCGTGGCCTTGCGCCTGAGTGTCGGCAACCAGCAGGTCGGGCGCGATGTCGGTGCGGTGGTGGCCTTCAACACCCTCGGCAGGATTGTCGGGGTGATGCTGTGTGGCTTTGTGCTGATTCCCTGGCTGGGGCTGGTGCGCACCCTGGGCCTGTTGGCCGTGGTCGCCGGCATTGTGGGTTATTTGGCCGTACGTCGTGGCCATGGCGTGAAAAAAGGCCGGCGCCAGGCCGTGGTCGCAGTGGCGCTGGTGTCGCTGGCGGTGGCGCTGCTGACGCCGGTGGACCGGCTCGCCAAGCTGCTGCCCGGCGCGCGCAATGCCAGCGTGGCGTTTTACCAGGAAGGACGTGGCGCGACGGTCGCGGTGGTCACCCAGGGCCAGGGCGCGCGGAGCTTCCAGCGCCTGTATATCCAGGGCGTGTCGAATACCGGTGACGCCATGCCGTCGCTGCGCTACATGCGCATCCAGGCATTGTTGCCGTTGTTGGTTCATAACGCCGAGCCCAAGTCGGCGCTGGTAATCGGCTTCGGTACCGGCATCACCGCCGGTGCGCTGTTGCGCTATCCGGGCCTGGAGCAGCGTGTGGTTGCCGAGTTGTTGCCGGGCGTGGTGCAAGCCGCGCCGCTGTTCAAGGGCAACTACAACGTCGCGAGTGACCCGGGCGTGGAGGTACGCCTGCGCGACGGTCGCCAGGAACTGCTGCGCAACCCGCAAACCTATGACCTGATCACCCTGGAGCCGCCGCCGCCCTCCGCCGCCGGCGTGGTCAACCTGTATTCCCAGGACTTCTACCAATTGGCGGCCACGCGCCTGGGCAAACAGGGCCTGCTGGCGCAATGGCTGCCGTTGCCGACGCAGAATATCGACGATTCCCGTGCCTTGGTGCGCAGTTTCCTCAACGTATTCCCGTACGCCTCGCTGTGGACCAGTGAATTCCACGAGATGTTGCTGGTGGGCTCCCGCGACCCCATCGAACTGGATGCCGAACGCATTCGCCAACGGTTTGCGCAACCCGGCGTCAGCAGCGCGCTGGCGGACGTCGGTATCGATTCGGCGGCCACGCTGCTCGCCACCTGGGTCACCGACCGCCAGGGTCTTGAGCGCTTTGCCGCCGATGCATTGCCGGTCACCGACGACCAGCCGCGCATCGAATACGCGCCATGGGTGCGCAGCCAGGAGATCACGCGGGTGCTGCCGGCGTTGCTCGACCTGCGGGTGCCGGCGCCGCTGGTCAACGCCGATGCAGCCTTCACCCGCACCCTGGCCGCCGAGCAGCAACGCCTGCTGCAGTTCTACCGCGCGAGCCTGCATGCCTACGACGGCGACCGCGATGCCTGGGGCCGGGATATTCGCGATGTATTGCAGCAAGACAGCGCCAACCCCTACTACCGCTGGTTTATCACCCCGTAAAACAGGTAATGTGCGCGCGATTGTTTAGGGAGTTGCACCGCACATGACTTGCTGGAATATCCTTGGCCTGCCGCCGGATGCCGATAGCCGCACGATCAAGCGCACTTACGCGGCGCTGCTGAAGAAGGCCCGGCCGGATGACGACCCCGAGGGTTTCCAGCGCCTGCGCGAAGCCTATGAGGCCGCGCTGACGTGGAGCGAGGAACCGCAAGAAGCCGACGAAGTCATCATCGAGACCCATGGCGAGACCTTGGCCGAGCGTTACCAGGCGGCGCTCAGTAATGGCGGCGCCCTGCACTTCGAAATCCACCTGCTGCTGCGCGACATCGAAGGCGACCTCAACCCCGAAGACACGCGCTGGGCCTTTGAAACGTTCAACTGGCTGACCGCCTGGCAGCGCCTGGAGTTGCCCGCCGAGCTGGTCGGGAAGCTCGAGCGCAAGCACCGCGCGGCCTTGCAGCAACCGCTGCGCGAAGCTCTGGAGCACAAGGATGAGACGGGGTTCCTGGCCGCTTATGCAGCGCGCGACGAGCACCCTTGGGTGAACAATCACCCACATGCCGAGTGGTTCAACCACTGGCTGGCGCGGCTGCTGGCGCAGAGTCACTACTGGTCGAGCGCCGTATTCGAGGCAGTCTGCGCCGGCCAGCACTGGCACGGCGGCGCGGGTCATGACTGCCCGGCAGACGAGTGGACGCTGCTGTTGCGGCGCCAGCAAGCGCCTATCTTCATGGCGCGCCAGCGTGCCCTGGCGGCCGAAGCCCCCAACACCCCGCAACAACGGGCCGCGCGGTTGCTGCTGGCACCGCTGAGCCTGGGCCAGCGGCGTGCCTTCGCCCAGCGCTTCAACGAACACGACTGGAAAGCCTGCCAGGCGCTCAGCGCCGACATCTACGCCGACCACGTGGCCGAAGCGGCACTGTGTATTTCTGGCAAGGCTGGGACACGGCGATGGACACCTGGCCGTGGATCGTCGCGCTGGTGCTGAGTTGCCTGGTCGGCGCGCTGGCAAAGGCCGAAACCCTGGCCGGCAACGTGGTACCGACGCTGGGCTACGGCGTGTTGTGGGCATTCGCCGCAGTAATCGGCGCCGGTGTGGCCTGGCAGGCCTGGCGCCCGCTGGCCCATCAGTACCGCGTGCTGGATGAGCAGCTCAGTCAACGCCTGCCCCGCTGGCTCAGCCCTACACACTTGCCATTGCTGCCGATACGGGACCTGGTGCCTGGACTGATCCTCGCCGCCACGCTGGGGTATGTCTTCAGCCCGTTTGCCAGCCTGACACTGGTGGCGGTGCTGGCGCTTATCGGCGTGATCAAGCGACCCTTGATGAACAGTCACACCCCGTGGACCGCGCGCAATCCGCGCTGGGCCGTACTGGGCATGGGACTGTTGGTGATCCTGGGGATTGCGCTGTACGCAGGCCTGGCCCTGCTCGACAGCCAGCACCGCGTCACCCGCAACCAGGGCCTGCAACCCTGGACCGAACGCCTGTGCAGTCGCATGCCGCGCACCGACGCCGCGTGCCAGGCCCCCGCCACCGAGGCGCAGTGGTATGGACAGGAGGCGACGCAATGAATCCGAAATGGCTGGTGCCTATCGGCCTGGTGCTCGGCCTGGGCTTGCTCGGCGTAGCCGGCGCCACCAAACCGCTGCAATACGCCCAGTTGTGGCTCGACCAGCGTGACAGCCCCTACACCGCGGCGGCCAGCGCCATTGCGCCGATCATTGATTGCGTAAACCGCGTCGATCGCGAAACACGCCTGGCCTACTACTTCATGAGTACCGGGCAGGAGGAAGTGCGCAGCTACGATAAATTCGGCGACCGCAGCGAGCCCGATGCCCGCTATATCCGCGCGTCGGTCTGCTCTGAGCTGTACACCCTGAAACTGCGGCGCCAGCAACCCGACAGCCCACTGCTCGGGCCCGCCGCGACCTACGCGGCCAGCCTGAACAGCTTCACCTCGCTGGCTGATCGGGTCACGCTGCCGGAGTGGACGTCTGCCGCACAGCAAATCCTCGTCGAAGCCGTGAGAAAACAGTATGCGTTGCAACTGGCCGAGAAAGGCCAGGACTACCTGGCGGCCTCGACCGCGCTGCGCACGCCGCTGGAGCAGGCCGACATGGCGGTGCGCCCGGCGCAGCTGGCGTTGATCGAGGCACGCTTCGGCCGGGACATGCACTGGCAGGTGCTCAATTACATGATCGCCGCGCGCCAGGCCGTGAACCAGATCGAGCAAGGCATGCGCAACGCCAGCCTGACGCCGCCTGCCGTGGCAGCCTTGGCCGACACCGTGCAACAGGCGGCAGACAGCGCCCGGGCCTATGTGCGTACCCATCCGGGCGACAAGCTCGACGAAGAAGCCCATTTTCTCTGGTACACCCTGAACGAGCCGGCCGACGCGTACCTCTCAGCCTTGCGCACGCTCACCCAACACTGGCACGAACACGCCCCACCGCAGCAACTGAGTGACGACTATTACCTCGTCACCCGCCGCTACGATGCCCTGCTCAGCTACTACAACAAACCGGCCAGGAATGCGTTTTAAGCGTCAGTGCTTTTTCAGCTTCAGGTAAGACTGATGCAGGTCCGATGCCCAGCCATCAATGACGCTTTTGACATCGTCGGCCTTCATCACCTGCGAGTCGTTCGCCAGTGGCTTGCCGGTGCCTTTGCGCACGACTTGGGCGAGCACCTTGCCACTGGCGCCGTCGAGGAACTGCGCCTCGGTGCCGAGGGTGGTTTCCTGGTCGCGGATGCCGGTGCCGGTACTCACCGCCGCCGCCACCAGGGCAACCGGAATGTACTCATACGGCTTGAGGGACTCGGTCTTGCTGCTTACCGCCGTGATCGCCGCACGCACCACTATCACGCCAGGGCCGGGGGCATTGGCCAGCGGCAACGACTTCGCCAGCTCACGCTTGAGCGCCTGGTTGTAGTAGGTGTTGATGCCATTGAGGGTGCTGTCCGGGATTTTCGCGGTGGCCTGGGGCTTGGGGTAGAACTGGGTCGGTTCGATGTACACCGCGTTATAGCGACTCAGATCCAGCTTGGGATCGACCCAGCGCATCACTTCGGCCCCCGAAGGCGACTGGGCCTCCTTGAGCTGGCTGTAGTCGGAGAGAAAGCCCGAGTACTCATCCGGTTGCGTGACCTTGCTGGCGCAACCGCTCATGGCGAGGGTTGCGATGCACACGGTGCTGATCATTAGCCTTAGTTTCATCATTGAACTCCCTGGCGGTCTTCGTCAAAACACTGAGCTGTAGGTATAGCCAATCCTGGCGAAATAGTGCTTTTTTCACCTGCCCGTTTGACAGGACTGTGGCCAGCGTCAAAGCTGCACGGAGCTTAAGCACGCCGTAGAGCGTCCATGCATCAAGACAGCGGAAGTCGGAATGCCCAAGCCCAAACCAGCACCTGTTGTACCCCACCGTGATTCGCCCCGTCGTTACCTGTACCCCGTGCTGATTGTGCTGCTGTTGGCGGCCATGGCCGGGATCTGGTTTTTCCTGCAGGCCAGCGCGCCTCGGTTACCGGCTCCGGCGCCCGTGGCGGCGACCAAACCGGTGGTCATCGCGCCCCCTGCGCAACTGGTCGACGAGCAGCAGTGCCAGGGCTGCCACCAGGCCCAGGCCAAGGACTGGCAAGGCTCGCACCACCAACTGGCGATGCAGCCCGCCACGCCGCAGACGATCCCGGCGGATTTCAACAACGCCTCGTTCAGTGCCGAAGGTGAAACCACGCGGTTCTATCAACGCGGCGATGAGTTCTGGGTCAACACGCCGGGCAGCGATGGCAAGGCGGCCGACTTCAAGGTGGCCTACACGTTTGGCATCGCGCCGTTGCAGCAATATCTGCTCGAAGTCGGCGACGGTCGCTTGCAGGCCCTGGGCGTGGCCTGGGATACCCAGAAAGGCCGCTGGTTTCATCTCTATCCAGGCCAGGGCGTCACCTTCAAGAACCCGTTGCACTGGAGCAAACCCAACCAGAACGCCAACTTCATGTGCGTGGAATGCCACACCACCGGCTACAAACGCAACTTCGATGCGCTCAACAACCGCTTTAACAGTCAATGGAACAGCCTCGGCGTGGGCTGCCAGGCCTGTCATGGCCCGGCCTCCAACCACCTGCAGTGGACCGCCAAAAACACTGATGCGGTGCACGCCGGGTTTGCCGTGGATTTGAAAGACAAGGACGCCACCGTCGAACTCGAAACCTGCGCCCGCTGCCATGCACGCCGTGCGCCGCTGGGCGATGGTTTCACCGTGGGCAAGCGCCTGATGGACGACTACCTGCCCAGCGTGTTGACCCGCGAGCTGTATGCCCTGGACGGCAAGATCAAGGATGAAGTGTTTGAGCACGGCTCCTTCGCCCAAAGCAAAATGGCCGAAAAAGGCGTGCGCTGCAGCAATTGCCACAACCCCCACAGCGCCGAGCTCAAGGCCCCAGGCAATGGCGTATGCCTGCAGTGCCATAACCCGGCAGGCAAAACCCCGATCGCCACGGTGGACGGGCGTGGCTTGCAGGCAAAAAACTACGAGTCCATCGAACACACGCGGCTGCCACCTGGGCAACCCGGTTCGTTCTGCGTCGATTGCCATATGCCCGGCAAGTTCTACATGGGCAACGATTTGCGGCACGACCACAGCTTCAGCATCCCCGCCGGCGCGCGGGACGTGCTGCGCGCTCCCAGTTACGCGGACAGCATGGCGCTGATTCGCGGGGGCCAGCCCGGTGCGGCCCAGGCACTGTATGACCAGCTGGCGCGCAGCAACCTGCCGGCGATCCAGCGCGCGACGATGTTGATGGAGTTGCCCAATTACCCGAGCGAACAAGCGCTGAAGCTGGCAACCAGGGACCTGGCCAACGCCGCCCCGCAGGTGCGCGAAAGTGCCGTGCGTGCGGTCAGCGCGTTGTTGCCGCCACCGGAGCGTGTCGCGCTGTATGGGCCATTGCTCAAGGATCCGGTGCGCGCCGTGCGCATCCTCGCCGCGCGCGATCTGCTGAGTGTGCCGGGACAGGGCCCGGCCTGGGACAAGGCCATCGCCGAATACGAACAGGTGCAGTTGAGCCTGCAGGAACGCGCCGAAGCCAACCTCAACCTGGCGATGCTCTACCAGGCCAGCGGCCGTGGCGACCGGGTCGAAGCGCAGTTGCGCGCCGCGTTATTGCGCGATCCGGACTTTTTCCCGGCATTGGTGACCTTCGCCCAGTGGCTTGAAGCCAATGGTCGCGCCGACGAAGCACGCGCGTTGATCGCCGAGCAGCTGGCACTGCACCCCGACGCGCCGCTGTTGCAGCACACCCAGGGCTTGATGCGGATTCGCGCTGGCGACACCGCCAAGGCCATGCCCTACCTGCGCCAAGCGGCACGACTGGACCCGGCCAACGCCCAGTTTGCGTACGTACTGGCCGTGGCCCTGCATGACAGCGGTGAGGTCGAGCCAGCTTGCGAGCAGTTGGAAGACCTGCTCAAGCGCCAGCCCTATCACCGCACTGCGCGGCTTTCGCTGATCCAGTACTACCTGGAAAATGGCCAGGAACCCAAGGCGCAGGCCGTGCTGCAAAGCTGGAAGGCGCTCAACCCCGGCGACCCGGCGCTGAAGTAGACACGTCCTCAGTCGGCACCGATGTACCGGCGAGGGCCGTGTGCTTCAGCCGCGTTCGCGCGGAATCAGGCTCTGCAATTGCGAGGCGAGGAAGTTGGCGTCGAAGGCAAAAGTGTCCGGGTCTTTCAGGCCGTTGGTTTTCTTCCAGATCCAGTCATTTTTATCCGCCGCCAGCACCAGCGACACACTGCCGTGGCGCGCAGCGGTCAGGCCCATCACGGCCACGGAAATCAAGCCGCCCACGCCCATCACGTCCGGCACGAACTCCACCGGTTTGCCGGTGATCTGCACGGTCAGCTTCTCGGTCTTGAAGGTCGAGGCCTCGACCGGCACGCTCGGTCCGCTGGCCACATAGGGCTCACGGTGAACTTCGAGCAACCCCACCTGCTTGACCGGTTCGAGCCACTGCTCGATCTGCCCGAACAACTCGTTGAGCTTGTGCGTCCAGCGCGCCGACTGCAGGTCAAATTGCTGTTTTTTGTGCGCTTCGCTATCAGCGTAATGACGAAGCATCTCGCCCAGTTGCTGTACATCGTCCATTGCGGATTTCCTTGGGTGAGCCAGATTGCGAAGCCTGATCATGGCAGATGCGGCCACTCAGCGTATGACTAAACACCAGCGTGAGGCGCGGCTCGTCGCTGACCGTTGGATCAACTCCAACCCAGGCGCCCCGGCCTCAACGTGGAATGCAATGAACGGTGCGGTTGACGTGCCAGCCCTGGGCTGGCGTTTCAGGGGCGGGATATTGCGCCACGGCTGATCGATGAACGGCGCGCCTGTTAACGTAAGCGCCGTAGTCGATATGCAATTCCTTCGTCTATCAATGGATCAAGCCTGCATGGAATAGGCCTGACCTCCATTAACAGCGCCAAAACGCTTACCGTCTACTGTTAGAATTAACAGGTTTATACCTGTCATGACGGTGTTGCGTGCTACAGGTACACACTGCAGCACGCGCAAGATCCTCGCCTGGGATTGAGGATTTCAGGAGATTCGCATGACGCCCATTGCGGCTTGATCAGGCCTGCAATACAGGTGTATCGAAAGAGGGATGCTCCGATAAAAGCTGACGCCACTCCATTCGAAACCAGGGAGTGAACTGTTCTTGCGATTCTGAAAGGCGCGCGGATATTTCGGCTCGTGTCCACCACTTGATCTCGCTGACTTCTTCAAGTGCCGGGCTGACCAAAGCGTCAGATTGCGCAACCAATACATGACAAAATTCGTGTTCCGCGCCGATTGAACCAAAGCGCGCATGGTACTCAAAACTGTATAAAAAACGGCACGAGGCCGTGACGCCTAATTCCTCACGCAGACGACGAGCTGCGGCATCCAGGATAGTCTCTCCCGGAGCCGGATGACTGCAGCACGCATTCGACCAGAACCCTGGCCAGAGCATTTTTCCGGCGGCACGACGCTGAAGTAGATGACGCCCATCGCTGTCGATCAGGTGCACTGAAAATGCGCGATGAAGCTTTCCCGCTCCCAGGTGTGCTGTGCGTTTGTCACACACTCCGATCTGTACATCCTGAGCGTCAACTAACACTACATCATTGTTCATTGTGCATTCCCTTCCGTGCAATTACGCATGCCCTCCCCCGCACACTGCTTTCAGTGCGCGAGGTTTACTCAGGTAAGGGGACTTGCCCCCAGGCGCTGACGAACGTCAGCGCTGCCTCGTCGAACCCTGGATCGGCACGCAGGCGGGCCATGGCGTCAAGGTCGTCTTGAGTGAGTAACGCCAGTTTCAGCAGCGCCGGTCCAGCCTGGGCGGTGGTTGCAGCCCAAAAGGCATCGGCGAGGCTGTTGTCACCGATTCGACCTTCGAGGGTACGTTGCCCAACGCTGGAGAGTCCCCGAGCACGTAATCCAGCGGCAAGCGTATCAGCCCAGCGCATGTTGGAACCGATGGTCTGCTCCAGGAGGGTGACTCCGGCCTCGGCTACTTTTCGAAACAGCGGGTTCGCAGTGCTCAAGCTCGGTTGCAGACTCACGTCTTCGATCACCAACCAACCGCCCGGGCGGACCCAGGTTGCGGCTCGCGTCAAGATTTCTTCGCGTTCGCTGAGGTGACACAGCAGCGCCCGAGCATGCACCACGTCAAAGGAGGCAGCAGGAAAACCATCAGTCGCCGCATTGTGGGTCAGCACCCGAATGCCGGGAATATCGGCCAGGAATCGGGTGTCGATGTCAGTGGCGGTGACCGTCGCGTCGAGATATCGCTTGCTCAGCCATCTCGCGAAGGATCCGGCACCGGCGCCGAGATCGAGGATGGCAGACGTGTGCGTAAGATCCAACTGATTAAAAACCTCCTCGCTCAAGGGGTCAAAGGCACGCTCCAGGGTGCGTAAACGGGCCAATTGGCCTGCGTGCTGATCGGCAAGATAACTGCTGGTGTAGCCGGCTTCCTCAGTGAAGTCAGTAGTACTCATAGTGTGACCTCCAGGTGCCCAGGGCATCGATTGAGGAATCCGTGCTCGGTAGGCTTGAACCCAGGAGCCCAGCGCAGGTTTGGAAAGGCCTGTAGCAGCATGCGAGCGCTGATCGTGATCTCCATCCGTGCCAGCATTGAGCCCAGACAGAAGTGGCGCCCCGCGCCAAAGGCGAAATGGCTGGCTGCGTGTTCGGTGCGCGACATGTTGAAAGTGTCCGGATCGGTGAATTGGTCTGGGTCACGGTTGGCCGAGCCGATCAGACAGGCCAGGGTCGCTCCGGCAGGAATCGTTCCCGACGGCAGCTCCAGCGATTCACGGGCCTCCCGCAGTACTAGTTGCAAAGGCGGGTTGCGTCGCAGGGTTTCGGCGAGCGCATTATCCATCAGCTCTGGATTGGCCATCACCGCGTCTTTGACACCCGGCTCGTTCAGCAGGTTGACAATCAGATTCGCCAGCGCACCGTGACTGGTCTCGCTACCCGCCGTCATCAGGATCGCACAGTAGGACCGGACGAACGTCTCCGACAACGGCTTGCCGTCGATCTGAGCCGCCAGGAGCTGCGAAATCAAATCATCTGAGGGTTCAGAACGGCGGGCGTCGATGTGTGGCTGGATGAAGTCGTAGAAACTGTCTCGGTTGGATAACCCACCGGTCAACAGTGCCGGGTCCTGTCGATAGTTGCCCATATAAGCAAAGCCCACGGCACACCAACGTTTAAGCCGCTCCACTTCCTCGCGGGTTTCAGCCGGGAGACCCAGTGCGCGAGCCATCACCCGCACGGGCAGTGCCGCGGTGAAATCGGCAATGAGGTCCACCTGACGTCGACCCTGCATTTGCGCCAGAAGGTCTGTGGTTACCGCGATGATGGAGGTCTCAAGCGCCGCGAGGGCATTGCTGCGAAACGATGGACTCAGCAACGCTCGGTGCTGAGCGTGCTCGCATCCGTCCATAGTGACAATTGTGTGTCCCAGCAACGGTCCAATCTGCCAACTGTAGTTGTTGTTGCTCGCCCCAGGATGGGTCAGCGCCGCCTTCACATCCACATATCGACTGACCAGCCACACATCGGTGGGCTCGTCGTAAACGATCGGTAACGAGGTACGCAAACGCTCATACAATGGGTACGGGTCGACTTCGAATTGACGGGATTTAAGAGTCGGCGGGGTCAGTTTCAGATCCACTTGCCGGTTATCCTGTGCCGAAGCGTCGGCAGCTTGCAGGTGATAGCGAGAAACGCTCCGGTGCCAGTCACCCGCCGCCCGGACAACCTGGCGCAGCCGATCCGGGTCAGTCGCGGCGGACCGCCGATGATTCGCAGGCTGGGCGGCGACCGCGGTGAACTGCGCAACCGCCGTGTTCACCATCTGATGGGCCGATTCAATCGCGGCAGGCCAGTCCAGGCTTCTGGTATCGGCAAGGATCGACACCAGGTTGAAGCGCTCACCACACACCACATCTTTGGCAATCGAATGGATGTCGTTCGTCCAGGCAATTATATCGGCAGCGTGCTCACGCAGCGTGTTCCACCATTCGGTGTCCGCTGCATCCGCGTACGGATCGAGCGTTTCAGCCGCATCGATGAGATCAAAGAAGAACAGTGCGCCGAAAGAGTTACGGCGCAAAGGCAGGTACTCGGCCAACGTGAGCGCCGTGCCGGTTTCCCGCACGCGGACCAGCGTCGCCTGCGCTCGCAGATGTTGGATCAAATGCCGCACGAGCCTATTTCGCCAATGGTCGCTCCCCAAGCGCTGGGTCTGAGGCCACAGGTCATCGACCAGAACACTGAGCATCGGGTCATCGAAGCGGCTGGTTTCAGCTGCAGGATCAGCCTCGCAACCGTCGGTCAAAGCCTGTACTGCGGTGATGAAACGATCCAGTGCACCTTTTTCCGCCCAAGGGCCATCATCGATTCGGTCATCGAGGATCAGCGCCCACAGGTACCAGCAGACCAGAATCTCGGCTTGTGGCGTGGGCGCCCTTCCGCACAGCGCAATGCCCAGTTCGAGCAGCGCAGTGGTACTCAACCGATGCGCACCGCGGCGTCCGATCAAGCCATACCGCTGCGCCCAGGCGAGAGCATGTGCACGCAACGGCTCACGGTCGGAACGCGGTGGCGGACCAGCGAAAGGCAGATGGATTTCGGGAATAATGAGCGGTGTCGGTGATAAGTGATCGCGTTGGCCGGTGCCGGGATCGCCTTCGCAGGGTTGCGATGCCATGAGGGATTCCTCCTGAATCAACTTTTTATAAGATTGGGCTCCGGCTGCAACGCCTGCCGTCACGACGAAGCAGAATAGATCGTAGTTTCTTCAACCGGCCTGATCTTACTTGAAGCTAATCTCTTGAAATGTGGGCATTGCCTTAAGTCGACCCGGACAATGCCTCTCAGAGTGTGGGGGGGTGAACCGCCATCCCTACTCCTCCCGTCCCAGCGGTCTGGCAGGTTTATTGATTGCTCGCCACTGCTGATTAGATACGCGCATTGATTCGAAATATACTGTCATTTCTTACAGGTATGGACGAGTCCCCCAGCACGCTGGCTGCGGTCGGCAAACGCCGTTGTTTGAACTGCTATGGTGAATGAGTTGGCAACTGCGTATGACTATTCGGCAGCCGCTGGGTAAGGTGAAGCGACTTTCCTTGTCAGGAGCATCGCATGCGCACTATCGGCCTTATCGGCGGCATGAGCTGGGAGTCCAGCGCCGAGTACTACCGCATCATCAACCAGCGCGTGCGCGACCAGCTCGGCCCGCTGCGCTCGGCGCAACTGTTGATGTACAGCGTGGATTTCGGCCCGATGGAACAAGCCCAGCATGCCGGGCGCTGGGATGACGCCGCGCTGATCCTCGAAGATGCCGCGCTTCGCCTGCAGGCCGGGGGCGCCGAGTGTGTGGTGTTGTGTACCAACACCATGCATTTGGTCGCGCCGCGCATCGAGGCGGCGGTGTCGATTCCCTTCCTGCATATCGCCGATGCGGCCGGCGCCGCTGCCGTGGCCGCCGGCACGCTGACCGTCGGCTTGCTCGGCACGGCGTTCACCATGGAGCGGGACTTTCTCAAGGCGCGCCTAGCCGCCCAGGGCCTGACCGTGCTGGTGCCGGACGCCGACGAGCGCCAGGCCGTGCACCGGATCATCTATGACGAATTGTGTGTCGGCGTGATCAGCGATGCGTCGCGCGCGGTCTACCTGCGGGTGATCGAAGGCCTGGCCGCACGGGGCGCCCAGGCGATCATCCTCGGTTGCACGGAAATCAGCCTGCTGGTCAAGCCCGAGCACAGCACGCTGCCGCTGCTGGACACCACCGAGCTGCATGCGCAGGCTGCGGTGGCGTTTGCACTGCAGGATTAAGCCGATTGGCGCAGGCGCGCCATGCTCAAGGTGTCGACAAAAACACCGTCACGCAGGGCGTAGTCGCGCATGCGCCCTTCGACTTCGAAGCCGAACTTGCGATACAGGTGATGCGCGGCTTCGTTGTCGGCGTACACCGTCAGTTCCACCCGGCGCAGGTTCATCCAGTTGTCGGCCACGTCCAGCGCGGCGGCCAACAAGCGCGAACCGACGCCCTTGCCCTGCCAGGCCGGCGCCACGCCCATGCCGAACGAGCCGACATGCGCACGGCGCACGCGCGGGTACTGTTCCAGGCCCAGCTGGCCAATAACCTCGCCGCCGTGCACGGCGACCAGTTGTAGCCGGCGCTCATTGTCGGTGACCAGCTTGTTGCGCCAGGCCTCTACCGACTGAAACGGCATCTGCAGCACCTGTCGGCACACGGCCGGATCGTTATAGAGCGCAGCCACGCCTTCGAGGTGGGTTTCGCCAAAGCGCTGGATCACGATATGCGGTTCAGGGGCGTGCATGGTGTTTCATCCTTTGAAAGACACGTGGCCGACCAGTGTAGAGGCCATGCGCGCTGCCTGGCTAGGGCGCCGGCAGGGTTGTCCACAACGCCGGCCAATCCCCGTAGGGGCTCCCGGTGCAGCGCGGCATCATCTTAAACTCACGCAACTGGAACGCCTTGCCGTCAAAGACCCAGACCCCGCCCGCACCGCAATCACCGATCCCGCGCAGCTTGTAGAAATAACTCAAGGTGCCGGTGGTTTCGTCATACCCCACGGAGCCTTCGAACGCGGCGCCGTCCAACGGCAAAGGCTGAATGCTCAGCAACGTTTCGGTGTAAGGCGGCTTGCGCTCACGGCTGCTGATTTCGTACTCGCAGTTGTAGGCCGCGCAGTCAGTGCGCACCACCATCATGGCCTGGTCGGCACTCAAGGCCCCGGCCTCGGCGTCGGGTTTCATTTCGGTGTCGGTGTTGGTCAGCGCCTTGATCGCCGCTGCAGCCAGGCCGGCCTGTTCTTGCGCGGTCAGCGCGGGTGCGGTCGGGAACTTGCGCAGCACCGGGGTCGGCTGGCGAGCCGGCACCTCACTGGCAGCGGCCTTGCCCGGCCGGGCCAGCGCGGTGACGTTGTCTACCCGCCCCTGCACCGCGTCCATCAACAACAGCGAAGCACTCAGCCCGCTCAGCGACACCTGCGCGTTTTCATCGCCAGGCAACTGCAGGCGCTGGCCATTGCGCAACCGCTGCAACCAGCGCCGCGCCGGCGCGTCCTCGATGACGCTGTAGAAGTGCATCTCGGGGTCGCCGCCTTCATCGTCCAGCTCCACATGCAAGTCGCGCGTCAATGCCTGCCCCAAGGGCTGGCCATCCAGCAGCAAGGTGGAAAGGTCGAGGTCTTCGCCGCGGTGATCAAAGCGCAGGCGCAAGTACCCTTCGGGACCTGCCTGGTGAAAGATATGCAAGGTCAGCGAACTGTAGTCTTCTTCATCGACGCCGCTGGGTGAACTGAGCGCGTGGCAATTGCGCAAGTTGTCGCAACCGGTGACCCAGTTTTTGATTTCCCGCAGCAGCGGTACGGTTTCAGTCGCGGGTTGGGCGAGGACGTGAGGGCTGATACCAGCCAGCAGCATGGCCAGGAATGCGGGGCGCAGCATGGGGACTCTCCGTGTCAAAAAGGCGCGGATTGTCCCATGTTCAAGGGTTCAAGTCAGCGCCCGGCAGCCGTGCGCCATACCCGCGCAATATCCGCCGCGCGCTCGGCCAACAATCGCGGAGCTTCACTGCAGGCCTGCTCCAGGCTCATCGGGCCCGACGGCAAGGCAAATGCGGCATTCACGCCGTGGGCGTACATCTGTTCGTAGCCATCGCCCAGGGTGCCAGCGATGACAATCACCGGCACCCCATGTTGGCGGGCAATGCGCGCGACCCCGAACGGGGTTTTGCCGCGCAGGGTCTGGGCGTCGAAGCGACCTTCACCGGTGATTACCAGGTCGGCGCCCCGTACGGCGTCGTCCAGGCCGACCAGCTCGGCGACCACGTCCACCCCGGCCCGGAACTGCGCACCGAGAAACGCCTTGGCGGCAAAACCCAGGCCGCCGGCGGCGCCGCTGCCGGGCTCATCGCGCACATCCTTGGGCAACACCTGGGCACACTGGTCGGCGAAGTGCCCGAGGGCGGCGTCCAGCTGTTGCACCTGCTCGGGATTGGCGCCTTTTTGCGGACCGAATATCGCCGACGCGCCGTGGGGGCCGCACAGTGGATTATTCACATCGGCGGCGATTTCAAAGCGTACCTGCGCCAGCCGTGGGTCAAGGTTCTCCAGGCTGATCCGCGCCAGTCCAGCCAAGGCCAGGCCACCGGGGGCCAGGGCCTGGTGATCGGCGTCGAACAATTGCACGCCGAGCGCCTGCATCGCGCCGGCCCCGCCATCGTTGGTGGCGCTGCCGCCAATCGCCAGGATGATGCGCTGGGCACCCAGGTCGAGGGCGGCGCGGATCAGCTCACCGGTGCCGAACGTACTGCTGCTGCAGGCATCCCGCAGGCCCGGCGGCACCAGTTGCAGGCCGCTGGCTTCGGCCATTTCGATAATCGCGGTGTGGCTGTCAGCCAACCACCCCCAACGCGCTTGCACCGTGGCCCCCAGCGGGCCCCGCACCGCCTGGCGCCGCAACTCACCGTTGCAGGCCGCGAGCACCGCATCCACCGTCCCTTCACCACCGTCCGCCATGGGGCACAAGACGCTCTGCGCATCCGGCCAGACCTGCGCCAGCCCGGCGGCAATGGCCTGGGCGACGCCCTCGGCACTCAGGCTGTCCTTGAACGAGTCGGGGGCGATGATGATTTTCATGGGCTTTCTCCGGTTTTTATGACGCCCATGCTGCCAGTTGGCTTCGGGAATGACGCCGGTCCGATGCACAAGTCTGGCTCAGGTTTGTTGTTCATTCCGACAAAGCCTGGGGCAGCAGCTGTACGCCTAGGTAAAGAGCCAGCATGCCGTCCAGGGTCAGCGGATCAACGCCGCTCAGCTCAGCGATGCGCTCCATGCGATAACGCAGGCTATTGCGATGAATGCCGAGGGCGTCGGCGCACGCCTGGCTTTGCCCATCGTGGTCGCACCAACTGCGCAAGGTCGCGAGCAACTGGCCGTTGGTGTCTTTGGCCAGCACCTTGTGCAGCGGCTTGAGCAATTCGTCCAGGGCATCGTCATTGCGATGGCGCCAGAGCATGACGGGCAGGCGATAACGGTTGAGGGTCAGCAGCCGCGATTGCGGCAGGATATCGCGCCCATACGCGAGCAGATCACCGACACGCCGGTAACAGCGGCGCAGCCCCGCCAAGCCATCGGCTTGCCCACCCACGGCCACGCGCAGAACCTGCCAGCCCAGGCCTTCGAGCTTTTCCAACAAGCGTGGATTGTCGACCTGCAGCGCGGCAGGCCGACACCACAGCAGCGAAAACTGCGCCGAGCTGACACACCAGCTGTCCGGATAGCGCGAGGTCAGCCAGGCACTCAACGCCTCCGCCGATTGCCCCACACCCAGCTCGAACAGGTACGGGGTGCGCGGCAGCTGCGGCTTGAGGCCCAGTTGTTGCGCCTCGTCCACCAGGCGCGGCGAGTCGCCAGTGTCGGCGAGCAGCAAGGCCAGCAAGTCATCGCAGCGCTGGCGCCGCCATTGTTGTTCGACCTGCTGGTGCCGATGGCTGACGAGCATCTCGGCGGTCATGCGCACCAGCTCGGCGTAAGTGCGCAGGCCTTCCGGCTCACCGGTGATGCCCAGCACGCCGATCAGACGCTGGTCGTGCATCAGCGGCAGGTTGATGCCCGGCTGCACGCCCTTGAGGTGCTTGGCGGTCTGCCCGTCGATCTCGACCACGCGCCCATTGGCCAGGACCAGTTGGGCGCCCTCGTGGCGGGTATTGATGCGCTCCGGTTCACCGCTGCCAAGGATCAGGCCCTGGCTGTCCATGACATTGACGTTGTGCGGCAGGATCGCCATGGTGCGATCGACGATATCCTGAGCCAGGTCATGATCCAGCTCGAACATGGGGCCATCTCCTTGAAAGAAGTGCTTGAAAACGCAGGTTGTTCATCAGCACAGCGCAATTGATGCTTCACTGTGCGCAAGCACAAAGACAGCACCCTGCCACGTGGCTGAGACTCTTTGGGCGATCAACGTTACCTGCGCATCGCGAAAAATCATAATAAAGAGAGACTCCCCATGTCACAGAGCGCCGCTGCCACACTGGCCACCGATGACGATAAAAACGCCATCTACAAGCGCATTACCCTGCGCCTGATCCCCTTCATTTTCATCTGCTATCTGTTCAACTACCTCGACCGGGTAAACGTTGGCTTCGCCAAGTTGCAGATGCTCGATGCATTGAAATTCAGCGAAACCGTGTACGGCCTGGGTGCCGGGATCTTCTTTATCGGATACGTGCTGTGCGGCGTGCCGAGCAACCTGGCGCTGACCAAATTCGGTCCGAGGCGCTGGATCGCGTTGATGATGATCGTCTGGGGCACCCTGTCCACCTGCCTGCTGTTCGTCACCACGCCGACGCATTTCTACACCCTGCGCCTGTTTACCGGTGCGGCCGAAGCCGGCTTCTTCCCGGGTGTGGTGCTGTACCTCTCGCAGTGGTTCCCGACCTTCCGCCGTGGGCGGATCATGGCGTTGTTCATGTCGGCGATCCCGGTGTCCGGCCTGCTCGGCAGCCCGTTTTCCGGCTGGATCCTCAACCACTTCGCCGCCGGCCAAGGCGGCCTGGCGGGCTGGCAGTGGATGTTCCTGCTGCAGGGCATCCCGACCGTGATCCTCGGCGCCCTCGCCTACTTCCTGCTCAGCGACAGCTTCGCCAACGCCAAGTGGCTCACGCCGCATGAACGCGCGGTGCTGGAAGCCGACCAGGCGACGGACCTCGCGAACAAGCCGAAAACCACCACCGACTCGTTGGCGGAAGTGTTCAAGAACCCGGCGATCTGGGCGTTCGGCCTGATTTACTTCTGCATCCAGAGCGGCGTGTACGCGATCAACTTCTGGCTGCCGTCGATCATCAAGAACCTGGGGTTCAGCGATAACCTGGTGATTGGCTGGCTCAGCGCGATCCCCTACCTGCTGGCCGCAGTCTTCATGTTGCTGGTCGGTCGTTCGGCGGACTTGCGCAAAGAGCGCCGCTGGCACTTGGTGGTGCCAATGTTGATGGGCGCGATTGGCCTGGTGATCGCGGTGAATTTCGCCACCACCCCGGCCATTGCCATCCTCGGCCTGACCATCGCGACGATGGGCGCCCTCACCGGCCTGCCGATGTTCTGGCCAGTGCCGACCGCCATGCTCAGTGCCGGCGCAGCGGCCGGGGGCCTGGCGTTGATCAACTCCATGGGCCAGATGGCCGGCTTCCTCAGCCCGTATATCGTCGGCTTCGTGAAAGATGCCACCGGCTCCACGGATGTGGCGCTGTACCTGCTGGCGGCGGTGATCGTGGCGGGCAGCGTGCTGGCGTTGCGGATGACGCGAACATTGAAAAGCTAACCGGCACCTCTGGAAGTTAAAAGACGTGTGCGCCTTGGCTCAGGGTCAGCACGTCTTTTTCCAGTCTTTTCGGAATTAAAACCCTGATGGTTAAACCTGTCAGTTTTGACAGTAGATCGATGTTTTTTGCCTAGGTAGCATCAGATTGCCTCTAACCATAGGAGCAACACGATGAGCCTACTCAGTTACCAACCCGAGATTACCGCGACGCGCGGCTTTTTCTACGCCAATGTGAAGGGCGCGACTAACCACTTCTTTAATGCTGATGACGCTAAGCTGCACCTGTTCAAGAATGAAGACAATGTTTGGACGATTTCGGTAGAGCAGGTTATTTCACCCGTTGAGCGTTATCTGTTCTATATCGTGTTGCCCAGCAACTTCGCTGACGATGGTAAACAGCATAATTTTCCATTCGGTTCAACTGAACAGCCTGACCAGGCCGTCGGTCAGTTCCGTGCCGACGGCCCGGCTTATCACTCTGTAAACGGTGAGATCAGGGTATCGCTGAAGAACGGTCGAATGAAGGCAACCTTCAATTTTGCCGCAAACAATGGAGCCGGTACGATCATCGCCAGCCAAGGTCACCTGGATCTCCAGACGGCCCATGGCAAATTTACCGCTGCGTTCACTGATTACCCCCTTCCAACGCCGTCGTTCAATGCCAACGTGCTGAGCATCGAGAAAAATTGGGATTGGGTGGGTGGGTGTTACTACTATCTTGTGATAGGTGAGCAAACCCAGGCCCTGCCACCCAATCGATATCTACTTTCCATCCAGGTTTATGAAAATGTGACTCTCGGCAAACATAAACTCGGCAATGACGCATTTGATGTCGGCATCGTGTTTGCTGATCTGAATGGACTGGGCATCATGCGCGCTTACGACGGCATATTAACGCTGACTGGACTGCCCAAAAGCGGACACGCCAAAGGTTCCTTCAACTGTTCAATGCTTAAGCCAGACGGCAAGGCGTTTAAGGTCAAGGGCAACTTCAATGTCCGCGAACCACTGCCAGCTGATTGAACGAGTGCCTTCGCAGACGCTACGGTCGGGGCTCGCACCCGACCGCATCGCCTGAGGATTGGCATTCGCACCGGCAATCAGAGCAAGCCGCCGCCGTCGATGTCGATCACAGCGCCGGTCATGAAGCCATTCTCCATGGCCAGCACATACCCCGCCGCCACTTCCCCAGCCTGCCCGACACGCCCTACCGGCAAGGCGCCGCCGGCCTTGGCGAACATCGCCAGGCGCTGCTCCTCGGTCAACCCCGCATAGGCCGGTGTATCAATGACCCCGGGGCTGATCACATTGACGCGCCGTGGCGCGAGTTCTTTAGCCAACTGCTTGCCCAATGCCTCGGTCGCGGCGTTGATGCCGGTCTTGATGAATTGGCCAGCCGCCGCTTTACGCCCCAACTGCCCGGAGGTCAGGCTGATGCTGCCATGCTCGTCGAGAAACGGCAGCGCCAGTTGAATGGCCCGCAGTGAACCCCAGAGTTTCACATTGAAGTTTGCCTGGGCCTCATCCAGGTCGGTCTCGGCCAGCGTCTTGGCGCGCACCGATGGCCCGGATGTATAGACCAGATGATGAAACCGCCCCACGCTTTCGAACAGTCGCTGCAGCGAGGCGGCATCGGTAACGTCTACCGGCTCGCTGCGCAGGCCGTTTTCGTTGCCCGCAGACAAACGACGCCCGGCCAGTACCACTTGGGCGCCCCGTGCTGCGGCGGCCTTGGCCACGGCGGCGCCAATACCGCTGCTGCCGCCGATGACGATCACCGTTTTGCCGTTGAGGGAAGAAGTCATGAAGAAGTGTCCTGGGTCAGAAAGTGAGCGTTCATCATCCCAGCTTGGCAATCGACGAAAAATCCCGGTAAAACGACAAGATCTTTAAAGGATTTTTACAAATGAGCTCGATCCTCGATCTGGACGTGTTTGTACGCACCGCCGACACCGGCAGTCTCTCGGCCGCCGCACGCAGCCTTAACCTGACGCCGGCCGCGGCGAGCATCGCGCTCAAACGCCTGGAAACCCGCCTGGGTATTCGCCTGCTCGCGCGTTCGACTCGCAGCATGCGCCTCACCGAAGAAGGCCGGCGCTATCTGGACAGCGTGCGCGTGGCGCTGGAAGCACTGTCCGAGGGCGAGCAAGCGATCAAACAGCAAGGCCAGAGCCTCAGCGGCCTGTTGCAATTGGCGGCGCCTTCGGACTTCGGGCGCAATGTATTGCTGGGCTGGCTGGATGAATTCAAGGTTGAACACCCGGCTATCCGCCTGCAACTGCTGCTCAATGACAGCAATGCCGACCTGTTTCGCGACACCGTTGACATTGCCCTGCGCTTTGGCGTGCCGCAGGACTCCAGCCTGGTGGCGCTGCCGGTGGTGCCCGGCCACCACCGCATCGCGTGCGCCAGCCCCGACTACCTCGCACGCCACGGCACACCCCGCACACCGGCGGACCTGGCGCAGCACAGCACGCTGCGCTATATGCGTCGCGGCCGCGCCAACAGCACCTGGTATTTCCGCCAGGGCGCACAGTTGCAGGAGGTCGAGGTCAGCGGTGACTACCTCAGCGATGACGGTGAGATCGTGCGGCGCTGGGCCCTGGCCGGCCACGGTATCGCCTATAAGGCCAACCTGGATGTTGCCCGCGACATCAACGCCGGCCGGCTGGTGCCGTTGCTGCCTGACTGGCAGGGCGAACCCACACCGTTCAACCTGATGTGCTCGCACCGCCTGCAGGTGTCGGAGCGGGTAAAAGTGCTGCACCGGTTTTTGCAGGCACGCTGCGAGGCGTTGCTGCACGAATGAAGAAACGCGCGCAGGGCTTGTTCCAGAGCCCTCGAGTCTGGTATTGCATAGGTCACGTTTCCCTGCTTTGAGGAGCTTTGCATGATTTACCGCACATTGGGCCAGTCCGGACTGAAGGTCAGCGCCCTGACCCTGGGCACCATGATGTTTGGCGAACAGACCAACACCGAGGACTCGCTGCGCATCATCGACAAGGCCTGGGACCAGGGCATCAATTTTATCGACACGGCGGACGTCTACACCGGCGGACGCTCCGAGGAAATCGTCGGCGAGGCCATTGCGCGCCATCGTGAGGATTGGGTGCTGGCCTCCAAAGTCGCCATCGGCCCCACCGACGGCCTGCCCAATCGCAGTGGCTTGAGCCGCAAGCGTATCTTTAATGCGCTGGAAGCCAGCCTGACGCGCCTGGATACCGACTACCTCGACATCTACTACCTGCACCGCGAAGACCACGACACGCCGCTGGACGTCACGGTGTCGGCGATCGGTGACCTGATCCGCCAGGGTAAGATCCGCTATTGGGGCTTGTCCAACTATCGCGGCTGGCGCATCGCCGAAGTGATTCGCGTCGCTGAGCGCCTGGGCGTGGACAAGCCGGTGATCAGCCAGCCGCTGTACAACATCGTCAATCGCCAGGCCGAGGTCGAGCAGATCACTGCGGCCGCCGCCTATGGCTTGGGCGTGGTGCCTTACAGCCCATTGGCGCGTGGCGTACTCAGCGGCAAGTACGCGCCGGATGTAACCCCCGAGGCCGGCAGCCGCGCGGCGCGCCAGGACAAACGCATCCTGGAAACCGAATGGCGCGTGGAGTCGTTGCGCATCGCCCAGCAGATCCAGCAGTACACCCAAGGCCGTGGCGTGGGGATTGTCGAGTTTGCGATTGCCTGGGTGCTCAACAATGCTGCGGTGAGCTCGGCGATTGTCGGGCCGCGCACGGAAGCACAGTGGGATGCCTACATCGGCGCGCTCGACGTGAAGATCTCGGCGGAGGATGAAGCCTTCATCGACTCGCTGGTGACGCCCGGGCACTCGTCCACGCCGGGGTTCAATGATGTGGGGCACTTTGTGTCCGGGCGGATAGCTCGTTTGTAAGCGGGGAATAGGGCCTTGTAGCAAGCGGGGCTTTTTGTGCTGAGCTGTTTTCTGTGGTGAGCGGGCTTGTCCCGCGTTGGGTGGCGAAGCCGCCCCAAAACCAGTCGGCGAGGAGTACCTGATCCACCGCGTGCTCGCTGACTGGGGCTGCTTCGCAGCCCAACGCGGGGCAAGCCCGCTCACCACATGAAGCCCGCTCACCACAATAACCCCGCTCGCCACAACAAACTGGCCCGCCATGGGAAGTGGGTTCATCAAAGGAGGTTTGTCTCTATCGCCCCCTCCAAACCTCACCCCATGAAAATTTTCGCGCAAAACGCCCCAAAACAGCGCAACCGTCTCCCGTCAAAAGCTCCATAATCCCCTCCTGAATTTCTCTCTTCTTTTGTAGCAACCGGTTTTGGCGAGGACAGTGTGTCTAAAGGTGTTGTTTTATCCGTGGCGGCGTCGGTGTTGTTTGCTGTGATGTATTACTTCACGTCGCTGCTCACGCCGTTGAGCGGCCTGGAGATTTTCGGCTGGCGCATGTTGCTCACCGTGCCGTGCATGACGGTGTTCATGATCGTCAGCGGCGAATGGCGCCGTGTGTGGGAATTGCTGCGCAGGCTGGCGGCCAAGCCGCGGTTGATCGGCGGCGTGGTGCTGTCTTCGGCATTGCTCGGCGTGCAGTTGTGGCTCTTCATGTGGGCGCCACTGAACGGGCGCAGCCTGGATGTGTCGGTGGGTTACTTCCTGTTGCCGCTGACCATGGTATTGACGGGACGCCTGGTGTACGGCGAGCGGTTGTCGCGCCTGCAGCAGATCGCCGTCGTGTTCGCCGCGCTCGGCGTGCTCAATGAGCTGTATCAGGCCGGCGGTTTCTCCTGGGCCACGCTGGTCGTGATCATCGGCTATCCGGTCTACTTCGTGGTGCGTAAATACCTGTCCACCGATCACCTGGGCGGTCTGTGGCTGGACATGGCACTGATGCTGCCAGTGGCCTGGTGGTTCGTGCAAAGCGGCGAACAGGGGTTTGCCGTGCTCGACGCCTATCCGAAGCTGTATGCCTTGATTCCAACGCTGGGCCTGATCAGCGCATCGGCGCTGGTGAGCTACATCATCGCCAGCCGGTTGCTGGCATTCAGCCTGTTCGGGCTGCTCAGCTATGTCGAGCCGGTGCTGTTGCTGGCTGTGGCGTTACTGCTGGGTGAAGGGATCAAGGGTGGCCAATGGCTGACCTATATCCCGATCTGGCTGGCGGTAATGGTGCTGGTCTATGAAGGCTTCAAGCATCTGGTGCGTCAGCGCAAAGCCTGATCCGCAGGCAATAAAAAGCCCGGCCAGGAGCAATCCCGGCCGGGCTTTTTACCCTCAGTCGGCGGTCAGTACACCACGACGCACCTGGTCACGCTCGATGGATTCGAACAGCGCCTTGAAGTTGCCTTCGCCAAAGCCATCATCACCCTTGCGCTGGATGAACTCGAAGAATACCGGGCCCATCAGGGTCTCCGAGAAGATTTGCAGCAACAGGCGCTTGTCGCCTTCAATCGACGAGCCGTCCAGCAGGATGCCGCGCGATTGCAGTTGATCGACCGGCTCACCGTGGTTCGGCAGGCGGCCTTCGAGCATTTCGTAGTAGGTGTCCGGCGGTGCGGTCATGAAGCGCATGCCGATGCCCTTCAGCGCGTCCCAGGTCTTGACCAGGTCATCGGTGAGGAACGCCACGTGCTGGATGCCCTCGCCGTTGAACTGCATCAGGAACTCTTCGATCTGGCCGGCACCCTTGGACGACTCTTCGTTCAGCGGGATGCGGATCATGCCGTCCGGTGCACTCATGGCCTTGGACGTCAGGCCGGTGTATTCACCCTTGATGTCGAAGTAGCGCGCCTCACGGAAGTTGAACAGTTTCTCGTAGAAGTTGGCCCAGTAGACCATGCGGCCGCGATACACGTTGTGGGTCAGGTGGTCGATGACCTTGAGGCCGGCACCGACCGGGTTGCGGTCTACGCCGTCGAGGTAGACAAAGTCGATGTCATAGATCGAGCTGCCTTCACCGAAGCGGTCGATCAGGTACAGCGGCGCGCCGCCGATGCCTTTGATCGCCGGCAGGTTCAGTTCCATCGGGCCGGTTTCGATATGGATCGGCTGCGCACCCAGCTCCAGCGCGCGGTTGTAGGCTTGCTGCGAATCCTTGACGCGAAACGCCATGCCGCACACCGACGGGCCATGCTCCGCCGCGAAGTAGGAGGCAATGCTGTTGGGCTCGTTGTTGAGGATCAGGTTGATCTCGCCCTGGCGGTACAGGTGCACATTCTTGGAGCGGTGGGTCGCGACCTTGGTGAAGCCCATGATCTCGAAGATCGGCTCCAGGGTGCCCGGGGTCGGCGATGCGAATTCGATGAATTCAAAGCCCATCAGGCCCATTGGGTTGTCTAAATGGTCGGTCATGTTCGGTGCCTCATCATTCTTGTTGGGTAGCAATTGATTAGTTGCGAGCAAGGATGAGGTCGAAGGGAGGCGCGCAGGAAAGGCCTCGCACACTGCGGGCGAGGAAATCACCAAAGATGAGGGGGGAGCCGAGTAGCTTCATGGTGTCATCAGTCTCTGACGGCCGAGGCTTGCGTGAGCGCAAGTCCATATTCTTGTATGCGTAAATCGATTCTACACAGCGTAACCGTGTTTGTCCGCTGTCTTCATCAAATCCCTATTGCCTTGGCCTGCGCAAGCGGTTTGTTGCACAGGTTACCGCCCAGCAGCGTTGCCGCGCGATCTTGACCCGCGCTACGTATACCGGCGCCTGTCGCCCGGGTGTCGCGCCGTATCGACTTGGCGTGCTGGACCGCTGGCAGTCCTCGCCTGCCGCCCAGGCCTGTATCGAGATCGCAGAATCGGTGGGGCTGACGAGCATATTTGAACCGGGCCGTCTATCATCCGGGCATCCCTGACTGCCCTACCGTCACCGCCCTCTCGCGCAACAGGCCCGGAATTCATGCCCCTGACTGTCACAGGCCCTCGAAAGTCCTTCACTCGCCATTCGATCAGTGTGCTGTGCGGGCTGCTGCCCATCCTGCTCGGTGTGCTCATCCTGCACTGGCAAGCCGAACGCACCCTTGAGAAAAGCACCGCGCAGACCGCTCAGGAAGCCGTGCGCCAATTCGACCTGATGCTCGACAACACCGCCCTCGCCGCCCAGGAATTGCTGCCACTCGCCGGGCAGCCGTGCGACAGCAGTGCACAGCTGGCACTGCGCGAGCAGGTCACACGCCGGCCGTTTGTGCGCGCAACCACATTGTCCTGGCAGAAAAATATCTATTGCAGTTCGCTGTTCGGCAGCCAGTACGAGTCGCGGGTGAACCCGGATGACTACGTGGATGGGCGGCTGTGGTTGATGAACGGCAACCCGGTGACGCCGGATACGGCCTTGCTGGTGTACCGCCTGGTGGAGGGCGACAAGGCCGCGTTTGCCTCGATCGACGGCTACCACCTGACCAATGCGCTGCGCCTGATCAGCCGTTATGCGAACCTGATCCTGCAGGTCGGACCCAACTGGCTGGGTGCCGACGGCAAAGTGCGCAACACGCAGGTACCGGTGTTTGCCGTGGCCCATCATCACCTGGCGTCCGAGCGCTATCGCTACAGTGTCGACGCCGGTATGCCGGCCGGTGAGGTGTGGCGCTATATGCAGGACCGATACCCTGCGATGTTCAGCCTGGTGGTGTTTTTTGGCCTGTTGGCCGGCGTCCTTGCGCACGCCCTGCAAAAGCGCGTGACTGCGCCAACCCATGAATTACAACGGGCGCTGGGGGCGAATGAATTCATCCCGTACTTCCAACCCGTGGTACGCGGCGACACGCGGGAGTGGGCGGGCTGTGAAGTGCTGATGCGCTGGAAACACCCGAAGGAAGGCCTGGTACGCCCGGACCTGTTTATTCCACTCGCCGAGGAATGCGGGCTGATTGTGCCGATGACGCGCGCCCTACTCCGCCAGACAGCCGCGCAACTGGCACCCCACGCGACGCGCTTCAGCCCGGGGTTTCATATTGGCGTGAATATTACCGCCCGCCACTGCCAGGACCTCGCGCTGGTGGACGATTGCCGAGAGTTTCTGGCAGCCTTTCCTGTTGGCCAGGTCACCCTGGTGCTGGAGTTGACCGAGCGCGAGCTGATCGAACCCACGGATATTACCCGCCGCCTGTTCGATGCGTTGCATAAACTGGGGGTGATGATCGCCATTGACGACTTCGGTACGGGCCATTCCAGCCTGGGCTACTTGCGCAACTTCAATGTGGACTATTTGAAGATTGATCAGAGTTTTGTCGCCATGATCGGCGCCGATGCACTCTCCCGGCATATTCTCGACAGCATCATAGAACTGTCCGGCAAGCTCGATCTGGGCATCGTTGCCGAAGGCGTGGAAACAGTCGAGCAATGCGAATACCTGGCGGCGCGTGGCGTGGACTTCCTGCAGGGTTACCTGTTCGGAAAGCCTGTGCCCAGCGATGAATTGATTAAATCCCTGGGCCACCAATGAATAGCCCGGTACTAGACAGGTTGAAATAATGTAAGTAATACAAAAGACGTGATTTACTCGTAGCGCATTAACTACTACAATTTTTCCTGCCTGTGCAGAACTCGCAGGAAGGCGTCTTTCCTGAGTTGCCTTAAAGCGCTTGGCTTATAGCTTTGTCTGTAATTGATATCAGCCAACAACACTATTGGAGTACCTATTTTGTCCAGACTCGCCGAATTTCGCGCAGCAGAAAAAGCCCTTCAAGAGCAGCTCGCCCAGCTGGAATCCCTGAAGAACGACGCCGGCCTGAAAAAAGAAATCGAATTCGAAGAAAAGCTCCAGGGCCTGATGAAGACTTACGGCAAGAGCCTGCGTGACATCATCGCCATCCTTGACCCTAACCTGGGCAAGACCAGCGCTGCAGCCACCGCCGCACCAAAACAGCGCCGCGCACGCGTCGTCAAGGTCTACCAGAACCCGCACACCGGCGAGCTGATCGAGACCAAAGGCGGCAACCACCGCGGCCTCAAGGCCTGGAAAGAAGAGCACGGTGCAGCCACTGTAGAGTCATGGCTACGCAAGTGATCAGGCACTACCCATAAAGAGCCCCGCCGATGCGGGGCTTTTTTATTGGAGGGTTCGAACACAAACTTAAATAACATTTCACCGTATTCAAGATCGATCGACATAACCGATTTAAAGTTTCAGGCTGTCGCGCACCGAACTGACTTCATCCTTGCTCGCTTCGTAGGTTTGCGCCTGCCCCGCATATGAAAAAACATAGGCCTTATCGGTATCAACAGCGCCCACCAATGTTTGTGACAGCACGTGTCGCCCGTTCTCGGTAATCACACAAGTAGTTTCCAACGCGTCAAGTCGGCTCAATGTTGTTGGGTGCATCTTGGTGCAGACGCTTTGATAGCCACCTTGGGCAAAGTCCTTCTGGATGGATTTGCGCATTTCCAGCAATACGCCCTGAAGATTAACTTTATGCCCGGCCTCGATGGGGGTGCCGGTCAGTTCCATGACCATCAAGGTCGTGCCGTTTTCATCGTTCTTGATCGCCCGTTGGCGCGACACCGTGGCGGGCGCTGCCGGGGCCTGGTCGTCAGGCACGACTTCTTCCACTTGCCAGCCGCTGGGCCAATGGATTTCCGGATCGGCCGCCATGACCACGGGGCTGGCCAACAGCACGCATACGGCACTCAACAGCGGTTTACGAAATTCGATCATTGCGACAAATACCCAAGGTTCAAGCGACAAAGTGTGAGCCCGCCACCCGCAGCTCGCAAGGCTTGCAGCGGCTTTTTCATTTGGCGCCACCGCCGAGCCTTGCGTATCATGGCTCGGCTGCACGGATGCCTGCCGCAAGCCAAGGGATCGCTCCTCGCTTTTCACTGGAGCCGCGTTTGCCCCATTTTTTTCTGGAGGGCCCATGAGCCTGCACGAATTGAACACCTTCCCGGGCGTCACCGCCCAACCTGACACCGCCACTGCAAACTTTGTGTTCAACCACACCATGTTGCGGGTCAAGGACATCACCAAGTCGCTGGATTTCTACACCCGCGTCCTGGGTTTTTCCCTGGTTGAGAAACGCGACTTCCCGGAAGCCGAATTCAGCCTGTACTTCCTGGCCCTGGTCGACAAATCCCAGATCCCGGCCGATGCCGCACAACGGACCGAATGGATGAAGTCGATCCCGGGCATCCTCGAACTGACCCATAACCACGGCACCGAAAACGACGCCGACTTCGCCTACCACAATGGCAATACCGACCCGCGTGGTTTTGGCCATATCTGCATCTCGGTGCCGGATATCGTGGCCGCGTGCGAACGCTTCGAAGCTCTGGGCTGCGACTTCCAGAAACGCCTGAGCGATGGCCGCATGAAAAGCCTGGCGTTCATCAAGGACCCGGACGCGTACTGGGTCGAGATCATTCAGCCAGCGCCGCTGTAAAAGCCCCACGCAATAAAAAACCCCATGATCGCTCATGGGGTTTTTCATTTGCGGCGCCGGATTTACGCCGGGGCGGAGGTGCGGATCAGGTGATCGAAAGCGCTCAGGGAAGCCTTCGCGCCCTCGCCTACGGCAATCACGATCTGCTTGTACGGCACGGTCGTGACGTCACCGGCGGCGAATACGCCTGGCAGTGAAGTCTCGCCACGGGCGTCGACAATGATCTCGCCACGGGGCGACAGCTCGACGGTGCCTTTGAGCCAGTCGGTGTTAGGCAGCAAGCCGATCTGGACAAAGATGCCTTCCAGGTCGATGGTCTTGAACTCGCCGCTGTCACGGTCCTTGTAGGCCAGGCCGGTCACTTTCTGGCCGTCACCTTTGACTTCACTGGTCAGCGCGCTGGTGATCACATCAACGTTGGGCAGGCTGTACAGCTTGCGCTGCAGAACCGCATCGGCGCGCAGCTTGCTGTCGAACTCGAGCAAGGTCACGTGGCTGACAATACCGGCCAGGTCGATGGCCGCTTCAACGCCGGAGTTACCGCCGCCGATCACCGCCACGCGCTTGCCCTTGAACAGCGGGCCATCGCAGTGCGGGCAGAAGCATACGCCCTTGGCTTTGTATTCCTGCTCGCCTGGCACACCCATCTCGCGCCAGCGCGCGCCGGTCGCCAGGATGACGGTCTTGGACTTCAGCGTCGCACCGCTTTCGAAACGGATTTCGTGCAGGTCGCCGGCATTTTTCGCTGGTACCAGGCTGCTGGCGCGCTGCAGGTTCATGATGTCCACGTCGTACTGACGCACGTGGGCCTCGAGGGCGCTGGCGAGTTTCGGGCCTTCGGTTTCCTGCACCGAGATGAAGTTCTCGATGGACATGGTGTCCAGCACCTGGCCGCCGAAACGCTCCGCCGCTACACCAGTGCGGATACCTTTACGTGCGGCGTAGATAGCCGCCGCAGAACCGGCTGGGCCACCGCCGACCACCAGCACATCAAAGGCGTCTTTGGCGCTGATTTTTTCGGCAGCCTTTTCGATGCCGCTGGTGTCGAGCTTGGCGAGGATTTCTTCGAGGCCCATACGGCCCTGGCCAAAGTTCACACCGTTGAGGTAGACACTTGGCACCGCCATGATCTGGCGCTCGTCGACTTCAGCCTGGAACAGCGCGCCGTCGATGGCGACGTGGCGGATGTTCGGGTTGAGCACGGCCATCAGGTTCAGCGCCTGGACCACGTCCGGGCAGTTCTGGCACGACAGCGAGAAGTACGTCTCGAAGCTGAACTCGCCTTTGAGCGCACGAATCTGTTCAATCACTTCGACACTGGCCTTCGACGGGTGGCCACCGACTTGCAGCAGGGCCAGCACCAACGAAGTGAATTCATGGCCCATGGGGATGCCGGCGAAACGCAGGCTGATATCGGCACCCGGGCGGTTGATGGAGAACGAAGGCTTGCGCGCATCGTTGCCATCGGTGATCAGGGTAATCAGCGTGGAGAGGCTGGTTACATCTTGCAAAAGGGCCAGCATTTCCTGGGATTTCGCACCGTCGTCGAGGGAGGCGACGATCTCGATCGGCTGGGTGACCCGTTCCAGGTATGACTTCAACTGAGCTTTAAGATTGGCGTCCAACATACGGGCGATTTCCTATTAATTCGGTTTATTGCAGACAAAAAAACGCCCGAGCGAATCTCGCCCGGGCGTTTTGAGGGCGGATGCAGCTTACTTAAGTGCGGAAACCCGCCCTTGATACTTCACAGACTTAGATCTTGCCGACCAGGTCCAGGGACGGAGCCAGGGTGGCTTCGCCTTCTTTCCACTTGGCTGGGCACACTTCGCCTGGGTGGGCAGCAACGTACTGGGCAGCCTTGATTTTGCGCAGCAGCTCGGAAGCGTCACGGCCAACACCACCGTCGTTCAGCTCAACGATCTTGATCTGACCTTCTGGGTTGATCACGAAGGTGCCACGGTCTGCCAGGCCAGCTTCTTCGATCAGCACGTCGAAGTTGCGCGAGATGGTCAGGGTTGGGTCGCCGATCATGGTGTACTGGATTTTGCCGATGGCTGGCGAGGTGTTGTGCCAGGCAGCGTGGGCAAAGTGGGTGTCGGTGGAAACGCTGTAGATTTCGACGCCCAGTTTCTGGAATTCGGCGTAGTTGTCAGCCAGGTCTTCCAGTTCGGTTGGGCAAACGAAGGTGAAGTCGGCTGGGTAGAAGAAGACTACCGACCATTTGCCTTTCAGGTCAGCGTCCGACACGTCTACGAAGTTGCCGTTTTTGTATGCGGTAGCTTTGAACGGTTTTACTTGGCTGTTGATGATAGGCATCGTTGACTCTCCGTCAGGGGTTAAGAAGTTGATGAGGTGAATCCTACCCACCTTCTCGGCGGTTGGCTCATTGGCAAACCTGATGCTGACGATTGGTTTTCCCTATCAGGTAACTGTATTAATAGAAGAAATCTCAAAGCAGCGGTTGCGTCGCCAAGGTCATGCCGAGAAAGGGCGTCGCTTCAACATAGCGCACGGCAGATTTCATGTCGCTCCAACCGACGTAACTCATCAATGACTTCAAGTCCCAGCCGCTGCGATGCGCCCAGGTAGCAAAGCCGCGCCGCAGCGAGTGGCTGGTGTACTGCTCGGCAGGCAGGCCGGCGCGCTCCAGCGCCTGGCGCAATAGTGGAATCACACTGTTGGGGTGCAAGCCCTCCTCGCCCAGGTTGCCCCAGCGATCAATCCCGCGAAACACCGGACCACGCACCAGGGCCGAGGCGCTGAGCCATTCGCTGTAGGCCTGCACCGGGCACAGGCGCAGCAGCGCCGGGGTCTGGTAGGTTTTGCCGAGGTTGTCGCGGTCGCTTTTACTGCGCGGCAGATACAGGCTGATACCCGCGCCGGGGGTGGCGCGTACGTGTTCGATCTGCAGGCGGCATAGCTCATCGCTGCGAAAGCCGCGCCAGAAGCCCAGCAGGATCAGCGCGGTGTCGCGCTTGGCGCGCAGCAGGCGCGGCTGATCCTGATCGGCGCTGGCGCGGGCAGCCTCGGCGTCCAGAGACGCCACCACCTGCTCCAGTTGCTGGAGCTGCAGCGGCTCAGCCTGCTTTTCCTGCGCAGGGTGCACGGCGCGGATGCCCTTGAGCACCTTGCGCACTACCGACGCCTTGGTCGGGTCGGGAAACCCCTGGCTGGTGTGCCATTGCGCTAACGCCGAGAGCCGCAGCTTCAGGGTGTTGACTGCCAGCACCCCGGCATGCGCCACCAGATACCGCGCGACGCTGTCACTGGTGGCCGGCAGGAACCCACCCCAACTCACCTCGAAATGCTCGATCGCCGCGCGATAGCTGCGGCGCGTGTTATCGCGGGTCGCCGCGTTGAGGTAACGATCCAGATCGCTCATGCAGGGCCTATTCGTACGGCTATGGGGTGTGTCGGCAACCAAAACGGCTATGACACGGGATAATACGCCAATATCCCATCTGTTAAATCATGAATTTAAAGGCGATTTCATTCATGTTATAGTACGTATATACATACTACATACCACAGTATTAAATCGACGGAGACCCCATGGCTCGCGGCGGCATCAACAAAGCAGTAGTTCAAACGGCACGCCTGGCAATCCTCGCCCGTGGCGAAAACCCCAGCATCGATGCAGTACGCATCGAAATGGGCAATACCGGCTCGAAAACCACGATTCATCGCTATTTGAAGGAGCTGGACGACAGTGAAAGCCGCCTCACCATTACCGAGGCGCCGATTGATGACGAGCTTGGCGAGCTGGTCGCGCGCCTGGCCCAGCGCCTGAAAGACAAGGCCCAGGAGCCCATCGACCTGGCCCTGGCGCAGTTCGAGCAGCAGAAAACCGCCCTGCTCGCCCAAGTAGAGGCGCTTGAAGAAGCCCAAGGCCAGCTCCAGCAGCAATTTGATATCCAGGCCGCGGCCCTGGCGGAAGAAAGCGCAGCCCTGCAAACCGCCAGCACCAGCCTGCAGACTGAGCTAACCCGCAACGCCGGGCTCAGCCAGGCCTGCAGCGATTACGAGCTACGCATCAATGACAAGGACGAACAGATTCGTTCACTGGAAGAAAAGCACCTGCACGCCCGCGATGCGCTGGAGCACTACCGCAACGCCATCAAGGAGCAGCGCGAACAGGAACAGCGCCGCCACGAGGGCCAGCTGCAACAACTGCAAGCCGAATTGCGCCAGGCCCAGCAAAGCGCCATGGTGCGTCAGGATGAAATCACCCAGTTGCACCGCGACAATGAGCGGCTATTGATCGAGCACCGGGTCACGGCGAAGGAGCTGAGCGCCTTGCAGGAGCAAAGCCGCAAGGATCAGGCTCGACAGCTCGCGTTGAGCGAACAGGTCAGCCTGATTGATAGCGAACGCACGCTGCTGCAAGAGCGTTTGCGCGTAGCCGTGCTGGAAAGCCAGTCACGCCAGGACGCGCTGACCGAACAGCAACACAACCATAAAACCCTGGAACTGGACCTGATCAAGGCCCAGGCGACGATAGAGGCGTTGCGCCTGGCCGCCGTCGTTGCAACGACGCCAGAGGCAACACCCAACGCCTGATCAGTTGGCCACAGGCGTGCGCATGGTGACGAATTCTTCCGCCGCCGTAGGATGCACGCCGATGGTCTCGTCGAAATGCTGCTTGGTCGCGCCCGCCTTGAGCGCGATCGCCAGACCTTGCACGATTTCCCCGGCATCCGGGCCGACCATGTGGCAGCCCAGCACCTTGTCGGTGTCGGCATCGACCACCAACTTCATCAGGGTTTTCTCCTGGCAATCGGTCAAGGTCAGCTTCATCGGACGGAAGCGGCTTTCAAAGATCTGGACCTTATGCCCCTTGTCCCTGGCCTCCTCTTCGGTCAGGCCAACGGTGCCGATGTTGGGCAGGCTGAACACCGCCGTCGGGATCATCGCGTAATCCACCGGGCGATACTGCTCAGGCTTGAACAAGCGCCGCGCCACGGCCATGCCTTCGGCCAGGGCCACCGGCGTCAGTTGTACACGACCGATCACATCGCCGATTGCCAGGATCGATGATTCAGCGGTCTGGTACAGGTCGTCGACTTCGACAAAGCCACGCTTGTCGAGCTTCACCGCGGTGTTCTCCAACCCCAGGTTGTCCAGCATCGGGCGGCGGCCGGTGGCGTAGAACACGCAATCAGCTTCCAGGACACGGCCGTCTTTCAGCGTAGCCTTGAGGCTGCCATCGGGCTGTTTGTCGATGCGTTCGATGTCGGCATTGAATTGCAGGTCCAGGCCGCGCTTGGTCAACTCTTCCTTCAGGTGCGTGCGCACCGAACCGTCGAAGCCGCGCAGGAACAGGTCACCGCGGTACAGCAGCGTGGTCTGCGCACCCAAGCCATGGAAAATCCCGGCGAACTCGACGGCAATGTAGCCACCGCCCACCACCAGCACGCGCTTGGGCAGCTCTTTGAGGAAGAACGCTTCATTCGAACCGATTGCGTGCTCACGGCCGGCAATCTCCGGAATCTGCGGCCAGCCACCGGTAGCGATCAGAATGTGCTTGGCGGTGAAGCGCTCGCCATTGATTTCCACCTGGTGTGGATCCACCAGGCGCGCATGCCCTTCATGCAGCGTCACGCCACTGTTGACCAGCAGATTACGGTAAATGCCGTTGAGGCGATTGATCTCGCGGTCCTTGTTGGCGATCAGCGTCGCCCAGTCAAAGTTCGCCTCACCCAGCGACCAGCCGAAACCGCTGGCTTGCTCGAAATCCTCGGCAAAGTGCGCGCCGTAGACCAGCAGTTTTTTCGGCACGCAGCCGACGTTAACGCAGGTACCGCCCAGGTAGCGGCTTTCCGCCACGGCCACCTTGGCGCCAAAGCCCGCAGCAAAGCGCGCCGCGCGAACACCGCCGGAACCGGCGCCAATTACATACAGGTCAAAATCGTAGGCCATTTCACTCTCCTCGGCAGGACATCAGCATACCGACTTACATGGGGCTGAAAAACGAAAAAGCCACCCGAAGGTGGCTTTTTTAGAGCAGGCGACGCTTACCGTGAATCAGTAAGCCTTGCCAGTCTTGTAGAAGTGCTCGTAGCAGAAGTTGGTCGCCTCGATGTAGCCTTCAGCGCCACCGCAGTCGAAACGCTGGCCTTTGAATTTGTAGGCAATCACGCAACCGTCTTTGGCTTGCTTGAGCAGGGCGTCGGTGATCTGGATCTCGCCGCCTTTGCCTGGCTCGGTTTCTTCGATCAACTTGAAGATGTCCGGGGTCAGGATGTAACGGCCGATGATCGCCAGGTTCGATGGCGCATCTTCCGGTGCTGGCTTCTCAACCATGTCGCGAACGCGGATCAGGCCATCACCAATGTCGTCGCCGGCGATAACGCCGTACTTGTTGGTTTCGGTCGGGTTCACTTCCATGACTGCAACGATGGTGCAGCGGTACTTCTGGTAGAGCTTGACCATCTGGGTCAGCACACCGTCGCCTTCCAGGTTGACACACAGGTCATCCGCCAGGACCACGGCGAACGGTTCGTCACCGATCAGCGGGCGGCCAGTCAGGATGGCGTGGCCGAGGCCTTTCATCTGGGTCTGACGGGTGTAGGAGAACGAGCACTCGTCGAGCAGTTTGCGGATACCGACCAGGTATTTTTCCTTGTCGGTGCCCTTGATCTGGTTTTCCAGCTCGTAGCTGATGTCGAAGTGGTCTTCCAGCGCGCGCTTACCACGGCCAGTCACGATGGAGATTTCGTTCAGACCGGCATCCAGTGCCTCTTCGACGCCGTACTGAATCAGTGGCTTGTTCACCACCGGCAGCATCTCTTTGGGCATGGCCTTGGTCGCTGGCAAGAAGCGAGTGCCGTAACCGGCTGCTGGGAACAAGCATTTCTTGATCATATGGGTCCTTACAAAGGGCTGTGCGTACGAATTCGGCGCAGTCTAATCAGGCCGCAGTCACCTTACAATGGGTCCTGCTGGCGTTGCGATGTCAACATAGAGAAAAAATGTCAGCGTAAGTTCCGCTTATCTTACGAAGAGCGTTATCACCAACACGGCAAAAACTGCCTGCACCTTGTCGTCACCAAGGCCTGCAACCTTTTTAGCACGCTTTTCAACCCGTAACACTGACCTAGAATAACTTGCGCTGACCCGCGACATTTGGCGCTATCATTAGGCCCTTGAACCAGACCACGAGATTCTTAATAGATGTCAGAACCAAAAGGCGTGAACGGCTACTTGATCACTCAGCGAGCAGATGGCTGGCACTTGATCAACTTCCACGGAGACAGCGTCGCAGGGACGTTCGCGACCGAGCGTGAAGCGATTGCGGTAGCCGAAGTGTTTGTGGACGAAGCTGGCCACGCGTCGAGCAAGCGCCCCAAAGGCAAGTAAGGCTCGCGACACGACCAGAAGCCCCGTTGAACGGGGCTTTTTTGCGATTGTCTGTACCTAGGTGGCAGATCGCTATAATCTGCCGAAAACGCCCAACGACACTGTCAGCGCGCCCCTCCCAACACCCTTTGACGACGAACCCACATGAACAAGATCCTGGCACTGACTGCGGTACTGGCGCTGGCCGGCTGCACCACCACCTCTGACGTCTACCTGAAAAACGGTGAACAAGGCCTGACCATCGACTGCTCCGGCGAGGCCAACTCCTGGGCCAGTTGCTACGAAAAGGCTGATGCGTCCTGCGCCGGCACCGGCTACCGCATCGTCGGTACCGAAGGCACCCCTGCGCTGAGCGAGGACGACAAGACCCTGGGCAAGGATGTCGGCAACTTCAAGAGCCGCAGCGTCGTGGTGGTGTGCAAGTAGGCACGCGTGCCCTACATGTGGATTTCGGCGAACTTGATGCCCAGGCCGCGAATGGTCTCGATCAGGTCATCCAGGCGCTCGAATGACTCGACCTCATCCTGATCATCGACCAGGAAAAAACTGCGCCCGCCGCTTTTCTTGAAGAATACGATCCAATCGCCCAGGTCGGCGGGATTCTGGATGACATGGGTGGCCGAGATCTGACCCTCGGCGTGGTGAGCTCTGACGTGTTCGCGCTTCATGAGATTATTTCCAGGAAAAGACCAATGCCGCGCAAACCCAGGGGTTGCGCGGCATTTTTGCAGTGAATGGCCGACAGTTTAACGGATGCCCTGCCCGATCAGCACGCCATCTACGGTTTGCCCGTAGAGATTGACCCCATCATTGGCATGAAACTTCACCCGGGTTTTCTCCACCGAGCCCTCGATCAGGCGCGGGTCCTGCGGCCGTTCATGGCTGTTGACGTAGGCCGCCACATCCCACGCCTGCTGATCGCTCAGGCTGCCGCCCTTGCCCAATGGCATGTTGTGCTTGATGAAGGACGCCGCCGTGTTGATTCGGTGCATGCCCGCGCCCCAGTTGTAGGAATCCTTACCCCAGAGCGGCGGCATTACGTAGCTGTCACCGACTTTTTGCCCTTGCCCTTCGGCGCCATGACACACCGCACACTGCCCTTTGTACACCTGCGCGCCCTGCGCCAGGTCGTAACCTTTGGCCGGTTGCGCCACGTCGGGATAGCCGCGCCCCGGCAACTCGACGCCCAAGGGCGCCTTGCTGGCCAACCAATAGGCGTACACCGACAGCGCAGTGATCTCGGGGCTGTCCGCTGCGGGCGGCGTACCGCCATTCATGCTGAACTGAAAGCAGCCCTGCAAGCGCTCGGCAAAGGTGTTGACCTTGTCGTTCTTCTTTCGATAGGCCGGGTACATCGGGTAAGCGCCCCACAACGGCGCCGAATTGGCCAGGCGTCCCTGGTCGAGGTGGCAATTGCTGCAATTGAGGCCGTTGCCGACAAACTGTGGCGCGAGCCGCTGGGTATCGACGAACAACGCGTAGCCTTGCCGGACCAGCTTGCCGTAGGCGTTGTCAGGCAGTTCGCTTTCCTGGGGTGGCTGGAAAGGCGCGGCTGGCGGGTGGGCGGTCGCCGGTTGAAGTTGCGACTGGTCTTCCATGGCGATGGTCGCGGCATGCGCGGGCAACACGACCAGCATTCCGAGCAACATAAAGGCTTTCATGGCTTCACCTCCGGGCTGAGCGCCGCGAAATACTCGGCCACGCTCTGTACCTCTTCTGCCGTCAGCGATTTGGCGATGTGTCCCATCAGATCATTCGGATCGTTGTGTCGGGTACCGCCCTGCCAAGCCAACAATTGCGCCTTCAGGTAAGCCGCAGGCTGGCCGGCCAACGGCGGAAAGGCATCGCCGACGCCGCTGCCGGCCGGTCCATGACAACTGACACAGGCCGGAATCTGCCGCTCCCATGCGCCCTGGAGGGCGAGCTTCTGCGCGGAGTTGCTCGGCATTTCGCTGCGCTGCGCCAAGGTCGGCGCAGGCGCGGGCATCGCGGCCAAGGCCTGGCTCACCGCATCGATTTCCGCGTCAGTCAGGGCTTTCGCCACCGGCTGCATCACCGGATGACTGCGACTGGCGCTCTTGAAGTCTTCCAGCTGTTTACGCAGGTACGCTGCCGGCAAACCGGCCAAGCGGGGAAAGCCCGCAGCCGCCATGCCCAGCCCGTCAGCGCCATGACAGGCGACACAGGGCATGGCGCCCGGCTGCGATCCTCCCTCGGTAAAAATCTTGTTCCCGTCCAGCGCGTGGGCATTGCCCAACATCAACAGCAGCGCGCTGCCCATCAGCATGCGTTCCAATGACATCATCACGACTCCATTTTTATAGTTATATGCTTAGGCATTTATGGCATAAGCCTACAAATGGTAGGGGAATGAACGCGTAGGAACAACACCCAAAAAAAAGCCTGACGCTGCCAGGGGCAGGGTCAGGCTTTTATCGAATTCGAACTTGCGGGGTAAAGGGCCGGTTTCAGCCGGAAATGCACTCTTCGCCAGCCTTCTTCACGTCACCCGGACGAATAGGCACGTTGGACATGCTCTCGTAGAGCTTGATGCTGCTGCCACTGGAGCGCTCTTCGATCTCGAAAATGGCCGACGGATCCGCCGAGAACTTCTGCGGCACGATGACCTGGACACCGTCCTTATGCGGCTCAATCTGTGGCGGTCGGCGCGTGGTGGACAATTTGCGCACGACACAAGCGGCATATTCCTGCGGTTTTTTCCCTGAGATGACAGCCAATGTCGGCGGCGTCTGCTTGATATCTGCAACCGAAGCACACCCACCTATCGCCAAGGCCAGAACCAACACACTCCACTTCATATAAAACCTCCGATAAAGACCCTACGACAGCGGGGATGGTAAATTTCTCCCGCCCAAGTAGGATTTATCCCTGATAACTCGGTAAATAACTGTTTTAAATTGTCGACGCGGTCGAACACGGGCCGATAATAAACGCGCTGGGGCTGATAAACTCCATCTTAACCTACGTATCGTTCTGATTTTTCAGAAAAAGCCCTTCTGGAGACACCCGCATGAAATTCATCCACCAGCGCGAGCACCTCAACGAGGGAGACATTGTCGTCATCGAATGCTCGCAGACTTGTAATATTCGTCTGATGAGTGATGCGAACTTTCGCAGCTTCAAGAATGGCGGCCGCCATACCTACCACGGTGGCGCCTTCGACAAATTCCCTGCCAAGATCACCGCGCCGAGCACAGGGTTCTGGAACATTACCCTCGACGTGGTCACACGCCGCGCGATCAGCGTCACCAAGAAGCCCGCGCTGTCGCACAAGATTCGCATCGTGCGCCGTACCAGTTCGAAACTGAGCTGACCCGTACCCTTTCCAGGAAATGATCGTGACTGCCACTACCAAATACGTCATCAAGTACAAACTCAACGGCGAACGCCGCTTCGAATTCGCGCAACTGCACACCAATAGCGTGGAGGAGGCCAAACAAGCCCTGGCCAAAATCCACGATGCCAGTGATGAAATCACCGACATCAATGTGAGCAAGGCGTTGTAAGCCATGCCCGGCCCCACCGCCGACCTGTTCGCCGATGACGCCCTGCAGCAACCGGCTGGGCGCGAGCAGATCGGCGAAGAGTCCTACGTCCTTAGGGGCTACGCCCTGCCCTGGATTGAGCGACTGCTGCCAGAGCTGCGCCGCGTGCTGGCACAATCGCCGTTTCGGCAGATGGTCACGCCCGGCGGCTTCACCATGTCGGCGGCCTTGAGCAGTTGCGGCGACCTGGGCTGGACCACCGACGCGACCGGCTACCGCTACACCCCCCTCGATCCGCGGAGCCAGCAGCCCTGGCCGTCCATGCCGGAGACCTTGCGCCAATTGGCCATGGAAGCCGCGGCAGACGCCGGCTTCGTCGACTTCAGGCCGGATGCCTGCCTGATCAATCGCTATGTGCCCGGCGCGAAGATGTCCCTGCACCAGGACAAAAACGAACGCCGCTACAGTGAACCGGTAGTGTCGGTCTCCCTGGGGCTGCCAGCGATTTTCCTGTTTGGTGGCCATGAACGCAGCGGCAAGACCCAGAAGATTTCGCTGTTCCATGGCGACGTGGTGGTCTGGGGCGGCGTCGATCGCCTGCGCTTTCATGGGGTGATGCCGATCAAGGAAGGCGTACATCCGGTCATGGGCCCGCAGCGCATCAACCTGACCTTTCGCGCCGCCGGCTGATTTGACCGCAAGCTTCGGAGTGCCAGGCCCTCGCGGCAGGGCTAATCTGGCCAGAATCCGTCAAGAGTGCCGAGCATGACTACCGAACAAGACCCGCGCTGGGCTGCCATTCTCGCCCGCGACCCGAAGGCCGATGGGCTGTTCGTCTACGGCGTGAAGACCACCGGCGTGTATTGCCGCCCCAGCAGCGCCTCGCGGTTGCCGCGCCCGGAAAATATCGAGTTCTTCGACACTGCTGCACACGCCGAGGCTGCTGGTTATCGCCCGAGCAAACGCGCGGCCGGCGACCAGACGCAATTGGCTGCGCACCACGCGCAAGTGGTGGCCGATGCGTGCCGGCACATCGAGTCGGCCGACACCGCGCCCAGCCTCAACACGCTGGCGGCGCAGGCCGGCCTCAGCGCTTTTCATTTCCACCGCGTGTTCAAAAGCGTGACCGGCCTGACCCCCAAGGGCTACGCCAGCGCCCACCGCTCACGCAAAGTGCGCGATGGTCTCAAGGGCCAGCATTCGGTAACGGACGCGCTGTACGACGCAGGCTTCAATTCCAACAGCCACTTTTACGAGTCGGCCAACCGGTTGCTCGGTATGAAGCCCAGCGACTACAAGGCCGGGGGCACCAACAGCGAGATCCTGTTCGCCGTCGGCCAGTGCTCGCTGGGCGCCATCCTGGTGGCGCAAAGCACGCGCGGCGTGTGCGCCATTCTGCTCGGAGATGATCCGGACGCACTGGTGCGTGACCTGCAGGATCAATTCCCCAAGGCCAACCTGGTCGGCGCCGACCGCCGTTTCGAGCAACTGATCGCCCAGGTGATCGGATTTATCGAGGCGCCCGCGCTGGGCCTGGACTTACCGCTGGACCTGCGCGGCACGGCGTTTCAGGAACGGGTCTGGCAAGCCCTGCGCGAGATTCCGGTGGGCAGCACGGCCAGCTATGCGCAGATCGCCGAGCGTATCGGCGCACCCAAGTCGTTTCGTGCCGTGGCCCAGGCCTGCGGGGCCAACAGCCTGGCGGTGGCAATCCCCTGCCATCGCGTGGTGCGCAGCAATGGCGATGTGTCGGGCTACCGCTGGGGCGTCGAGCGTAAACGCCAGTTGCTTGCGCGCGAAAGCGAAGTCTAGAGCGAGTGGCGCTTGCGAAACTGCGCAACCTTATGCCGATTGCCACACAACGCCATGCTGCACCAGCGGCGCTTGTGGGCTTTGGTGCGATCGTAAAACCACAGCACGCATTCCGGATGTTCGCAGGTACGGATCAGGTTGAAATCCCCACCCACCAGCAAACCTGCAGCCGCCTCGGCAATCGGTGCGAGAAATTGTTCAGCGGTTTGCAGTTTGCGCTGACGCTCCAGCCGCAGTTCACCGGGCGCCGGCCACGCCAATTGCGGATGGCTCACGGCCTTGCGCAGGAAACCGTTGAGGGGCTCTGGGTCGCCTTGCGAACCGGCCTTGCGCTGTTCGAGTAACAGCCGAATCACTTCACGCAACTTCAAGGCCGCCGCGAGCAAAGCCCCGTGCTCGAACGTCGGCACGCGACCCTCCTCGACCCATCCCAAACGCACCAGCCAACGCTCGACATCCGCATCGTGTTGCCAGAACTCGAAAGGCTGGCCATCGACATTGGCGCGGGTATTGAGCATGTCCAGCACCGGGTCATCGGCGAGCACGTAGGGTTCCAGCGGGACGGCAGGGGGTGGGGAAATGGCCATGGTCGATCCTCTTGAGAGCGCTGGAATGGTAACCGCTATTGGCTCGTCTGGATAGTTACTAACGACAAAACACTAACCTGATAAAACTATTTGACAGGTTACATTTTTAAGCGCAGCTTCTTAAGAAGGTAACCCGTATATCAATTTTATCAAGTTACAAGAGGCGTACTCACCATGACCACGCATGCCCCCGTTGTTCACTACCATCACGTCGACGTCGATGGCGTACGCATGTTCTACCGCGAAGCCGGCGACCCTGGCGCCCCGGTGATCCTGCTGTTGCACGGTTTTCCCAGCTCGTCGCATATGTACCGCAACCTGATCCCGCTGCTCGCCAGCCGCTATCGGGTGATCGCGCCGGACCTCCCCGGCTTCGGCTTCACCGAGGTGCCGGATGAACGCGAGTACGTCTACAGCTTCGACAACCTGGCGACTACCGTGGGGGATTTTGTCGATGCGTTGGCGTTGAGCCGCTACGCGCTGTATGTCTTCGATTACGGCGCACCGGTCGGCCTGCGCCTGGCAGTCGCGCACCCTGGGCGGGTCAGCGCGCTGGTCTCGCAAAATGGCAACGCGTACCTGCAAGGCCTGGGTGATGCCTGGGCACCGATCCAGGCTTACTGGGCCGAGCCGAGCCAGGCCAATCGCGAGGTGATTCGCAATGCGGTAATCAGCCTGGAAGGCACGCGCTACCAATACCTGCACGGTGTAGACCACCCGGAATGGGTTGCCCCCGAGTCCTACATGCTCGACGTGTTGCTGATGCAGCGTCCCGGCAATGACGAAATCCAGCTGGACCTGTTCCTCGACTACCGCAACAACCTCACGCTGTACCCGGACTTCCAGGCGTTCTTCAGGGCCACTCAAGTCCCGACGCTGGTGATCTGGGGCGAGAACGATCCGTTCTTCATCCCGCCTGGCGCCCACGCGTATAAAACCGACAACCCGAACGCGGTGGTCGAACTGCTGGATACCGGCCACTTTGCCCTGGAAACCCATGCCAGCCATATCGCCGAGCGTATCCATGCCGTGCTGGGGGATGCCATCAACTGATGGCGCACCACGAAACGCCCGCTTCGTCCAGTGAATAAAACAGACTGGCCGGGTGCCAAGGGCCCTGCTAAAACAGCGCAAAGCCTCACTATCGCTGGAGACGCACCCCATGAGCACCTGGCCAGACACGCGCATTCTCGACCTGCTGGGCATCGACGTACCCATCATCCAGGCCCCGATGGCGGGAGCTACCACCACCGCCATGGTGATTGCCGCCAGCAACGCCGGCGCACTGGGCTCGATGCCTGCTGCGGCGCTGAGCATCGAGCAACTGCGCGAGGCTCTGAGCACTATCCGCCAAGCCAGTACGCGCGCCCTCAACGTGAATTTCTTCTGCCACCAGCCGCCCCCGGCCGACGCCGCCCGTGACAGGCGCTGGAAAGCGCTGCTGGAACCCTACTACCGCGAACTGGGTGCCGATTTCGATGCGCCGACACCGGTGTCCAACCGTGAGCCGTTCAACGAAGCCGCGTGCCAGGTGGTCGAAGCGTTTCGCCCCGAGGTGGTGAGTTTTCACTTTGGCTTGCCGGAAAAATCTCTGCTGGACCGGGTAAAAGCCACCGGCGCGAAAGTGCTGTCGTCTGCCACCACGGTTGAAGAAGCGATCTGGCTGGAACAGCACGGCTGCGACGCCATCATCGCCATGGGCATCGAGGCCGGCGGCCATCGTGGGTTGTTTCTCAGCGACGACCTCAATACCCAGATCGGGCTGTTCGCGCTGCTGCCGCAAATCGTCGACGCCGTCAGCGTGCCGGTGATTGCCGCCGGGGGGATTGGGGATGCGCGCGGGATTGTCGCGGCATTTGCCCTCGGTGCTTCGGCCGTCCAGATTGGCACCGCCTACCTGTTCACCCCTGAAGCCAACGTCAGCGCCTCCCACCACCATGCATTGCGCACAGCCCAGGCCAGCGAAACCGCATTGACCAACCTCTTCACCGGCCGCCCGGCGCGAGGCATCGTCAACCGCGTGATGCGTGAATTGGGGGCGATCAACCCGGCAGCGCCGGCATTTCCCACGTCCGGCGGCGCGTTGATCCCGCTCAAGGCCAAGGACGAAGCAGGGTTCAGCAACCTGTGGGCGGGCCAGGCATTACGCCTGGGCAAGGAAACCCCCACATACGAACTGACCCGCGAACTGGCCGAACAGGCCCTGGCCAAGCTCAACTAGCGGCAGCAGCTGAAGCAACTTTGCACTGTACCGGCAATGGCCAACCGCTATATATTCCCATACATAGCGGTTAAGCCTTCTCCCTATAACAAGCCGTACAATCCTCAAGGAGCTGCTTCATGAAGATTCACGCCTCACGCCTGGCCATGCTGGTCGCCGCCCTCGCCTTCGGTTCGGCCCACGCCGATGAAGTCCAGGTGGCCGTTGCCGCCAACTTCACCGCACCGATCCAGGCGATTGCCGCCGACTTCGAAAAAGACACCGGCCACAAGCTGGTCGCAGCCTACGGCGCCACTGGGCAGTTCTACACCCAGATCAAGAACGGCGCGCCGTTCGAAGTGTTCCTGAGTGCCGACGACACTACCCCGCAAAAACTTGAAACCGAAGGCGACACCGTCAAAGGCTCGCGCTTTACCTACGCCGTGGGCACCCTGGCATTGTGGTCGGCCAAGGAAGGTTACGTCGACGCCAAGGGCGAAGTGCTGAAGAAAAACCAATTCAAGCACCTGTCCATCGCCAACCCGAAAGCTGCACCTTACGGCCTTGCCGCGACCCAAGTGCTGGCCAAAGAAGGCCTGACCGACAAGGTCAAGGACAAGATCGTCGAAGGCCAGAACATCACCCAGGCGTATCAGTTTGTCTCCACCGGCAATGCCGAGCTGGGTTTCGTCGCACTGTCGCAGATCTACAAGGACGGCAAAGTCACCAGCGGTTCGGCCTGGATCGTGCCGGCGTCCCTGCATGACCCGATCAAGCAAGACGCAGTGATCCTCAACAAAGGCAAGGACAGCGCCGCTGCCAAAGCCCTGGTCGAGTACCTCAAAGGCCCGAAAGCCGCTGCGGTGATCAAGTCCTACGGCTACGAGCTGGCCCAGTAAATGCCGCTGTCGAGTGCCGATTTTTCCGCTATCTGGCTGACCATCAAACTGGCGTCACTGACCACCGTGATCCTGCTGGTCATCGGCACTCCGATTGCCCTGTGGTTGTCGCGCACACGCTCCTGGTGGCGCGGCCCCATTGGGGCAGTCGTGGCCTTGCCGTTGGTGCTGCCACCGACGGTGATTGGTTTCTACCTGCTGTTGACGATGGGCCCCCATGGCTACTTCGGCCAGTTCACTCAATGGCTGGGCCTGGGTACCCTGACCTTCAGTTTCGCCGGGCTGGTGATTGGCTCGGTGATCTATTCCATGCCGTTTGTGGTGCAGCCGTTGCAGAACGCCTTCTCCGCCATCGGCACACGCCCGCTGGAAGTGGCCGCGACCTTGCGCGCCAACCCGTGGGATACCTTCTTTACCGTGATCCTGCCCCTGGCACGCCCGGGGTTTATCACCGCGTCCATCCTCGGCTTCGCGCATACCGTCGGCGAATTCGGCGTGGTGCTGATGATCGGCGGCAATATCCCCGACAAGACCCGCGTGGTCTCGGTGCAGATCTACGACCATGTCGAAGCCATGGAATACGCCCAGGCCCACTGGCTGGCCGGCTCCATGGTGGTGTTCGCGTTCCTCGTGTTGCTGGCGCTCTACTCCAGCCGTAAATCCAAGATGGGCTGGAGCTGATACCGATGATTGATGTGCGCCTCAATGTGAAATACGCAGGCTTTGCGCTGGACGTGGACCTGCATTTGCCCGGGCGCGGCGTGACGGCGCTGTACGGGCATTCCGGCTCCGGCAAGACCACCTGCCTGCGCTGTATCGCCGGGCTGGAGCGTGCCGAAGAGGGCTTTGTGCAGATCAACGATGAAGTCTGGCAGGACAGCCGCACCGGGCTGTTCGTGCCGCCGCACAAACGGGCCCTTGGCTACGTGTTCCAGGAGGCGAGCCTGTTTGCGCATTTGTCGGTACGGGCGAACCTGGAGTTTGGCCTCAAGCGCATCCCGCGCGCGCAGCGGCGGGTCGATATGGCCCAGGCCAGCGAATTGCTCGGGATCAGCCATCTGCTGGATCGCCATCCCCAGCACTTGTCCGGCGGTGAACGCCAGCGCATCGGCATCGCCCGTGCATTGCTGACCAGCCCAAGCCTGCTGTTGATGGACGAACCGCTGGCCGCGCTCGACAGCAAGCGCAAAGGCGAGATCCTGCCGTACCTGGAACGCCTGCACGATGAACTGGACATCCCGGTGCTGTACGTCAGCCATGCCCAGGATGAAGTCGCGCGCCTGGCCGATCACATCGTGCTGCTCAGCGACGGCAAGGCCCTGGCGAGCGGCCCGATTGGCGAAACCCTGGCGCGTCTCGACCTGCCGATGGCGTTGGGCGACGACGCCGGCGTGGTCATCAACGGCAGCGTCAGCGCCTACGACGATCATTACCAATTGCTCACGCTGCAACTGCCGGACAGTGCCCAGCACCTGCGCGTGGCGCATGCGCCGCTGGCGCTGGGCAAGGCGTTGCGGGTCAAGGTGCAGGCGCGGGATGTGAGCCTCAGCCTGCAAGCCGAGGAAGCCAGCAGCATCCTCAATCGCCTGCCGGTCACGGTCACCCAGGAAATCCCCGCTGACAACAGTGCCCACGTGCTGGTGCGCCTGGAAGCCGATGGCACGCCGCTGCTCGCGCGGATCACGCGGTTCTCCCGCGATCAACTGCAACTGCACCCGGGCCAGCGGCTGTGGGCACAGATCAAGGCGGTGGCGGTGCTCGCGTAAAAAACCTTTTGGCACGACCGCAAACGGCTGCGGTCAATCAGGAATACCGGCCTGATCTGTTGCCAAGGAACCTGCACCATGCCCGACTCCGCGCTGCCCGCCGACCTGCCCCGCGACCTGCATTACGTTGATGACACCCAACCCGGCATCCGCCGCAAGCGCCTGCGCGGCAAGTTCCAGTATTTCGATGCCAAGGGCGAACGCATCCAGGATGCCGACGAGATCAAGCGCCTGAACGCCCTGGCGGTGCCCCCGGCCTACACCGACGTGTGGATCTGCGCCGACCCGCGCGGCCATCTGCAGGCCACCGGGCGCGACGCGCGTGGACGCAAGCAATACCGCTACCACACGCGCTGGCGCGAAGTGCGTGACACCGACAAATATTCACGCCTGCAGGAATTCGGCAACGCCCTGCCCAAACTGCGCAAGCAACTTGAAGCGCAATTGGCCGAGCCCGGTTTCACCCGCGAAAAGGTGCTGGCTACCGTGGTGATGCTGCTGGATGCGACCTTGATCCGCGTCGGCAATACCCAGTACGCGCGGGACAACAAATCCTACGGCCTGACCACCCTGCGCAACCGCCATGTCGACATCAAGGGCAGTGAGATCCAGTTCCAGTTTCGCGGCAAGAGCGGCGTGGAGCACCAGGTCAGCGTCAAGGACCGGCGCCTGGCCACCGTGGTCAAGCGCTGCCTGGAGTTGCCGGGGCAGAACCTATTCCAGTACCTGGACGAGGACGGCGAGCGCCACACGGTCAGCTCGCATGACGTCAACGCGTACCTGCACAGCCTCACCGGCGCCGATTTCACCGCCAAGGATTACCGCACCTGGGCCGGTACCGCGATGGCGCTGGCAGTGCTGCGCGAATTGGAGTGGCAGCCGGAATCCGACGCCAAGCGGCATGTGGTGGCGATGGTCAAGGATGTCGCCAAGCAACTCGGCAACACCCCGGCCGTGTGCCGCAAGTGCTATATCCACCCGGCCGTGCTGGAGCATTTCAGCCTGGGTGAACTGTCCCGCCTGCCCAAGCCGCGCCTGCGCAAAGGTTTGAAAGCCGAGGAAGTTGCGCTGGCCATGTTCCTGGAGAAACTGAGCGCCGACTTGCCAGAAAAAGCCAAGGCAGGTTAGGCTTTGCCTCCCTTCTGACGCCCGGGATGACCGCCGACGTGAACCACTAAGCCTTCCAAAATGTATCTGCAACGAGCCGCCTGGCGCGCTTGTTGGCCTGTCCGACATTTTTTGGAGGTGCTGATGACTGACGTCAACCGGCTGCCTGTCCTGGTTTCACTGCAACACCTGAGCTTCCAATTCGCCAATGGCGAAACCTTGCTGCACGACCTGTCCCTGTCCATCGATCACACCCCCACGGGGATCGTGGGGCGCAATGGCCGCGGCAAAAGCATCCTCGCGCAATTGATCGCCGGGGTATTGCCGCCCTCCTCCGGTTCGCTCGACTGTTCGGCCCGCGTGGCTTACGTGCCGCAGGCCGTGGTGGTGAATGCGGGGCAAACCGTCGCCGCTATCACCGGCACCGCCGAGCCCCTTGCGGCCCTCTCACGCATGGCGGCGGGCGTGGCGCGGGTCGATGACCTTGAGGTGATCGATGATCGGTGGGACCTGGTCGAACGCTTGCGCACCGCCCTGGACGCCGCAGGCCTGGCCGCGCTTGGTTTTGACACGCGTGCCGATCAGCTCAGTGGTGGCCAGCTGGCGCGGGTCGCGGTGATCGGTGCGATGCTTGCGGAACCGCAACTGCTGGTACTCGATGAACCTACCAATCACCTCGACGGCGACGGCCGAACCTGGCTGTTGCAGGTGCTGCAGGCATGGCGCGGCGGCCTGGTGGTGGTCAGCCATGATCGGCAATTGCTCAACACCCTCGGGCGCATCATTGAGCTGTCGCCGCTCGGTACCCAGGTGTATGGCGGCAACTATGCTGCCTATCGCCTGCAGCGCGACACCGAGCAGCGCGCCGCCATCGCCGCGCTGGAACACGCGCGCCTGGAGCGCAGCCGCGAACGCCGGCGCCTGCAAAAGGATCATGACAGCCTGCAGCGCAATGCCGCGCGCTCGCGCAAACATGCCGAGACGGCCAATGTCGACCGCTTTACCAAGGCACGCTGGAAAGGCGCCGCCACCGAAATCGTCAGTACTGTGCGCAGCGCGCATCACGCGCACAAAAGCGAGCTGGATGATCAGGTGCGCGAGGCTTACGCACGCGTCGAGGACGAAACACCGACCCTGCTGGCCTTGCCCGGCTCGGCGGTGCCCAATGGCCGCCGCGTGATTGCCCTGGCCGAGGTTCAATTACCCTGGCTGTCACAGCCGCCGCTGACACTCGGTTTGATCGGGCCGGTGCGCGTGGCGGTGCAAGGGCCGAACGGCTGTGGGAAATCCACCTTGCTTAAAGTGCTGGCAGGCCTGTGGCAGCCGGTCAGGGGCGAATGTTCAGTGCCGGTACCCAGCGCCTACATCGACCAGCATCTGGCGCTGCTCGACGACCAACGCTCGATCATCGACCAACTCAACCTGCTCGACACCCCCTTGGCCGAAGCCCAGTTGCGCACGCGCCTGGCCTTGCTGCAACTGGATGCATTACGGGTCACCCAGCCGGCCGGTCAACTCAGCGGCGGCGAGCGCTTGAAGGCCGCGATGGCAATTGCCCTGTGGCGAGCAACGCCCGCGCAACTGCTGTTGCTCGACGAGCCTACCAACCACCTTGACCTGGAATCGGTGCTCGCCTTCGAGCAGGCGCTGCAGGGGTTCGACGGGGCGATGCTGGTGGTCTCGCATGACCCGGCGTTCGTGCAGGCGATCCGGCCGACGCATCATTTACGCTGGCAGCCGGAGGGGTGGCGCCTGGAGAGTGTCTGAGGTCATTGCATGGCGCCGCAAAGCGTCCTACGGTAGTGGCCGGATAATCTCACCGAGGAACCCGGCCCCATGCTGCCTTCGCCGCGCAAGCCCTTCGCCAATGCCGCACTCGCCCATCAACAGCGCTGGCGGGGTCGCGTCGGCCTGATGCTGGTGGCCAGCCTGTCGGTGCTGGCGGGCATGACCGACGCCATCGGCTTCATGGCCAGCGGTGACTTTGTGTCGTTCATGAGCGGCAACACCACGCGCCTGGCGGTGGCGATCAGCGCGGGTGATCTCGGTTTGACCGCACGCCTGCTGTTGCTGGTTGCGACATTCGTGGTGGGCAACGCCTTGGGCGTGGTGGTCAGCCGCCTCAGCCGGCGGCATGCCTTGCCTTTGCTGTTGTGCATTGCCGCCTTGCTCTGCGGCGGCGCGCTGCTGCCCTTCGCCGGCACGTTGCCCGCGCTGCTGGCGGCGATCATCGCGATGGGCATGCTCAATGCGGCAGTGGAAGAGGTCAACGGCTTGCCGGTGGGCCTCACCTACGTCACTGGAGCGCTGTCACGCTTTGGGCGTGGGCTGGGTCGCTGGATGCTCGGCGAACGCCGCAACGGCTGGCGGGTGCAACTGATTCCATGGGCGGGAATGTTTATCGGCGCGGTGATTGGCGCGCTGCTGGAACAACAGCTGGGCCTGCGGGCGCTGTGGGTCAGCGGCGCATTGGCGGGGGTGCTGGGGTTGGTGTCGCTGAAGATTCCCCGTCGCTGGCACCTGGGTTTTATGCCGCGCTAAGGGTTGAAAGGATGCTCGCCCGACGTTTAGGCCTCGACGTCCGTGTACTGGTAAAGAGCCATCATGTCGGGCGAGCGCGTGCATCATAAGCGAATGTCCGGCGGCTGTCCCGCCGGGCGATTCCTAAAAGCACTAAGGCAATGGATTACAGACAGGTCGCGAGGGCCGCCAGGCGGCGTTTGGCCGGCATGTTGTCTTGCGCTGCGTAGTACTTGACGGTCGAGCCGGCGCCGGCGCTCAGCACGTCGACAAAGTAATCGCCAGCGGTGGTGTAGACGGTAAAACCACCCGCTCCGGTGGGCTCCTTGAAGCCGCCGGCGTCGACGCCAAACACACTTTCATCCTGCCAACCGAACTGAATGCACTCGGCAACCACCAGGGTGGCCTTGTCCGAGGCCATGGTCTTGTAGGGGTTGCCGGCGCGCGCCTCTTTCATCTTCGAGCCCGCGCAACCGGCCAGGGCGGCCAGTACCAATGCGCCTATTACGACCTTGTGCATGCCATCGTTCCTTGGAAAAAAACGCGACTCTACCATTAGCGGAACCGTCGAGGCGAAAGCCAGGCAGAAACCTGCCCCGCACGCAGCATGAATTTAGTTTCACTGTGAGGGGCGATCGCGCCGCCTATAGTCGGCAGGCTCATTTTTAAGAAGTCTCCCTTCTGCCCGCTCTCCCGCGGGCTTTTTTTCGCCTGTGCGTCAGAGCCACCAACGAAACAGGTAGAACAACGCCATGCTCAGCAGCACGGTGATCAACACGTTACGCGTCCAGAACATCAGCCCTACCGCGCAGATAGCTGCCAGCAGGTAAGGGTTGGACGGGCTCAGGTTGAGCTGGTGGTCGGCAAGAAAAATGATCGGCCCGCAGATCGCCGTGAGCATGCCCGGCACCGCAAACCCCAGGAACTCGCGCGCCCCGCGATTGAGGCGCACCGGCAAGCGCGGCTCGATAAACAGGTAACGATTGAGAAACACCACCAGGCCCATGGCCACAATCATCAGGTAGATCATCGCTGCCCTACTCCCAGGCGTTTGCACACAAAACCGGCACTCATGCCCAGCACGCCGGACACCACCACCGCCGACTCCCAGTGCAGAAAACTCAACCACACTGAACACAACAATGACACGGCCACACAGACCACCGTCGGCACGTCGCGCACCACCGGCGTGATCAAGGCAATAAAGGTCGCGGCAATCGAGAACTCCAGGCCCAGTTGATCCAGGCCGGGGATGCTTTTGCCGAGCACGATGCCGGCCAGGGTGAACAGGTTCCAGGCGATGTAGAACGTCAGGCCGACCCCCAGCGCATACCAGCGATTGAAGGTTTCGCGGTCGTAGTGGCTGACCAGGGCGAAGAATTCGTCGGTCAACAGAAAGCCCAGGCTCATGCGCCAGCGGCTTTTAAGCGGGGAAATAATCGGGCGCAGGTGCATGCCGTAGAGCAAGTGCTGGGATGTCAGCAGCAGCGTGGTGAGCACGATGGAGATCAGGCTGGCGCCGCTCTTGACCATGCCGATGGCGACCAACTGCGCCGCGCCGGCAAACACGATGGCCGACAAACCTTGGGCTTGCAGTGGGGTGAATTGCGCATCGATGGCCATCGAACCGGCCAACAGGCCCCAGGGCGCACAGGCCAGGGACAGGGGAATGACGGCGATTGCGCCGCGAGCGAAGGCGTAATGAGGTAAGGCAGTAGGCATGGAGACGGCTCATCGACAGACAGTCGACAAGCATGCCAGCGCAACCCAGGGCTTGTCTTGAACGATCTTGCTCAGGCCAGGCGTACCGACACCTGCTCCACCGAATCCCGCGCTTCGCGCAGTTCGTGGGCATCCTGGTTGAGGCGGTGGATGGTATTGAGCAGACGTTGGCGCAGGACTTCATCGCCGAGTTTTTCGACGGCACGCATCAGGTCGAACGCCGCGGTTTCGTTATTTTCCGCGACGGAATCCAGGGTCTTGCGCAGGTTGCGAGTGGCACGGGTCACGCGGGGTCATCCTTCATCAGCAATGGGCAGGCACTTTAGGACATTCTTGTTTCATTTTAATTTCAAACACTTGTGGCTGATTTCCACGGATTTGATCCACGTCAATTGAAACAAGGTTTGACCAGAATATATGGATATCCGTATATTCGTATTTCCACATATTACAAACAGGCCTGCGCATGTCGGACCTCTTCTCTCCACCCACATTGTTCAAATGCCTGGCTGACGCCACCCGCGCGCGCCTGACGTTGTTGATCCTGCGCGAAGGCGAACTTTGCGTCTGCGAACTGATCCATGCCTTGGACGACAGCCAGCCAAAAATTTCCCGCCACCTGGCGCAATTGCGCAGTTGCGGGCTGGTGCTGGATCGTCGCCAGGGCCAATGGATCTACTACCGCCTCAACCCGGCGCTGCCTGGCTGGGTGACCGAGGTGTTGCAGACCACCCTGCAAGCCAACCAACCCTGGTTGCACAGCGACGCACAACGCCTGGAAGCAATGGGCGACAGACCACAACGGGCCAGCGCCTGCTGCTGAGCCAACGGAGCGTTTATTCATGCTTGTCGCAGTTGCTATTTTTATCCTCACCATCGTGCTGGTCATCTGGCAGCCCAAGGGCCTCGGCGTGGGCTGGAGTGCCACGCTGGGCGCGATCCTGGCCCTGGCCTGCGGCGTGATCAGCCTGGCCGACATCCCGGTGGTGTGGCACATCATCTGGAACGCCACCGCCACGTTTGTCGCACTGATCATCATCAGCCTGTTGCTCGATGAAGCCGGCTTCTTTGCCTGGACCGCCTTGCATGTGGCGCGCTGGGGCCGTGGACGCGGCCGGCGCTTGTTTGCCTATATGGTGCTGCTCGGTGCCCTGGTCTCGGCGCTGTTTGCCAACGACGGCGCGGCGCTGATCCTCACGCCGATTGTGATGTCGATGCTGCTGGCGCTGCGTTTTTCCCCGAGCGCGACCCTGGCGTTTGTCATGGGTGCAGGCTTTATCGCCGACACGGCGAGCCTGCCGCTGGTGGTGTCGAACCTGGTAAACATCGTCTCGGCGGATTATTTCAAGATCGGCTTCAACGAATACGCCGCCGTCATGGTGCCGGTGAACCTTGTCAGCGTCGCGGCGACCTTGGCGGTGCTGCTGTGGTTTTTCCGCCGCGACATCCCGCAGACCTACGACCCGGCTGACCTGGAAGACCCTGCGAGTGCCGTGCACGACCGCGCCACCTTCCGCGCCGGTTGGTGGGTGCTGGGCATCCTGCTGGTCGGTTGCTTTGCCCTCGAACCGCTGGGCATTCCGATCAGCGCCATCTCGGCGGCGTGCGCCGTGCTGCTCCTGGTGATTGCCGCCAAGGGCCACAAGATTTCCACGCGCAAAGTACTCAAGGAAGCGCCCTGGCAAATCGTGATCTTCTCCCTGGGCATGTACCTGGTGGTTTATGGCCTGCGTAATGCCGGGCTCACCACCTACCTGGCGACCTGGCTGGATACCTTTGCGCAGCACGGCGTATGGGGCGCCGCCATGGGCACGGGCGTGCTGACCGCGTTGTTGTCGTCGGCGATGAATAACCTGCCGACAGTGTTGATCGGCGCGCTGTCCATCGAGTCCAGCCATGCCGTGGGCGTGGTCAAGGACGCGATGATCTACGCCAACGTGATCGGCAGTGACCTGGGTCCGAAGATCACCCCGATCGGCAGCCTCGCCACGTTGTTGTGGCTGCACATCCTGGCGCGCAAAGGCATCACCATCACCTGGGGCTACTACTTCAGGGTCGGGATCGTGCTGACCCTGCCGGTGCTGTTGATCACCCTCGCCGCCCTCGCCTTGCGCCTGAGTCTTTGAAGGAATCGAGCCATGAAAGTCCTGTTCATGTGTACCGCCAACAGCTGCCGCAGCATCTTGTCCGAAGCCGTGTTCAATCACCTGGCGCCGCGCGGGTTTGCAGCGATCAGCTCCGGCAGTTTCCCCAAGGGCCAGGTGCTGCCACGCAGCCTCGGCACGTTGCAGGCGGCGGGCATCAGCACCGAGGGGCTGTACAGCAAAGGCAACGAAGCCTTTGAAGGCAGCCCTCCGGACGTGGTCATCACCGTGTGTGACAAAGCCGCCGGCGAGGCCTGCCCGGTGTATTTCGGGCCGGCGGTTAAGGCGCATTGGGGTCTGGAGGATCCCTCCGATGTGCAAGGCGATGAAGCCTCGATCCAAGCCGCATTTGATGCCACGCTGGCGATTATCGCCGCACGCTGCCGTGCATTTTTCGCCCTGCCTGTCGCCGACCTCATCCCTGCTGACCTGAAAACACAACTTGAGCGCATTGCGCAGTTGTCACCGCAGAACCCATGAGCCCCCTGCCAAACCTGGATGTATCGCTGCTCCCGCCCGGCCCACTGGATTCGACCCAGGCCCCGCGCATTCTGCTGCTGCACGGGTCGACCCGCGAACAATCAACGGTCGATTTGAACCGCGCTGCCAGCGTATGCTGAGGCCCTCATTCCTAGCGAGCCACCTCGATGAGCACCATGCAACACGCCTGGCTGGGCAACTACGAACTCAGCAGCACGACCTGCACCGGCCTGACCTTTGCGCGCCACAGCCATGATGAGTGCGTGATCGGCGTGAACCTGCTGGGCGAGGAAAAAGTCTGGCTGGACCGCCGCGAGTTTGCGGCGGGGCCGGGTTCGATCACCCTGTATAACCCCGGGCAGATTCAGGGCGGCGGCGCTGCCGAGGGCGCGCCCTGGCAGTTTGTCAGCCTGTACGTGAGCGCCGACCAATTGTCCGGTGATCTGGGTCTGGTGCAGGTGGAGTTCGACCGCTCGCTGTGTGTCCAGCCGGACCTGGCCCAGCGCCTGGCGATGGCGGTGAAAGGCGCATTGAGTGGCGATGCGCGGGTGCGCGAGTTGCACGAAGAGGCTTTGCTCCTGTTGCTCGGCGAAGTGGTCGGCCTCAGTGGTGTGCGCCTGCCCGGCACCGCGGCCACCGGCAAAAGCCTGATCGGCCGCGCCCAGGAGCTGCTTGCCGAACAGCTGCATCAGTCCGTACCTTTGGAGCAGTTGGGCGATGAGCTGGGGTTGTCCAAATTCCATTTGCTGCGCACCTTCCAGAAAGAAACCGGGCTCAGCCCCCGGCAATGGGCCATGCAATTGCGCACTCGCCGTGCCAAGGGCCTGTTGCGCAACGGTGTGGCGGCCAGTGAAGTCGCACACACGCTGGGCTTTGCCGATCAGAGCCATCTGAATCGGCATTTTCGCGCGGCCTACGGCATCACTCCCGGCCGCTACCAGAGCGTAGTGAAGCGCTGAACAGCGCAATCTGGTTCAAGACTGCACACCCATCCCTGCGCACACTGCCCGGCATCATTTGAAGGAACGCGGGCATGCTGACGATCTTCTTTTACGCGCTGGTATTCGGTTTTGTGTTTTGCCTCTCTCCCGGCGCGGTGCTGGCGGAAACCCTGCGCCGTGGCCTGTTGCACGGTTTCACCCCAGCCTTGCTGGTGCAGGTCGGTTCGCTGGTGGGCGATGCCGTCTGGGCGGTGATCGGGCTTACCGGTATCGCGTTGCTGATCCAGCATGACGCGGTGCGCGTGCCGCTGACGGTGGTCTGTGCGCTGTACCTGGCCTGGCTGGGCGTGCGCAGCCTGCTCGACGCCTGGCACCTGCCCGAAGCTGACAGCAACGTAGCCCGCTCCGGTAAAAATGCGCTGGCGGTAGGCGCGGCGATTTCGTTGGCCAACCCGAAGAACATCGTCTATTGGGGCGCGTTGGGCAGCGCCTTGTCCGGCATCGTCGGCGCGACACCCAGCCACGGGCAGACGCTGATGTTTTTTGCGGGGTTCATGCTGGCCTCGGTGTTGTCGTGCTTTTTGATTGCGGCGCTGGTGAATCTGTTGCGCCAGAACGCTTCGCCGTTGTGGCAACGCATCAGTTACGGCGCCTGCGGCGTGGTCTTGATCTATCTGGCTATTCTCGCGACACAGGGCATATGAAGTTATATAACCGGCAACTTCAGAGTGCCTCTTATCTGAATGAACTCTGAACCGCGGGTTATTTAATTAATCATCCGTTGACATTTTGTAACTGTCTGAGTAGATTGCCCGTGCCCGCTACTGGGGCCTTTTTTAAACCTCACAAAAGAAGCCAATGGACACAGTATCTAGTCGCTGTCCGAGCACCGCGTTTGCGGGCATCGGGCGCCAAACCCAGAATATGACAGGACTCGCCTTCCAGGTCCGGTAAGCTGCGCTAGAGCTTGATGCTCCTCCGTAACTGCCTCGCCGGATGCGTATCCGGTCCCGAGGTGTGTTATGACCTTCCAAACCTTTGTTTTACCTGATGTACGCACACTGGCCGCCGCCCTGCGCGCCAAGCTGTGCCGCGAGCCCGTGGGTTTTTCGCCGACCCGCTCGCCGCTTGCCGTACCTTCCCCTCAAGTGCGCCCGGCCCACCCGCTGGCGCACTGGCGTATCTGCCCAGCCACTGGCCAATTGCAGCAGCACTGGGATCACGCCGACCCTCAAGACCCACAGAGACCGACCGTTTCCCGCCTGGCGCAAGCTGGCTTGATGCTCGGTCTGTATGTGAGCGCTCGCGCAGCTTAACCCCGCTGGAAACAGCAACTATCTGATCAATACCCTGGAGTTCCTCATGAACACTTCCAGATGTAATCGGCTGCGCGTTAGTTAACTAACGCCGCCATCAAAGTTAGGTAAACACCTTATTTGAACCGATCGCAAAGTTAGCGGCTCGGCCGGCTTTCACTCGCCTGTATGCAGGCAAGTAACGGGCCTGTTTTGTCGACAACTGGCGACAGGAGTACACACCATGAGCGCCGTAAAAAACACGCCACTGCAGAAGAAAAATGGCACCGACGCCGACACCAAACTGTCGATGCGTGCCGCCCGCGAAGCCCACAACGGCTTATCCGCCACCCTCGCTAACGTTCGCGCCACCCAGGATGGCCTGACCGAACTGGACGCCGCTGCCCGCCTGCAACGCGAAGGCTACAACGAAGTGGCGCACGACAAGCCGCCTCACGCCATCGTCCAGTTCCTGCAGGCCCTGAACAACCCGTTCATCTACGTGCTGCTGACCCTGGGCAGCATCAGTTTCTTCACTGACTGCTGGCTGCCGATGCAGGATGGCGAAGAGGCCGACCCCACCAAAGTCATCATCATCATGACCATGGTGCTGCTCAGCAGCCTGCTGCGCTTCTGGCAGGAGCACCGCTCGGCCAAGTCCGCCGAAGCCTTGAAGGCCATGGTGCGCACCACGGCGACCGTGCTGCGCCGCGAGCAAGTGGGCAGCCAGCCCGCCCTGCGCGAAGTGCCGATGCGTGAACTGGTGGCCGGCGACATCGTGCAGTTGTCGGCCGGCGACATGATCCCCGCCGATATCCGCCTGATCGAGTCCCGCGACCTGTTCATCAGCCAGGCCGTGCTCACCGGCGAAGCCTTGCCGGTGGAGAAATACGACACCTTGGGCGAGGTCACGCAAAAATCCGCCAGCGCCTTGGCCGCCGACCAGGGCAACCTGCTGGACCTGCCGAACATCTGCTTCATGGGCACCAATGTGGTCAGCGGCCGCGCCAAAGCCGTGGTAGTCGCCACCGGACCACGTACTTACTTTGGCTCGCTGGCCAAGGCGATTGTCGGTTCGCGGGTGCAAACCGCCTTTGATCGCGGGGTGAACAGCGTCAGCTGGCTGCTGATCCGCTTCATGCTGGTGATGGTGCCGATCGTGTTCCTGCTCAATGGTTTCTCCAAGGGCGACTGGGGCGATGCGTTCCTGTTCGCACTGGCGGTGGCCGTAGGCCTGACCCCGGAAATGCTGCCGATGATCGTCAGCGCCAACCTGGCCAAGGGCGCCACGGCCATGGCCAAGCGCAAGGTGGTGGTCAAGCGGCTTAACGCGATCCAGAACTTTGGCTCGATGGACGTGCTGTGCACCGACAAGACCGGCACGCTGACCCAGGACAAAATCATCCTCGAGCATCACGTCAATGCCTTTGGCCAGCGGGATGACGCGGTGCTGTCCCTGGCGTGGCTCAACAGCTATCACCAGAGCGGCATGAAGAACCTGATGGACCAGGCCGTGGTGCAGTTCGCCGAGCAGAACCCCAAGTTCCAAGTGCCATTTGCCTACAGCAAAGTCGATGAATTGCCCTTCGACTTTGTGCGCCGTCGCCTGTCGATCGTGGTCAAGGACGCCGCCGACGACCACCTGCTGGTGTGCAAGGGCGCCGTGGAGGAGATGCTGGGCATTTCTACCCATGTGATGGAGGCAGGCAAGGCCGTGCCGCTGGATGAGCACCGCCGCGAAGCGTTGCTGGCGATTGCCAACGACTACAACGAAGACGGTTTCCGGGTGCTGGTGGTGGCCAACCGTCACATCCCTAAATCGCTGGCGCGCCAGCAGTACACCACCGCTGATGAACGCAACCTGGTGATCCAGGGCTTCCTGACCTTCCTCGATCCACCGAAGGAAACCGCGGGCCCGGCGATTGCCGCGCTGCAACAAATCGGCGTGGCGGTCAAAGTGCTGACCGGCGACAACGCGGTGGTCACCAGCAAGATCTGCCGCCAGGTCGGGCTCGACCCGGGCCAGCCGCTGCTGGGGGTGGAAATCGAAGCGATGGACGACGCGACCCTGCTGCGCCGCGTGGAAGAGCGCACGGTGTTCGCCAAGCTCACGCCACTGCAGAAATCCCGTGTGCTCAAGGCTTTGCAGGCCAACGGTCACACGGTCGGTTTCCTCGGTGACGGCATCAACGATGCACCGGCGCTGCGCGATGCCGACGTGGGTATCTCGGTGGACAGCGGTACCGATATCGCCAAGGAATCGGCCGACATCATCTTGCTGGAAAAGAGCCTGATGGTGCTTGAAGAAGGCGTGCTCAAGGGCCGCGAAACCTTCGGCAATATCATGAAGTACCTGAACATGACCGCCAGCTCCAACTTCGGCAACGTGTTCTCGGTGCTGGTCGCCAGTGCGTTCATTCCGTTCCTGCCGATGCTGTCGATCCACTTGCTGCTGCAGAACCTGATGTACGACATCTCCCAGCTGGCCTTGCCGTGGGACAAGATGGACAAGGAATACCTGGCCAAGCCGCGCAAGTGGGATGCCAAGAACATCGGCCGCTTCATGATCTGGATCGGGCCGACCTCGTCGATCTTCGACATCACCACGTTTGCGCTGATGTGGTACGTGTTCGCCGCCAACAGTGTCGAGATGCAGACCCTGTTCCAGTCCGGCTGGTTTATCGAGGGGCTGCTCTCGCAAACCCTGGTGGTGCATATGTTGCGCACGCGCAAGATCCCGTTCTTCCAGAGCACAGCCGCGTGGCCGGTGCTGATGATGACCGCCGTGGTCATCGGGCTGGGGATCTACGTGCCGTTCTCGCCGCTGGGCACCCTGGTCGGCCTGCAACCGCTGCCGCTGGCGTACTTCCCATGGTTGGTCGGCACCCTGCTCGCCTACTGCTGCGTGGCCCAACTGATGAAAACCCTCTACATCCGCCGCTTCAAGCAGTGGTACTGAGTTTCACCCTGCCATGCCTCGTAGGAGCCGGCTTGCCGGCAAGCCGGCCCCACACCCAGGCAGCGTTTGCATTGCAAGGAAATTTCTTATGCGCGTCTTGATCTGTGCAGGTCGTCATTACGCCGACACCAAAAAGTCCCGCCAGGTGCTGGACGCTTACCACCGCCTGCGCCCGGTGCAGGTATTGATCCACGGCGGCAACCAGTTCCTGGGCAGCGACATCGAGGAATGGGCACGCGAGCTGGGCATCGACGTGGTGCGCTACCCGCCCAACTGGCAACACCACGGCAAGCAGGCGGAACGCCAACGCAACCATTTCATGCTGACCGACAGCCGCCCCGATGTGGTCATCGCCCTGCCCGGTGGCGATGACACCTTCGAGCTGGTCAGCCAGGCCAACGCCAGCGGTGTCTCGGTACTCACCGTAGAAAGCTGAATTCACGCGAGGTGCATCATGCACAAAAAACACACCCCTCAACGCCCCGACGGGTTTGCCAAATACCGTGCGCGCCACTATCGCGGTGCGCGCAATAGCCTGCTGCTGTTGCCGCCGGCGAAACGTCGGGCGCTGCGGCGCAATTTGATCTTTATCGGCCTCACGCTGGGCCTGATCCTGCTGGTGGCCCTGGTGTCGAAAGCCCACGCGGCCGGCGGTGCCTACGTGGTCGACGACGGCGCGATCAATGCGCCAGGAGCATGCAACATAGACGCCTGGTACAGCGCCAATCGCCACGATGGCAGCACCCACAGCGAGACGCTGTCGCCGGCCTGCACCTTCGCCGCCATGCCCTCTGTGCAATGGGGCGCGGCGCTGTCACGGGCCGACCATGAGACTCAGGTCAGCCCACAACTCAAGGCCCAAGTGCTGTCCCGACAAGACCTGGGCGTGGAAATCGCCGTTTCCGCTGGCGCGCACCTGGCGCTGGATCGACAACACGGGTTTGATGGCGCTGACCTGAACGTCCCGTTCACCTGGCAAGTCCTTGAAGCCTTGCGCCTGAACCTCAACGCCGGCTGGACTCATGCCTACAACGACGGCGATCAGCAACATCGCCTGACCTGGGGCAGCGGCTTGGAGTACGAGCTTGCGCACGCCCTGACGCTGATCGCCGAGCGCTATGGCCAGGCCGGCGGCGACCAGGCCTGGCAGGCCGGACCGCGCCTGCACCTGGGGGAATTTGTCGACATCGACCTGATACTGGGGCGCAGCCTGACCGGCGCCCGCGACCAGTGGCTGACCACCGGTGCGACACTGCGGTTCTAGGCTTTGGCCTGTTGTTCCAACAGCAGCTGCAACTGCGGGTCGATCTGCAACTGCCCCGCGAGGTCATCCAGGTAGTTGCGTTCGGCTTCCTGCTGGTCATCGACCAGCAGCACACTGGCCACGTACATCTCGGCCGCCACTGCCGGGTCTTTGGCAAACTCGGCGAAATCCGCCGCATCCAGGGGCTTGGCGATTTCGGCGTCGAGCCACTGTTGCAACTGTGGGTCGTCGGTATGTCGGCGTACTTCATTCGAGATCAACTGCCGCTCTTTTTCGTCGATCTCGCCGTCGGCCTTCGCGGCCGCGATCAATGCACGCAAGACCGCGTGGCTGTGGGCTTCGGCTTCGGGGCCGTCGAGCTGGTCGACGGTCTGGAATGCTGCTTGTGGCTTGGCCGCCTGCTGGCTCTGCCAGGCCTGATACGCCTGGAAAGCCATCATTCCCAGGGAGGCCAACGCCGCATAATTCATCCCGCCAGTACGCCCCTGGGCCGGGCGCGCGGCAGCTCCACCCCCGAGCATGCTGCCCAAGCCACCCAACAACCCACCGAGGCCGCCACCCGCAGGCGCATTGGCGCTGCTGGTGCCTTTCAACAGACCACCAAGCAGCCCGCCCAGACCGCCGCCCGCGGTGCCACTGCCCGGCTGCCCGGCGCGCAGCAGTTGTTCAAGTAAGTCGCTGGTGTTCATGGTTTCACCCTCCCAGGGCGTGGTGTTGGCGTCTAACAACCATAGCGCGCCACTGCGGGAACACCATGACCGCCGGGCGGCCACGCCTTATGATGGCGCGACCCCGCCAACAAGAGACACACCCCGTGAACCGTATCGAACAGATCGCGCTGATGGCGACCTACAACCAGTGGATGAATCGCAAGGTCTATGACGCGGCCGGCACCCTGGACCACGCCGCATTGCTGGAGGACCGCCAAGCGTTTTTCGGCTCGATCTTCGGCACGCTGAACCACCTGGTGCTGGGCGATACGGTCTGGCTCAAGCGCTTTGCGCTGCACCCTGCCGGCTTTTCGGCACTGGCCCCGTTGAGCGCCATCGAGGCACCACGCGACCTCAAGCACCTGGCCTTCGCCGACCTGTGCGCACTCGCGTCCCGGCGCGCCTGGCTGGATGAACTGATCATCGAGTGGGCCCACGGCTTGAGCGATGGTGACCTTGACCATCGCCTGCACTACCACAACATGCGCGGAGTCGCGGCGGACAAGCCGTTTTTCAGCCTGCTGGTGCATTTCTTCAATCACCAGACCCATCACCGCGGCCAGGTGACGACGTTGCTGACCCAGGCCGGCGCGGATGTGGGCGATACCGATCTATTGGCGCTGATCGACTAGCCGTAGCCGCGTACCTATCCGTTTGGGGGGATAAACGAACGTCACACCACCGATGGGGTCGTAACTTCAGGTGCCGGGATTTTTCCGCTCCCGCCCTCCCCGCGCGCATTGTGGGTCTACCGATGCGCGTACCCCATAAGAAGGAGACGCTTACATGGTCATTCACTTCAAGGTCGCCGGGCATCTGGCTTGCGGCCATCACGGCACCAACCTCCCGTCCAGCACCGAGTTGAACCGGGTCAAATGCCGCACCTGCCGCAACACCGAAGCCTACAAGGAAGCGCGCCGCACCCAGCGCAACGCCGCTCGACGCGCGTCACGCAAAGCCAAGACTCATACCGCAACCGACTGGCGCAGCGCGTGGACACAACGCCTGACCGACTTGCCAGGCCTGCAGCGCCTGCCACGCGGGTTCAGCGGCCAGCCTTTCGTCTAGCTCGCCCATGCAAAAGCCCCGGCCAGGCCGGGGCTTTTTCGTTGCGTTCAATCATCATTGGACACCGGCCGGTTGCGTGCCTTGTACCCTGGCAAGGTAGCGGCATACGCAAATGCCTGTTCGCGAGAATTGAAGGTCGCCAATCGGTCCTGGGGCGTACATACCCGCCACGGTCCATGGTTGACCTGCACGATGTCGTAGCCATTCAGATGCAGCTTCGTCAGCATTGGAGCGCTCATAGTCACCTCGCTTTCCTGAGATTTTCTGGCGTTGCAGCCCCACCTTACACCCGCAACGGGCTCAGGGGTCGACCATGTGTCGTACCGAAATGGCGGCATTCATGAACACCAAGCTGCAGCTGATTTACTACCTGGCCGGCGGGTATGGCAAGTAGCCAAAGCTGTCATTTATGGCTCTTGTTCTGTCGCCAGCGGAATCGTCCGATTAGCCTCAATACCCCCTGTAGATCACTGATCTGTCGAGCTTTTTCACTCAAGCCTTCAGCAATAAAGCTACCCTTCGACCTTGCGCCCAAGCGTGCGGATCTATATATTCCCAACCCTGCTACAACGCGCTGCCGCCCGAATGGCGAAACTGGTAGACGCATGGGACTTAAAATCCCCCGCTCGTAAGGGCGTCCCGGTTCGATTCCGGGTTCGGGCACCAAAGATATCAAGGGCTTGCATGATGAACTTCATGCAGGCCCTTATCTTTTGTGTTCCGCAATTTTGGGATGTGTTCCGCAATTCCCCTCTCCGGCGTTCTGCCGACTTAATTCAAATCCCCCGTTTCACCGACTGCTACGCTGTTCACTCCACCAGAGGAACGCCGATGCCAAACTCAGACCTGCTCCCTTCCCTGCTCTCCAGGCTGTACGAAAACCAGCTGGCCCTCGAAGCCTCGATCATGGAGTTATCGAACTGAGTCGAGCAACGTGGCTCAGCCGATGTGGCGGAGAACATCCGCGGCGCTCTGCACACCATCGATGAGAACGAAGAATTCATCAAGCTGACTCTGGCGGTCCTCATGTCGCCCGAGTGAAGTTGATCTGGCGCTGAGCGCTTCATTACTTGCAAGCAACCGACCACAGCTGATCGAGCTTCGTGGTGTAGCTCTGGCTCATCATTTCCCGGCGCATCCCCCACTCAGGGTTCGTCGGCACACTGGCCGACCTCAGTGTTCCCCTCCCCCATCTTTCATTGATTTGGTCCAGCACGGTCATCACCCGTGTGGCCTCGGCCGGCTGGGACACCGCGAATAGATCGTCCGTGTATTCGCCTGGCTGGCACAGGTTGAGCAACATCACCTCGGCCTTGCTGTATTTGAATCCTGGTCGGTAGATGTGGTCGAGGGCATCGACGGCGGCCTTGGTCAGCAGGCGCACGTCGTCGGTCGGGTACGGCATATCCACCACTACCCCGTTGGCATATTTCGCCTCATCCGGATTGAACATGCCGGTGCGGATGCAGACCCGGACTTTCTTGCAGAGCGAGTTTTGCGCGCGGAGCTTTTCTGAGGCCCGCATCATGTAAGTGGCCACGGCCTCCTTGATAGGCGCCAGGTCAGTCAGCCGCTTACCAAACATGCGACTGCAGCAGATCTCTTGCTTCGGTGGGTCGGGCTCATCCAACTCGAGGCAGGAGGTGCCTGCTAGTTCCCGTGCCGTCTTCTCGATCACAACACTGAATTTCTTGCGGAGCGTCCAGGGGTCGGCCTTGGCCAGGTCCATCGCTGTCTTGATGCCCATCGTGTCCAGGTGGAGCTTCATTTTTCGGCCAACACCCCAGACCTCGGACACATCGGTATTGCGCAGCACCCAGTCCCGTTTGATTGGATCAGTGATGTTTACCACGCCACCGGTTTGGGCCTGCAAGCGCTTGGCGGTGTGGTTCGCAAGCTTTGCCAGCGTCTTTGTATTGGCGATGCCGACGCCGACGGGGATGCCGGTGCACCGCAGCACCTGCGCGCGGATCTGCCGGCCGAGCGCGTCAAGCCCTCCAATACCGGTGAGGTCAGCAAAGGCTTCGTCGATGCTATAGATCTCGACTGCGGGCACCATGCTCTCTATCAGCGTCATCACTCTCTCGCTCATGTCGCCGTAAAGCGCGTAGTTCGACGAGAACGGGACGATTCCATGCTGTTTGAGCTTCTGTTTAATCTGGAAATACGGCTCGCCCATCTTGATAAAGGGCTTGGCGTCGTAGCTTCGGGCAATCACGCAGCCGTCGTTGTTGCTCAGCACGACAATCGGCGTTTTAGCGAGGTCAGGCCGGAATACACGCTCGCAACTTGCGTAGAAGCTGTTGCAGTCGATCAGAGCGAATACTGGCGAATTAGACATGGCTGCGCACAGTATTGGTGATCACGCCCCAGATCGATAGCTCGTCGCCTTCCAGCACGTATCGCGCCGGGTACTTCGGGTTTTCGGAAAGCAGTATCACCTCCTTGCCGCGCTTGCAGAGCCGCTTGCACATGGGGTCGTTATTCAGGAGTGCCACGACTATGTGCCCGTGCGCGGGCTCAATTGAGCGATCCACCACTGCCAGGTCACCTTCGAAAATCCCCGCGCCCTGCATGCTCTCACCAGTAATCATCACCAGGTAGACATGGGGCGCCCTGATATTCAGTACTTCATCTAGGGAAATGTGCTGCTCGATGTGATCGGCCGCCGGGGACGGGAAACCGGCCGGCACATGAAACGAGCAGAGAGGCAGTTTTGCACCGCCGCCCGCAATTGGACCTAGAATGTTGAAGCTCATGGTGCTGCCTTATGCAAATACTGTACGTATGTACAGTTAATATCGCATATGGCTTGCGGTCAATTTGGTGTAGGAGATATCTGACAGGCGGCCGCGTCAGCCCAACTCATCTGCGTACGCGGCGACAGCCTCTTCTGTGAGTTCTCGCCACTCGTCGCTGTCGATTATGCCGCGCTCTTTCGTGTCGTCAGCCAGCGACAGGCGCCTCTCGTATCGCTCTTCCGGCGTGGCTGAGATGAAGTCCGGATCATTGCGCAGGGAAAACCACGCCTCCATTGCGTTGATCTGATCGATGTTGATTGCCATGACGAATACCCGGGGCCAGTGTCTACAGTGTAGAGATTGGCCTGGCCCCGGCTGTTCATTGGGGCCGACGAGCGGAGACGACTATGTGCGGAAGACTTTCCCAGTACAGCGGCATCCACGACTTTGTTGCGGCTTTGAGCATGCCCAATGCCCTGATGAACTCCGTCGGTGAATTGCCGCTCGAGCGCTACAACGTCGCCCCGACAACCCAAGTTGCCCTGCTCCACCTGCAGGGCGATCTTTTGCACGCCGACCTAGTGCGCTGGGGATGGAGACCGCACTGGGCCAAAGACCGCGCCGCCCCCATCAATGCCCGCGTCGAGAAGGTGGCCCACGCCCCGTTCTTCAGGGCGATCTGGCCACACAGGGCAATCACGCCGATCGATAACTGGTTTGAGTGGGTGGACGAAGGTGGACCGAAGAAACAGCCCTACCTGATACGCCGGCGGGATGGCGAGCCCGTGCTGTGCGCCGCCATAGGCCAACTGCCCGACAGCGATGAAGGCCCAGGCGAGCATGACGGCTTCGTGATCATCACCGCCGACAGCGCCGGCGGAATGGTGGACATCCACGACCGGCGCCCGGTAGTGCTGACGCCAGAGTTCGCGCGGGAATGGCTGGACCCTGCCACGTCGAAGGAACGCGCAGAACAGATGGTGCTGCACCAGGGTGAGCCGTCGGATGTTTTTGAGTGGTTCAAGGTCGACAGTGCCGTTGGCAATGTGAAGAACAAGGGCTCGAGCTTAATTGAGCGATCAGGTTGACAGTGGCACTTTGCCTTGCTTATAGTTTTGCTACTCCGTCTTGCACGGTAAATGGGGATTTAGCTCAGTTGGTAGAGCGGCGGCCTTGAAATCCGCGCGTCGGGGGTTCGATTCCCTCAGTCCATTCAGAAGCCCTGGCTAAAATGCCGGGGCTTCGCTTTTTCGGGGTTGATTTTTGGTCAAGGGACTTATCGCTCTGACGTAAGCCTGACACGCCCGTAGCGCGATCAGTCCTTCGTCGCCGGCATCGGTGATGGCGATAATTCTTTGAGCATGCGCTGGGTCAAGTTGGGCTCGACGGGCAGCATGAACCACGCCGACGGCGCCGGGGGCGGAAGGCACGTTGCAACCACTGGCTGGATCCTCGGCAAGGAGGACTGACAGGCGCACATCAGCAGTGGCAAGGCGATCGCGCAAAAGAGCCTGGCTGCGTTGGGCATCGGATAATTCCCTGGTGTGTTGTTGGTCCTGGGCGGCGAGCTTCTGCTCTGTGGCCAGGCGCTTGTCCTGCTCGGCGCGAGCCCCAGCCGCCGCGGCATTGCCGATTGAGGTCAGGTCGGCCTCAAACTGGGCGCCCTGCTCTGCCAGTAACTTCCCGAGGCGCCAGTCCTGCACCTGCCAGGTGCCCGCGGCGCTGATCACCATCGCCAGCAGTATCGCGGCCAGGATCTGCCCGGGAGTCATGCCAGCACCTTCAGCGCCTTTTCGTACAAAGCCTTGCGATCTTCAGCTCCGTTCGGCACACGCCCAGGCTGCCCGGTATTGATGATGCTGCCGATATCCTGGAAGGCGCCAGCGTCAGCCAGTTCGTTCAGGGCACGCGCGTCCCAGTAGTGCGCTGCAGACATTGCCGCCCACTCCGCCTGCTCAAGCAGTTCGGGCTGATTCAGCAAGTCGATCTGCAGCGCCGTGCCGGCGGCCAGGTAGTTCGACTTTCCCGTAACCTGAATCAGGCCGCGGCCGCGATACTTCCAGCCGTCGCCGGTGGCCGGTGAGCCGTTGCCCATGCGCGAGGCGTAAACATTGTTTGCGATCGCCTCCGGCTTCCCGGCCAGGCTAAGCGCCAGAGCATTGGGCTTGTTCCGTGCCGTACCCTTCACATTGACCTTCAGGTAGCCCCCCTTCCCGTCCGGCTCCGCGTAACGGCCTGGCCAGCTGTTCGCCAAACCATCTGCGCTGTAGTTCAGGTTCTCGGATACGCGTGATAGCTGACCTGACTCATGCCCGGTCTGTGCGATGAATGCGGCCTGGCGTTTCGGCGTGTCGATCTTGAAGCGGAGCATCGCCCGGTTCAGCGCAGGCAAAAAAATACCGGCTCGAGGGCCGGCACTTGGGAGTATCTGCAGCAGCTGCTGCTGAGTAATCGGCATGGCTTTCTCCTTGCAATAAAAAAGCCGCTCATGGCGGCTAAACGGGGAAACGTAGATTCAGGAAACGGGTTTGGCCCATACAACGGGCGTATACAAGGTTGTCTGTATATCAACTCCGACTACCTGCATAACTAATCGGTTATTCTCATACTCCCATACGGCATATTGATTCCCCTGCCTAGAAGTACTGCCAGCAACGTCCATTGCTATGTTGTTTATCAACATGTACTCCCCTGTATTAAGCGGAGTACTCGCAGTCCAACTCAGCCTAAGAACTCCCTGCCCAGTATTTACAGCTCCCAGGTAAGACCAAGACGTAACGGTTTTTGTAAATTGAGCACAGGGATTAGAGCTGTCAAACAGCAGCGTCGAAGCCCCGTCCCATAGCCTTAGACCGAACGTTCCAACAGGAGATGCTTTAAACGCGGCGGCGAAGTAAGTTCCCGAATATACTTGGCCAGCAATACCTCGGAACGAGAACCCGGTCCAAGCGCCAGGAGATCCGTTGATAAGGCAAAAACACATAGTGCAAGACGAGCTAGGCCTCACGAATACAAGAGGCGGCTCAGATGATGTTATTACAGAAGGGAATGACACTCCCGCCCCACCCCCGCCATTGGTCCAACTTCCCTTATGGAGGACAACAAGCCTCGCGAACTCAGAATCCAGCGTCACCACATCATTATTATTTATAAACCTTAGCCCGAAAGACATTACCGATACCTCGTAACAATAAGTCTTTGAGGCCCAATCCCTAGAGGCGCCCCCTCTCTTGTTCCTGGCTGACCAAAATACAACGTCAGCCCCCCTTCAGAGACAATAGGAATGTATTGAATGGACGCAATGTTTTGGGCGCTAGTGTCGTAGGCCGCTACAGGAAAACAAACAGCTGAGTGGTTTGCTGGCGATACTCCTGGAATGGATATCCATCTAGTTCTATTTTCGCCTCCCACTTTCTGCACAGCTGCGCTGTAAACAATCCTGACAGTGAATGAACTTTCATCAAGTTCAAGGAAGCCAGTTGGCCCCCAGATTCTCATTCCAAAGCTCATGCGGTCAGATCTCCAAGCTGGACCCTCTTAACGTTGTTCTCGTCGTAGACCTTGATCGCCCGATTGGTCATTGTCAGGCGGCCGCCACCAGGCGCCGGCCCGTTGAACTCAAGATTGCCGGCTTTATCTAGGCGCCATCCCTTAACCCCAGCAACGAAATCGTCGGACTCCAAAGCCTGACCGATTTTCAGCATGGTTATGCTGCCGTCACGGATGAACGCGGTGTCGATGTAGGCTGCGTTGTCCTGCACCACGAATGGGTAAAAGACGTTTGTGGTGTTGGGATCAACGATCGCGAACCGGCTAGCGGCTATCAGCACCTGGCTGGTGATAATCCCCTCGTTGTTTTCGACACCGACGCCGATGCCAGCGAGATAGGGCTTCCCGTCGACGGTGAGCTGCGTCTTGATGCTGTACATCGCCGCCAGTTCTGACTTGAGGGCCTCAATTTCAATTTGGGCACCGCCACCCGAATCAATCTTCTCAAGCAGGTGCTGGCTGAGCTGGGTCTCGGTGATCTGATCGTTGAGGTAGTCCAGGATAGGGCCGGCATCCGAAGACGACTGGCCGGTAACCGGGCCGTAGAAGGCACCCAAGTTTCCGATTCGATCCACCAGGCGCGCCCAGAAGAAGAACCGCTTGCCGGCGGCAAGGCCCATGATCGTCAGGTCCGTCTGCGGGTTGGCGTAGTCGCCAAACTTGGCCGCGCTGGCAATATCCGAGGTCTCGCTGTACCAGATCTCCGTGCGCTGCAGGTCAGCGGTGCTCAGGTCCTGAGGGATCGACCACTGCAGCTTGATGCCGAACACGATCGATTGGGCTGTGAACGAGGATACAGTCGGTGGTGGCGTAGTCTTCCCGTTCAGCACGGTCTCAGCCGAGGTCGCAAACACCGACCCGATATCGAGCGAATTGATCGCGCGAACCTTGGCCACGTAGCGCCCTGCGTAGATTCCGCTCACATCAATCGACGTGGTGCCGGTGCGGCCCGCAAAGATCCAATCGCCATCGTTCTTGCGCCAGTAAACCTCGTAGGCGATCGCTGATTCGGGCTTCTCCCAGGCGATCGTCATAACGCTGACCGCGGTGCCCTGGTCGACGAAGTGGTCATTGCTGACTGTCACGTTGCCAGGTGGCGGCTGCACGCTGGGCGGAATCACCGTCACGGGCGGCTGCTCGATCCGGCTCCCGTTGTCGATCGCGCTGTACTTGCTGGAGTTGTGGCGAACAGCGGTGATGTTGAACTTGATCTCCGTGTCGGAGAAATCCTCAACCACCGACATCACCCGGAACTGCTGCACCGCCAGAGTTGGCGAATCGATCGCCCACATCGAATGCATGGGAGGAAGATCAGTCAGCGGCTCGGCCAGCACCACCTGCTGCACGTCCGACGGGAACCCCGTGGTATCCATGGTGATATTGCCGTTGTCCCAAGTGATACCAGCGCTGTCCCAAGTCAGTGGGTAGCCCACGGACTTGACCGCCCGGGAGATCGCCTTACCGTTCGGCATGATCAGCGTGATGGTGTCGCCCGGGTACGCGGTCACATCGGCATCGAGGACGAGCGTATCCAGTGTTGAAGAGCGCAGGCGCCCGCCAATGCGACGGCCTGCCCGGTCGTTGTCTGCGATGCGGATAATCTGCCCTGGGCGCGCCAGGGTGCCGTCCAGGCCGACCGAGAAACCAACGCTCTCCGTCTCCAGACGGTTGGTGAGCAGAGCCCACTTACCGATCCGCTGGGCCTGGGCCTGGGATGTGCAGCCTGTGGCCGTGATTTCGGTCTGCTGAATGCCGTAGCGGCTGATCCCAGCCTGATCGTCAACATACTCGACCTTCTGACGGTAGAAGTCTGTCGGGTCGTTCCAGCTGACCAAGGCTACGGTGTAGCGAGTCTTTTTCGACGATCCGAAGTAGCTGAACTTGCCGTCTATGACGTTGGCGTTTGAATATGTGTAAACCGGATCTTCCGGCATATCGCACAGGGCAGTAACAGAGCCGCCCGCCCAGTACGCCATCCCGCGAAAGGTCGTCGAAAGGTCCTGCAGCACGCGCAGGGCGTCAGCACGCACGGACAGGTAAAGGTTGCAGGTGAATCGCGGGTGGGTACCACCCTTGCCGTCCGGTACCATCTGATCGCAGTACTGGCCGATCCTGTAGAGCTCCCACTTGTCGACCTGTCCAGCGTTCAGAAGGTGGCCCAGGCCATAGCGAAAGTGCAGCAGCAGGTCGTAGAAGATCCACGCCGGGTTATCGGTCCAGGCGCTTTTGAAGCTACCGTCCCAAACACCGGAGTAAATCCGGGTCGCGGGGTCGTAATTGCTCGGCACGCGGATAATGCGCCCGTACAAATCGAACGAACGAGTCGGGATCGACTGGAATTGAGAAGCGTCGAACTGGACACCAATCACCGCCGACCCTGGGTAACGCAACTTCGCGTCGATTACTTCCGTGATTGCGTCGATGGTAGTGGTATCGGCGATTGCGGAGCTGGTCGCGTTTGGGGTGGCTCTCACCACGCGCACCTGCCAACCACTGTTGGCGGGTGGAAGGTCAACCCGATGGGACCGCTCGTATTTCGTCGATGTTTTACCGCTGAACGACGAAATGACCATAGGCACGTATGGGCCGCCGTCGGTAGAGAGCTCAATGCGGTACTGCACGGTATAGCCGCTGGTGTCGCCGTTCGAGGTGTTTGTCTGCGCGAGCCGAGGCACTGAAATTCGAACACGCTCGGCCGACAGCTGCAGGTTGGTGACAGCCCTCACCCACGGCTGGTCATAACGAAGCTCTACGCCCACCCCTACCTCGCTCTCCACCGCCGGGAAGCCAGGGATATGCGTCTGGTCCTGGCTGCCCGTCCGAAGATCGAGCGTCACTCCGCTGAAGTTCAGTGAACCATCCGCGTTGGCCAGGGGTGTTTCACCGAGAAAGACAGAGCGCATGCCATCCACCAAACCGACGATCTCACCCTCGCTCACCAGGTCGAGAATTCGGGCGTACGCAACACTTTGCAGGTTGTCAGGGGCCTCAACTGACGGGCGCGGCTTATCCTCGCCGCCCTTGCTGCCGGCGATAGCTAGATTGGTCATGGCTTTCCTTCGGGCAAAAAAAAGCCCGCTCGGTGGCGGGCCTGGTGGTGGATGGGCTGTTACATCTGGTCTTCGGAGTAAATGCCGGCGCTGATCACCGCGCTGCCAACAATCATTCGGCCGTACAGCAGCGGGACAGGGTTGCCTTGGACACTGGTATTGACTGGGCCGTTGAAGCTGTAGCTGGGTCTGTTGTTTGGGCCATCCTGGGTGCCGAGGCCTTTCGCTTGAGGGCTCAACATTTGCATCGCGCCACCGATTGTGAGGCCAATACCGAGTTGAACGGCCCACGTTTGCCCGAAGTAGCTACCGCCGGCAATTAGAACGACCCCCACTACTGTCTGGATAAGGCCTGCGCGCTTAGATCCAGCAATTACCGGAACGATGCGAATCACGTCTCGCCCGGTTGGCTTCCCGAGGTCATCCTCGCTGACGTTCTCGCTGCCATTGAATATTGCATAGCGCAGTCCTTTTTCTGAGCTATCCACCATGTGCCGCTCAAATCCAGGAAATTGCTTTAGATACCCAACTACATCACGGAACCCGCCGGCGGTTGTGACACGATGCCGACGGCCAAAAAGCCGACCTAGCGAACCTGAAAGCAGGACGGTTTGCATCTTTTCTACCGACTGAGCCATGTTTTCTCCGGGTAATAAAAAACCGCCCGGAGGCGGCTTGTTTTCATTGCATGGTGGGGGATAGGTCCAAACTCATCGCCGAGTCCATGGATATCCTGAATTTCTTGGTCGTGCCGGGCGTGATGCTCGTCTCGCGCTCTTTGAGCCCACTTCCGCAGGTGGATACTGAGACGATGTGCTCGCCTGGCGCAACGCGGAATTTCGCAGTTTCGCCAGTACCAACCTCTGCTGCGCGAACACCATCAATGCTCACTGTTCCATTGCATCCAGACCCTACAAACCCCTTGTCCCGAGTAACGATGAGAAACGAATCTCCAGGGATTGAAGCTTGATACGCAAAAAGTCTAGCTGATGGGACCGGATTGGCTTGGCTTGAGGGTACTGGCGAAGAAGCGCAACCGGCCAGTAGCGCAACGCCCAACGCGGCGACAAAAATACGCATATCGTCAACTCCATGTGATTTGGCCAGACGATAACATTTTGATCAGGGCTTGGCGTCCCGGTGCCGCCAGTAGCCGACCGTCACCTCGGACCAGTAGCCGCCGTACACGTCGCGCTTGCTGTCTCGGTTGTACAGGTGGTGCAGAATCGACCCCGGAGCGGGGTAGTGCTCCGGCTCAGTCTTGAGCGCGCCGTCGGCCAGGTAAATCGCCGCGTGGTTGGGAACCGGTGAGCGGATCTGCATCAACACCAGGTCGCCGTGCTGCAGCGTCGAGACCTTCTCGAAGCCGGCGGCCGGCAGGTTTTCCAGGTACAGGTTGCCGCCCTTGTCCCACCACCCGTCCTCGCGATCGAAGTCGCCCAGTTCAATGCCCATCTCGCGGCGGTAGAAGTCGAGGATGATACTCAGGCAGTCACTGACGCCGTGAGCAAAAGCTCGGCCAATCAGCGGGGCCTCGTACCCGCTCGGCGCAAAACTCACCAGCTCGCCGGCGCGCACCACGTCGTCGTCTCCCTTCCGTACCTCCAGAATGTGCCAGGGCAGGCCTGATGCCTCGCAAGAGATGCGATCAGCTTCGCTGGGTGCTGCTGGGTAGTCCGGGTGGCTGTGCACCACTGCCAGGATCGCGCCACGGTCCTCGGCGCCGGCGAAGTCCTCCGGCGCAAGGCGGAAATGCTCGCTGGGCGTGGTAGCTGTGTTGCGACAAGGCACGTAGACCTCCTTGCGGCCCTCGCGCACCAACAGCCCGCAGCACTCGCGGGGGTACTCGGCGATCGCGTGGGCCTCGATCGCTGCCCTGCTTGCTTTGTTCATGGTTATGCCCTGATCAGGCCGGCGGCCGGAAACGATCCGTACGGCAGCGGGTTATTGGCGCCGAAGCGAAGCTTGCAGCTGGTGAGCCGCCCTCCGCATTTATCCTTGGCGGCATCGGTCACAATGATGTCGTTCTCGTCCGCCACCGGCGGCCCGTTGTACCCGCAGTACGGGCCGCGATATCCGCCGCAGGAAAGCCACCAGCAGACGTTGGCCACGATCTGGCGTCTGGGCAGTTGAATGCCCTGAAAGTCCAACGCAGATGCCAGTTCGAACTGCACCACCTCATTGTCTTCTGAGGCCTTGCGCTCGACGTACCAGATGTCCGGCGGCAACTCCTCCTCAGGATCTGCCTCGGGCTTCCCGTCCAGGTACTTGCCCAGCGTGCGGTGCCGAATAAGCTTCGCGCCCACCAGGTCCTCGAAGTACAGCACCAGGGCGGTGATAAACCCACCGACGTTGCCGACGGAGAGCGTCGGCGTGGGCTGCGCGCCCTGACCAGTCATCTCGAAGCCGCCGGCCTTGATAGGCCAAGGTGAGTACTCCAGGCCCTGCCAGAAGATTGAGGTCTGCTGTGGGTAGCCATGGAACCGGTAAAGCTCAGCACCCAGCGACGTGGCATCGAGCTCAAATAGCTCAACCCACGCGCCGGGCTCCAGAGTTTGGATGTCGGCCGTGATCGGCATGCTTTTCTCCAGGCAAAAAAATACCCGCTCATGGCGGGTGGCGGTGTTCGGATAGTGATCAGCCGGGCGCTACGGGCCGCTTGCTGCTGTCGGGAAAATCCGGGTTCTCCGCCGTCCACTTGCGCAGGGCCAGCCAGTACTTCTGCCACTGCTGGGCAGTTCCTGGGATATCTTCCTCGCCGTACTCGATAGCGGTGACATTCTGTTGAGCCTTGGGCATCTCGCTCTCACGCCATGCATTTTCGACCAGTGCCTGTTTGGCCGTGAGGGTTTCTTGCGTGATCGCCCACGTGCCATCGGGCTGAGCTGTAAAGTCAATGGAGTCAGGGCGCTGCTCTCTCATCAGGATCCATCCTTCTGGAGCCCCATCGCCGGCTTCATCTACAAGCTGCTCATAGCCGCCTACTTTTGCGTATACGTTCATCATTTGACTTTCCAAAGTTTTACACGGCAAGGCACGGCCGCCGTCACAGTGCCGTTACCCGTTACGTTAATTGAGCCACCGGCATAAGAAGATCCGGCATAGGTGCCAGCCCCACCGACAGTAACGATAATATTGCCGTTATCCCGTTGAGCAGCTTGAACTCCGTAACCAGAGGTAGAGCCACCCACCCATCCGGTGGTACCCCATTCCCCGCCGACTAGGATTTCCGCTATGGCAATGACCTTGACCCCAGCTCCCCAGGGATTGGTGAGGGTATAACGGGCGCCTACAGTCGCGTTGGCTGGAGCGGCTTCCGTCCCGCCGTTTGGATAAAGAATAGCGTCGGCTCCACCGCTTGGCGGATCTATCCAGATCCCTCCTCCCGACAAAACTTTGTTTTGATCACCAATCGCTGGCGGGGGAACTGAACCTCGCGAACCTGCTGTAGTGGAGCTTGCGCCAATCATTAGTGGGGCATCCCCCCAAGCCCCGCTCCCGAGAAGTACTTTGTTTTGGTCTCCCGCAGCAGGGGCAATCACCAGCCCTTTTGCCCCAGCCACAGTTGCCGAAGCACCAGTGAATGTAGGTAATTCCGTATTTCTCCCGGTTCCGCCCTGGCTTACAGAAAGGGGGGTCGTCAGGCCGTTTAGCTCAGTGATGTCACTGTTCGCTCCCTTGCCAGCTTTGCCCCCAACAGAGATTGCGATATCTGTGATCTGCCTCTGCAACTTACCGAAGGCAACAAGAACGGTATCCGTTGCAGCGATCACTGCCGGGTTCGTGGTTACCAGTCCGGTGAGGACGCTGCCAAGGGTTCGCGCAAGGGTCCAGTACTTATTGACCGCGCCCTCGGGCACAGCGTCAGTAGACCCGGGCGAAGCGGTCAGCAGGACGTACTGCGTGCCGCTCCACCGATACTGGTTGTTGTTGTCGATAGTGATGTAGATCTTGCCGGTCTCGCCGGTCGCGGGCAGCGTGGCGAAACTCCCGAACTCGAGAACGTCGTCCACGTAGCTCGGCAGTTGAACAGCCGGTACCGTGCCGTTGGCATCGAGGCCAGCCACACCATTTGGCTGACCCCTTTGCGTGGCAGGGATAGCAGCATCAGCCTTGGCCTGGGCGCCCTCTGCTGCCGCCTGAGCTGTCGCGGTGCGCTGGTCGAGTTCGGCGAAATTTGCGTTGATGACCTGTCCACCTGAACGCAGATCCTGGCCATTCCCATCGTTCGGCGCGGAGCCGATGTTGAGAGGAACAATACTCATGGGTGAAATGCCTGTTCGAAGGTTGCGGCCAGGGTGTAGACGCTGCCGCCCTTGTTGCTGGACTGATATTCCTTGCACTTAATCAAAAGGTTTTCTCCGAATGGCTCGGTCCAGTTGAAGGCTGTGGCGCCTTTGTGTCGATTCAGGAAGGCCTTGATCTGAGCGATCTTCGTCTTCTGCCCCGTAAACGTAAGCGGCCATGACTCAGACTTGTTGTTGATTCCGTCCTCCGCCGTCTGCTCGTAACCGTCGCCGAATTTGGCTGACTTGATACGGAAGCTGGTGGTGCCGGTTGGCTCCTTATCTGGAGTCCACGTGAAGGTTTCCGTAGCCATACGGCTCTCCAAAAAAAGTAACCCATACCGAAGCGGTGGTTGTTATCGACCGTTGATTGCGGCCCAAATTTGACCGCCAGGCCTCAGATCTCGCGCAATCTGCTCCTGAGCGCCCTGTTTCGCTGCCTTGGCGTAAGCCTGCGCCACCGCCTGACCCTGCGCCTCGTCGGAAGCCCCGCCGCCCTGCCCATCGGCAACAGTGAAGTTCTGCTGAATAACCACCTCGGTGCTTGAGCCCTGACCACTGCCAACAGCCATGACACCCAGCTTGCCACCGGCAGTTCGTGTCAAAGGCATGATTGCCTCGTCCCCTGCCTCGCCCATGACGCCGGTCTTGCCGTTTGCCATGCCGAACGCCGTTGGCTTGCTGACCACCGAGTTCGTAAACGCCCCTCCATCGGCGAACATCTGGACGCCATTAGACCAGGCCCCTCCAAGTGCTTGCGGAAAGTAGGCGCTGGAGTAGCCCGCCGAGGACGCGCCAAGACTGGACGAAGCCGCGCCGGCAGACCCTGCGGCCATTCCGTTTCCCGCGCCGCCGCCAAAGTAAGCACTTGCCGCAGAACTCGCTGCTCCGAACAACGAACTGAGAGCCGATGACGCCGCTTGCCTGGCAGCAATGCGCGCCATGTCAGCGATGATCGACTTGGCGAAGTCGGCAAACGAGAGCTTGCCAGTCAGCGCGAAGTTGACAATCGCGTCTTCCATGGAGCTGAAGGCATTACCGAAAAGAGTTTTCGTCTGCCCTGCCACATCCTTGGCGGAGTTCAGGTAGTTATCCCACGCCGCCGTAGCGCCGTTGGTCCAGTCGCCCTGGGCGTTCTCCACATCCGCGTAGTTCTGCCGGATCTGGTCGGTGGCCTTCTTGTTCGCATCGGCAAGCGCCTGCGATTTTCGGGCGAACTCCTCTTCCGACATATTGCGCGACGGGTCGGACTTCTGGTTGGCCAGCTCCAGCGACTGCTGAGCAAATCGGTCTTGCTGGCTATTCAGTTCGCTGCTGAGCGCGTTTTGGCGATCGCCCCGCCCCACGCCGAGCACTGCGCGCTGGCCCGCCAATTCCAAAGCCCGCTGTTGCTGCCCCAACGCCTGCACGTAAGTGCTGATCGCCCGCTCCTGTTTGGCAAGGCGGCCAGTCTCGTTGGTAGCCAGCACTTCAAGCTGACTGTCGGCATCCTTCTGCGCCTTGACCATCCCTGCGCGTGCGTCGGCGATCTTCTGGTCCAGCTGGATGCTTTGCGCGGCCGACGTGGTCTTCTTGCCCTTGGCGGCTTCCAGCGCGGCAATCTCGGCCTGGTAGGCTGCTGTCGTTTGGTCGAGTTGGTTGCCGATCAGCGCCTGGCGCCGCAGCAGATAGTCCTCCTCAGACAGCAGGCCAGCCTTCTGCGCCGCCTCCAGTTCCTTCTGGTAGTTCTTGTAGGTGTCGGTGATCGCCGCCAGGTCGTTCTTGGCGTTGTTGAAGCCGGTCAAGTCGACTTGGGTGCCAGCTGCTTTCGGGTCCTTGAACTTGTCGTTGATGTTGGCGATATTTTTGTCGATCGTTGCCTGGGCCAGGCGCGGATCGTTCGGCGCTACCTTTCGGATATCGTCGAGTTGTTTTTTGTAGTCCTTGAGTGCGTCGGTCCGCTTCTGCTCATTCGTCCAAGAGGACTTGGTGAGCGCGTCAACCTTTTGCATCGAGGTGATCGCGGCTTGTTGGGCTTTTGCCTGATCGCCTTCCAGCTTTGCAATTTCAGCCTGTGCCGCCTTCTGGTCCTCAAGCATATTCAAGCGGTTTTGATAGAGATCAATCATCTCCTGCTTGTTTTGGAACAGACCAACGTCGCCGGACTGCGCGCTCGCCAGGTCTCGGCGTGCCTGCTCAATATCTGCGCCAATGTCCGGGCGCCCGATGTTCTTGAGGCTGTCAGCAGCGCGTGCGACCGCGTTGTAACCTTTCTCCCAGAAGCTCAGATTCTCCAAAATCTTCGGCGTGCGCTCGTTGATCGCGTCAGCGTAAGACTCGGTCGCAAGCTTTACGGCGCCAGCATGGTCGCGCTGCTCTTCCAGCGCGGCGATCTGTGAGAACACCGAAGCCGTAAGATAGTGATACTGCTCATTCAGAGCAGCGGAAGCCTTAACCGGGTCGTCGGCAAGCTTCACGAACTCGGCGACTGTCTCGCTGACGGCTTTACCGGTGGCCTCCTGCATCGACACGGCGGCCTGAGTGATACCCTCGAAACTCTCGCCGGCGATCTTGCCGTTGTCCGCCAGCATTGCCAGGACTGCGGCGGCCTGGCCGGTAGTGCCCACGGTTGCGCTGACCTGGCGCGCCATTTCACCCAGTTGGCCCGCACTCACACCGGCATAGTTACCGGTGAGGATCAGTGACTTGCTGTAGTTGTCCTGTTCTTCACTGCCCTTGTGGTAGGCGTAGGCCAGTCCACCGACAGCAGCTGTTGCAAGCGCCAGCGGCCCCAGGATGGCGAGCAACCCGGCAGCGCCTGCTCCAGCCCCGGCCCCCAGTTGAGCAACCGCACGCACGCCGCTACCCCAGTCACCCGAGGAAAGAGCATTACCCAACTGAACGACGTTTTCCTGCGCCTGGCGGGTGCCGAGGCGTAGCTTGTCGAAGCCCGTGGTGGTCTTTTCGAGTTTGGCGTAGTCCTTGTCGATCTTACCCAGGGCAGTGTTGTACTGATCCTGGCTGATGCGGCCGGCGTCCAGGTGTTTGCCCAGTTGCTCGACCTGCGTATCTAGCTTCGCCAGTGCAGCACGGGCCGGGTCGATGGCACCCAGAAGGCTGTTCAGGGCCTTTTGCTCGTCCATGGCGGACTTGGCCAGGGCTACCTGCTGCTTGTCGAGTTGCGCCGAGATCTTCGCTGCCTCGGCCTCACCGTAGGCGCCGATCTTGGTCAGCCTGGCGAGTGCGTCACGCTGCTTCGCTAGGTCCTGCGTGGTTTTGGCGCTGGTAGACAGCGACTTTTCCAGGGCCTGCATTTCGCTCATGAGTGAAACGGCGGACTGCTCGGCCCGGCCGCCGGCCTTCGCCATTTCATCCAGGCTCGTTTTTGCTTGGATTGCATCGGCCGAGTCGATCTTGACGCCGAGTTCTGCAATGTTCATCGACTCACCTTGAATAAGTGCCCGTGGTTACGGGCTGTTTTCCCTTTCCTCCGCCATGACGCGCAGGGCTTCGCCTTCCAGCACCTGAAGGTCAGGGAAGATTTCAGCGAGTTTCTTTTTCTTGATGCCGAGGAACCCGGCCACGTCGCGGATGCAGGTGTAGTCGAGGCCGATCGCGCCACCGGCACCCGCCCGCCACTGAGTCGACATCCGGTTGAACAGGAAGAACGCCGGCCAGTTGCAGGGCCAGACCTCGGTCACATCTTCAAGGTCACCCGGGGTGAGCCCGAACAGGCCCATCAACTCAGCAGGTGCCGCCGGCGCGTAGAGTGCGCGGGCGGCGTCCGTCAGTTTCCCAAGCGGGCCTGATTGAATGCGCTCTGGTAGGCATTCACGACCGCTTCAGCAGCGCCCTGGCAGGATGTCACCAGCGCCCGAATGCTCTTGTCGTCGAACTTGTCGTCGAAGCCCCAGCCGACTACCAGGTCCTTGATCTGCTGCGACTGCTGCTCAGTGTCAGCAGCAACGATTTCGGAAAGCGTTGGGCTTTCACCCAGGGAGGTCCGAGCTTCATCGCGCTTCAGGTTCCACTCATCAAACAGAGCGGCAAGCCCCGGGCGATCCCGATACTTGAAGGTGAACTCGATTTTCTCGGGCTCACCCCCAACGATCGGGATCGACACGAAGGCCTTGAACGTCGGGTTTTGGGCGATTCTGATCTTTGCCATGGGTTACGCCACCACAGTCAGGTAACGGGTCGGCTCGGCCTGCAGGGCCAGGTTGACGATGCGCGTCAACAGGTTGTTGCGGGAGACTGCCGGCTGCTTGGAGAACGACGTGTAGGTGCCGTACAGCAGAGTGTCATTGCCGGGCAGGTTGAGCCGCGCTGCTTCAATCTGCTTGCCGGCGTCAGCTTTCAGCAGAACGCTGTTGAATGCCTGCGCCGGGTCGTCAGCGATGGTCAGCACCATGCTTGCCGCCGATTTATCGGTGGGGATCTGTTTGCCCTGGTCATCCTCGAGGAACACCACATCCAGGTAGTTCTGTTCGCCGCCGGAGAAGGCAACGTCGGAGATCTGCGGGATCTGCACCCAGGTCAGCACTTTGCGCATAGTTCCTGCACCGCCTGCTGCCGGGAAAACCTGAGTATCGGTGGTGTCGATACCTTCCAGGGTGATCGCTGTTGCGGTTGCCGCCTTCACGCGTACAACCTTGCTATCCAACTTGCTCCAGCCGGACGTGAGCAGAACGATATCGCCGGCGGCAATGGTGCCGCCGACTACGGTAGCCACCGCCTCGCTCGCATTGCTGATGGCGGCGAACGCCAGTGCCGCGCCGTAGGTTGCGGCGTGCTGGAAGGTGCCGCCGTTCGGGAGTTTGTAGCCCATGGGTATTTCCTCTTTGCAGATATGAAAAAACCCGCTCAATGTCGGGTTTGTGGGTTTGCCCAATGGGCGGGATCAGTTGGTGTCGGCTCGGTATAAGAAAGAAACCGGGACGGTGTAGGTGGAATCGCCGGTGATGCCGGGGCCTGGATCGACTGGCGACATGGTTACCACGGTGACCGAGCCCTTCGTGTCCCTGGCGTATAGCGGGAACAGATCGGTCAGCTCAGCTGTTATAGGGTTCGTCTTGGTCTTACCGGTGCCCGCCGGCGCGATGATGCTCACTTGGAACACGCCGGTGAACAGCCGGTGATCACCGCCGAGTGTGTTGCTTGCGGTGTCGCCCGGGATTGTGAAAGCCCGCAGGTAGGTCTCGCCCGCCATCGGTGTGTAGGCCGTGTTCTCGAAGACGATCTTCAACTTCTCCGACCTGGCAGCGTTCCAGGCGATGAGCTTGGCCTCGTAGATTGAAGCGATGATTGCGTGACTCATACCTGGTTGTTCCTGATGGCCTCCAGCACGATCTGCTGGAAGCGAGCCACGGTTACCCGAACCATGCCGCCGGGGGCCTGGGTGGAATGACCGAACTCCAGCGGAATCGCATAGGGCAAGTTGTTGATGATGTAGGCCATCTGGCCGGCGGTGAAGTCGCTCATTGCTGCGACCAGCGCCGCGGTAGTCTCGGCGCCGCTCGGGTCTACCTCGTCAAAGGTGACGTTCTCGACCACGCCGAGCGATATGTGCCAGTTCGCCCGGAACCGGCCACCGACGTAGCCTTCTGGTGCCTTGATGTCCATGCCGTCGTTGAGCTTGCGGCCTTTCTTCAGCCTACCGCCCTTCGTGAGGTTAGCCGGATCACTGCGCAGCGCGCTGTTGTGATCGTCGACGGCCTTGTTGTACTGGGTCGCCACAGCGTTTTGCGCCCAGATCTCCGGGTTACCCACTGGAGACATTCGAATCAGGCTGCTGCCGACCTCGATGATGATCTCGCGCACGCCTGCCTCGATGGCTTCGCTGGCCTGGGTTGCGAACTCGGCCAGGCTGAGCGCAAAACTACCGGACTGTCCGGCGCCTGTCCGGCTCACGACCGCACCTGCAGATACAAGATCGGGTTGTTATGCAGATTGAGCTTTCTCGTGCCTCGACTGATAATTCGTGAAGCCAAGTTGGCCAATCCCTCATAGAACCATCGCATAAGGAAATCCTCTCTATGAAAAAGCCGCATACTCAACGATCTAGCATCCCTAGCCACGGACGCAATTTTGGCGAACAGGCAGCCAAAAATATCGAGAACGCAAGGAAGCAAGTACTCGCTGACACGGCCAAGGGCAAAAATCTTACTCAGAGCGTAAAAAACCTCCGAGATGCCGTTGCGGCTAGTTGTAGAGAATCTCACCCAGAATGGGTAACAAAGTTTGCAACAGGTAAAATGCCTGCTGACCTGCAACTTTCTGACGAAACCATCGAACTTTTAATTGTGCTTGAGCAAGAACTCAGGGATGGACGGGTGAATCCAGAAACGCTAGACAAGCTGGACGAAATGCTTAGTTATTAGGCTTTCAAAATCACGCGCAGATTGAGTAAGCAGCGGAAAAAGTCTAAATGAAAGGTATCAGTTTCCTATTGTCTTTCACTTCCTCAGTTGCGCCGTCCACGTTGCATCAGCAGGGTCCGCAGACACGTTCATCACCCGCAGGCCGTTGACGATATCGCCTATGGCCGGGGCAGCCGGTACCGCCGTCGGAACGCTGGCCTCCGACACGAATAGCTCGTTTTGCAGCACCAGCAGCTTCTTGTCGGTGGTCTGGATGAGGGAGCCATCGATTTCCTTGGACAGGTAGCTACTCAGGACGCCGCGGCCGGTATAAGTCACAGTGGTCTCAGGCGTCTCGCCACCCAGGTCGGGGTCATACTCGCCCGCCACCTTGCGCACGCCTGTGACCGGCTTGATTGCGTCGGCCAAGCCATCAGGATCGTTGAACGCTTCGGCCAGTTCGGCCTGGATATCTTCACGCATGCCCACGGTCAGACCCTCTTCAGCATCATCACGCCGGAGCGCTTGATCCACGGCTCCAGTAGGGCCAGGGCGAAGTTGACGCCCGCCGACTGATCAGTAGAGCCCGCCACGTAGGTTTTGCTCACCGATGTGCCGGACTGAGCCGAGACCGTCTTGCTCTGCACTTCCTTCTGCGTTGCTGTGAACAGCTTGCCCGCCGCTGCCTCTTTGGCAACCTGGGCGCCGGCTGTTTTGATCTCGGCCGGAACCGGATCAGGAACAGCCCGCTTAATCTTGGCTGTGAGCCAGGCATTGGCCATGGCCACAGCAAGGACCGGATCACCGGTGCCAGCCCAGTCAGGACCGAGCTGGGCGTCAACATCGGCAACGGTGATGAAGTCGGTCATATGCTCGTCCTTATTCCGCTGGCACCAGGGCCTGCAGGTCTTCTTTCTTGGCAGTCGCGTCGAAGGCAATGCCTTTGGCGGTCAGCCACTCTTTCAGCTCGGGGACCTTCATTTTGAGAGGTTCGGTTTCAGGTGCTTCCTGCTCCTTGCCGTCGGAAACCTTGATGCCGACGGCCTGGTAAGCATCGAAGATATCCGGCGCATCGCCATCGACGACCACCTCAGTGGCGGAACCGATGACACCGAAGAATTCGCTCAGCAGGCGGTAGCACACGCCGCGCTCTTTGCCCGGCTTGTCCGTGTAGATTACTTTCATGAGTCACCTCAAAAGCATCCCGGCGCCATAAGGGCGCCAGGCTGTGTGGGCCGGATTACGGCGTGGTGGTACCGCTGATCACAGCGGCGAACGGGACCTGCTTGCGGCTGAACACACGCTGCCAGTTCCCAGCGGCGGCGTACTGAGTCGCGGTCGGGCTAAGGTTCTGAGCCTCGGAGCCCTTCCAACTGAAGCCGGCGGGCTGGAGGATGTAGGTCTTCCGCTCCCACAGCACCTCGGCACCACCGCCGTTACCGCCGCCTGGCTTACGCTCCAGCTCTACCGGCACCTTGGGAGTTCCTTCGCCGTAGCCGAAAGCGCCCTGGCCGAAGAACACGGACAGGTACTTGCCCGCGCCATATACCAGCGCGTCGTCCATGAAGACTGGCTTGCCGAGGTAGGTGGCCAGGATGATCTTGCCGTCGGAGTCGCGCAGGTACTCGATGAGGTCCTGCTTGACCATCTGGTTCATCACCACGGAGTGCACGCCGATCGCACCGAACTGGTCAGCGGCATCGCCGGCGGTGAACGCAGCATCCTGGAAGGCGTTGGCACTGATGGTCGCGCCCGCGTCGATGACCATGTCACCGCCGTTGTTCGCGATGTTCGAGGCGATGATGCCGCGAGCCGCGCCCAGGGTGTAACGCTGCCACTGGCGGGTCCAGTAGGTGCCGAAGCGGTTGCGGATCTGCTGTTGAGGTTCGGTGTTCGCCAGCTCGGCGGTCAGGTCGGTGACGCCGTAGCCTTTGTTGAGGTACAGAACCCGGGCACGCATGCTGTCCTGGGTGACCTTGCCGACTTCACCCTGGTCGTTAGGGTCGTCGTTGCTGATATTCGGGGCTTCATCAGCGTTGAGATCCTGCCAGTAGCTGATCTCGGCGGTGCCCTGGCTGCCGGAGGCGATTGCATCCAGCACAGGCGAGCGGGTCACAATGCCCGACTCGTACACAGCGGTCTTTTCCGGGCTGTTAACCGGTGCCAGAGAGGCGTAGTAGTCGCCGACGAAGATGTCGGTCAGTTGGGTAGTTGCCATGGATTAGGTTCCTTTGGTGGCCTGGATTTTCTTGAAGAGCTCAGGGTTGTCACGGGCGATCGCAGCGCGCTCGGTTTCCGTGTACTCACCCCACTTTTTCGTGGCCTTGCCACCGTTGTCGCCGGTCTGCCCGGCACCCTGAGCCCTTGGCCACAGGTGTGTTGCTGTTTCACGCAGAGATTCCGCCCACTCGAGCGGCGACAGCGGGGTTTTTCCGTCCTTTCCGTAAACGACCTCGCCGTCACGGTCGGTTGCGATCGCCTCGCCGTCTTCACTGAGTTTGAAAGTGCCCCGGGCGCGCAGGATGATGTCCTCGGCAGCCTCAGGGAGCGCGCCGGCCTTGATGGCAGCAGCGCGGATGGAATCGGCCAGCACTTTGTCGCTGTACTTGGCGGCGAATTGCTCGGCCTTGTCGGCGCGGGTCTTCTCGGCGCTCAGCTTGGTGTCGTAGTCGCTGCGCAGGCGCTCGGTGCGGCGGGTGATCACCTCGTCCAGCTTGCCTTCAGCGATCAGCTTGGTTTCTTCGTCCTGGCCAACCTTCGCAAGCAGCCCCTTGACCGCTTCGATGTCCAGGCCTTCGAACTGCCCCTTCAGCTTGTCCAGTTCGGTTTTGATGGTCCGGTTCGAGCCCAACAACTCCTGGTTCTTGGACTTGAGGCCGGTTACTTCCTTGTCCAGATACTCCTGAACCTTTCCGCCTAGCGCCTCCTGTAGGGCTGCGGTCTGAGTTGCGTCGAGGGTGAGGCCAGCGGCGGCCGGGTCAAATTCAAATGGCATGGGTATCCCCTGGGGACTTGGTTGGCCCGCCTGACGGGCATAAAAAAACCGCCCATTGGGCGGCTTGGTGTGAATTCTGTGGTTTATCGGACTATCGAAAGCCCGCGCATGACCAGGTAATCGGCGAACTGCGTCCTGCTCGGCGCGTATGGCGGCGGCCGCATGCGAAAGCCTGGCGTATCGCGATTGAGCCGCGTGCGCCGGCCATTGGGCTCAGTGCAATGCGTTGGCTCCTCGATATGGAAGCCCTGGTCGACAGCGTATAGCTCGACCGCCAGCCGTACCTGGCCCCATTCAAGCTCAAAGGGCACGAACGTCTCGGACAACGTCTGGTATTCGATCTTGCAGTCACGCCGGGGCCAGGCCATTGCCTGCTCAGGATTGGCCTTACGACCCTTCCACTGGCGACCGTTGATGTCGGCTGCGGCGCGCAGCAGCAGTTCGACCTGGTCAGCCTCTGCTTCAGGTATCCGGAACCCGTAGTAGTTGCCGAAGAAGGTCAGCTTCTCCAGCGGCACGAAGCTATTCGCGTCTGGTCTGCCCTTCCCGTCCTCAACGATGATCTGCATGTGCTATCTCAACCTGGTTGAGCGCCGAGTGTAACGCCTGCTTGGGTGAACATGTCAGGCTCTGCATCCTTCAGTTGCGCCAGGGTCAGCGGCTTGAACGACTTGTCGAGCTGCAGCTTGGCAAACTTCTCCGGCGTCAGGCCACCATCACGGAACAACTTACCCCGGACCGGCCCGAGGGCATGATCCTGGAAGCTCGCCGGCTGCGTTGCCAGCCACTCGTAATAATTCAGGCGAGCGTCGACCTGGGCCCCGCCATTATCGCCCACCGAGGCGCGCGTGGCGTCCTTGGCGAACATCTCCGAAAGCCTGGTGGTGGGCACCGTAGTTGATCGGCAGTTGATATGCGCCGGCGGCAGCGGGCCTTTACCCAGGTCGAAACGCATCCCATCCAGGCCCTTGCACTGCTGAGAGGTCTTGCGGTCGAGCGTCGACACCCAGCGGTAGCCCAGAACCACGTCACTGTTGGCCTTCAGCGTCTCCATTCGCGCCATGGTAGCCACGTGCTGGATTGCCGTCTGCACCACGGCGGCAGCATTGCGGTTGCTCACCGCCAGGACGCCGTCAGTGAAGTTCTGCGCCGCGGTGCCGCGAATCGCCTGGATGATCTGGGTGTTGGTCTGGCCCTGGCCGAAGCCGAGCCGGATCGTGTTCGTGACGCGCATCGTCTCGGTCCGCGTCCAGCTGCTGACGAAGCTCTTCAGCAGCTTGCCGCCGTCGATGCCCTTGACCTGAAGAGGATAGGAGAACACCGCCGCACGGATCACCGTGTGGGTCGGCACCACCGCGTCGATGGAGAGCGCATTGCTCAGGCTTTTGGCCTCAAAGCTCGACTCATACAGCGCGATGTCGACCAGGTCGGCCTGCACCAGGTCGCCGTAGGCTTTGTAGATCTCCAGCAGCTTGCCGTCCACCCGGGCCAGGAATTGCTCAAGGCGGTCCCGGCTGTAGGTGGTCAGCTCCTTGCGGGTGAGTTGCTCCCGCACCAGTTTGTCGATCTGGCGCAGGTACTTCTCGAACTTCTTGACCTCGCCGGCCTTAAGTCGCTCCAGCATTACCGAGTGGCGGGTGGTCTGCTCCAGCAGTTGGCTGTCCGCCTGCGCCAGGCTTGTCGTTGGCATCGTCGTTGTCCAGGTTGATGCCGGCCGACTCGCGCTCATCGCTGATCAGGTCGGCCTCTTCGTCGTATGGGCGGTCCGGCAGCTTACCGGTGGTGAGGTACTGCCAATAAGTGTCGGCGCTTACAGTTCCAGCCATCACGCCCTTGAGAAGTTCGGCGAGCACCTGGGCGTCGACCACTGGGGTTACGAACTCGGGATTCACCTTGAACTTGACCTGCTTGGGGTCGTAGCCCTTCCACTCTGCCGCGTACCGCAGGCCCTGCTCCACCGCCTCGGCCACCGTGATAACGATGCTGTGCAGTGTCGCGTGCTGGTCGTTCTGGCGTGTTTTACGCGCTTCGCCCGACTCGGTGCCGGCCACGTCCATGACCTTGGCGCCTGCCTCAAGCGCGGCGTTCTTCTGGTCATCCATGGCTTTGCGCACGGCTTCGATGCCGGCGCCTTGGAATTCCAGGTAACCGCACTCGCCATTCGGACCGAGGTCCCATGCCGCCGATGGGCCGGTAACGCTCAGCTCCACCGCTTCATCCAGGCCAGAAACCCATGGCTGCGGGTGACTGGTCTGGTGCAGTGAGGTGAAGTAGTCAGCGCTCAACTGGTAGGACTTCAGCGCGGCCCGCGCCATGGTCAGCAGCGGCACCTCGTCGACATCCGGGGAATTGTCGGTGGAACCGCAGTAAATCACGGGCAGGTATGGCAGGCCTTTGACCAGCCGGTTATCGGTACCAGTGGTGCCCAGCGGCTTTTCGTCCTCGACCAGCTCACCGCCTTCATTCCGCACGGCGGTGTAGCAGACGTCGTTCAGCATGAAGAACTCGCGAAACACGGTGTAGCAGTCATGGCTGTAGCGATCGCCGCCCTTCTTGCGAAACTCGCGGAACACCGAGAGGACCAAGTCCTGCCGGCCGCCTTGATCAGCCGTGTCCCAGTTGATCGCATTGCGCGTGGCGTACGTCGAGAAGTATGGTTCGCCGCTATCGTCGATGTTCACCACCAGCGGCACCCGGCCATGGGAAATAGCCTGGCGTACTAGGCGGAAGAACAACTGCTTCAGGCCGAAGCCGTCGGCCGTGGCGTTGTCCTCCAGCCCCTTCAGCCCGGCGGGTAGCTCAATCTCCGGGATAAGCCGCGAGACCAGGCCCATCATCGAACGCAGCGAGTCGCGCACCCAGTGCTCGTACTGAGCCCGGTTCGTGTAGTTCTCGTAGAGGTACTTGTTGCCGGCGGCGTCGAGCTTTTCCGCCTCGACCATACCGCTCGGCTTTGGCAGGTTGCGCTCGTTGCGCTTTACGGCGCACTCACCCTCGAGCGCGTCGTCCATCATCTCCCACTCAGCGATATGCGCGTCGTAGTCGGGGTTTGTCGATTGCACTGGCATCAGGCCAAGCCTCCAATTCGGCGTGTTCCGCCTGTGCGTTTGATGCACGGCCACTCAACGTCGATGCAATAGCCAATCGCCGTGGTGATGTGCTGGTAGTCGTTTTTCTGGTCTTCCTGGAAGGTCGAACCCATTTGAAGCTGAACCGTACTCAAGCCCTTGTGGCACCAGGGCGCGGTGACCGGGTTGATGAACAGGCTGGTCTCGCCCGAAGCGGTCAGGATCTTCGCCCGGACTGCGTTCTGCCGATCCTTGATGGACGGATGAGCCGGCTTGACCTTGCGCGTGTACGTCCAACCATTGGCCTTCAGCACGCCCTCGATGTCGGTGTAGTCAGAGGCGTGGCCGTGTTTCTCACCAGCCTTACCCGCCGGATCGCCATAAATCAGAACGTGCTTGTTCTTGTGATCCTTGAACTTGTCCACGAACTCAGCGGCTGACTGCTTCGATACCGCGCTGATCAGCACGATCTCATCCAGCAGATAAAGGTCTTTGCCGTCATTGCGCCGGACACCGATCGCGGACGAGAGCGGCGTGAAGTTCTGGTCGTGCATCCACATCAGCTGCTCATGAGGCTCAATGGCTGCATTCGTGGTGTTCGCCTTGCTGTAGTCCTCGTAGATCCGGCCAGACGCTGTTTCGAACGACGCTTCGAATTCCTGCTTGAACTGCTTGGCCGACATGGCCCGCTTCATTGCGTCCATTACATCAGCCGGCAGAATCTCGGCCGACTTCCAGTGGAACACGCGAAAGTTCGGGTCATTGCCCGACTCAGCCTGCATGCAGAGGTCGTAATAGTGGTTCAGGCCGTCCGGCACCCCGAGCAACCAGCACCAGGCCCGGTAATCCGGCATGGTTGGGTTGACGGTGTTCAGCGCCGGGAGAATGTTGGCCTCCCAGGCGTCCGGCTTGATGTCGGCGAATTCGTCGATGCCACCGCCGGTCCAGGGGATACCCTCAATCCGCTGCGGCTTGTCCAGGCCGATGACGTGAATCTCGCTACCGTTGTCCAGGTAGATGATCAGGTCGGACTCGGACGGCCGGCGACTGTGCATGCAGCAGAGCGTGAAAGCCTTGAGGTCATCCCAGAAGATTTTCTTCGCCTGGGCATGCGTTGGCGCTGCCGCGAAATACATGCCGGTGTAAGCCGACGCCTGCTTCACCACGAAACGCTTGAACCGCTCAGTCTTTCCGCTACGACGGCCTGCGGGCACCAGTGGAAAACGAATTCCTTCCGACACCGCCGCCACCAGGGCGAGTTGCACTGGGTGATCCTTCAGTGGGTACCAGCGGGACAGCTGGCGATCAAGCATCAGGTTGCCGGTGTTCGCGATCATGACGGCAGCCTCGCGATTAGATCGGCCAGCAGTTGGGCGTTGGAGTTGCCGCCGCCCTTCTCTATCAGCTTGAGCTCGGCCTTACGCTTCTCGATCTCAAGCAGTTTGATTTCTTCATCCAGCGACTTGTCCGGCTCAACGCGGCGATTGACATAGACGTCACCCGTCTCTTTGGCTGCTTGCTCGTAAAGCTGGGCAGTCAGCGCCAGGTTGCGCATGTTCTCGGCCTTCTCGGCCAGCCGCCCAAGGCCGCGAAGTCGGTACGCACGATTGGCAATGGGGATATCGGTTGTCTCTTCACGGAATCGCTTGCGAGCAGCGTGGAACAGGTCCACCCAGGTCTTGCCGAGCTTCTGCCCGGCAAACTTTGTCGGGTCGTGCGTTTCACATTGCTGGCGGGTGATCTCAATCCCGAATTCTGTCTTGACCGCTGCTACCACCTGGGATGGCGTATCGAAGCAGGCCAAAGCCTGAACGATGAAGGCTTTGACCTCGCTTCGTAGTACTGCCATATGGTTGTCATCCGTCAATACCTGTCATGGAATCAGGCCGACTTGAGCAGACAGGTTCCGCAGGCCCTCGCAATGTTCAATTTCCCCACCTCAGCAGGACTGTTTGCAGCATCCACCAACGCTTGAACGTCAGCGCTTGCCCCGTAGCGGCGGACGACACCAACGAACTCTTCGACGTCGTGGCCCTGCAGCTTGATCTTCGGTGCACCGTCTTGAGTGAATGCTGGTTGACCGTACTTGTCGGTCGCGTGGGCAAGGTGATATAGCTCGTGTTCAAGGAGCGCGCAGAACTCAAGGTCGCTGCACTGGGCGCAGTAGTCAGCAGCCAGGGTGATGATGAAGGCCGGCACATCGCCGAACCAATCACGCATCTGTTGCTCCATCCGGGCTTTCTGCCAGCCACCGGCGCGGAACGCCACCTGTTCGGCCTGGCCCAGGACTGTGCGCCCCTGCTTATGGAAGCTCGACGATGCCCACATGACCCGGATGTCTGCATCCAGTAGGTGGGCATGGTCTTCGTTGTGAATGCTGCCGGTGTCGGCAAGGATCTCGGCTTGCAGCCATTCCCACACCTCGGGGGCTGGAACTAGACGTATGCCGAGATCAGAGAGACCCGAAAACTCAAGCAATGAATTAGGAGGATAGGGTCTTTCCACTGAGCACCTGATCATTCAAACACGCCCCAATCAATTTCAGACCAAAAAGTGGGGCGAATACAGCCCTAGTGGGCGAGTTAATTGTGGAGGATGGGTAGCTCTACTAGTAAACGGAGCTACAAGATGCAAAAAGCAGAGATTGCCTTGATTCTGACCCTCGCCACGCTCGCTGCTTGGCCATGGCTGAAAAGGCTCTTCACCTGGAAATCGGCACTCGTGCTTGCACTGGGAGGGGGCGCCCTATGGCGCCTAGTCAAGACTTAACCAAGAAGAAATCCGACTGGGAGGGGCTCGTTCGATAGCCTCCCAGTCGGGTTGCCTAACTGTCATGAGATCACGCTGATAGTTGAAATATTGGTTAATTGTCGGCGAATTTGGAGTGGAATCTCCCCTAGTGCAAGGAAGCTTGCAGCGGTATCTTGTTAAGAGACACCCTCATAAACGCTCAGGGACTTGCAATGACTAGGGACAATTTTTCAGACATCACAAAGCTTCGTCTGGCCTTAAACGTACGATTTATGTGCGTTTACCCACCCTGCCAGAAAGCTACTCATGGCCCGTCCCTTTCAGGCGACACTTTAATAAATATCGGCAACGCTGCTCACATCACCGCTGCATCCACCAATGGGCCTCGATACGACGCGTCCCTTACTCCAGAGCAACGCAGGGCATACGAAAATGGAGCTTGGTTATGTGCAACGCACGCCACTCTAGTGGACAGGGCTCCTGAGGATTTTCCGCCGAGTGTTCTTCAAGGATGGCAACGTAGTGCTGAGGCCAGAGCACGCAATGACGTCTATGGCGTTTCGACAGCGGCCACAACTACTCAACCTGAAATCAGCTCTGCTCTCGCGAAGTTCATCCCGCTCGCGGGTAAAGCTATTGAGTTCCGTATGACAACATTTTTTTTCGCCGGGTTTCAGGTGCCGAAGGAGTCAGTCAACGCTATGCAGCGCCTAATCCGAGAGTGCTCAGGCTATCACTGGCACCCAGGTCACCCTTGCCACTCTGGCAATCACGTGACGCTTTCAAAACAGGATTATGTAATCAGCACCATTCGGCAAATGATCGATTTGCTCTCAGATAAAAACAGATGGGTTTCTGATCACACCGGTTATTCCGTCGCGTATGCCAGCGAGTCTCATATGAACGCTGCATTCGAGTCATTGAAAAAGGCTTACGGCGAGGTAGATTCCACACTTCATGAGCTTAGGCAGTATATGAGGGGGCAACCCAACTACTCGGCGTACTGATATGCAGACTCTTTCGCTAATCTGTTGGTTGCGGCTAGTGCGACCAATTCACGGTAGCGTTTTTCCATAACGTCTCGACACAATTTGCTGACTCGCAAACGTGTCGCGACTTACCTGCCTCGCCGCTCGATTCCGCTTGGCGCCTTGTCGCAACGCATGCAGTGCTCGCAGTTCAGCGTCCGGCATAGCCAGGCCTTCACCCGCTGCCAGTACGTGACCATGAAGATGTGTCGGGCGCCGGCCAGGGCCAGGGCGACATGCAGAGTCAGGCCGGCACTGCTCGGGCCAAAGAAGATGTTCTGGCTGCGCGCCATAACGACGAAACCACTAATGGCGATGGCCGAGTAGATCAGCTTCCCAAGGATGCCGTCCCTCACCTTCCCGCTCAGTACGCACCAGGCTGCCCACAGCGCGATAAGGCCGCAGGCGATGGAGTTGATCAGTTCAAGATTCATGGTGGATTGCCTCCCCCGAACCGCTGGCGAATGAGCGCCCAGAGGTCAGCGGATTTGATGGCTCGATTGATGGCCGCCAGGAGCGAGCCGCCGAAGGCCCCCAGCAGGAAGCCGATACCGGCGACGATCTTCGGCTCGGTCACACCGAGGTAGGTGCTGACCATGCTCGTCAGGTAGATCGAGCAGGCCATGCCGGTGATGAGGAAGATCATCCAGGCACGCCAGTCGTTCAGGTCGTCCTTGTGCCACCAACTGGCGATTACCGCGCCAACGAGGCCAGCAATCAGCAATTCGAACCTGTCGATCTTGTCGAGCAGGCGCTGTAGATACTCCATGCGCTCGACTCCGTGGGGGCATGTTTGAAATAGGTCGGCTGCAGCAGCACTCCCAACTCAGAGCGATGGGTGTGGCGGGGCCGAAAACGAAAAAGCCCCGGCGAATGCCGAGGCTTGAATGTGTATCCCGCTGTAGAAAAAGGACGCCTGACTACTCAACTTCCGTCAGGCGGGGCAATGTACGCCTTATGACCTCTTTTTTGGTTTCCTTCCATGCTTGATGCAAGTCATGAAAGTCTTCATCAACACCCCAGCGATGGCCAAAGGACGGGAGGTCAAAACTTTCCCTCAATTTGCATGCCAACAAGTGGGCCTCGTAACCAAAGTAACCGACCACTTCAGCCTTATGATTGTGTACCTCGGTCGGATCGAAAGAGGACTCATAAATCCAATATAGATGCTCACTTGCCAAGGCTTTTTCAGTGGCCAGCCATGCTAGATCACTTGCATGCTCAGCATCTAAATGCTTCAGCGTGTCCTCGGTGACCTCTAGATCAGGATATGAACATCTTGGCCAGTTTTGGTAGTGAGTGTGCGGATCCATTGGACCGGTTACTTCGTGATAGTCCCGAACGTTTTGCCGAGATTGAATAACATAGAGGTCCAGCCTCGCAATGACCCCTATTGCAGCAAATTTTGCGTCTCTCACCCTGTCTCGACGCTTAAAGAGCCAGTCTTTGAACCAGCCGATCGCAGAGGCGACCACACCACTTGCCAAGACAATTTTTAGAATGTCTCCCCAGCCGAGAACGGTAGCCCCTACCTGAACCGATTCCATCACCTAATTCCTTATAAAAAAAGCCCGACTCTGTGGCCGGGCTCTCGGTATCAATCCCTAATGCGCAAGGACGACAGGATGGGTAAATACTCTCTCACTTTCTCACTCGGTGCAATGGCTTTTCGCTACGCCGCGCAACTTTCGATTAATCCTTCTGCATCGAGCAGTTCCTGAGCGGCAGTGAGCGCCTCGTTCACCTGGTCATCCAGCGTCTTGCGGATCCCTGAGCGCCACCGGTACCGGGTTGATTCCGGCTTGCCGTCGTTATCCCAGTTTGTGATGTCGTACCAGGCAGCCGGCAGGACTGCGGCGGAGCGCTTACCCTCGGTACCAGCAACCTGCGGAATGGCCCAGGTCAGCACGGCGCATTCCCGGAAGCGTTTCGGCGCCGGCGTCTTCACCGAATTCAGCAATTCCAAAATGGCGCCGTGTTTGCGCTCCTGGTGCGTCGAGTACTTGGCCACGAGCGCCCGCCAGTGCGCCGGGGTCAACGCCTTGTGTAGCCGACCGAACACCCAGCAGTCCTGGAGAAACGCCGCCTCCTTGCCGACGATCTCCCCCTTCTGCTTGGCGCACTGAACCTTCGGCTCGAAGTCGCAGCCGCCGGCCGAAGTGATGGTCTCGGCCGCAAGGGCTCGAACTACTGCTGAAACAACGTTGCGATAGGTCATGCTGCAGCCCTCTTCAGCTCTCTTGTCTTTGCCCGGTAGTAGGCCTTGATGCCCTTGATCTGCTCGACGGTGTACTTGCGCACGCTCTGGTCAGCTTCCAAGGCGTCGACGGCCTCCTGGCCGATGCGCGCGATCAGCCCGATCCGGTAATCCACGGCATTGCCCGAAAGGAAGCGGTTGTCTTGCTTGCTCTGGGCGTGGCAGTTGCGTTCATCGAAGCGCAGGTGCGGCGCGGAGCCAACGCTGCGGTAGTGGCCGGCATCGACTGCGTTGCCGCTCCAGTCCAACGGCTTGCCGCTGGAGATGCAGAGGTGGCCGGCGGCCTGGTCCCGGGTACGGACGTATTCGTTGAACGCCTGCTGAGCCTCACGCATGTGTTCGCCGCGGCTCTTCAGCTTCTCCTTACGGACCTTGATCTCGCGGCGCTCGACCTGGGCCAGTGACTTGCGCGCCTTCGCCTGATTAACGTCCTTGATGGCCAGGCCGCACTTCGGGCTGCATACGGCCTGGCCCAGGCGCTGCGGCGGGAAGCTGATGCCGCATGCCGGGTTCTTGCACTTCTTCGGTTTGGGTTGCTTGGCGATCATGCAGCCTCCTTGCTGAGTAGATCAGTGAAAACCACACCTTGGCCTGTGAAATAGGCGGCGATGCGGTCGGTGTAATTGATGCCCTGGGCGCGATTGAACAGGCTGGTCACCGGGAAACCGTCGGGGCCGAACAGATGACACTCCCCCATCATGGCCAGCTTCGTTTCGTACGGCAGATGGCGCATGACCCGGTACCACTCGGCCTGAAAGCCGGCATCCTCGTTCAGCAGGATCTGCACGCCAAAGTGCAGCTTGCAATAGCGCCGGGCGTCAGCCGCGTCACCGATCTGGGTCATTTCGGCGATGCGCTTATACATCCCGAACCACAACCGGTTCTGGTCAAGCGTGCGGTCCTTGCCAGCGCGCAGGGAGACCACCACGAACTTCTTGTCTCGGTACATGGCGCTCAACTTGGTGATAGCCTCAGAGAGCTTGGCCTGGCAGTTGACGCTGATCTTGTCGGTCATTGCACCGCCCTCTTCGCTTCCAGTTCCTGAGCTTGCTTGATGAGCAGCGCCCTGCGATCCGCCAACTCATTTGCCGCGTCAATCCGCATTTCGGTTTTCCGTTCGGCACTGGCCTTGCGCATTTCCAGCATCGAGTTTTTCACCAGTTCCAACTTCTGCCGAAGCTGGGGCTCTGGCCGTGTGACGGTGCCCGTGAGTAAGCCGGCGATGGCGCGACCGTCCTCAGTGATCGGCTCGACGCTCAGGTCCGTCAGGTACTTCTGGGCGTGTTCGCGCGGGATTCTCTTCAGCTCCATTGCCTTAGTCACAGCCTGCACGCGACGGTTTGCGTCGAAGCCCACGGACACGTGCCAGTTGACCGGTTTCGCATCCTCGCGGGCCTGCCCTACGAAACGCTGGTAGGCATCGATGAACGCCATGCGCGCACCGATCTTGTCGCCGCCATCCAAGATGGGCTTCGCAGCAGCCAGGGCCAGCTGGATCTCGTCGGTCAGCACCACTGTTTCAAATTCGTCGTTGGTGGTCATGGCGATGGCCCAGGCCTCGTCCTTGCCCGGGCGCCCGTCGGAGGACTGGACGCGTTGCAGGATGTCAGCCATTGCCAGCTTGCCCTTCACCTCGAAGCGGCAGGCCTTCAATGCGGCTTTGACGACGGGCACCGGATACGCGCAGAGGTCTTCAGCCATCATCGCGGCAGTGCCCGGGTTCATTTCCTGGCCCATGGCCTCGGCTGTGGCGCAGATGGCGGCGGCCAGCCCGGCAACCTGCTGGTCGTTCATTTCAGAGGTATTCATTGCGGTCACCTGCTTGGCGTTTGGCCAGAACCATCTGGGCGGCCTGCTCCGCTGCGGAGTGGTTAGCCTCGGTCCGTTCCATCTGGCGGGCGGTTGTGCCGTTGATGCGCTGCCCAGTGACCCACTGGGTGTGGTAGCTCTCGGCGTTGGCCAGCAGCTCGTTGAGGCTGTGGCACTTGCGCAGGACGGCGGCATCGCTGGTTTTCAGGAAGTGGGCTGCCACGTGGTGGGCTACATCGGCACCGAGGCGATCGACCAGTTGGCCGAGCTGGCCGCCGACCTTGGCATTCCACACCGGCCAGGCGCTGTAGCGTTTGCGGTAAGCCATGGCGTAATTCGCCCAAACCTTGAAGGTTTTGCAGGTCTGATCTTTGGGGCCCGGCATGTCGGCGGGGATCTCAACCCGTGGGGCATCGGTGCGATCAACCACCAGCACCAAGCCGCGGGACTGAGCCGGCTTGCCGGTGGCGTCCTGCAAGTCCTGACTGGTGTCCTGATTGGTACCCTGATGATTGGTATCCTGATTTGTCGGAGATTTATCCGACCCTTGCCCGGATTTTTTTCCGACCTTGCTCGGAGATTTATCCGAGGTAGATCGGATATTTTTCCGACCCTTGTTTTTTGGTGGGGTCGGATATTTTTCCGACCCGTCCAGCTTCTGGTTCCACTCGATTGCCTTCTCTGTGAGGCGGAAAAGCGTGATGTTCGAAGTGCTGGAAAGCTCAATCAAACCGGCCTCTTCCAGGGCCTTCAGCATGCGGTAAGCGGTGTCTGGCTTGTCAGTGAGCAGCGGTAGCTCCTCGATGATCTTGGCCTTGCTCAGCGCGAAGAAGATCCCGTCATCAGTCTTGATTGGCTTGGTCCAACTCGGGCAGCCGTAGACGAAGGCGAACAGCAGGGCTTGCTGAGAATTCAGCCCCCATTCCAGCGCCTTCACCTGGTTAATCGTGACGGTGTATTGCATGTCAGGCCTTCCTGACCTTAGCGGCCAATTCAAGGAAGCGATCCACGTACCAGTGAGGCTGCGTCTCGCGGGGGCATTGAGGGCTGGTGAGGTTCTTGCCGTAGGCCATGCCCTTCTCGGTCACGGACCAAAAATCGACCATCTCCTGCTTGGAGTTTTTGCGCTGGAGGACCTTGAGGAAGCCGTGGGCTTCAAGTGCAAGGTTGAAGGCGCGCGCGGTGCTGGCGATGGCGTGATCTTTGATCAGGGCGGTAATTGCCTTGGTGGGCATCGAAGAGCCGCCAGCGGCATCTGGCGCGGCGTCGACGGCGTAGCCTGGGAGGAACTTGGCGTCCAGGCCGTTGTTGGTGGCGATCTGGGCGAGCATCATCACTTGGCTGGATGGCGCAGGCTTCAGCATGCGTGTGAAGCATTCCAAAATGGCAAGCTCGCCGACGATCTTGGAGTTGTTCGGACCCTGGGCAGAAAAGGTGCCGGTCTTGCGGATGCTCGGCAGCACCTGCCCGACCACCCACTCTTCGAACTTCTCGGCGGCCGGCAGCTTGGACTTCATCACCAGCCGGTACAGGTCCCGCTCCGGGATGATGGTCATGAAACCACCACCCTGTTTCGGGGTAGTGGTCGCAGCCTTGCAGTGACGGGACACGGCGTTCTCTGGCTTGGAGTAGCCGAGGGCGTCGGCGACATCGCGCGCGACAAACCACGGATCGCCGAGCTTGTCGGTGATGACCCGAATTGCGGCGCCGTCGAAATCGAACGGAATCACTGCTGAATTGCGCGCCACGTTTTCAGATTGCGAAAAACGTGGCGCGAGATTGGTAGAGCTATTGATATGTGGCGGCGTTTGCATATAATCGGCCTCGCTAAGTTTTATCGAAGAAGCCGACCTCGACCGTCGGCTTTTTTATTGCCTGTAATTCGGCGCCGAAGCACCAACCACCTCGCCCTACTCCCCGCAGCGCCTCTCTCAAAACCCACTGGATAAAACACCAGCGACCTCAGGTTTCTTACTTCGCAGACCGGCTGGGCCGATACTGGCTACATGGGCAGAAGGGTTTGCCTGTCAGGCGGCTTGGTCTTTCTTTGTCGCCTTGAACTTGCCCTTGGAAAGGACCTGGATCTGGTACTGCCGGGATTCGGGGATCGTTCCCCCCCACATGGTCACGGCGCTTGGGCGGATGCCCAAGGCGAGTGCCAGCTTCGTCTTGCTGCCGAAGAATTCGGCGACTTCATGCGTATTCATTGCGCATCCTCGTTCGAGCCTGCCGCAATTTAAGCATGCTTAAGTTATGGCATCAACGGTGATTTGCACCTACTGCATGCTTAAATTCAGTTAACTTAATATTGAGTCCATGGAAAGACACGAACGTATCGCCCGCGCCATACAGGTCAGCGGTAAAAAGAAAGGGGAGATTGCATCGCTTTGCGGCGTTGCAAATTCGGCCGTCACTCAGTGGATCACCGGCGAGAGCAAAAGCCTCAGGCCGGAGAACCTTTATGCCCTGGCGAAAGCGACTGGCTTTAGGGCTGAGTGGCTAGCCATTGGCGAGGGCAATGAGCGGGAGGCTACCGAATCAAATATCTCCCCTGCCGCCCATCCCACAAAATCATTCCGCTACCCGGTTGTGAGCTGGGTTGCCGCCGGCGCCTGGGCGGAAGCAGTGGAGCCCTACCCGGCCGGAATCTCGGACACCTACGAGTTTTCGGAGTACGACTCCAAAGGCCCGGCGTTCTGGCTGACAGTTAAAGGGGACTCAATGACGGCGCCCGCCGGCCAGAGCATCACCGAGGGCACTCTGATCTTGGTGGACACAGAGGCTGAAGTTGCACCAGGTAAGCTGGTCGTGGCCAAACTGCCGGACAGCAACGAAGCCACATTCAAGAAGCTGGTCAGCGATGGCGGACGGCTGTTCCTGAAACCTCTGAACCCGAGCTACCCCATCGAGGCAGTCGACGAGAACTGCCGGATCGTGGGCGTAGTTGTGCAGGCGCTGCAGAAGTTTTACTGATGCCATCCGCCCTTGGAAAGCCATCGATCTCATGGCGAGAGCAGAGCTTTTGGAACAAGGTGTGGACCTATGCTCTGCTGGCACTCATGGTGGTTTTCACAACCGAAGCTGGCATTTGGCCGGACGGCAGTTCATCCCATCGCAAGCGAGTCTTCAGCCCAGGCTTCGTTGTGGTCTGCGTTTTCGTGGCCGTGGTTGAGCTGATAGCGCTGAACCACTTCTATGGCGCGACCGGACGAGGTGCAGGCGGGAAGGACTGTGCGGGACCGTGCAGAACCAGCCAAATGACTTGCCCGGCCCAGCGCCGGGCTTCTTGTTTCTGTCTTTTCACATACAGGCTCCCTTGGCCATCCCGAGTCATGGTGAGCCCACTTAAGCCTGCCCTCCGCCGCCAAATCCATCACGGCATATCTTGTTACAACCATTCGCCCGCAGGGACCGCCCGGAGAGAACTACAAACTTCTACTCCAGTCCTAATTCTAGGCGTGCTTTAAACCGTGAGCGCCTGCTGACAACCCATAGAGGTTCACAAAATGAAAATGACACTGCCCGCCCTATTTTTTGGTGCCCTCATCTCACAAGGAGCAATGGCAGCCGGAGATGGCACAGCCGCTCTTGGAGGCGGCGTTGGTGGTGCACTTGGCAACATCGTAGGTCAACAGCTCGGCGGCTCAACGGGAGCGGCGGTAGGCGCCGGCGTAGGTGGTGCTGCGGGCAGTGCTGTCGGCGCTCAGAGAGGCAACAGAGCTGAAGCCGCATTAGGTGGCGGTATCGGCTCGGCTGGTGGCTCACTCATTGGTAACCGCCTCGGCGGCACGACTGGCTCGACGATCGGTGCAGGTCTCGGCGGCGCTGCGGGTGGCGCGCTAGGAAACAACCTGGCTGATGATGAGAGCGGTCATCGATCGGATGGTAAGAAGCACAAAGGCAACAACAAACATAAACATAAGAACAAGCATCGTTAGTCCCTGACGCTTCTACATCGAAGCCCGGCAGCACTGCGCTGGGCTTCTTGTATCTGCCCTACCTCCCTCGCAGCACGGACCGTCTCGATTCTTGGTCGGCTGTAAGCGTCCGACGAAGTCAAGCTCTCCATCCACGCTACAAAGGTGATGGCGTCCACCCCCAAGGTACCAACAACGCCATAACTAGATTTTTGTCGAGCCGGCCGAGTCGTAACGAGCACGAGCCGCATCAAGTGCGGGAAAATGATACTCCGCCCACCGATCCAGCGCTGTTAGCGTATCAACCAGAGAAAGCGCTACCGCGGTGAGCCGATATTCAACGTGGATAGGCCTATCCGATATCTCTCGTCGCTCAAGCAATCCGTTCCGCTCAAGCTTCTTGAGGGTTTGCGTCAAAACCTTCTGAGAAATACCCTCTATTTGCCTAAGCAGTTCACCGTTGCGCATGGGGTGCTGAGCAAGAGCAGGCACTATTAACATCACCCACTTTCCAGAGATGAGTTCCAACGCGTCACGCGCTGAACAATTTTTTGAATACACGTTACCAGGGTGCGCCAAGGTGGTTACCTCCAGGTGCGTAATTGCCATGATGAGCGATACGGTACAGCATTCGTAAAACAGCTGAGGTAGACCGCATGCATGTTCTTATCGTTTTAGCGCACCCTGACAATGAGTCCTTTAACAGCCAGTTAACCGCAGCAGCCAGATCTGCTCTTGAAGCGGCAGGGCACGTGGTAACTGTATCTGACCTCTACGCCGCGAAGTTCGATCCAGTAGAAGACGGTCGGCATTACGGTGATCGCCTGAACACGCAGCAATTTGTTGCGCTAGCGGAGCAGCGCCACGCCAGCAAGAATGGCACTCTGCCGAGGGACGTACAGCTGGAAATTGAAAAACTCGAAGCTGCAGATCTCGTTATCTTGCAGTTTCCACTTTGGTGGCACGGCCCTCCCGCCGTTCTGAAAGGCTGGTTTGATCGAGTCTTTGTTTCTGGCCATCTCTACAACAGTAAAATGCGATACGAAACAGGCTATTTTCGGGGAAAGCGGGCAATCGTATCAGTCACGACTGGGGCACCTGCTTCAGCTTTCGGGCCTGGCGCCAGAGGCGGGGAAATGGGGGTAATGCTCTGGCCTATCCACTATTCTCTACATTATCTAGGATTCTCAATTCTCGCACCTGAATACCATTTCGAGGTCTCAGGGCATGGCTATAGTTATAGTGAAGAGTCTGAAAATCAGAAGCGACTACAGGCTAACATTGAGGATTGGTCTAAACGGGTAGCTCATCTGGATTACGAAAGAACACTTACTTTTTCGGGTTGGGCTGACTGGGCAGAAGACGGGAGCTCCAAATCATCTAAATGATAGAGCTACCTGCTTTCATAGACTATGCATGCTGGATAATCCCATAGCCAACATATCCTAGAACTGCAGATTATATAAGCGAATGACTAGCAAGCGACTACATCGCGCGCATATAGAGCCTGATCATGAGCTAGCCAAATTGAAATCTCACGAATAATACACTGGGAAAATTGTGCCCCGGCGCCGGTCAAGTTCCTCTTCCGGCCAATTAGCCACCAGTCAGTATTTAACACACTGGCCTTGCCCAAGGATCGGCACCTCAGGTGTCACAGAGAGCCCGCTATGGAGCGGGCTTTTTGGTATCCGTCGGAAACGCCCCCGCTTCAAAATATGCATTTATGCATGAAACTTCTCGCCACCCTATTGCCAAGATATGTCAATGCAAATACTGTGTATGCATACAGTACTCGCAAGGAGCGAAGCATGAACCAGGCACCCTCCCCCACACCCAAACCGAGAAATTCCTACGAGCTTGTGGGCCACCGCCTGCAACGCATAATTGCCTCCCCCAGAGTACAGAGGATTCAGTTGGTGGAAGTATCCAGGCGCGGCGATGAAAGCCCTGAAGCTTGGCACCAGGTCATCCAGGATATCGGCGACACCGCCGGCATAAGCATCGAGCATCTAGATGACGGCGCCGTCAGGATCGGCTGGCGCGAGTACTGCGACTCATAAAAGAGCCCGCCGTTGAGCGGGCTTTTTATCGCTCGCAAATTTCAGCAATCTGAATTTATTTATTCAGCATGCTTGACACATTAATTTCAGCTTGCTTAAACTCATCTCAAGCCAGCAGCGAACACCGCCGGCCAGCAGCGAGAGCTGCGCCGCTCTTTAGTTTCAAGTCCGGTTCGCCGGCAGGCCTCAAGAAGCCAAAACCTGTAACGCAACCCAGCACAGTGAGCCTGGGTTCACGAGGGCCTCCCTCGGTCCAGCGCGGAAGGGCTGGTAAGTGGAGTGATGACAGGAATTCGTGGTCATCGGAACAGTCAGAACAAGGCCGGCAATCGACGCCAGTAGCGGATATCCGGCCAGCAACACCAGAAGCCTTCACGTCAGCACCCGCATCGGATGCTTTCGGAAGACAACCGGACAGGGACAATTAGCGCTTGCCAAGCCCCGGAGCGCCGCCACTCACAACGTGAATCCAGCCAGTCGGAACAGAGCGGCCAGGGCTTGATGGAAGGTAGGCATCATTTACATACTTTGTGCATGCAGCGCAGAGAGTTGGAGGGTTAGCCCAGTTGGAGTAGATGTGGAATTGTTTTTTGCAGTTGAAGCATTTTTTTTCAATTCGCTCCCCTGCCGTTTTCGCCTCTTTAATAGCCGCCTTCGAGGCTTTTCGACTCAGCTTCCTGTTCCCTGCTATCTCTTGAAATTCGCGGATCTTGTTGAGGCGGGCAAACTCGCGTCTCAACTCTAGCGTTGTTTCATCAACCTCATGATCTGGAGTTGGATCATTGGAAGGTACGGATCTTTTTTCCTGCCGAAACTGGCGCGCAAGGTCGTCTCGCTTTTTTTCTGAAACCCCCGCAAAGAATTTTTCTGATTCGTCACTGAAATTTTGCCCTGGAATATGGGGAGTAGTGACTGCCTTCTGTTTCTTCAGAGACTCCATTTCTTCTTTCAGTTGCTGAAGTTTCTGAATGTTCTTGGCGTCCATTGGCGTGGGCCCATTCCTTGGATGTTTGCCAAGAGTAGCAATTCGCCTCCACCACACACCAGCTCTAGCTCGAGGGACGATTATGGAAGCAACAATCATCAACGGTTCATGGAAGGGCCACCTCGGACGTGGCCTTGCGCCGCGAGAGCTTCAGTTCCTGCTTTGGATTGCCCAGGGCTTCACCTCGAAAGAGATCGCCCGGGAGGCAGGCATTGAGGCAGGCACTGTCAAGAAGCGCTTGACCAATGCGATGTTCAAGCTGGGCGTGACGAAGCGCACTGCTTTGGTGGCCGAGGCCATGAAACGCCAGATCATCACGCCGGTGTGCTTTGTGCTGGCGGCGCTTATCGCCATGCACTCGATGATCAGTGACGACTCCTTGCGTCGTGATCGGCGGGCGCCGGAAAGGCGAATGGCTCAGGTGCGGATGGTACGCCGGGCTGAGTGCGCTGAATTGACTGTATGAGCAGGTGCTACCGATTTTGCCGAGAGCTGATTAGCTGCTGGCATCTATCAGCCATCTGAGGGAGGGACTCAGCCACATCAGACAGCACGCGGTACATCTCATGCTCGTCCGGAAACGGGTACACCTCGAGGTTGAGAGCGATCTGAATCTTGCGTAGATCTGTGCCTTCGACGAGCCAGCGCTCAGCGGTGCGAGTCATCGCTGACCCGTTGTCATCCGTCTGCCAGGCAAGAAAGTCGAAGAGCCGGGCCACCTGCATGAAAGCGATCGAATCGGGAATATCGGCAAAAAGCCGGTCAGCCAGATTTTCCTCCCCAAACTCAATCACGACTGCATGAACAGCACTAAAAGCCTCAGTGTATTCAGGCTCGTGGCTCTCTGCTGCGATCACCCTTAATGCCCTTTCAACGACCTGATGCATAGCGACCCCTTGCTCCGAGAAGGAGTGTCGATGCTACCAGCCTTCAGTGCGACCCGCTAAACGGCAAGAGCCACGGCAGCCGAAAAAAACCGACACCTACCCCTGCACATCTCTACTACGTCAGCACTCCTCCCCCGCGCCCATCGGAAACCAGCGGGAGGCATGAGTGTTGACGAATACAGGTGAACAACCCGCCACCTTGGAGGCGACCATGAACGCAGCATTGAATATTTGCCAGGAGCGTTACGACGCTCAGTTGCCTCCAGAGGTCAGCGAGAGCGACGAGGTGACGGACTGGCTCGAGCATTCGGCGGAGCGCCTGGTGTGCGGCGTCGACATCAAGTGGAAGCGCCGCTACGGCCAGTCCCAAGTGGTGACGTTCGATCGGTTCTGCACTGCTCTGCAAGGCCACCTGAACCAGCGCCAGATCGACGGCCTGGACGAGCGCGACTCACTTGCTCGACTGTTCTTGTCGTCGATCCTCGGCGGCCAGGCAGATTCACGCGGACACGCTGCTGACTTGATCGGCCAGCCCCACCCCATCGAGGCCGCCGAGCGGATCGCCATGGACCTTCTCCGGCCCTACGCCGCCGACGCAGTAGCAGCGGAACGGGAAGAGGCAGAAGACGACGTGGATACAGACCTATGAGCCCTCACATCCTGATCGATGAGGCGCTGGAGGCACTGGAGCATCCCAGTAGTGAGCCCGGCGCCCAAGCCGTCGTGGCGCGGATGATCACCAATATGCTCACCGGCGACGCGATCACCGTCGAAGAATTCAACCACTACTGCCAGCGCCTGCTGAGAATCACCAGGCACCGCAAGGAGGCTGCATGACCACCGCACCGGTTACATCATTGGTCGACGAGCAGCTCGACGACATCGAGCGCCGCATTGCCATCCTGGGCTTCGGCCTTCCCTTCAACGAGCTGATAGGTCGAAAGCGTGAGGACCTTGTGCGGGATCTGCCTCAGCGCTTGGCGCCAACCATGAAGGGCGGCCGGATTGCGGTGAGGGTTCGGCCATGACGATGATTTGCGGAAACTGCAACCAGGCCGGGATTCGTTGGGTTGGCCCATTCAGTAGCTTGGCCCATACCGAGTGCCCGCACTGCGGCGGCACTAACTGCCAACTGGCTGACCAGTCAGAGGGGGAAATCGAGGAGGAAGTTGAGTGCGGATGCGGGCGCAAATCCGGCCCCCCGAACTTTGATGATGGTCGCTACTACTGCGGCAGCCAGTGGTGTATGCCATGACCACCCACCAGCAGCACCGGCGCCGCGCCATCCGTGCCCTGTCGACCATCGTAGGCCTGACCTTCCTCACCATCGTTTTCTTTGGGCCCGCCATCGGCGGCCTGATCACCCAATAAATTATTCCGCACAGCGCCCACCGCAAGGATGGCGCGGGAGATAGTCATGCTCGCAGCAATTGCAGATCGCATTCGTTCTAAATCCTACGAACTTCCCCTGTCCCGCGATTACGTCCGCCACTGGGGCCTGAAAGAAGCCATACGGGAGCTGGTACAGAACGCGCTGGACAGCGAGTCGCCGTTTGAATATGCATTCGCCGACGGCCAGCTGTTCATCACCAGCCGCTTTGCAAGGCTGGAGGCCAGCACGCTGGTGCTGGGCAACACCTCCAAGACTGACCGCTCCGACGCAATCGGCAGCTTCGGCGAGGGCTACAAAATCGCCCTGCTGGTACTGACCCGGAATGGCTACGACGTGAAGGTGCTGAACGGCAACAAACAATGGGTACCAGAGTTCCGGCACAGCGACCAGTTCGACGCCGAAGTGTTATGCATCAACGAGACCCCGGCGCACCGGCAGAATCAGGGCGTTGAGTTCGTTGTCTCCGGTCTCACTGAGGATGACGAAGCGGAAATCCGCAGCATGTGCCTGCGCATGCAGCCGCCAATGAGCGACGTCATCGGCACCAAATACGGCCACATCCTGCCCTCCCGGCCGGGGAAGCTCTACGTCGGCACGCTCTTCGTGTGCGAAACCGACCTGACCTACGGCTACGACATCCTCCCCGAACACCTGCAGCTTGAGCGTGATCGCCAGACGGTCAGCGGTTGGGACTTGAAATAGGTATCTAAAAACGCCTGGATCGACACCGGGCGCCTGGATGAAGTGGCGGAGAAGATCGAGGCAGGAATTCCCGACGTTGAATACGTCGAGTATGGCAGCACTGAGCTTGTGAAGGAGGCCTGCTACAGGTTGTTCCAGCAGAAGCACCCCGGCGCCATTGCAGTTCAATCCCAGGAAGAGCTGAACAACCTGGTCAAGCAGGGAATGACCAACACCGTAGTGGTGAGCCGGACCTTGCACTCTCAGGTTTCAAACTCGACTTCGTACAAGCAGCAGGTCTCCCACGTCGTTGCCATCCAGACGCCCAAAGCCGCCTTGGAAGAATGGTATCGCGACCACAAAAAATACATGAGCAGGCTGCCGTCGGCTTCCTTCAAGGAGCTGGCCAAGCGTGCTGACAGCTGGAGGAACAAGTGATGTCTGAGAACACCAGGATATGGAATCAGGTCGAGACAACCGACCCCGAAGTGACCAAAAAATTTACCGGCGCGGGTGGCTTTAAGGGGACTGCTATCCGCCCCACTTACCTGATGCATCGGGCCACAGAGCTGTTTGGCCCGTGCGGGGAAGGCTGGGGCTGGACAGTTCTTGAGGATCGCTTTGACGAAGGCGCGCCCCTTCAAGCGCCAACGAAAGAATGGCCTGGAGCGCCAATGATCTGCGCGAAGGTGCATACAGTAAAGGTAGAGCTTTGGTACACGGGCAAGGCCGGGCAGAAATGCACAATCCAGCAGTACGGCCACACACCATTCGTATACCTGCAGCAGGGGAAAATCCTTACTGACTGGGATACGGCGAAAAAGTCCCTCACCGATGGCATCGGTAAGTGCCTGCAAGCCCTGGGCTTCGCAGCTGACATTTACCTGGGCATGTTCGACGACCCCACCTACGTCGACACCATCACCGAAGAATTCAAGATTGAGAAGGCTGAAGACAAAGACGCCGAAATTCTGCGCCAAAAACAGGAGCGCATTGACTGGCTCGCCTCGGCTGTCGAGACCATCGGCAAGGCGGTAACCGCCTACGAGCTGAAAACACTGAACGTGAAATACATTCGTGAGGCAACACGCCGCAACGAGCCGGCTTTCATCGCGCGGATCACCCGGGCGTTCGAAGAACGTAAAGCCACCCTGGAAAAATTGACTGAGGACGCAGCATGACTCAACTCTACGCACTGACCGGCAAGCTGGCTGAGCTCCAGGCCATGGCCGACACCGATGATGAGGGCCTGAAAGAGGCTCTTCAGCACGCCATGGACGAAGTGCAAGGTGACTTCAACGACAAGGCCGACAATATCGTTATGTTGCGCCGAAACATTGAAAGCGACGTGACGGCTATCGACAACGAAATCGAGCGCCTGGCTGAACTCAAGCGGATCAAGTCCAACAGCGTTTCGCAGATCAGCGACTACCTGCGCCGCAACATGGAAGCCGCCAACATCAAGTCGATCAAGCGTCCGCTCTTCACCATCACGCTGGCCATGGGCAGCGAACGGGTGATCGTGGACAACGAAGATGCAGTGCCGGACGAACTGACCACTGTGAAGTCGAGCATTGCTCCGGACAAAAAGGCCATTGCCGCCAAGCTCAAGGAAATCCGCGAGCATAACGAAGCGGTGCGCAAGCGCGTGGCAGCCGGTGAAGACGCTGAACACGAACTCCTACCCGAACCTACCTGGGCTCACTTGGAGCGCGGCGACAGTTCGATCCGAATCAAGTGAGGTCGCCATGTACGTCAGCAACCACCTAAGCCTGGTCGAGGAACAGCGGCAGCACGTTGATTCAATCGCGGAACGTACAGCGCGGTTCCTGGCCACCGGCGGAACCGTAGCGCAGTTACCAAGCCCGCCACGCAAACCACTACCACCGCCCCGCTCCACCAAGATCGACCCCGAAACCATTCTCAAGCGCCGCAAGCCGCCCATCACCCGGGCCGAGCGTGAAGCGCTGCGCAAACTCGCGGAGGCTTTATGAGCAAGAGAAAGCCGCATAACCTGCAGGCGCGCATTGCCCGGTCGTGCCGCTCGCTTCTGTCATCCAACCATGTCGCAGTGGTGAACATCGACCCCAGCGGCCGCCAGGGCATGATCAATTACAAGTCGCTGAAGAACATCGCGCCGGGGAAGATCGGCCAGGCCGTCTGCGGCATTCCCCACCGGTGGACGATCTACCTCAGCGCCCTCTGCATCGACGCCCGCGGCGACCGCTACAGCAAATCGGTGGAGGTGGCGCCTGATGGCGTTTACCTCTCCGACCATCTGGAAGACGTAATCGAGCATTGCTACAAGAAGCTGCGTGACGAGGCAAACCAAAGCCAGATGGTGGCTTCCGGCTGGATCGCTATCCCTGACACCCTGTCTTTGGACGAGGAGCACGCCGCGCGGATCTTCGAAGCGGTCGGCGCCTGGCACCAGGTGAAGGTCGCTGCATGCGCCGCATAGCCCGTACCCAGCAACGCAAACGACAAACCTGGCTCGCACTGCCGGCCAGCGGAATAGAAGAGGTAGGCCATGGCAGTCGAACAGAAGGAACGCACGGTCAAGCTTGCCGAGAAGCGGCTGGAGCTGGGCGAGCAGGAATTGCGGCATACGGTCCCGCACGGCACCCGGCAGATGCTCGACGAGTTGATGCTCTGGCATGGGATCGAGGAAGTCAGCGAGGCGGTGCAACTGCTGGTGCTGAATGGCCGGGCCGAGGATCTTCCTCCGGCGCCGCCGAAAGTCAAAGGACCATCTGACATCATCCGCCACTACTTCCGCCAGGGGATGCGTGACCGATTGGCAGAGCTCACCGCCGACATGGGCGAGACGAAACACCGGGCTACCGTCTGGCGACTGATCGCACATGCCCACTCAGTGGGCGCCGATGAATCCGCACGCTACTTCAAAATTAAGCGCCACGCTTTAGACGTATCCGAAAACGTGGCGCGCAAATTACGGCAAGCAGGATTCGCCGAATCGCTTCAAATGAACTCCGAAGAGGACGGCGACGAATAACCCACCCGACTCGCCGCATCCGGACGGTGGGCAGCGAAAGAGCAAGCTCATGATTCACCAGAAAGTGGTATAGCGAATAACACGCCTCTTCCCTCGATCCAAGCAAGACGAAGCTACGGGCTATTCCGCACTCTCAACTTCAGGGTTATCAATCTCAGCCTCGGTCATCTCATCAGCATGTACTTCCCACGCTGATATCAACCAGTGCGGCAATTGATCATGACGCTTAACGGCAACGCGGGAATTACCGTACGACATATGCGGAAGAAGCACCGTCCGTACAAGAAGGCTGTCTGGATTAACTTGGACGGGAGCGATCAAATCCGGAGCAGCAGTAATGTCCTCTCTTGACTGTAAATACAAAGGAACGACATAGGTCATTTTCCCAAAGTACCACTGTGGAAGGTGAAGGCCTCTATTTATAGACCATTGGATTGCACCAGAAATTGCGCACATCTGGGCAACTCTAGGCGTTTGTGCTAGCCACGGGAACCGGCCGGCATTATCACCCAGAATATGGTCATGCATCATCACGATCTCAGCCCGAGCAGGGATTTCTGGCTCGTTTGGTATATCAGGAGGTATTGGCAGTTGGGGAGCGGAAATCTTTGAGCCTGCAGCTACAACATAATAAGGCTCGCGCCCAGGGTTCCTGTTTTTGGCAAAAGCCAAATAGAGCGGGGTGCCGTAGCGAGTTTGAAGGTGCCCAGCTGTCACATAAAACTGATTAGAGCTTTCGGTATATCTGCCCTGCTCAATGCTCCATGCTACGTGTACAGCCAGATACTTTTTGAGAACGTAGTTATCCGCACCCCAGTTCTGTGAAAGCGCATCAACGGCAAGGCTGTCGATAAGGTCTTTCGGTACGAATGCAAACTTATTGAAGCGCTCGACGACCTTGTTTGTATATGGATCACCCAGCTGCTGCAGTAGCTCTTGCTGTTCAAACATTTCCAATTCCTTGTGGTTAGGCCAGACAGACTGTGGTCGGCCGCCTCGTATCAAACACCAACCCAAACCAAATTGCCACCACCGGTCACGGAGGGCGGCGCCTACCCGAGGTAAAAGCAATGCCCATCCGCCACAGCATCATCCACAAGATTGACAAGAAGCCCAACGGCAGCCCGGCCGTTCTGTTCCTGGGCACATCCGAGCAGGTCGAAAGCCAAGCCCGCGACGACTTGATGAGCCTGCTCAACGAAAGCTACAACGCCACGGCTGGCAAGGGCTGGGGGTTCTTCCACCAAGAGTCAGGCGCTTACCCATTCAGCGGCTGGCTCGGCAAGTACTTGGCTGGCGTCACCCACTTCCTGTCGTTCAGCACCACGGCCGTCGAACACCTGACCAAGCTGATGGAAGAATCGAACCTCACCACCGGCGGGCACGCCCTCTTCTGCCATTACCAACAAGGCATGACCGATTACCTGATGATTGCCCTGGTGCAGGAAACCGAAGCGGTGACCATGACCGAAGAACTGGCCCTGATGACAGTTAAGCGCCTGGACCTGGATCACATCCGCTTGGCCGCGCGCATCAACATCAGCGAGTGGCAGGCCAACCACCAGTCGAAACAGTACATCTCGTACCTGAAGGGCAAGCAGGGCCGGAAGCTCAACGACTATTTCCGCGACTTCATCGGCTGCCAGGAAGGAATCGACGGCCCAGGCGAAACCCGAACGTTGCTGAAGGCGTTCAGCGACTTTGTTGAAAGCGAGGATCTTGGCGAGGAATCGGCGCGGGAGAAGACCAACACCCTGGTCAGCTACTCCATGGCCCAGGCCAAGCTGGGCGAACCGATCACCCTGGACGAGCTGTCGGGCCTGATCGACGAAGACCGGCCGAAGAGCTTTTACGACTTCATCAAGGCGAAGGACTACGGGGTTTCCGAAACCCTCCCCCCGGACAAGAACACCCTGAACAAATTCCGGCGCTTCACTGGCCGGGCCGAGGGCATGTCGATCAGCTTCGAGGCGCACCTGCTGGGCGACAAGATCGAGTTCGACGAAGCCGGCGGCACGCTAACGCTCCGCGGGCTACCTACCCAGCTCACCGATCAGCTCAAGCGAGCTACCGCCTAAACACCCGCTTGCTGCTTGTAGGATTCCAGCTTGGCCAGAACCTTGGCCTGAATACGTTCGACGGCCTCTTCGTTCGGGTCGTCAACGGCTATCACCGCCTCCTTGATCAGGGGCTGGCCTTCAGCTTGCGGCGAGACTAGTGGTGCAATTACTTTTGCCCTGTGGATCAGGGTGGCATCTTGCGCAAGCTGATTCCCCACGTAGATGTGCGAGTAGCCATTCAGCGCGGTCTCTTCGATCTGATCTTCACGAATCACAAGCATCTATCTCTCCTTGATCCGGCTCCATGCCGGTCTCCCGTAATACCCCATATCACTGAACAGCGCCAGATGGCGGCAAGTAAGATGCGAGTGCTTTGTATGCTTCAGAAAAGTACCCCCTGAATCGCGGATCACCAGAAAACTTCACGCGGTAGTCTGCTATCTCTGGCTCATCCGTCATTTCAAATGTACTGAGAAAGGCATCCTGCTCGGAAATTAGTATCTCGGGCTGGCTGTACTCCTCAAATTGGCTGCCAGTGATATCTATCTGTAACTGTCCAAGTTTTAGCCAGACGTGAGAGCCAAGCTCGCCTCTGTGTCCACCACATGCCCCAGAGATTCTAAGGGCACCTGGAAGTCCCTTGTCCGTTAGGTACGCTGCCAACAATGCAGATGAGTCATCACAGCATCCTGCTGGAAACCTCTTGCTAATCGATATCTGGAAAAAGAAACCGCTTTTGACCAATTCGTGAAGTGCGGACCTGAAGGTTTTCACCTCTTTAAGCAGTTCATTTCGATCCATCTGACATCTCCATTTCGAATCGCTCCGAATATACCTGCGAGGATCCCCTATGTCCGCACAACAGAAGAAACACCCCTTCGATTTCAAAACCCAATACGGACTCGGCTTCAACCCTCAGGACGATGAGATCGTTGTCGACTTCTTCTGCGGCGGTGGCGGCGCCGGTACCGGGCTGGAAATGGGCCTGGGCCGCACGGTAAACGTGGCGAAGAACCACAGCCCGCAAGCGATCAGCATGCACACCGTGAACCACCCGTGCGCGAAGCACTTCACCACCGACGTGTTCGAGGGTGATCCGGACACCGAGTGCGGCGGTAAGGCCGTGGGCTGGTTCCACATGTCGCCGGACTGCACCCATCACAGCCAGGCGGCCGGCGGCCAGCCGCGTAAGCGCGAGATCCGCAACCTGTCGTGGATCGGCCTCAAGTGGGGAGGAAAGAAGCGGCCCCGGGTAATCAGCCTGGAAAACGTGAAACAGATCCTGCAATGGGGCCGACTGATCGCCAAGCGCGACAAGGTCACCGGGCGAGTGGTGAAGCTGGACGGCAATATAGCGGCACCTGGCGAGGTCGTGCCGGTGGGCCAGCAGTTCCTTATTCCCGATCCAAAGCAGCGCGGCCGCACCTGGCGCCGCTTCGTGGCTCTGCTCGAGGGCATGGGCTACGTCGTCGAGTGGAAGGTGATCAAGGCGTGCGACTTCGGCGCGCCCACCAGCCGGGAGCGCCTGTTCATGATCGCCCGGTGCGACGGCCAGCCAATTGTATGGCCGGAGCCGACCCATGCCAAGAACCCTGCCAAGGGTCAGCAAAAGTGGAAAACAGCCGCTGACTGCATCGACTTCACCGACCTGGGAAAAAGCATTTTCGGTCGCAAGAAGGACCTGGCCCCGGCCACCCTGCGCCGCGTTGCCAAGGGAATGAAGAAGTTTGTCATCGACAGCGCGTCGCCGTTCATTGTGCCGATTGCCAACTGGTCAGGTGAGACGGTGCAGTCTGCCGACGAGCCGCTGCGCACCGTCACCTCCTACCCGAAGGGCGGCGCTTTCTCGATGGTCAGTCCGATCATCGCCCCGGCAACGCACCAGGGCAGCGACAGAATCAATGACCCACTCGATCCGCTGCCGACGGTGACCTGCGCCAATCGCGGCGAGCTGACGCTTATCAGCCCGTTGATGGTTGGCGCCGGCGGCCCGGAGTACTCAGGAAAGCCGGTGGGCATGGACCAGCCGGTGGGCACGCTGATGACCCAGAACCACCGCGCGATCGCTGCGGCACACCTGGTGAAATTCCGCTTCAATGACGCGGGCAAGGCGCTGGATGAGCCATTGCCAACCATCACCAGCGGCGGCAACTATCAGCGCCCGGCCGGGGCCGCACATGCCATGGGCATCTCCACGGTGTTCATGGCCCAGATGAACGGCGGCTTCAACACCACCGCCGCCAAGAGAATCGAAGACCCGATGACCACCGTAACGAACACCGGTAGCCAGCAGCAGCTGGTGGCGGCGAACCTGGTGCACCTGCGCGGCAACTGCGACGCCCGGGATGTTAACGACCCGCTGCACACCGTAAGCGCCGGCGGCCAGCACCACGGGTTAGTCAGCGCATTCATGGAGCGGGCATTCGGCGGCAGCATTGGCCAGGGCCTGGACGATCCGGCGCCCACCATCACCGCCGGTGGCGGCGGCAAGAGCTCGCTGGTGTCGCTCACCCTGTCACCGGAACACGAAGCCGGTGCCCTGCGGGTTGCCGCGTTCCTGATCAGCTACTACGGCACCGAGAACATCAGCGCTTGCGACTCGCCGGCGCCGACGATCACCACCAAGGACCGCCTGGCCATGGTCACCGTTATGGTCAAGGGCACGCCCTACGTGATCGTCGACATCTGCCTGCGGATGCTCAAGCCGTCCGAGCTGTACAAGGCCCAGGGATTCCCGGCCGACTACATCATCAGCCACGGCGCCGACGGCAAACCGTTTACCAAGACCCAACAGGTGCACATGTGCGGCAACAGCGTCAGCCCACCGCCGATGGCAGCGCTGGCACGCGCCAACGATCCATGGCGCACGGAACAACGCCAAGCCCGAGCGGCATAACTCACCCCAGCGGAATGGCCGAGACCCACTCGGCCAACCAGCTGAGGCCGCGAAAAATGAGTTCGATCAGGACTTGGTACATCAGGTCAGCGACCAGCTGTTTCATGTGGAACCCCAGTTTTTTTTGCAAGAAGGGCCCCATCGTGCGGCATGCGTTCAAGACCGTAGTGTGGTCTCGCTTTTTTCTGAATTCACCACTCCACCGCCCGGGCATGGCCCGGCAAGGACACCAACGTCTAAGGAAGCGCGCAATTCCCTACTGGAGACCGCTTAGACGTAAACAAGCCGGGTGACAATATTCGAATCGATTATTGGGGTGGTGTAACTATCTTGTTGATCGGCTATCCATCGTCGTGCCAGGTAGATATCGAACACCCAGGAATGCTGTTTAAGTAGCGCAATTGCTGTGCCGGTAATCTGGTAGCGTCCGCAGGCAGGGCACCGATACTCCTCAATGTCCGGCAGTTCGATTGGCGCAACGTTATTTCCGCATATGTAGCAGCTCATAATTACCCTCCCCCGGTAATCACGGAACTCTAACTGCTCTGTTACTCCCTTCCAATACCGCGCATGGATTGGCAAGGGTTCCTAATGAAACTAATTTACCTCAGCGCGCCAAGACCGGCCTGGGGGACCTCAACACCCCGGCATTCGCCAAAATGACCGACAGCCCGGCAGCGCGCGACGAGACATTGCAGCCCCGATGGACTGGACCATTCAAAGGGCGCCCGCACGATCCTCCCGATCTCCGAACGCCTCGGAATGACGTTTGTGAATGCCCATGACCGAGTAACGGCCGCTACTGAACCGGCGGCGTCACATTGTCTAAAAGGCTTTCGGGGGAGTTAAGAAAGGAGTTCCATGCCTCAAAGGCATGATGGTGACGCAGAGTAGCAGCGTCCCAAATGGCCCCTGCGACCTCCTTCGATGAAACCAACATCATCATTGTGCTAGTAGCGGCATCAAGCTCAATAAGGAGATGGTGTGATTTGAATCTGAAGTCATCGATTCCGCTCATCAGTTCGCCTTGCGACAGGTCTAGCCGGAAACTCCGTGTTGTACCCGTCTAACTGAGGACTAAGCGTTAGTGATAAACGTTCCATGTCGTCGACCAGCTACCGTTTTGATTGCTTGGATCCCGCTCTGGGGAGCTTCTCGGCCTTGCGGATAGAAATTGACCGCAGAGCGTTTGGGGCATTAAGTCTCGCTATATCGAGCCCCCTAGCCAGAGCTGCTGTCATTGTCTCCCCGGGTATTGACTCAGGGGCCTCCTCAAAAAGCATTTTCTCATCTACCCCGTAAACTCCAATAAACAACTCGGTTCTTCCGAGAAGCGACATTCGCACCTGGACGTTCAGCAAGGTGCCATCTGCCTGCCGCTCATCTACGGATCGGGTATGAAGAGCGGGGTCCGCCCAGTCCCAGAAAACCTTGCCCCTGTTTCTCATCTGAATCGCTCTGATATTTAGGCGGCGATTATGCGACTTGAACGAATCTGAACGAAATACCACGCAACAAATATTTATTCATCCCTCCCCCTTCAAAGTCAGCCGCTTTAGCGGCAAGGAGCAGCTCTACGGCGAAAATTCACCCAGGTTTGCGCGAGCAGTTTGGATCGCGTACTGAAGCAATTCTAAAGGGACATCCTGCTCGAACAAGGTCACCTCAAAACGCAGCGTTTCGTCATTCCTGAATATCTCAAAGACCATATCGTTGCCGCGCCAGCACTCAATCCCTAGGCCGTCATGACCCTTGGTCACGCTTGAAGCAGTAAGAAACTCGTATTCAACTCCGTGTACGACCACATCGCACCTCCCTATCTGAGGTGGCAACGATACCTCTCCCCTCTATGAATTTGATAGCCGCTATAGCGGCAAGGACGAGCTCGACCATGGAAAAGATAAAACTCGGCCCGGACCATTATCGCTACGTCGACGAGCTCGACCCAAAAGGCCTGGAAGTCACCTGCAAAAAGTTCGTGGTGATCGGCGAAACCGAGCAGTGCTGGTACATCGTGGACGAATTCCACAACAACCTCTTCGTTGGCTCGCAGCGAGAGTCCCTGCTGAAGCAGTACCGCAAGCGTGTCCTGAAGGATGGCGGGGAGCACGGCCGGCGATTCGCCTACACCGATAAGGCCCTGGCGTTGCGCTCGTACAAGCAGCGCAAGTCCTGGCAGGTGCGTCATTCCCAACTGTCGCTCGAGCGCGCCCAGGCCGCCATTGCCTATTTCGGCGACACCAGGACCGAAAGCACGGTGCCACCCGACCGCCTGATGGTTCCGTGCGAATACATCCAGGCCATGAACTGGAGCGAGTGCTGATGATCGCCACCCTCTGGTTCGCCTACGTCTTCATCTACAAGGGGCCCAGGCCATGAAACAGCATCGCGTTTTGATCGGCGACTGCATTGAGTCGATGCGGACGCTACCGGATAAATCGGTTCAAATGTGCGTTACCAGCCCGCCCTACTACGGCTTGCGGGACTACGGTGTCGAGGGCCAGATCGGCCTGGAGGAAACGCCGGCCGAATTTATCGCGCGCTTGGTGGATGTGTTCAGCGAGGTGCGTCGAGTACTCCGCGACGACGGAACGGCATGGGTGAACATGGGTGACAGCTACGCCGGCAGTTGGGGGGCGGAAGGGCGAACCACAACCCACGGTAACAGTGGGCACAACGCCAGTGCCATGCAGAGGAATTCAATTTCCAACCATCCGAAACGGTCCAGAAAAACGACTTCTGACCCAAAGGGTTATGGCCTTAAGCCAAAGGACATGATGGGCATGCCATGGCGTCTGGCATTCGCACTGCAGGACGATGGCTGGTACCTGCGTCAGGACATCATCTGGCACAAGCCGAACCCAATGCCCGAAAGCGTCCGCGACCGTTGCACCAAGGCCCACGAGTATATTTTCCTGCTGAGTAAGTCGCCGAAATACTTCTACGACCAGTCGGCAATCCTTGAACCTTGCTCCCCCAACACCCACAACCGACTCTCGCAAGACGTTCTCGCGCAAATCGGTAGTGACCGTGCCAATGGCGGGGCCAAGAGCAACGGCAACATGAAGGCGGTTTCGAGGAAGTCAAACGGCGTGGGCTGGGGTCACGGTACCGACAGCGAAGAAAGAGCGCGGGGGCGAATCAAGGACAACGATTCAATGAACTCTGCCCTCGCCGTTATGCCCACCGAGCGAAATAAACGCAGCGTATGGACTGTGCCGACGCACAGTTTCAAGGGCGCACATTTCGCCACCTTCCCGCCTGACCTGATTCGCCCTTGCATCCTGGCCGGCGCCCCACTCGGCGGCATCGTGCTTGACCCTTTCGGCGGTGCCGGTACGACGGCGGTGGTCGCCATGCAGGAAGGTCGTAGATCAATCTTGTGCGAACTGAACCCGGAATATGCCGCAATGGCTGAACGCCGGATCGCTTCCGCCTGGCTCGACGGCGCGGCGCAGATGGATGTCTTTCGCGACACAGCGCAACACCCAGCAGCCTAACCCCCAATCCCCCGACATGCCTGCCGGTGAGCTACTTCAAGGCAGCTGGCTGTCGACCCAGCGCTCAGCAGCAGCCATCGCCTCATCAAGGGCGGCCGGGTAATCGGGCCAGGGTCCCGTCAGTTCGGCGGCGACTTCGCCAAGGCCATGGATGGGCGCCTGCTCAATGATCTTGGCAGTGACCGGAGCATTGTCGTTTGGGCGCCGCCAGACGAATTTGAGAAACATCGTTTGGCCGCGGTAAGCGTGCGCAATTGGCGCATCTAGTTGATGAGGCACGCGCCCTCCTGGCGACTGGGTGGGTTGAATACCCGTTTTACACCCATCCCAACAACACAGGTATCTAGGCATAACGCCATCACTCCATTTCCCTACATGCCTGCCGGTGAGCGGCGGGCGAGGTATCGACATGCCTGCAAACAGTGAATACAGCATGACACGCAGCGATGCCACGGACCTGGCAGGCATTGCCCAGTTCGACTTGGCGATGCGGCGAGAGGCGCTGACCAGCTACCTGCAGCGTAATGGCTCGCAGCGCCTGGTTGAGTTCACGGCGCAACTGATTGGCATGGCCAACTCGGTCGCGGAGAACTGCGCGGAGATGAGTGACCAGGTGCTGATCGAGGAATGCGGGGTCCACCCCGACAAGTTCACCAGCGTGAACCTGCCGACACTCATCGGCGCCTGCCAGGGCGTGATGATCGCCAGCAAGTGCGACCCGGCCGGCGCCTGTCACGGGTGCGCATATCGGCTGGGCTCGATTGCTAATCAGTCGCCCATCACCACTTGCGATGCGGAGTTCATGGCCCACGACCAAAAAGGATTCATGTGCCACGCCCACCTGGACGCAGAAGGCGAACCCACCAAGGTGTGCGTCGGGCACGCAAAAGCAGCAAAAACCTAACCCACCTTCTGCCGCCCAGCGCGGCAAGGCACCCCCCATGAACAACGACAAGACACTGCGCACTACGGGCAGTGGGAGGTAGAAATGGACGGAATTCAGTTCCTGTCGCACGAAGATGTTTGCGAGCTTACCGGCGCAAGAACCAAGGCCGGCCAGATTCAAGTTCTATCCCGAAACGGCATACGCCACACGATCAAACGGAACGGTTGGCCATGCGTAATATCGGCATCGCTGCTGGCCAGCCCTAAAGAACGAAAGCCCGAAAAGACCGAATGGCAACCAAGGATGGGAATTCAGTAAATGGCACGACGACCCACTAACCCCGGCAGCATCCCCCGGCTGAGAAAGCGACTGCGCTCCGGGGGAAGGGTTTATTACTACTACGATGCAGGCGACAAACCGAGAAAGGAAATCGCGCTGGGTTCCGACTACGGCGCGGCTATCGTTGAATACGCCCGACTTGAAAAGAGCCGCGCAGCGAGTGCCCTCGTCGGCGCCGTACTGACATTTGAGTACGTTGCAAACAAGTACATGGAAGAGGTTGTGCCTACTAAGTCCTCAGCCACCCAAAAAGACAACCTAAGGGAATTAAAGCAGCTTCTGATCTTTTTCAATGACCCACCTGGCCCTCTTGAGGCGATCGAGCCGAAGCACGTCGTTCAGTACCTGCGTTATCGGTCGAAAACAGCAAAGGTTCGCGCCAACCGAGAGAAGGCGCTGCTCAGCGCCATTTGGAATTTCGCCCGTCAGAGCGGCTATACCTCACTTGCCAACCCGTGCGCGGGCATCAAAGGAAATAAGGAAACAGGCCGGGACACCTACGTCGAAGACGAAATGTTTGCCGCGGTGTACCTGCACGCTGATCAGCCACTCAAGGACGCGTTAGACCTGTTCTACCTCACAGCTCAGCGCATAGGCGACACGCTGAAGATGGACGAACGTGACTTGCTGGATAACCAGTTACTGATCAAGCAAGGGAAGACCAGCGCTAAACGCCGCATTGAGGTTGTAGGAGAGCTGAAGGTGGTTATTGACCGCATTCTGGAAAGGAAAAAGGGGCACAAGATTCGATCAACCAGACTCGTCGTAATGGACAACGGCCAAGCGATGACAGTGAGCATGCTCAGAGGCAGATTTGACGCGGCCAGGATGAAGGCCGGGATTGAAAAGTCTGCGTTTCAAATGCGAGACCTTCGTGCAAAAGCGGCTACAGACAAGGAGGAATCGACAGGCAGCATTCGCGATGCGAGAGATCAGCTGGGGCACACAACTGTCGGTATGACGGAGCAATATATCCGGCGCCGTAAAGGCCTGAAAGTGCTGCCAACGAAGTGAAAACTCGTTCCGCAATAAAATATGAGCCCTTGAAAACAAAGGGCTTCAAGCGAGGCCCGCGCAAACAATTGCGGACCGATAATCGCCCTAACCTACTGTTTTCTATATCTTTGTATGTGGACTTAAAATCCCCCGCTCGTAAGGGCGTCCCGGTTCGATTCCGGGTTCGGGCACCAAAGATATCAAGGGCTTGCATGATGAACTTCATGCAGGCCCTTATCTTTTTATGCTCCGCAATTCCCATCTCCGGCGTCCTGCCGATAGTTAACCGTTCATAACTCCAACCGAACTCCACTAAACCGACAATGCTCTATCGAGAGACGCCTGGACGCCTCCAGGCCAACCCGCAGGGAGTGGAATTATGTCTGACGATCTGAAAAACCGTGGCCCTCAGGACCGAGCTCGCGTGAATACCTCTGAACCCTGGGAGGTAAAGCACTGGACCAAAGAGTTCGGCGTTACTGAGCAACAGCTTAAGGACGCCGTGAAGGCAGTGGGCCCGATGGTTACCGATGTCCGTAAGAAGCTCGGAAAATAGCCGCAATCTCGCCTCGTGCTGTCGCGGGGCGAGCTTATTTATCCCATCTACCGGCGTTCTGCTGACTCAACTCGAACCCCGTTTTCAATCGTGGCACCTGAGCGATAGTGCTTGGGAGCCTTATCCAAAAAGGCGCTGATGGTCGCCTTTCCGCTTTTGAGCTCGCCAGGCCTGGTGCATCCCGCCAGCATCACCACCGCTACCGCCGCTATCAAAATCCGTACAACGTCCCCTCTTTGGTTTGGCGGAACTGCAGCACTCGGGTGACAGATGCAAAAAGCCCAGCACCCGGCAGCCCTACTCTTGCGAAAATAGGGAGCGCTTAAAGCCAGGCTATTTGTGACGCGCATACATGACCGCTGTCCCTCCTGCCGCTGGCCGTGCCTGCAGCTCAAAGGCCTGGGGATGCCCTTTAATCGAATCACTCAGTTTTTTGAACCCATGAGTACGCGGATCAAACTCGGGCCGCAGCTTTGTTATGTTCGCGCCCAGCGTTCCTAAGTTAGCCCACCCGTCTTCATCAGCGATGTCGTCCAAGATTTTGACGATGAACCGTATAGGTGCTTTGGGTCGTTTGCGTGCCTCGCAAGCCGCTCCCGATTTGCCCGTATCAGACTCGGCCTGGGCACCTTCATTGCCAGCCAGCAAGGCATCCTCACGCAGCAACTCTGTGTAGATGAATTTATCGCACGCAGCCACGAATGGTTTAGGTGTTTTCTCTTCGCCAAAGCCATAGACCGTCAGACCCTCCTCACGCAATCGGGTCGCAAGTCGAGTGAAGTCGCTGTCGCTCGACACAAGGCAGAAACCGTCGAAGCGACGGGTATACAGCAAATCCATAGCATCGATAATCAGCGAACTGTCCGTGGCGTTCTTTCCTTTGGTATAAGCGAACTGCTGTATTGGCTGGATGGAATAGTCGAGGAGCACTTTCTTCCAGCTTACTAGCTGAGGAACGGTCCAGTCACCGTAAATACGCTTTACGCTAGCAGTTCCGTATTTTGCTATCTCCTCAAACAAGCCTTCGACGATAGCAGCAGGCGCATTATCGGCGTCAATCAGGACAGCCAGATGCTTTTGGGAGTGGTTAACTAACTGAGTTGCCATTTTTCATCCTTGAAAATACTCACAGTATTCGGGTGGGTCCTGAGTGCCTCACGGCTTATGCGAAAGCACTGCGCGGGGCTGGGCTGCCAGATCTGCCGTCGACTTTCTCGAAGGAATGCTACTTCAAGATCTCATACCAAATCCGCGCATTAACCAGCATTCTGACGGCGTTAATTTCGTCAATCGCATACTGCGGGGCTGTCTCCCAAGGTAGCGAACTGCCTGTAAAAACAAGCAGCGGCTCATCCGTGCCGCGTTCAAGCACAAGTCGAGCTTTAATCGATGTGAACTCAGGCTTGGCATTCAACGTATCGCGCATGGTTAGGCGCTGAATTGGCGGAAGCTGACTCCAGGCAACAAACTCTTTAATCGGCTCCAGCCCAGCTGGAAATGTGTCGCGATGTAAGGTATTCCCAAACGTTTTAAGAACTCGCCCCATGTCATCGGTGAAGTCCATCCATTGATTGTTATCGGCTATCCGTGCGGGCAGCATTCTATTCCGAAAATTCGGATTGGAACTCAGCATGCCTGACTCACCATCAAAGCGACTGTACTGAATGTTCGTTCGATTCAACTCATAAAAGCGCAAGGTTGCATACTTGTCGAAAGTCGACACAGAGGAGCAGCCAGCCAGCATGAGCGTTTGAATAACGAGCGACATAGCTATCAAGATTTTACGCATGGGCATCCTTGCGACTCAGGCGGATAGTGAAAATTGGAATCCAAGCACTGTACCCCGGCCCTGTCCAGGCATCCAGCGTGGATGGAATGCCAGTAACTGGAGCTCTTAGTAGCGTAGTAGCGTTGTGCCTTTCCGAAATGCCAAGGAGTGGCAATGCCGCATCGCCTGACAAAGTTAAAATCCGCGCTCAATCAGACGCCAAACAACACCTACTCACAGTTCCAGGCTCTGAGAGACGGACTCGTAGCCTCACTTATCGACTGGCCAGGGGAGAAGTGGGATATCGCTGATGAACATTTGCCGACAGATCAGCCCGCCTCCCAAAAATCTAGGGATTGGCTAGACGCGCTGACTGTGGCACTTGCCTAGGATCTCCCCACTAATAAGTCGGAAATTACACCCGAGCGACTGAAAAACGTTCTAGTGCTCGCGTCCGCAATTCCCATCTCCCGGCCTTCTGCCGACTCAAATCAAAGTCCCTGTTTCACCACCTGCTACGCTGATACATCCACGGAGAATCAGCCATGCCAAATTCAGATCTATTGCCCTCCCTGCTATCAAAACTCTACGAGAACCAACTGGCCCTCGAGGCTTCTGTCATGGAGCTATCGAACTGGGTCGAGCAACGCGGTTCCGCTGAAGTGGCAGAAAACGTGCGCAGCGCTTTGCACACCATCGACGAAAACGAAGAGTTCATTAAGCTCACCCTGGCCGTGCTGATGTCACCGGAGTGATCCTGCGTATCAGGCCTTTACTGAGTTCTTGATCACCCAAATGCCAAGCGCAACAAATACAGCTGATTTAGCCACGGCAAACAGGGTGTCTCTTCCCGCAAACAACTCGAACGCCGAAAACAGCAGTGAGAAGGTGCCTACTATCGCCAAACCATAGCCAACCGGGCGCACGTACCTGTGGAACATTTCTTTCATCTCCCTGAAAAAACAAAAAGTGTAGATTTTACCGCCCCATACGCCATCAACCGTCATGCCTCAGCGTGAAATCACCGATGCGCTCTGGCAGGGGCCGGCACACCTTAACAGGCCGCCCGCTGTCTCCGGCTAATAAACCAACCCCACACATTGATCTTTTTCAGTAGGGAAAAACTTCAGGAGAAGCGTTTTAAGGGGGTAATGCTGCGATTTCACTTCATAAACAACGTTGGTAAAGCTGTCTGCATCAGATCCATTACCCGCGTTTGATGCCTCAGACACCTTTACCAATCTAACTTCAGAAATATCACCCACCAGCGAACGCATTTGATTCCACCCCGTCAGCGGGTCATCAACAAATTCAAGGCATAACACTGACTGCCATCGCTCTTTATCGCCTCGTTCATACGCTGAAATTGCCTGTTGCGCGAGCTTGAGCGTGCCTTGTGCACCCGCAAGGTTCGGCAATGAATGTGAGTCTTTGTGCGTTGAACACCCGGTCGCGAGCATGCACATGAATAAGACGGCTTGCCCCGTCAATATCAACGACGTTTTAGAGTACATATGATGCGCTATCCTTTTTGAATCCGATCCTAGCCTGCCTTCAGGCTGCGATGCGTAGTCAGCACCCCGCTCTTATCGAACAGGAAAATCATCTGGTTTCCCCCACCATCCTGGCAAACAACGCCTTCGGTTTCTCCGTCGACGATTCCTTGGCAAGCCATGTTCCATACGTATGGACGGATTTGGCACTTGAGGGTTTTGCCATCCTGGATAATCAGGTGGTGAGTGGCGGAGACGTCTTCAGGGGCTGGTTTGGGGCAGCTTCCCTCCCCCCAATTGACACCTTGGTGATTGGGTTGCGAAGCGCAACCGGCCAATAGCAGGAGGGAAAACACGCATTTGAAATTCATGATCACCGTCCTTAGTCATGAAGAGGGAGTGGCACGACGACGAGACGCTGGCCAGGCATCTACTCAGGGTTGGATGCAAAAGGTCCTGCGCCGAACGGGTGTCCTTGTCGCCGCTGAGTGACAACGAATGGTCCGTCAGCAGGCCCACACCGGCAGCTGCGTACGCGCAGGTGGCCTAGTTTTCGTAGAAATACCAAATGACCGACACCACGGCGACTACCCAGCCGAGGGTCAGCAGAAACGAGAGACCTGCAAGTCGCTTATCCATGACGTCCTGTCATCTTGTTGAAAGTCCATAATCCTTCAAACAAAGCGTAGCAGGTGCGCCCGAGATGGGCGGTGGGTCGCTGAGACTCAATGAATCAGCTCCCTGGCCTTCTCCAGGCATTCGGTGGCGCTGTCCAACGCCTCGACGGCTTTCAGGGAATCATCAGCGCCGCTCTGCGCGCGCTGCCCGGTGATGACGAACAGTACATCAACCCCGGCTTTTGCCACCTCGGCCAGGTAATCCGCGCGTGGGTGGCGGATGCCGTTCTCGTAACGCCCCTGGGCGTTCACTTCGACGCCGCCGATTTTTCCAATCTCTGACTGCGATAGACCCAGCCTCAGTCTCTCCGCCTTCAACCTTGCACCAATGCTCATGACTCATCCCAATCGAAAAGATAAAACTGAGAGCCTGGCGGTGGTTTTTTAGTTCCAGAGTGGCGCTCGCGTCGTCATGGCCGCCTGGGCGGACTTCAGCAGCAAAACCTGTCGCCCCAGGAACCAAGATCAAGCGAGCACGCGTCGAGCCGTTTTATCGTCGCGGGTTGAACCACGGCAAGGCCCTACGGATGCTGCTTTACTGAGGCGCGTGCTGGATCAAATCAATAGTCGCACGGCACGCGCAGATCGCACTTCATGGCTCGACCCACACCCACTCGCATTGCACTTAAGGATGAGCATCATGACCGATGATTTGAAGCAATCAGGTTCGACCACAACGTCCCAGCCCACCACCACGCTGGAGCAGGTCAAGACCGGAAGGGTGCTGGATTTCACTTGGGCGCCTAACGCGAACACGACCACCACCGTCGTTTCGGCGGACTTCATCGACTACGAGGTCGATACTTCCCAGGGCAGCCCTACCGGGGCCAGTCACTCCATTGCACGGTTCACCTATGCCCAGGGCAAGGGCGGTGGCCAGATCAGCCAATTGTTCCTCGAGGAGATGCGTGCCGGTGTGCGCGCCAGCACCCAGATCGGGCTGATGGTGGGACGTAAATGGGCACTGGACGCCGACGCCGACGTCTCCGGCAGCATCGGCACCTACGTCATCGAGCAATTTGATGACATGCGCGCCAGTGTCAATTACGTCGGGACCTTCAGCCGTGTCTTTGCAGACCCCAGGATGGTCAGTTACCACGCTGGCGGGCACGTGCACACCAATGTCTCGATCACCGCCAGCAGGGCCCTGACCATGGCCGACTCGGGCAAGTCGATCCTGGTCATCAGCGACACGGACGTCACGCTGACGCTGGGCGACGATGTGATTGAAGGGTTCAAGGCCACACTGATCCAGGCGGCGGCTGGCAAGATCAACATTGCGGTGTCCAGCAGCCATGTTATCTACAGCAACGCCGGGGCCCGAACGCACACGCTCAACCCGCTGGACGAGCTGGAAGTCAGCACCTTCCCCTACGGCCCGGTATTCCTGGCCTTCCGGGTCAGGCCGACCGCCTGAAGCCAGCGTCACCTTTCTCGCAGGACGGGGTGTGAACACACGTGCACACCCCTTATCAATGGCCTCTACACCACGCTTTTGACCCGCCAGGCATTGCCTCAGGCAATCTTGCGGGCGATGTCATACACCGAATGTTTGGCCTTGCAATGCAGGTACGAGCGCCATTCCTTGAAGGCGCGCTGTTGCCTGGCGAAAGCCTCCAGCCACTCATCTCCGCCCACCAATTCGATGGGAATGGACATCATCAATTCGGTCGCAAGATCGAGTTCCTCAACGAGCTCGCGTCCATTCGGCATATCAAGAATTAGGGATCGCATAGCCACCTGTGATTATTCTTCGCAGTACATCGACCGCTCCAACTCTCTGATAGTGCTCAATTTCCGACGAGCGGTAACATCTGGTAACGGGTAAGGAAAACCGTCTGCACTGCAACCTACTGTCGCGTCATCGAGCGCGTACTCCCTTGGCAGCAGATCCGACGCACGCACGATGTCACTGGTACTCGATCAGGACCCGGAAGGTCAGGTGCAGGCCAGCATCGACTATCTGCTGCACACCCACGACATGATCGACACGCCTGCGCTGCTGCCACTGGCGATGAAAATCATCATCGAGGAAAAACTGCCCGGCGCCTTGTGACCGCCGCGGGTGATTGCAGGCGTGCGCAGCGCCTGGGCCTTTGTGTGATGTCGATTGAACGATGCGTTGGCGCACGGGCTCTATTCACTAGAGCAGCGCGCGCAGCAGAACTTCAGCGCGTAGCGTCCACGCCCACTCACAAAAGGTCAGTCCATGTCTTACGATTACCAGGGTACCGCCAGTGTCATCACGGCCTCTCGTCATCTGGGCACCGCTTCAGATGAACACCTCAATGAGTCGGTGGAAATCCAACTGACCAGCAGCGGCAAGCCGACAATCGCGCGCCTGAACTTCGACCGGCCCCTTCAATGGCCTGGGCACCCGAATTTTGTCGCGGTCAACCTGCCCGATGGCTCATCCGTAGGCGGGGTGATCGTCGAGATCGAACGAACCACGGATGGCCCTGGCTGGGTGACGTTCACCGTGGACGACTGACGGGTGTGCCGTCGTCAGGCATCCGGGTGTTCACTCGCGACCGAATCGGCGGCGTCCACGTCCGACATGTCTTCTTCAAGCGGCGCACCGTCTTCCGGCGGCAGCGGGATCTCCCCTTCCGTGCGCTTCGGGTCCGGGCCGGTTTCGTTGTCGGTGGTGCGCGTTACCACCTGTTGGGATTGGTTGCCCGGCGCTTTTTCGTCAATGTGCATGCTGTCTCTCCAGTCTGGCGCGCGGGGAATCCGGGCTTAAACATGAGAGGCAGCGGGTGCACGAGAGTGCCGGGCAATGGACGAACGGCGAGAAGCGCACTGCAGTCAAACAAATCCAGCCTCCGGGCCGCACTTGATCTACGATTAAAAGCCCACCGCCCGCCTCTCGGAGAGTCCGCATGAACCCGCACACCACCGCGCTTGTGTTGATCGAATTCCAGAACGATTTCACTACCCAGGGTGGCGTATTCCATGACGCTGTCAAAGACGTCATGCACGCCACCGACATGCTCGCCAATACCGCCACCACGGTGCAGCAAGCGCGCAAGCTCGGGGTGAAGATCGTGCATTTGCCGATCAGCTTCGCCGCGGGGTACCCCGAACTGACCACGCGCGACTATGGGATTCTCAAGGGCGTGGCCGACGGCAACGCCTTCAGTGCGGGCACCTGGGGCGCCGAGATCACTGCGACGCTGTCCCAGGACAGCAGCGATATCGTCGTCGAAGGCAAGCGCGGGCTGGATGGCTTTGCCACCACGGGCTTGGACCTGGTGTTGCGCAACAATGGCATCCAGACGCTGGTGGTGGCGGGTTTCCTGACCAACTGCTGCGTCGAGGGCACGGTGCGCTCGGGGTATGAGAAAGGCTACAACGTTGTCACCCTGACCGACTGCACGGCGACGTTTACCGAGGAACAACAGCAGGCGGCGGAAAACTTCACACTGCCGATGTTTTCGCAGACGCTGAAACACACGCAGTTTCTGCAGGCGCTGACGGCCCCATGAAAAAAACCGGCGACTCTTGGATGAGTCGCCGGTTTTTGCTTATTCGGTCGGTGCGTACTGCATTTCACCGTTGCCGAACGACCAGTCCTCGCGCTTCACGTCCACCAGGCTGATCCACACATCCTCCTTGCGCAGCCCGGTCTTGGCGTGAATGCCTTCTGCGATGAATTGATAGAAGGCCTTTTTCACCGCCACGCTGCGCCCGGCATTCCAGGTGACCTGGATAAACACGATGCTGGGGGGTGTAAGTCACGCCCAAGTAGCCAGCGGCGGGATACACCAGTTCATCGCGGGCATGCCGATTGATGATCTGGAATTTGTCGTGCTCCGGCACATTCGCAACGCTGGTCATCGCCGCGTACACCACGTCGCCAATGGCGGCAGCGGTTGCTTCGGAAGTGTCGGCGGCGAGGTCGATTCGAACTAAAGGCATGGCAAAATCCTTGGCAGGTCGGTGGCCATTCCACAGCGGCGGCCCGTGATCACTACCCTAGGCCTGTGCGAACAATTCATCAATCGCATATTCGGCAATAATAAATATGATTATTACGCATATTTAAGCCGCATGACCTGTGACGCTTGCATGAACCGAACGCGAAAAAGCCGTAACATGCGGCCTTCGTTCAACACCTCATGGAAGACATCACGCATGAACAACCTGTCTGGCGCGCTGCGCCTGGTAGTCTCCCTGCCGATTTACGCCGCGTCCATCCTCACGTCCCTGCTCACTCTCAAGCCGCTGTTCGATGCGGGGATGATCTTGCTGGCGGGCTTCCTGACCCCTTATCAAATTGGCCGCGTGCTCGGCTATTTACTTGCCAGTGCGATATTGACCACGATTGCCGCCGGTCTGTGGATGCTGGCTCGGTACGTGCGCACGTCGCGTTTTCGCAAACAGCCGGCGCCGGTGGCCAACCCGTTGCCGTGAAGCAGGTGCTTAGTTCGATGGGGCTTTGACTGTCGCGCTCTGCCCCGTCTCGACATCACGAATGTCATAGCTCCAGCGGCCCTTCGACGCCTCGCCATACAGCCCATAGGTTCGGCCACCGACCAGGCTCACCGTGGTTGCGAGGGGCGCGGTTCGGCCGTCGCCAATCGACCAGGTAGCTTGCAGGGTGTGGGTGCCGGCGCCGAGACGGTATTCGTTCTGACGACCCAGCCAGAACAGCGTCCCGTTGTTATCAATACGGGTGATCGTCAGGTGTTTGTCGAACTGCTGGATGACCGCAACCTGGTCCGCAGGTTTTCCTTCTGCGCTCTGGTGCTCGTAATGAATACAGCCGGTCAGCGCCAGGCTGAAGCCCAGCATCGAGAACGCGCGAACGTGTTTGGCAAGCATGCTTTCAATCCCTTGAAAAGGGCGTGATCCTAAAGCCATTCAGCACGCGCATCAACCGCCAATCAGGCGCGCGCGCCAATCAACACAACCACCCCACCCCATTGCCGCACCTTGATCGGCAGGCTCTGCTCGAGGGCCTCGAGGGTCTGCCGCGCATCGTCCAGGGGAAAGCGTCCGGTCACGCGCAGACCGGCTACAGCGGCGTCCAGGCGCACGATGCCGTTGCGATACGGGCGAATTGCGTCGACCACGCTGGCCAGGGTCTGGTTGCGCACCACCAGCCAGCCGTCAAGCCAGGCGGTATCGGTGGCGGCCATGGGCACCTGGGTGAGGATGCGCTGGTGATCGAACAGCGTGCTCTGGTGCATCGCCACCCGCTGCTGCGTGCCGCCTTCGAAGTGCAACACCGCGTCCGCATCCAGGGTCACCAGGCGTATCGCGGCGCCCTGCTCGCTCAGCATCAGGCGGCCGGTGCTGGCGCTGATGCGGCCGGCGCGGGTGTCGACCTGCAGCGGGCGCAGCACATTCACCAGCATTTCCCCGGCGCGCAGCTCCAGGCTGCGCGGCTCCCCCTTCAGCGTGGCGAGCACCTGGCTGCGCGCATTCAGCTTGAGTGTGCTGCCATCCGCCAGTTGCCAGGTACGCCGCTCGGCGGTACCCGTGGCATAGGACTGCCCCGCGTCTTCGAAACGCGAGACCCAGCCCGCGCCCGCCGCCAGGCCTACCGCACACAGGCTGGTACGCAGGAACGAACGCCGGCTGCTCGGCTGCTCCAGGCTGCGCAACAGCTGCGCGCTGGAGCGTCCACGCCACGGCGAGGCCTTGAGTTGGTCGAGGCCGGCGATCAATTGCGCGTACACCTGGCGATGGTGCGCCGAGGTACTGCGCCATTCATCCAGCGCTTCTTGCTGCGCGGGGCTGAAGTCGCCGGACTGGATTTGCACCAGCCAGCCGATGGCCTCTTCGGCCACCGGGTCGTTCAACGGGTGTTTGCTCACTCACTCAACCCCAGGTAACAGGCTCGCAGGGCCTGGGTCATCAATTGGTGGATGCGCCCCAGGGACAGGCCCAGCCGTTCACTGATCTGTGTGTAGGTCATGCCGTCCAGCTGGCTGTGTACGAACACCGCCTTGGCCTGCCCCGAGAGGCCATCGAGCAGCCGGTCGATGGCCAGCAGGCTCTCGATCAGGATCAACTGCTCCTGCGGCGACGGATGCACGTGTTCGGGCACCTCGGCGAGGATCTGCAGGTACGCCCTCTCCAGGTCGCGACGGCGCCAGCTCTCGTACATCAGGCGCTGGGCAATGGTGGTCAGCAGCGCGCGCGGTTCGCGGATCGCAGTGGGATCGGGCAGCATCCACACCTTGAGGAACGTCTCGGCGGCGATATCCTCAGCGCTGTGGCTGCAGCCGGTGCGGTAGGACAACCGCGCGCACAACCAGCTGTAGTGCTGCTGGAAAATCTGGCCGATGAGACGGGTCTTGAGCAAAGCATTCGGGTCCATAGGTCCATAATCTTCATGGACTGCACACGCCAGCGGACAAGTGGTGGTGGGCCTGTCGGTTTGAGGTAGACCTGCATCCGGGCAGGTGAATCCAGTTTGCCCCAGTGGGCATCACCAGATAAAAGAATAAAAAAAGCCATCAAACTGCATTTTTTGCATAACCCTGGATAAACTTCCAGGCACGTAAAGTCACCGCCCGCAACCATCGCGGGCAGTGTGAAACTGCGCTTACTGAGCGGCCAGTTGCGCCTCGCTGCGTTCCTGTTCACGCAGTGGCCGTACCAGCCAGGTCACCACCACCGTCAACACCAGCAGGATCAGCGCCAACACCCACAGCACGCCGTGGAAGGCACTGTCATAGCCGCCGATAAACAGGCTGTGCACGGTGCCGGCCTGCTCTGTGCCCAGCGCCTGCAGCGAACCGGTCAGGTTGCCGGCGGCTACCTCGTCGATCCAGCGTTGCAGGGTGCCGGGGTCCGGTGCCAGGCGGCTCAAGGTGGCGCGCAATTGGCTGTCGAGCAAGGTCGCCAGGAGCGAGCCGTACAGGGCCACGGCAATCGCCTCACTGCCCAGGCGGAACGTGTTGAGCAACCCGGCGGCCATCCCGGCCTTTTGCTCCGGGACGGTCTTCAGTGCCAGCCCATCCACCAGCCCCGCCGACAGGCCCATGCCGATGCCCACCAGCAGCAAGGGCAGCGCCAATTGCCACAGCGCCACACCCACCTGGCTGACCAGCGCCAGCGCGACCACGCCGACCAGTAAGGCAATCAGGCTGGCCTTGAGGATGCCAATCGCCGACACCCCGCGCGCCGCCCACTTGCCGGCCAGGATCGGGCAAAACAGCATCGGTACCGTGAGCAGCAACATCGCCAGGCCGGCGTGGGTCGCGCTCAGTTGCAGCACGCCGAACAGGTAGCTTGGCAGGTAGGTCAGCAACGTCACGAAGCCGAATGACGCGGCGACCGTCACCAGCGCCAGGCCGACAAAGGGCCCGCGCGCCAGCAGCGACAGGTCGAGCATCGGCTGGCGATGACGCCGCTCCTGCCAGGTGAATACCGCCAGCAACACCGCCGCCACAGCCACCAGGCCGAGGACGCCCTGGCTGCTCCAGCCCCATTGCGAGCCCTGCACGATGGCAACCATCAGCGCCAGCAACGCCAGCACGAACAGCGTCGCCCCCGGCACATCGAAGCGCGCGGTGCGCTCCGCCAATGCCCCGTCGCGGGTAATCAGCGGGCTCCCCAACAGCACAATCACCAAGGTCACCGCATGCGCCCAGAAAATCGCGCGCCAGCCGACACTGTCCAGCAACAGGCCGGACAGGGTCGGCCCCAGGCTGACGCCCAGCCCCGCCACCGTGCCGAACAGGGCAAATGCGCGCAGCCGCGCCGGGCCGCTGAAGTGGGTGGACAAAATAGCGATGCCGCAGGAGAAAATCGCCGCCGCGCCGATGCCCGCCAGCCCCCGTGCCGCGTCCAGCAGCCAGGCACTCTCGGCCACCGCAGACAGCACCGAAGCGACCACGTACAGCGATGCACCGGCGACGAAGCAGCGCTTGCGCCCGAGCCGATCCGCCAGCGCGCCCCAGGCCAGGGTAAAGCAGGCGAACGCCAGGTTGAAGGCGTTGACCACCCATTGCAGGCTGGTCAGCGGTGCCTGGATATCCGCGCCGATGGCCGGCAGCGCGAGGGCCGTGCCGGAAATGGAACTGGGCACGACAAATATCGCCAGCAGAATGATGCTCAGTAGCGCCGTATCGGCAAAGGTCGTTTTCATGGGTCCTTCCAGGTCAGGTTGAAGTAAAGCCGAGCACCGGTAAACGGGCCGGACGGCGCAGGATGATGCCGTCGATCCAGGGCACCTGGTCCGCCGGCACCGCCAGGCGCAGGTTGGGAAAGCGTTGCACGAGGATCTGCAACACCGTGGTGATTTCCAGCCGGGCGAGTGCCGCGCCCATGCAGTTGTGCATGCCATAGCCGAACTGCAAATGCCGCGCGCCCTTGCGGTCCAGGCGAATCGCCAGCGGCTCGGGGAATGCCGCCGGATCGCGGTTGGCGGCAAACGCATCGGCGTAGATGATGCTGCCCTCGGGGATCAACCCCCACGGCCCTTCCAGGTCGACACTGGCCAGGCGCGGAAAGGTCGAGATGGTGCCCAGCGGGATCAGCCGCAGCAATTCTTCGACGGCCTCCGGAATCAGCCTCGGGTCCTCCACCAATTGCTGCCACAGCTGGGGCGCAGCCAGCAAGGTGTACACCGACTTGGTCAGCACAGTGAGGATGTTCTGGTCGCCGCCGATCAACACGCCGAGCAGGATGCCCACCAGTTCCTTGTCGTTGAGCGGCGGTTCGCTGTCGGCACGGCTGGCGACGAAACGCTGGATCAACCCATCGGGATAGGTTGGCCGCGCGCCGGTGACCAGGTCGGTCAGGTAGTTGTAGACGCCCCAGAACTGGTTCAGCAGCTCCGGCACATCCGCGTCCGACGCCACCTGCACGGTATGGCTGAGGGGTCGGTAGTACTCCCGGTCGCTCAAAGGAATGCCGAGCAACTGGCAATCCACCGTCGCGGGAATGTGGTCGAGCACTTGGGCAAACAGGTCGGCACCGGGCGCCTGGCGCTGCAGCACATCCAGGCGTTCGTGGGTGGTTTGCTCGACCTTCTCACGCAGCACCGCCACGCCGCTCGGGCTGAAGTCGCGCGCGACCACTTTGCGCAGGCGGCCGTGGTCGGGAATGTCATTGTTGAGCAGCAGTTCTGGCGGCGTAATGGTCGGCAAAAAGCTCGCGCCGTCTTCTTCGTTGCACGGTGCACGAATCGCGCGGTTATCCAGCAACAGCGCCTGCACGTGTTCATAACGGGTCAGGTGAAAGGCCAGGTGGCCGCTGGGCAGCAGGATCCTCGGCAGACCATTGGCGGGGCTGGCAGGTTGATAAGCCGGCGGCGCATCCAGGTGCGGGATGCGCCCCACGGTCACTTCAGGTGTGGCGGTCACGGCGATATTCATCAGGCAGGCTCCACGGCAGGTTGCAACAGGCTCACACCGGTGACGCGCTGCAGTTGCGCGAGGGCCTGGTGGTTGTCGGTGAAGTGCAGCACTTGCCAGCCCAACGCTGCAGCGGCGTGAATATTTTCCGCCACGTCATCGATCAACAGGCTGTGCTGCGGCGCCACGCCCGAACGTGCGGTGGCCACCTCAAAAAACGCCGTGTCCGGCTTGCGGGTGCGCTCCTGGCTGGAGTCGACGATCAGGTCCACGACCTCATCCAGGCCGACCATCGCGCGCCAATGCAGCGACCACTCGACCACGTTGTTGGTGAGGATACCGACGCGAAAACCGCTACGTTTCAACGCGCGCACGGCGGCCACCAGTGGCGCATTCGCGGGCACCCCGGCGAACCATTGCTCGCCGAAGCCTTGCAGGCGCGCACGCGACAGGTCGATCTGCGGATCGCGGCGACGCAGCGCCTGCTCCAGCCGTGCGCCCCACTCGCGCTCGGTCAGCAAGGCGTTCTCGACCGGTGCGAGCATTGGCACGCCCAACTCGTCCGCCACGTCGCTCATGGCCTGCTGCAACACGCGCGGGGCCAGGCCGGTCTTGAGCTGGTACTGCTCGAACAATGCCGGGATCGGCGGCGACAGCACGCCGCCGAAATCGAACCAGATAAACTCCGGCGCGCTCATCGCACACCCCCTGCCACCAGGGCCAAGGGCTGGCTGGCCGCCACCGGCAGCAACTCCAGCTCGGCGGTGGCAATCACCACGCCGTCCTGCTCGACATCCAGCGCGAGGGTGATCTGGCCGTGTTCATCACGGGACAAGGAGGCGAGATCTGCACGCACCCGCGTCGGCAGACCGAACTCGCCGAACCGCGTGAACACCACATGGCAGCGCGACAGCAACAGTTGCTCGGGGGCGACCTGCAGTTGCCGGTCAGCCGCCACCAGCGCGACCTGGCGAAAGCCTTCGAGCAACAGCATGCCGGGGATATGATCCAGCGGATGGTCGAAGATCGCCGGGTTGTTGAGGTCGACAATCAGCGGCGCGACCAGGCTCTCGGCACCCTGCTCCAAGTCCCGGCCGAGCACCACGTTATTCAACCAGTGGCGCCCCACCGCCGAAGGGCTCAAGGGCGGCGGCAGTTGTGCCAATGGGTCGGCGTCCAACGGAATGGCCGCCAGGCCACGGGCACGCATCTTGTTCCAGGCCGCGCCGCTCATCCAGCGAATGCTCATGCGTTCGTGGCGCGCGGCGACTTCGCCATTGATGCTCAGCGACATGTTGAGGGTGACGCCGCTGCGCTCGCCATGGCGCAGGTATTCATCCACGACATACACGTCGATCGAGGCTGACGCCGGGCGATCGCCGACCACCAGCAAATGCCGTTCGGTCACGCGAGTGACACTGTCCAGGTAAATAAACTTGTCCTGGGCATTCACTTGCAGAAACGCGTGAGAGATATAAATCGACGCCTGCCGGAACACTTCAAGCAATAACAACATGTCGTAGTGCGCGGCACGGTGCGTATGTTCACTGAAGTAACTGTGGGTGCGCGGTAATTGCGCACTGCAGCGAAAGTGTCCGTCCTTGATGCGTTCGGCGCCGGTCAGGAATACTTCGCTGACGGCGGCACGGTGCACCATGCTGCGCGGAACGGTGTTTTCGCAATGCAGGCTCGGCACCGAGCCAAGCGGGTTCAAAACTGATACGTCAGACATGGGCATCTGTCTCCTGATGAGCTTTTCCGTAAGCGTGCAGACCGCCGTACATGTTCACATCGGTGAACTTTGTATGCTGTGCGCGGACAACCCGATCTGGCTGTCAGTACCCTTGTGCGAATACTCCCTTATATTTTCAGTGCGCACTTAGATCAGTTTGATCGAAGCTTATACGCACAACAAAATCATCTAGACACCCAACTAATCGTTCTAACTTAGTGGTGAAAATCCGCCCGCGAAGTTGCTCAAGGTCGTAAAGAACATCACGACCCGGAGCAGATTTGCATGTTGAAAACAGGATTCACCCTGGCGCCGCTGGCCTGCGCATTGGCCCTCGGCGGGCTGACGCTGCCGACCCTGGCGTTGGCTCAAAACGAGGCGACGTCGGTACAGACGGTGATTGATTTCAATATCCCCGCAGGGCCGCTGGATGAGGTGCTGCTGAGCATCTCCCAGCAAAGCGGCCATCCGATTGCGTTTGACCCGCCGCTGGTAGAAGGCCGCGCCAGCCGCTCGATCCAGGGCCGCTTGAGCCAGGAACAGGCGCTGGGCATTGCCTTGAGCGGCTCCCAGTTGGGCTTCAGCCAGACCGCCAGCGGTGCGGTGTTGATCCACCGACTGGCCAGCACCGCCGCCCCCGCTGCCGCCATCAACAGCGAGCCGCAGGCACCGCGATTGAAATCGGTCGAAGTGATCGGCACCCGCCGCAGCGACGTCACCGCCCTGCAAAGCGCGGCGCCGGTGGATGTGATCAGCAGCGAACAGCTGGAACGCGCCGGCACCGATAACCTCGCCAAGGCCCTGGAAACCCTGGTGCCGTCGGTGAACTACCCGCAAGTCAACGGCACCGATGGCGTGTCGTCACAGCGGCCGGTGTCGTTGCGCGGGCTGGCGGCCGACCAGGTGCTGGTGCTGGTCAATGGCAAGCGTCGGCATGCCTCGGCCTTCGTCAACACCAAGGCTACCCTGGGCCGTGGCTCCCAGGCGGTTGACCTGTCGACGATTCCGGTCAGCGCGGTCGACCATATCGAAGTGCTGCGCGACGGCGCCTCGGCGCAGTACGGCTCGGACGCGATTGCCGGGGTGATCAACATCGTGCTCAAGGAGCAGGACCACGGCGGCGCGGTGCAGAGCACTTTTGGCCAGTACACCAAGGGCGATGGCTTTCGTCGCTCGGTAGGCGGCTGGACCGGCTTCACCTTGCCTGGCGACGGTTTCCTGACCCTCAGCGGCGAAGGCCTGCGCAGCGAGCGCACCTCCACCGGCGGCACCGATGGCCGGCAGTTCTACCCCACCGGCGATGCCCGCGAAGCGGATGCCGACCGTCACTGGCGCTACGGTTCCCCGGGCCTTGAGGACTGGAACCTGGCGCTGAACAGCGGCCTGTCACTCAACGACGCAGTCGACCTGTACGGCTTTGCCACCTACCAGGACCGCACCGGTGAATCCCAGGCGACTTTTCGCCGCCCCATCGACCCCAACAACCTGGTGGCCGTGTACCCCAATGGTTTCCTGCCACTGCTGGATGTGCGCTCGCGGGATGCCTCGGTCACCGGCGGCGTGAAGATCCGCGATGAACAGCTCGGCAGCTTCGACCTCAGCGCCAACTACGGGCGCAACCGCATCGACTATCACCTCAGCGATTCGCTCAATGCCAGCCTCGGCCCCGCCAGCCCGACGAGCTTCAACGCCGGGGCGCTGGTGAATGAGCAGACCAACGTCGGCCTTGATCACGTCAAGGAATTCAAGGTCGGCTGGGGCGCCGGCCCCCTGGTGTTTTCCAGTGGCCTGGCCTGGCGCAACGAGTCCTATGAAGTGATCGCCGGCGACCTCGCCTCCTGGACCCATGGCACGGCCCTGCCCGCCCGCGCGGGTGGCGCCCAGGGTTTCCCTGGCACCCAGGACAGCGACGAAGGCCGCTATGCCCGCCACGTGTTCGGCGGCTACCTGGGCCTGGAGCAGCAGGTCACCGAAAAGCTGCAACTGGGCCTGGCCGGACGCAGCGAGCACTACGACGATTTCGGCACCACCACGACCGGCAAGTTTTCCGCGCGTTATGACTTCACCCCGCAATGGGGCCTGCGCTCGACCCTGAGCAGCGGCTACCGTGCGCCGACCCTCGGGCAGATCGGCACCTCGGCGACCCAGACCGAATTCAAGGCCGGCGACCCGACCGCCTACCAGGTCGGCACCGTCAGCGTGAACACGCCCGTGGCGCGGGCCTTGGGCGCAACTGACCTGAAGCCGGAAAAATCCACCAGCCTGTCCCTCGGCGTGGTCTGGCAACCGATTGAGCGCGCCAGCGTCAGCGTCGATGCGTACCACATCCGCATCAAGGACCGCATCGCCCTGTCGGAAACCCTCAGCGGCACCCAGGTCAGCCAGATTCTCGCCAACCAAGGCTACGGCAATTACTCCGGGGTGAGCTTTTTCACCAATGCACTGGACACCAAGACCAGCGGCGTCGACGTCGCCGCCCACTATCGCCTGGACCTGGCCGATGCCAGCCAGTTGACCCTCAACGGCGCCTTCAACTACAGCAAGACCCAGGTCACCGACATCAAGGACAACCCCGGCCCGCTGGCTGGCACCGGCATCACCCTGATCAATCGTGAAGCCTTGAGCTACGTGGAAAGCGCCTCGCCCAACAGCAAGCTGATCCTCGGTGCCGACTGGCGCAAGGGGGCCTGGCAGGCAAGCTGGAACACCATTCGCTACGGCACCTACACCCTCGATTCCAACCTCGGCGAAGCCCGCGACCAGACCTTTTCGGCGCAATGGGTGAGCAACGCCAGCGTGTCCTACGACATCAGCCAGGCACTCACCCTGACCCTGGGCGGCAACAATATTTTCGACAGCTACCCGGACAAGATCGACGTCGCCAACCGCTTTGTCGGCGGGCGCGTGGCCTACCAGAGCATCTCGCCGGCTGGTGCCGAAGGCGCCTTCTACTACGTGAAAGCCGACTACCGCTTCTGACCCTCACAAGGAGTTCCCGATGAGCTTTGATCCTGTGCGTTTTACCCAAGTATTCGAACACGAATTTGCCCTGGCCAAGCAGTTGCTGATCAAGCACCAGGCGCTGTCGAGCAACGAGGCAGGCAACATCAGCCTGCGCATTCCCGGCGAGGAGCGGCTGGTGATCGCCTCGCTCAGCGGCGCCGACAGTGGCGTGGCGGCCATCGTCGATTTCGACCTGCGCCACAGCCAGGGCAGCCTCACCGACAACCTCCAGGAAGTTGCCGCGCTGCATGTGGCGATCTACCGCGAGCGCCCGCAAGTCAATGCGGTGATCCACACCCACTCGCCGTACCTCACCGCCTTCGCCATCGCCGGGCGCCCACTGCGTGCCCACGCCGCACAGCTGCTGGGGATCCTGGCGGAAGATGAGGAAATCCCGCTGACCGCCTGGGGCCCGCGTTACGCGCCGGAGCCGGTGGTCGCGGCGCTGCGTGAGCATCCCCACGCGCCGGCGGCGTTGCTGGCCAATCATGGGCCGTTTGCCTGGTCGGAGCGTGATGTGCTCGCGGCGACGCGCTTGCTGGTGAACCTTGAAGAAGCCGCCTACCTGACCTTCCTGGCCCAGCAACTCGGCACGCCGCAGCCCTTCCCCAGCGGCGCGGCGCAGCGTTCGCGGCTGGGCTGGAGTGCGACATGAGCCGGACGGTCGCCGCCCTTGCGCTCCTGGCAGTGTTCGCCGTGCCCGCCCATGCCGAGCCCCTGCTGGAACGTGCGCAATCGCGCGGCACGCTGAACGTCTGCACCAGTGACGAATTCCCGCCGTTCAAGACCCTGGACGCCCAAGGCAAACCCGCCGGCTTGATCATGGACCTGATCGTCGACCTGCAACAGCAGCTGTCCGCCAAGGTCGGCCAGCCGCTGAAGCTGCAACTGGTGCAGGTCAACCCGTTGAACCGTTTGCTGTTCCTCGACCAGGGGCGTTGCGAAGTGCTGGTCACTTCGTTGCTCGACACCCCGGCGCGGCGACGTGAAGTGGACTTTGCCAGCCCGGGTTTCTACAGCTCGGCCGCCACGGTATTCGCGCCGAAAAGCACCGCCGTGCCGGACTGGCAAAGCCTGCGCGGCAAAACCCTGTGCGCGCCTGCCACCAGTGTGTGGGTACGCCCCTTTGAAAGCCGCTATGGCGTGCAATTCGCCTCGTTCAACGGCACCGCCGAAGTGCGCAAGGCCGTTGCCGACAGCCGTTGCCTCGGGGCGATGGGTGACGATGCGTTGTACAGCGCCCTGGCGCGCCAGCCGGAATGGGCCGATTACGAAGTCAAGTTGCCAGGCCAGGACCCGGCGCCCTGGGGCATCGCCCTGCGCAAGGGCCAGCCGGCGCTGCTGGCGGCCGTGTCGGGCATCGTCGAAGGCTGGCATGCCCACGGCGTGATCATCGACCTGGAACAGCGTTACGGCCTGGCCCCCAATGCCTGGGTCGCGCAGCAGCATGCACGGGCCAGCCATGAGTGAAATCAATCTGCGCCTATGGCTGGAACAGCATGGGCTGTCGCTGAGCATCCTGTGGGACCCGATGGACCGCCAGCGCTTCCTGCTCGGTCTGGGGCTGACCCTGTTGTTGTCGGTGGCAAGTATCGCGCTGTCGCTGGTCATGGGGATTCTCGGCGCCGCCGGCCTGGGTTCGCGCCGCCCGCTGTGGCGTCACCTGAGCGCGGCGTACATCGCGTTGTTTCGCAATACGCCGCTGTTGGTGCAGCTGTTCTTTTTCTACTTTGGCGTCGGCGCATTGTTGCCGCTGGTGGACGGCGCCAGTGTGCGCCTGCTCAATGGCACGCAGTGGGCAATCATCGTGATTGCCCTGCACAGCGGCGCATTCCAGGCCGAAAACCTGCGCGCCGGCATCGACGCGGTGCCGCGCGCCACCCTCGACGCGGCCGCCGCCCTGGGCCTGCACGGGCGCACGGTATTGCGCCACATCGTGCTGCCGCTGGCCCTGCGCAACAGCCTGCCGGCGATGGGCAATACGGTGGTGCAAACCATCAAGTCGACCTCGATCGCCTACGCGATTGCGGTGCCGGAACTGCTCTATGCGAGCAACCGGATCTGGTCGGACAACTTCAACGTCGCGGAAATGATGCAGGTACTGCTGCTGGTCTGGCTGCTGTTGATCGGCCTCAGCAGTTGGCTGCTGCGCCGCCTCGAAGACCATCTGCGCCTGCCTGGCCAGGAGCTGCCCGATGCCGCCTGAATCGAGCCTTTTCCAACTGCTGTGGCAGTGGGCACCGGCCCTGCTGCAAGGCTTTGGCCTGAACATCCTGATGGGCATCACCGCGATGCTGGTGGCGACGCTCGGCGGTGTGGCGCTCGGCAGCCTGCAGGTCAGCGCCCACCCCGGCCTGCGGCGTGGCGCCGGGCATCTGAGCCGCTTGCTGCGCAACCTGCCGTGGCTGGTGGTGATGTTCTACGTGGCCTACCTGCTGCCCTATGAAGTGCAGTGGGCCGGGCGTTGGTGGCAACTGCCGGACTGGCTCAAGGTCGCGTTGGGCCTGGCCATGCCTGCCATCGGCTACGTCTCGGAGATCGTGCGCGGCGCCGTGCGTGCAGTGCCGACCGGCCAATGGGAAGCCGCCCAGGCCCTGGGCATGCGCCACGGCCAGGCGCTGCGTAACGTGATCATCCCGCAGACACTGCCGAGCCTGGTGGCGCCGTGGATGAACCTGTATTGCGCGGTGACCATGTCCACCTCCCTCGCCAACCTGCTGGGGGTGGAAGAGTTGATGACCACCGTGCAGTCGCACCTCTCGACCCAGCTGCGCAACGACCTGCTGCTGCCCGCCTACGGCTTGGTGTTCATCGCGTTCTTTATCTACATCTACCCCCTTTCACGCTGGGCCAAGCGGCTGGAACGCGCATGAGCCCCTCCTGGAGTACGCCCCCCTTGCGCGACGATACCCGCCTGACTCACCTGGGCCGCGATCCGGCCAACCACGCCGGCACCGTCAACACCCCGGTGTACCGCAGCTCGACCTTTATCTGGCCCGACACCGGCACTCTCGAAAACCACCTGCAACAGGCCGACGACCCGCACTATCGCGGGCACATCTACGGCCGTAACGGCAACCCCACCACCGCCGCCTTCGAAGACGCCGTGGCACAGCTGGAAGGCGGCTTTCGCGGGCTGATCATGCCCAGTGGGCTGGCGGCGATTGTCGGCGCGGTGCTGGCAGTGGCGCGGGCTGGCGACCATATCCTGGTGACCGACAACTGCTACTGGCATGCCCGCCAGGTGTTTGACCAGGTACTGCCGCGCTACGGCATCCAGGCCACCTATTTCGCGCCGATGCTCGGTGCCGACATCGCCGGTTTGCTGCGCCCCAACACCCGCCTGGTCTACGCCGAAGCACCCGGTTCCAGCACCTTTGAAGTGCAGGACATTCCCGCCCTCGCAGAAGCCGCGCATGCCCACGGCGCGCTGCTGATGCTCGACAATACCTGGGCCACGCCGCTGTTCTTCAAGGCGTTCGAGCACGGCGTGGACATCTCGATCCATGCCGCCACCAAGTACCTGGTAGGCCACAGCGACGCCATGCTCGGCGTGATCGTCACCACCGAAACGCTGTACGCGTCAGTGCGCGAAACCGTGCGCCAGCTCGGCTATATCGCCAGCGCCGACGATGCCTACCTGGGCCTGCGCGGCCTGCGCACCCTGGGTGTACGCCTGCGTCAGCACCAGCGTTCGGCACTGGCGGTCGCGCAGTGGTTGCAGCAGCGCACCGAAGTCGCCCAGGTGCTGCACCCGGCCTTGCCCGAGGCCACGGGGCACGCGTTATTCAAGCGCGACTTTCTCGGCTCCACCGGGCTCTTCGGCGTGGTGCTCAAGCCCGTCTACGCGCCCCAGGCCAAGGCCTTTCTGGAAAGCCTGCAGCTGTTCGCCATGGGCGCCAGCTGGGGCGGTTTCGAAAGCCTGATCCGCCCGCAACAACGCCACCCTTCCGCGCACATCGAACCCGGCGTGTTGCTGCGCCTGCATGTGGGCCTTGAAGCGGTCGAGGACTTGATCGCCGACCTGCAACAAGGCCTGGAACGCCTGAGTGTCACCCCACCTGCCTCGAGGAATCTGTCATGAGCCATACACTGCCCACCCACTACAGCATTTGCCCGTTGTTGGTCGCGTCGAACATCGCCGTGGAATTCGGCTGGCTGGATGAGGAATACCAGCGCGTCGGCGCCGACGCCATCTATCTGCGCTCACTGCCGGAAAACCTGGGCTGGTTGCCGCACTTCACCCACGGCGAATCGCGGTTGATTCGCGACGGCGGTGCCGTGCCGGCCTTGTGGGCGCGCGCCGACCAGGCCGACACGCTCCTGGTCGCCACCACCGCCACGCAGCGCGCCGGGCAGATTCTGGTGCGTGCCGAGGGCCGCATCCGCCAGGTCGCCGACCTGTTCGGCAAGCGCATCGGGGTGCCGGTCAGCCGCAACAAAGCGCGGGTCGATGTGCTCAAGGCCCTGGCCGAACACGGCTTGTTCAATGCCCTGCAACTGGCGGGGCTGGAACCGTCGCAGGTGCGGCTGATCGAGCTTGAGGACGAAGGTGATCCGCAGACATTGCAGCCGGCGATCCGGCCTTCGGCGTTCTGGTCGCAACTGCATGGGTTGCATGGCAAGCCTGGGCATGAGGTCCAGGCGCTGGCCGAAGGGCGTGTGGACGCGGTGCATGTGGCCGCCGGGCACGTGCCGGCGCTGTTGGCCAGCGGCGAATTCACGGTGATCGAGGACCTGGAACGCTACCCGGACTGGACCTTGAAAAACCACAACGGCCCCTACGCCACCACCGTCAACCGCGCGTTTGCCGAAGAACACCCCGAGGTGGTCGTGGCATTCCTGCGCGCTGCAATCCGCGCCGGCCACTGGATCAACCAGCACCGCGATGCCGCCGCCGAGCTGTTCACGCGGGTGACCTTCCTGCCGGATGCCGGGTTTATCCGCCGCGCCATCGCCGAGCTGGATTTCGTGCCGCAACTGGCCGCGCAGAACCTCGCCGCCCTGGAGCTGAAAAAGGACTTCCTGGTGCAACGCGGTTTCCTGCAGAACGACTTCAGCGTGCACGAGTGGGCCCAGCCCGAGTTTCTCGCCCAGGCCCACGCCGGTTTTTGACGCCACCTCTTTGCCAAGGACAGACAATGATTGCTCAGTACCGTAAAACCCTGCTCGCCAGCCTGTTGCTGGCCGATTCCAGTTGGGCGGCGCAGGCCGCCAGTTCCACCGAACCGCAACTGAGCAAAGTCGAGGTGGTCGGCGCGCGCGTGACCGAGGCCAGCGCCGCCATCGGCGAAGACAAGATCAGCAATACCCTGACCATTTCACACCAGGCGTTGCTGTCGGCACCGGCCGGTACCTCGGGCCTGAAAATGCTCGAGGCGCTGCCCGGTTTTAATGTGCAGGTCAACGATGCGCTGGGCTTGTATGAATTCGGCAACTCGGTGTTCGTGCGCGCGTTCAACCTGCAGCAGATCGGTTTTTCCATCGACGGTGTGCCGTTGGGGCGCACCGACCAGTTTGGCGGCAGCCCGATCTATCGCTACGTCGACAACGAAAACACCGAGCGGGTCACCGCCTCCACCGGCGCCGGCGATGTCTCGCAATCGGGCTACGCGTCCCTGGGCCCGTATGTGGATTACCAGACCAGCAACCCCACGGTCGAGCCCGGCGCAAGCCTCTCCTACACCCTGGGCAGCGACAGCCTGCGGCGCAGTTTCGTCAAGCTGCAAAGCGGTGAGTACCAGGGCCTGTCGGCGTATTTCAGCCGTTCGAAAATCGACGGTGACCTGTGGCGCGGTCCCGGCACCATTGACCGCGAGCACCTGGAAGCCAAGGTGCGCTACCGCTTCGGTGATCGTGATGAGGTATGGCTGCGCGCGGTGCACAACGCGTTCTACGACTATGACTCGCCGTACGTGAGCATCGCCCAGTACGACGGCAGCGCCAACGACCCGTTCGGCCGCTCGGGCCGTTACTTCGCCTACCTCGGCAGCCTGCCCGACTTGCCCGAGACCGTGCCCGGCGTGCGCTACAGCAACACCAACTACAACCAGTTCTACAAGCAGGCGGTCAACCAGCGGCGCGACACCTTGTACAGCCTCGGCGGCCAGTTCGAGATTCGCCCCGACCTGCTCAACTACACCACGCTGTACTACGAGGCCAAGAAAGGCTTTGGCGTATCCCCCGAGGCCTACGCCACTTCCCTGGCGCTGCACAATGCCGAAGGCAACGTCCATGGCCTGTTCGCACCTCGCGGCGTGCAATACGGGTTGTCGTCCCTCAGCGGCCATCGATTTGGCGGCCGCACCGGCCTGCAATGGGAGGTCGGCCAGCACCAGATCGACACTGGCCTGTGGGCCGAGACCGATGTGTTCAACCGTCAACAGGCGCGCTACAACCTCACCGACGGCAGCCCGGCCGGCGAACCGTTGTTCAATGAGCCGGTGCACCTGCAAGGCGATTTCAGCTCCACTCGCGACTCACTGCAGTACCACCTCAAGGACACCTGGACACTGCTCGATGATCGCCTGCGCCTGCAGTACGGGTTCAAGAGCCTGCACCTGAAATACCGCATCGAGGGCTACCGCAATGCCGGCGACTACATCAACAACCGCCAGCCGCGTATCGCGACCCAGTGGAACGACGCGTTCCTGCCCCAGGCCGGGTTGGTCTACAACCTGACCGACGACACCCAGGTGTTCGCCTCCTACTCGGAAAACATGGCGCTGCCGCGGGGTGCCGACGATATCTTCCGCGCCGCCAGCCCCAGCGCACCACCGCCGGAAGCCGAACGCGCGAAGAACTATGAAGTCGGCTACCGCATCAATCGCCCGAGCTTCAACGCTGCGTGGGCGCTGTACCGCACCGACTTCGACAACCGCCTGCAAGCCTTCGCCTCGCCGGTCCCCGGCAGCAGCCAGGTCGAAACCTACTACCAGAACGTCGGCAAGGTGCAGGCCTACGGCAGTGAACTGAGCGGGCAATGGAAGCTGCCGTACCTGGCTGACAAAGTCGTGCTCAACGGCAACCTGACCTACAACACCTCGACGTTCCAGAACGACGCCGGCGGCCTTTCGATCAAGCACAACGAGGTACCCGACAGCCCGCGCTGGCTGGCCCAGGCCGGCGTCACCTATGAGTTGGCGCCGTGGGCAGTGCTGAATTTCTCGGCGCGCTATATCGGCGAGCGCTACAGCAACTTCACCAACAGCGAATCGGTACCCGGCTACACCCTCTACAACGCCTACCTGGACCTGGGTGGCGAGCGCCTGCATTACGGGCCGCTGAAAAATGTGAAGGTGCGCTTCAACATCGACAACCTGTTCGACAAGGACTACCTGGGCTACATCCTCACCAGCACCAGCGGCCCCGCGGTCTTCCGCCCGGGCTCGCCGCGCACCTTCCAAAGCACCCTGAGCATGGAGTTCTGAACATGAACAAGCGCCTGCTGCTGCTCGCCTTGCTGCCGTTGTTGGCCAACGCCGACACCGTGGTCAGCCCCGCGACCCTGGCCCTGCACCAACGCCTGCTGGTACTCGACAGCCACCTGGATACCCCCCTGACCCTGACCCGCCCCGGCTGGAACATTCTCGAACGCCATGACTACCGCCAGGATGGCAGCCAGGTCGACCTGCCGCGCATGCGCGAAGGTGGCCTGGACGGTGGTTTCTTCGCGGTGTACACGCCCCAGGGCCCGCGCACCGAGGAAGGCCGTGCATATGCCAGCGCCTATGGGCTGGCGACCCTGACCCGCATCCGCGATGTGATCGACCGCAATCCCGACAGCTTCGCCCTGGCCCTCACCGCCGACGACGCCCGCCGCATCGCCGCCGAGGGCAAGCGCGTGGTCTTCATCAGTATGGAAAACGCCGACCCGCTCAGCTCCGACCCCGCGTTGCTCAACACCTACTATCGCCAGGGTTTGCGCATGCTCGGCCTGGTGCATTTCATGAACAACGACCTGGCCGATTCCGCCACCGCACTGCCCGAATGGAAAGGCCTGAGCCCCAAGGGCCGCGACCTGGTGCAACGGGCCAACCGCCTGGGCATCCTGCTGGATGTGTCGCATGCCAGTGATGCGGTGTTCGACCAGATGCTGGCGTTGTCCAGCGCGCCGATCATCGCCTCGCACTCCAGCAGCCGCGCGGTCAACCCGCACCCGCGTAACCTCGACGACGCCCGCGTGCGCCAACTGGCGGCAAAAGGTGGCGTGATTCAGGTCAACGCCTACAGCGACTACCTGATCCCGCTGACACCCAACCCGGAGCGCAACAAAGCCATGGCCGCGCTCGGCGCACGCTTTCACAACCTCGCCGCCCTCAGCCCGGAACAAATCAAGGACCTCTACCAGGAACGCGACACGATCAACCAGCGCTTTGCCCAGCCCAAGGCCGACCTCGATGTCTTCATGCAGCACCTGCTGCACCTGCTGGAAGTGGCCGGCCCGGATCATGTCGGTATCGGTGCGGACTGGGATGGCGGCGGTGGCGTGAGCGGATTGGAAGACGTCAGCCAATTGCCGGTGGTAACCCAGCGCTTGCTGGATGCCGGTTACAACGAGCAGCAGGTGGCGAATATCTGGAGCGGGAATCTGCTGCGGGTGTTGCAGGCGGCGCAGGCGCGCGCGCAACCCTGAAGGCGCAACGTGCTGGAGCGCTGGCGAGCGCGCTCCAGCCGTTCACTGGCGGGGCTCAGTAATGCCTCACCACGCTGTCCTCCAACGTGGCGCGGCCCACCTCGACAAAATTGGAGGCAGAATGCGCATCGGCATAGCCGAATGAAATGCCGAACATCAGCTTCAAGTCCTCACTCACCCCCAACACCTCCCTCACCGTATCGGCATACATCCCCAACAAGGTCTGCGGAATTCCGCCTAGCCCGCGCGCCTGCAACGACAGCAGGAAGGTCTGCGCATACATGCCGATATCGCCGGCCGAACGCACGTGATCGCCGATGTGCGGCATGAACAAGAAGGCCACGTGGGGAGCATCAAAGAACGTCAAGTTGTGGCGCAGGCAGGCCAGGCGCGCGGCGTGGTCATCACGGCCGATATCAATCGCCTCATAGCGGGCGCGACCACTGTCTTGCGCACGTTGGGCGAACACGCCGGTATAGGCGTCGATGTCGAACTCGAAATCGGCGGTGAAGTGCTGGCGGTTGTCGGCGTCGAGCAATGCGGCCGAGAGACGGTCACGGGTGTGGCCACTGACGATGTGCACGTGCCACGGCTGCGTGTTGCAGTTGGACGGGCTGTGCTGGGCGTCGAGCAGCACGCGATTGATCTGTTGCTCGGTCAACGGCGTCGATAAAAACTGCCGCGTTACACGACGACTGCGGGCAATGTGCTGGAAGATTTCTGGCGGGTTCATCGGAGGTCTCCTGGAAAAGGTGCTAGCCTATTCGCCACCCTTATCAAGATAAACAGACCACTAATTGACACATTAACAACTGAAAGTGATGAATGATGGATAAATTTCGCGCCATGCACGTCTTCGTCACGGCTACAGATGCCGGCTCCTTCGCGGGCGCCGCCAGCACGCTGAGGTTGTCACCCCAGATGATCGCGCGCTACATCGATCACTTGGAACAGCACCTGCAAGTGCGCTTGTTGAACCGCACGACTCGGCGCCAGCAACTCACCGAGTTCGGTCGCGCCTACTACACGCGCTGCGTGCGCGTGCTGGCGGATGTCGAAGCCGCGGATGCGCTGGCGCTGGAGTCGCATGCCCAACCGATGGGCGCGCTGAAGATCAGCGCGCCGCAGAACTTTGGCGCGCAGAGCCTGATGCCGGTGATCAACCACTTCCTGGCGCAGCATCCGCGCGTCGAGATCGACCTCGACCTGACCGACCGCTACGTCGACCTGATTGCCGAGGGCATAGAGGCGGCATTTCGCATCGGCGATCCCGGCGTAGCCGACAGCACCAGCCTGGTGGTACGGCCATTGCGCCCCTACCAACTGCTGGTATGCGCGTCACCGGCCTACCTGCAGGCACACGGCACCCCCGCACAGCCGAGCGACCTCGCCGACCATGCCTGCCTGGGGTATGTGTTCACCGACCGCGTGATGGATAAGGAGTGGACGTTCATCCGCCACGGCAAAGCCTACCCGGTGCAGGTGGGCAGCCGGTTGCGGGTCAACAGTGCCGACGCGCAGCTCAAGGCGGCGATTGCCGGCTTTGGCGTGGTGATGGCAGCACTCGACCTGTTGGCCCCGGCACTCGCCAGCGGCCAACTGGTGCGGGTGCTGCCCACGTTTGAAGGGCCCTCCAAGCCCATGAGTCTGATTTACCCCGCCGACCGCCAGCGCACCGCCAAGCTGCGGCATTTTATTGATGAAGCGATGGCGGCATTCGGGCCTTAGAGCATCGGCGAACTGCTGACCACCCGCAACGCCAGCCCCTCATACGCATCCAGGGTGATGGTGAACTCGCCTTCGGCAGTGAGATCGCCCTCCACCCGCTCGTTGATGATGTCCACCACCATCCCGGCCGCGATGTCGGGCAGGTGCAGGGTTTCGGTGATCGGCGTGGCGCCGAAGTTCAGCGCGGTAATCTGCGTGCCTTTACCCGCCGGCAAGTCGTGGACCATCACCAGCAGGCCGGGATGCTGCACGTCCGGCACCAGGATCTGGCGGCTCGCCGCGATGTCGTAGGCGCGGCGTACGGCGAGGATTTTCTGCAGTTGCGAGGCGAATGACTCAGGGTCCTGCAACTGGCTGTTCAGGCTGCCGTAAAGGCTTTTCGCGCGCGGTATCTGCCCGGCGGACAGTTCGGCCTCAGGGTTCAGGTCTACCAGGTCATAGGCGCCGCGATGAATCCAGCGCGTGTCGCCGTCCTGCATCAAGTGCGCCACCTCATCGGCAGACAAGGGCAGCGCACCCACCAGGTCCCAACCCGACAAGGCAAATACTCCCGGCTGCATGGCGTTGTACATCACCAACAGCAAATGGATCTGGCGAATCTGCTGGATATCCGCCGGGGTAATCGCCTCCAGGTCACGAATGCCCAACGCCGCCGTGATGATGCTGGCGGTGGTACAGGACACCCCATTGGTGACGAACTTGAGGTTGTAGGGCGCATGCTCGCCGGCCAGGCGCTCGTACATCTGCTCGCGGATGTGCTCGCGCAGGATGTTGCCGGGGAAGGTCTGGCCCTGGTAGAGGAAGGTGTCGTGGGCGTGCAGGGTCCAGAAGTGCACCAGCTCGAGAGTCAGTTCATCGTGGTTTTGCAGCGCGTGGATCAGCGAGCCTGGGTCGATGCCCTGGCGATGCATTTCGCGCAGCATCAGGCGCAGGAATTCGGCATCGCCCATCAGCAGCGCATGCTGGTACGCGGGACGGGTGATGAAGTCATAGGACAGGTCGGCGCCGCCATGGGACATCGATGCGATGTCATCTACGGTGAGGTTCAATTCCTGGAAACTGAAGCCGCCCGCCTTGCGAATCGCGCCGCCAAGCAGCTGGTTGCCGGTGATCGACAGCGGATGGCTTTCCGACCAGGCCGTGCCATCGAGCTTGCGCTCCACCCCGAGGAAGCCGTTGGCATCCAGGCGCAGGATTTTCGCGCCCATCACGTCGATGGCATGCAAGGCATCGCCAATGATCATCTGCTGGGCGGCGAAGGTCGGGTCGAGCCAGTTCAGCGATGGCTGGCCTTCCTTGAAGTAATGCAGGTACACCCAGCGACGCGGCTTGCCATCCACGCCGATCACCACCTGGGTGGCGCTCCAGTCGGTCTCTTTCACGCCCGGCTCGAAGAAGATCACCCGCTGCAGCTGGCCGACGATGTAGTGCTTGTCGCGCAGCGCATCCACCTGCGCAGGGCTGAGGTTCTGCGCATCGCGCCCTTCGGCCACGTCGGGCAGCAACGGCCAGTCTTCCTCGCGGATCTCGACCATGTGGTACAGGCCGGGATAATCCTCGTAGGCCATCTCGGCCAGGCGAAAGTCCGCGCCCTTGCCGGTGTGGGACGGAATCACATCGTCGATGATCACCGCATTGTGCGCCGCGGCCATGCGCGTCAACGCCTGCAACTGCGCCTCGGTGCCCAGCTGCGGGTCGATCTCGAAGCTGATGCGGTCGAAATTGCCGTCAATGGTCGGCGTGTGCGTGCTGCCGGTCAGGCCGCCGGATTTCTTCAGCGGGCCGTTATGGATGCCCTGTATGCCGATTTTCGACAGCGCATGCCACAGGCTCTCGTCCCCCAGCGCCTCCAGCACCGTACCGCCCTCGCGGGTCACTATCGACGCCGGGTAGGCGGTAAACCACACCGACGACAACGCCGACGCATCGCGCGGCCGGGTCTGCGCGTACGGCTGCTGCCACAACCGGCCCTGCCCCGAATAGAGCTTGGCGCGCTGGCGAGCCGCATGCAGCATCGATTGTTCTACCAGCCAGTTCACATGGTTGTTTTCAGCCGCCGTCATAAGTTTGGTACCTGTCGTTGTGAAACATTACTCGTAGACATATGAGGCGTACGCGGGCCATTCGTTGCATTGCGATGTTCGGGGGCTAATCCGGTCCGCCGGTCGCCTGCCGATACTGCCTCGGCGTAAACCCCGTCGACGCCTTGAACTGGCGGGTAAACGCGCTGTGGTCGGTGTAGCCACATTGCAGCGCCACCTCGGTAATCGGCATGTCCGAGTGCAACAGCCGGTGGGCGTGTTCCAGGCGCACTTTCTGGATCATCTGCCGGGGGGTGAGGTGGAACACGCGCTTGCAGTAACGCTCCAGCTGGGCCACGGAAATACCGGCGATCCGCGTCAGTTCACCGAGGGTCACGCGGCGGTTGAAGTGCGCGCGGATGTGCTCGTCCACCGCTGCCAGGCGCTGGTAGGCCGGGTGGGTTTCGCTGGCCGATTGCAGGTCGACCGAGAGGCCGGCCAGGCCGATGATTTGGCCGGTGTGGTTGTACAGCGGCCATTTGTGGGTCAGGCACCAGCCCGGTTCGCGGGTGCCGTAGAGGTGCAGTTCAAGTTGGTCTTCGAGCACAAAGCCTTCTTGCAGCACGCGCCGATCCTGCTCGGTGTAGCCCGGCCCCAACTGCGCGGGGAACACCTCGGCGCTGGTCTTGCCCAGCAGCGGCTGCAGCTGCTTGAGGCCGCAGCGTTGCACCAGGGTGCGGTTGGCGAGGAGGTAACGGGCGTCCATGTCCTTGATGAAGATCGCGGCGTTGGGGATCACATCCAGCATCGGCAGCAGCTGGGCGACGCCGGCCAATAGCTGCTCGATGCTGTGCGGGCGGCTGGCCTCGCTCCCTTGGCAAAGGGTCGCAAATGCGCTGTGCAGCATGGTTTCTCTCCCCACTTTCTGACGCGGACGCCGAGCAGATTGCCGCATGCCCGGGGCGCTGTCGAGCGCGGAAAACTGTGCTGAATTCGTCATTCGCGCTTGCGCAAAACATCAATCGGCGCCCTGCCGATGCGTTCACGATAGCGCCACTGCATGCCTATCCAATAACTCACAAGAAGGCGACGCTATGTCAGGTCAAGGCAAGTTCAAGAAGCAACTTTCGTTGATGGACCTCACCTTTATCGGGTTGGGTGCGATCTTTGGTTCCGGCTGGTTGTTCGCGGCCAGCCACGTCTCGGCAATCGCCGGTCCGGCCGGGATTTTTTCCTGGTTGATCGGTGGTTTCGCGGTGCTGCTGCTGGGCATCGTCTACTGCGAACTGGGCGCGGCATTGCCTCGCGCCGGCGGCGTGGTGCGTTACCCGGTGTACTCCCACGGCCCGTTGCTGGGCTACCTGATGGGCTTTATCACGTTGATCGCGTTTTCCAGCCTGGTCGCCATTGAAGTGGTCGCCTCGCGCCAATACGCCGCCGCGTGGTTTCCCGAGCTGACCAAGGCCGGCTCCAGTGACCCGACCACCCTCGGCTGGCTGGTGCAATTCGCCCTGCTGTGCCTGTTCTTCGTGCTCAACTACCGCAGCGTGAAGACCTTTGCCATCGCCAACAACCTGGTGAGCGTGTTCAAGTTCATCGTGCCGTTGCTGGTGATCGGCGTGTTGTTCACCTTCTTCAAGCCGGCGAATTTCCAAGTGCACGGCTTTGCACCGTTCGGCCTCTCGGGTATCGAGATGGCGGTGTCGGCCGGCGGGGTGATTTTTGCCTACCTGGGGCTGACGCCGATCATTTCGGTGGCCAGTGAAGTGAAGAACCCGCAACGCACGATTCCGATTGCGCTGATCCTCTCGGTGCTGTTGTCGACCGCCATCTATGTGCTGCTGCAGACCGCGTTTCTCGGCGGCGTACCCACCGAAATGCTCGCCAACGGCTGGGCCGGGATCAGCAAGGAACTGGCGCTGCCGTACCGCGATATCGCCCTCGCGCTGGGTGTGGGTTGGCTGGCCTACCTGGTGGTGGCCGACGCGGTGATTTCGCCCAGCGGCTGCGGCAACATCTACATGAACGCCACGCCGCGCGTGGTGTACGGCTGGGCGCAGACCGGCACGTTCTTCAAGATTTTCACGCGCATCGATGAGAAATCCGGCATCCCGCGCCCGGCGCTGTGGCTGACCTTTGCCCTGTCAGTGTTCTGGACCCTGCCGTTCCCGTCCTGGGAAGCGCTGATCAACGTGGTGTCCGCCGCGCTGATCCTCAGCTACGCCGTGGCCCCGGTGACCGTCGCCGCGCTGCGTCGCAATGCGCCGGGAATGGCGCGGCCGTTCCGGGTCAAGGGCATGGCGGTGCTCGGCCCGCTGTCGTTCATCATTGCCGCACTGATCGTGTACTGGTCGGGCTGGAGCACCGTGTCGTGGCTGCTGGGCCTGCAGATCCTGATGTTCGTGGTGTACCTGCTGTGCGCCCGCTGGGTACCGACCGCGCACCTGAACCTCAAGCAACAAGTGCGCTCGTCGGCGTGGCTGATCGGTTTCTACGCAGTGACCATCCTGCTGTCCAAGCTCGGCAGTTTCGGCGGCATCGGCGTGCTCAGTCATCCGTTCGACACCGTCGTCGTCGCGGTCTGCGCCCTCGGCATCTACTACTGGGGCGCCGCCACCGGCGTGCCGGCCCACCTGGTGCGCCTGGAACACGAAGCGGATGAAAGCGAAGCCGTCGACGAGTCGCCGTCCCACGCACCGCTGGCCCCGGCTACCCACTGATTGGAGCGTTTTATGAAGCGACTGCATGTGATCGACTCCCACACCGGCGGCGAACCAACGCGCCTGGTGATGAGCGGTTTCCCCGCCCTGAGCGGCGCCACCATTGCCGACCAACTGGAACACCTGCGCAGCGAGCATGACCAATGGCGCCGCGCCTGCATCCTGGAACCGCGCGGCAACGACGTGCTGGTCGGTGCGCTGTATTGCGCGCCCGTTACACCGGGTGCCACCTGCGGAGTGATCTTCTTCAATAACGCCGGCTACCTGGGCATGTGCGGTCACGGCACGATTGGCCTGATCGCGTCCCTGCACCATCTGGGCCGGATCACGCCGGGCGTGCACACCGTGGACACCCCCGTCGGCCCGGTGGCCGCGACGCTGCACGCCGACGGCGCGGTGACCCTGCGCAATGTGCCCGCCTACCGCCATCGCCGCCAGGTCGCCGTGGACGTGCCGGGCCATGGTGTAGTGCTGGGCGATATCGCCTGGGGTGGCAACTGGTTTTTCCTGGTGTCCGAGCATGGCCAACGCCTGCAGATGGACAACGTCGACGCCCTCACCGATTACACCTGGGCGATGCTCAAGGCCCTGGAAACCCAGGGCATCCAGGGTGCGGATGGCGCGCCGATCGACCATATCGAACTGTTCGCCGACGACGCCGAAGCCGACAGCCGCAATTTCGTGATGTGCCCCGGCAAAGCCTACGACCGCTCCCCGTGCGGCACCGGCACCAGCGCCAAGCTGGCGTGCCTGGCCGCTGACGCCAAGCTCGCGCCCGGTGAAACCTGGGTACAAGCCAGCATCACCGGCAGCCAATTCGAAGGCCGCTATGAATGGGACGGCGAGCGAGTGCGCCCGTTCATCACCGGCCGCGCCTACATCACCGCCGACAGCACCTTGCTGATCGACGCGCAAGACCCTTTTGCCTGGGGCATTTGAGCCCATCCCTTTTGATTGAACGTGGTTAGGAGTTAACCCAATGAGCGACAACATCTTCACCGGCTGCATCCCTGCCCTGATGACCCCGTGCACCGCCGCGCGCACGCCTGACTTCGACGCCCTGGTTGCCAAGGGCCGCGAGTTGATCGATATCGGCATGAGCGCCGTGGTCTATTGCGGCTCCATGGGTGACTGGCCGCTGCTGACCGAAGCCGAGCGCCAGGAAGGCGTCGCGCGCCTGGTGGCCGCCGGGGTGCCGACCATCGTCGGCACCGGTGCGGTCAACAGCCGTGAGGCCGTTGCCCATGCTGCCCACGCGGCGAAGGTCGGTGCCCATGGCTTGATGGTGATCCCGCGCGTGCTTTCGCGTGGTGCCTCCGCCACCGCACAGAAGGCGCACTTCTCGGCGATCCTCAAGGCCGCGCCCAACCTGCCGGCGGTGATCTACAACAGTCCTTACTACGGCTTCGCCACCCGTGCCGAGCTGTTCTTCGAACTGCGCCGCGAACACCCGAACCTGATCGGCTTCAAGGAGTTCGGCGGCGGTGCCGACTTGCGCTACGCGGCAGAACACATCACCTCCCAGGACGACAGCGTGACCCTGATGGTCGGCGTCGATACCCAAGTGGTGCACGGTTTCGTCAACTGCAACGCCACCGGCGCGATCACCGGCATCGGCAACGCCCTGCCGCGCGAAGTGCTGCACCTGGTGGCGCTGAGCAAGCAAGCGGCCAAGGGCGATGCCAAGGCCCGCCGCCTGGCGCGCGAGCTGGAAGCTGCGCTGGCGGTGCTGTCGTCCTTCGACGAAGGCTGCGACCTGGTGCTGTATTACAAGCACCTGATGGTGCTCAACGGTGACCAGGGCTACGCCTTGCATTTCAACCCGAGCGATGTGCTCAGCGAAGCCCAGCGGCGCTATGCCGAGGCCCAGTACGCGCTGTTCCGCCAGTGGTACGCCGACTGGTCGGCCGAGCAGAACCGCGACTGATGCGTGACGCGCCGCCGTGGTGCTCACGGCGGCCATCCTCTCTTTTCTCCAGGAAAACCCCATGACTCTGACGGGCAAAATGCTGATCGGCCAGCAACTCCTTGGCGGCACGCGCGATGGGATCCGGGCCATCAATCCCGCCACCGACGCGCCCTTGGAGCCGGCCTACGCCGGTGGCAGCGGCGAGAATGTCGAGCAGGCGTGCGCACTGGCGTGGGCCGCCTTTGATCGCTACCGCGAGACTTCATTGGCGCAGCGCGCGCAGTTTCTCGAAACCATTGCCGAAAACATCGAAGCCTTGGGCGATGCGTTGATTGAGCGCGCGGCGGCCGAAACCGGTTTGCCGGTGCCACGGATCCAGGGTGAGCGTGGCCGCACCTGCGCGCAGCTGCGCACCTTTGCACGGACCGTGCGCGCCGGTGAATGGCTGGACGTGCGCGTCGACACTGCGCAGCCGCAACGCCAGCCACTGCCGCGTGCGGATTTGCGTCAACGCCACGTGGCGCTGGGCCCGGTGGCGGTGTTTGGCGCGAGCAATTTCCCCCTGGCCTTTTCCGTCGCTGGCGGTGATACCGCATCGGCACTGGCGGCCGGTTGCCCGGTGATCGTCAAGGCCCACGCGGCGCATCCCGGCACCAGCGAGCTGGTCGGCCGCGCCGTGGCCAAGGCGGTCAACGATTGTGGCTTGCCCGAGGGCGTGTTTTCCCTGCTTTACGGTTCGGGCCGCGAAGTGGGCATCGCACTGGTGACCGATCCGCGCATCAAGGCCGTCGGCTTTACCGGTTCGCGCAGCGGCGGCATCGCGCTGACCCAGGCGGCACAGGCGCGGCCGGAGCCGATCCCGGTGTATGCGGAAATGAGTTCGATCAACCCGGTGTACCTGTTTGCAGCGGCGCTCGAAGCACGCAGCGCCGCCCTGGCCCAGGGGTTCGTGGCGTCGCTGACCCAGGGTGCCGGACAGTTCTGCACCAACCCTGGATTGGTGATTGCGGTTCGGGGCCCGGCCCTGGATCGGTTCATCCAACAGGCGGCAGACCTGCTGTCGCGCAGCGCAGCACAGACCATGCTCACACCGGGTATTTTCAGTGCCTTCCAAGCCGGTGTCGGTGCCTTGAGCCAGCACGCCAAGGTGGTGGCACACGGCGTGCCGGCGCAAGGTCCCAACCAGGGCCAGGCGCACCTGTTTGTGACCGAAGCCAGCGCCTTCCTGGCCAATGAACACCTGCAGGCCGAAGTGTTCGGCGCGGCGTCGCTGATCGTGGCGTGCGCTGACAATGAAGAAGTGCGCCAGGTGTCCGAACAGCTCGAAGGCCAGCTCACCGCCACGCTTCAAATGGATGAAGCCGACCTGGCAAACGCCAAGGCGCTGCTGCCGGTGCTGGAGCGCAAGGCCGGGCGCCTGCTGGTCAATGGCTGGCCGACCGGCGTGGAAGTATCTGATGCCATGGTGCATGGCGGGCCATTCCCGGCCACCTCGGATGCCCGCAGCACGTCCGTGGGCACGGCGGCGATCCTGCGTTTCCTGCGGCCGGTGTGCTATCAGGACTTCCCCGACGCCTTGCTGCCGACGGCGCTGCAACAGGGCAACCCGTTGCTGCTGCGCCGCCTGCTCGATGGCCAACGGGAGGCCTGAACAATGCCAGAGCGTACAGAGATCGCCGTGGTCGGCGCCGGCATTATCGGGGTCGCCTGCGCTTTGCAGCTGGCGCGCCAAGGGCGCCAGGTGGTGGTGATCGACTTGCAGGCACCCGGCATGGGCGCCTCTTATGGCAACGCCGGCCACTTGGCCACCGAGCAGGTGTTTCCGATTGCCGACGCGTCGATCCTCAAGCGCTTGCCCGGCATGCTGATGGACCCGATGGGCCCGCTGCGCCTGGACTGGAAATACCTGCCACGCGCCCTGCCCTGGTTTATCCGCCTGCTGCTGAACCTGCGCCCGACCCACTACCGGCTTACGGTGGCGGGCATCCGCGCGTTGAACGAAGCCAGCCTGGCGGCGTGGCAACGCTTGCTGCACAGCATCGACCGCGCGCAACTGCTGCGCGAAGACGGCTCGCTGCTGGTATTTGAACGTCCGGAGTCGCGCGCGGCGCTGGAGGCGGTGCAGGAGCGCATGCGCCAGCAGCAGGTGCCGGTGACCTTCTGGACCGGCGATGCAATCCGCCAGGCGGCGCCGCAATTGAGCGATGCCATTCTGGGCGGGCTGTTTTTTCCGAGTACCGGGCACTTTCTCGATCCCTATCAGGTGGTCTGCGAGCTGGTCGAGGCGGCGAAAGCTGCGGGTGTGCAGTTTCTCCAGCGTCAGGTGCTGGACGGCCGCACAGATGATCAAGGCGTTACGCTGAGCACCGATCAAGGGCGATTGGCCGCGCGTCAGGTGCTGATCGCCTGTGGCGCCCACTCGGCCAGGCTCACTGCGGCACTGACGGGCAAAACCGTGCCGCTGGACACCGAGCGTGGCTATCACCTGATGCTGCCGCATGAGCATCAGCGCCTGCCCTTCGCGGTGACCTCCCTGGAGCGCAAATTCATCATGACACCCATGACGGGCGGCCTGCGCCTGGCCGGCACGGTGGAATTCGCCGGGCTGGAGCGCCCGGCCAACATGCAGCGCGCCTGGCAGCTGCATCGACTGAGCAAAGGCCTGTTTCGTCAGGACCTGAGCCAGGAAGGTGCGACGCCCTGGATGGGTTTTCGACCGTCGCTGCCGGATTCGCTGCCGGTGATTGATCGAGTGTGTGACGGCAAGGTGCTGCTGGCGTTTGGTCACCAGCACCTGGGGTTGACGCAGGCGGCGGTGACGGCGGAGATGGTTGGCGCGTTGGCAAGCGGCGATCAGTTGCAGTCGGGCTTGGCACCCTATCGACTGGACAGGTTTTAAGCCGCCGGGTTGTCGGTGGAGGCCTTCAACAGTGCCTCCGCCATTTCCTCGATGTCGTCACGCATGCACAATTTTTCCAGCCAGCCGGCCGGAATCCCTTGCACGCCATAATGCGCGCCGGCCAGCTGGCCGACGATGGCCGCCGTGGTGTCGGCGTCATCCCCCAGGTTGGCGGCCGCCAACACCGCCTCGGCGAAGCTGTCCGTGTTGAGGACGCACCAGAGCGCGGCTTCCAGCGACGCCACTGCGTAGCCGGAGCCGGTGATTTGCTCGCGGGTTTTTTCGCGGTAGCCGCCTTGGGCAATCGCCAGCACTTTGGGCGCCTGCAGCCCGGTACTTGGGATGGTCAGCCATTGCTCTTTGGCGGCGCCGCCTAACGCCCCGGCGATGGCCCGCGCGAGCATCACGCAACATTCGATCGCTTCCTGGGCGCCGTGTGTGGTCCGCGAGCTTTGGCGGGAAAAGTCCTCGATACGCTGAAGGTCTGGAAAGTAAAACAGCACCACGGGCGCCAGGCGCATCATCGAACCATTGCCGGCCGAAAACGGCGCGGTCGAACCGGCAAACGGGTCGCCGTGCTGTTGGAACGCCGACAGCGCCTCACGCACGGTCATGCCGATATCGAAACAATCACCCGTCGAACTCAAGTAGCCCCACGTCCACCAGTTCAGGTACCGGGCCATCTGGTCCGCCGCGTCAAAGCCGTTCTTGCGCAGGAGGCTCTCGGCCAGGCAGAGCGCCATGGAGGTGTCGTCGGTCCACTGTCCCGGCTTGAGCTGGAAAGGCCCGCCGCCGACCATATCGGTGACCGGCGCAAACGTGCCGCGCGGCATGAATTCGACTGTCGTGCCCACGGCGTCACCACACGCCAGCCCCAGCAAGCTGCCGCGATATCGATCGATAAGCGTGATGGTCATTAGCTCTCCTTGACTGAGCATTCGTGCGGATTTTTGTCTACCGCGCCCATGCTACTTGACCAACCGCTTCTCCTTCGAGGGGCGATATCCGAAATACGCGCTGTAGCACTTGCTGAAATGGCTCGGCGAGACAAAGCCGCAGGCCACCAGCACTTCCACCTGTGACAACTCGGTGTGCTGGAGCAAGCGCCGCGCTTCGGTCACGCGCAGTTCCATGTAGTAGCGCTGCGGCGTGGTGCCCAGTTGCTCCTTGAACAGGCGCTCGAGCTGGCGTCGCGAGCGCCCGGCGTAGACCGCGAGCTGGTCGAGTTCCAGCGGTTCCTCGAGGTTGGCGTCCATCAGTTTCACCACCTCACGCAGGGGGGCGCTGACGCTGACATTTTCGGTCGGCTTGATGCGCCGGTAGCGCGACTCTTCGAAGGCCAGGATGTCTTCGATGCCTTCGACCAGGGCCTTGCCGTGCAAGGCCTTGATCCAGTCCAGGGCCATGTGGAAGGCGCCGGAGGGGCTGGAGGCGGTCAGGCGGTCGCGGTCGATCACGTAGGGTTCGCTGGTGACGTGGGTGGCCTTGGACACTTCGGCGAGGGCCGGCCGATGTTCGGGGTGGATGGCGCAGCGATAGCCTTGCAACAGGCCCGCACGCCCGAGGAACCACGCGCCGTTCCACAGCCCGGCGAGTTTCACGCCCTGCTCGGCAGCGCTTCGCAGCAGGTGGATGAAGTCTTCGCTGGCCTTGAGTTCGGTGCGAAAGCCGCCGCAGATCACCAGCAGCTCCAGATCCTGCAGCACTGACGAGCCCAGGCGTGCATCAGGACGAATGACCAGCCCGAGGTCGCTGATCACTTCGTCATCCGCGCAAGCAAAGGTGCGCGTGGCGAACAGTTCAGGCCGCAGCAGGTTGGCGGTGACGAAGGTGTCGAGGGTCTGGGTGAAGGCCGGCAGCGAAAAGTGTTCGAGCAGCAAAAAGCCGACGCGGGTGAGCGGCGCCGGCTGCCGCGAGGTTTCGTTGAGGTAGCGCAGGTTCTTGCCTTGCATGCCACCGCTGAATTGGCGTCTTTCCATCGAGGGTTGGCCCACGTTTATTGTTGATGCAGTGGGCGCCATCTTAGGGGCAAATGCAGTGGCTGTCTCACGCGCTGATCTTGAGAAAAGCGCCCTCGATCAAAGCCCGTGGCAGAACGGCGGCACACGCATCTGATACGGTTTTTTCTTTGTTATCTGCATCTGTATCGAAAAGCCGCCTGGGCGGACAATAGCGCCATCCCCACTCCCTTCCCTTCGGAGGCCTTATGACCAAGATGGCACTTTTCCTGTTCGGCTTTTTGGTATTGACCATCGGCATCGGCCTGCTGGCAACCATCTCGCCGGTCTGATCCAGCCTCAATCGCGGCAGCGGCTATCTCAACCGGCAAACAGCATCGGGTACAACGACAGCACCAACAGCCCCGCCATCACGCCGTTGAAGAGCCGCACCCAGCGCGGCTCACGCAGCACATTGCGCAAGCCCGTGCCACACCCGACCCACACGCATACGCTGGGCAGGTTGACGATGGCGAACACCAGGGCAATCACCAGCACGTTGGTGACATAGCCCTCGGCCGGCGTATAGGTGGTGATGGCGCCGAGCGCCATGATCCAGGCCTTGGGGTTGACCCACTGGAACGCCGCCGCGCCGAGGAAGGTCATGGGCTTGCCGCGCTCATCGTTGCTGTCGGACATGCCGCCTGCCGTGGCGATTTTCCACGCCAAGTACAGCAGGTACGTCGCGCCCACGTAGCGCAACACCGTGTAGGCCCACGGAAAGACCTTGAACACCTCACCCAGGCCCAGGCCCACCGCAATCACCAGCAGCATGAAGCCGATGCTGATGCCCAGCGCATGGGGAATCGAGCGGCGAAACCCGAAGTTCACGCCGGAGGCAAGCAACATGGTGTTGTTCGGACCGGGGGTGATCGAGGATACGAAGGCAAACAACACAAAAGCTGACAGCAGGCTGGTAGACATGACCATGACGCGGCATCCAAACGGGGGTGGCAGGCCTGCGACAGTAAAGCCATCCGCGCGCCGCCGCCCCGTACAGCTAGGAGCGGATCGAGCTGTACACTTTGGCGCCGCCGAGAAAGTCCCGGCAATACTGCGCGGCCAGCTCGGGACATTCGACCATCGGCAAGTGCCCCACGCCGTCGATGATCTGCAGTTGCGCCTGCGCAAGGCCGGCGAGCCAGGTCTGCGCACTGGCGACAGGCACCATGCGGTCTTCGCGGCCCCACAGAATCAAGCTGGGCACGCGCACCTCGGGTAGCCACGGCTCCATGCGGGGGCTGCCTTCGAAGTCTGCGAAAATTTCTGCAAGCTCAGCACGCCGCTTGATATACACCGCCGCCTCGGCCGCCAGCAGCACCTCGGGAATCCACGGCGGCGACGCCATGGTCATGGCGAAGAACCGATCAAACTGCGCCCGCGTGTGAATCAGGAAAGGGTTGTCGCCGGCATTGACCAGCTCTTCCACTTCATTGGGCTGCGGCAATTGCACGCCGGCCGCGCCGATCAGCACCATGGACAGCACGCGTTCCGGATACTGCGCAGCCAGCCAACTGGCGATGTAGGCCCCCATCGAACTGCCGATCACGTGCACCTGCGCGACCTGGCACGCGTCGAGCAATGCCACCATCCGCCGCGCCTGGGCCGCGATGCTGTAGTCGCCGCCGGGCACAAAGGCGTTGCTGCCGTGGCCAGCGAGGTCCGGAATGATCACCCGGTAGTCATCGGTAAAATACCGCGCGAAATCCAGCCACACGCCCTTGTCCGCGCTGAAGCCGTGGATCAGCAGCAGCGCCGGCGACTGGCGATCACCGCCCTGCCAGGTGGCCAGCGTCATGCCCTTGATAGGCACCACCACGCCCTTTAGGCGCGCGCGCCGCGCCTGCACCTGTGCAATCAGCACAAACAGTAGATTGCCCGCCCGTGGGTAGGTCAACCACACCCCGAGCCCCACGAGGACGAGCAAGGCAACGATCACTAGCATCTACGCGTCTCCACCAGCAGAAATGGCTCAACGCTATAGTTGCCCAGCGTGCTTGAATCCGCGCTGAACGGATGATGAACGCCCACAGTGAAATACTTGTTGTCTTTCACGAACCTTTCACAGACGAGCGCCTATGGTCAATCCAGCTCCTAATGAACATCCCTTTAGCCCGTGCCCCCATCACGGGCTTTTCTTTGCCTGTGATTTATCGCGGGCAAAAAAAACAGGCAAGTCATGGTGCATGACTTGCCTGTCTCAGTGCCTATCGGTCAGCGCGGACCGCCACCTGGCCCACCCGGGCCGCCGCCTTGACCATGGCCACCGCCATGACCGCCACCACCGCCGCCTCCCGGTGGCATGAACATCCAGCAGCCCGACAGGGTCGACAACAGCGCGACAACCACTGCCGCCTTGGTTACGTAACTCAACTTCATTCTGCACTCTCTTGCTTGACGAGATTAACTTCTCGCAGGCTATGACCGTGCAAAATGAAGTGCGTCATGACTATCGTGTAACACGTGGGTAAGGTTTGTATGCATGGCGATACAACCCATTGTTTTTCAATAGCTTGGGCTCTGTGACCGTGACAGGAAACACTCGTCGAGGCTAGCCCTTGCGCAGATAGGCAAACATAGGCGGCACGTAATCCGCCTTGCCCAACGCCGTCATCAGGTGAACGTAGAACGGCGGCGTTGCCCAGTCGACCGCGTACTCATTCAGCGCGCAGGTCCCGGTGCCGAACCAACCCCTCCAGCGTAAACCGTGCCTGCATCAGCACCACGTCCCTGACCAGTTCCATCTCCTTGACGCTGACCTCGGTCCACTTCAATGCCTCAAGCAGCTTGGGCTTCTGCACCCGGAAGGCCAGGCCCTGGGTAAACAGCGCCATCGAATGAATGACCGTGCGTTCATCCTCCAGCGCAAACCCGGCCAGGCGCGCGATAAGCAGCCGGATGACCCGGGCGATGCGTGCCTTGAAACGCTCGTCGAACGCCGTGGTTGCACTTGCCGGGCATAAACCGGCCTGGTGGCGGTCGAGGAACGCCCGCCATGCGCTGGTCTGGGGGCTGTCCTGAATGGTCGAGACCACCGCGCCGAGGATGCCCAGTGACACCTCGATCAAGGCCGCATCAGCGGTATTTTCATCCGCAAGCGCCTGTTCAGCGGCCTCGACGGTTTCGCTCATCTTGCGCCACAGCAACGTGATCAAGTGCTCGACGCACGCCAGGTACACGCCTTCCTTGCCGTCGAAGTAGTACTGGATCGCCGGCGCGTTGACGCCGGCCGCGGTGGCGATGTCGCGGGTAGACGCACCGTCGTAGCCACGCTCGCCAAACACCACGACCGCCGCCTCGACGATGCGCGCGCGGGTTTCTTCACCGCGCTGATAGCCACCCTCGGCGGCCGGTTTATGTCGTGCCATGTGCTGCTCCCCTCGAATACCCGAAGCAAAATATACCAGTTGACAAAAATTCGCGAAAAAAGGAATTTATTCCACCTGATATAAATTCTGGAGTGACCCGATGTCCGCCGCACCTCCCTCCCCTCAGGTCATGCCTGAAGACAGCGTCACCACCCAACGCGGCAAGGCCCGGCGGATCCTGCTGACACTGGCGACCGTGGCCGTGCTGGTCGGTGTGTCATGGGCCGCCTGGTGGTGGATCTCCGGGCGCTTCATCGAGACCACCGACGACGCCTACCTGCAGGCCGACAGCATCAGCGTGGCGCCGAAGATCAACGGCTACGTCGCCGAGGTGCTGGTCAGCGATAACCAGGACGTCAAGCGCGGCGACATTCTCGTGCGCCTGGATGCACGTAAATACCAGGCCGTCAGCGACGAGGCCTCGGCAACGATTGCCGCGCGCGAAGCCGATTTCGCCAAGGCCCAGGCCGACCTGGTGCAGCAGGATTCAACCATCGCCGAAGCCCGCGCGCAGTTGCAGGGCGCGCAGGCCGATGCCCAGCATGCGCAGACCGAAGTCGCCCGCTATGCACCGCTGGCCCGCTCGGGTGCCGAACCGGAAGAACGCCTGGCGCAACTCAACAACCAATTAGCGCAGGCGCGCAGCACGGTGGCGGCCAAGCAGGCCGCCCTGCGTTCCAGCCAGACCCGCTATGGCACGCTGCAGGCCCAGCTCAAGCAGGCCCAGGCGCAACTCGGCGTGGCCAAGGCCAGCGAGGCGCAGAGCCAGCTGGATGTGGATGACGCGGTGATTCGCAGCCCGCTGGATGGCCGCATCGCCGATCGCGGTGTGCGTGTCGGCCAATACGTGCAGCCCGGCACGCGCCTGTTGACGGTGGTACCGGTCAGCGCGATCTACCTGACGGCCAACTACAAGGAAACCCAGATCGGCGCGATGCACCCCGGCCAACGCGTGAGCGTGCGCGTGGACGCCCTGCCCGGCCATGACCTGCAGGGCCATATCGACAGCCTCTCCCCCGGCACAGGCGCGCAGTTCGCGTTGCTGCCGCCGTCGAATGCCACCGGCAACTTCACCAAGATCGTCCAGCGTGTGCCGGTGAGGATTTCCCTCGATGTGCCTGAGGACATTCGCGCCGCCTTGATGCCCGGCCTGTCGGCCACCGTGGACGTGGACACCCGCACCCACGGCGCGGACGCCAACCATGGCTGAGGCACTCATGGCCGGGGTGGCCGCCGAGAAACCGCGCAACGCTTCGCTGACCGACTGGATCGCCGTCGCCGCCGGGGCGCTTGGCGCGCTGCTCGCCACCCTGGACGTCTCGATCACCAACTCGGCATTGCCGCAGATCCAGGGCCAGATCGGCGCCACCGGCACCGAAGGCACGTGGATTGCTACCGGCTACCTGATGTCGGAAATCGTCATGATTCCCCTCGCCGCCTGGCTGACCCGGGTCTTCGGCCTGCGCCGGTTCCTGATCGGCACGGCGCTGATGTTCACGCTGTTTTCGATGTTCTGCGGCCTGTCTTCCAGCCTCGGCGCGATGATCGCCGGGCGCATCGGCCAGGGGTTCGCCGGTGGTGCGATGATCCCCACCGCCCAGACCATCGTGCGCACCCGCCTGCCCCCGCATCAATTGGCGATCGGCACCACGATGTTCGGCATGACGGTGATCCTCGGGCCCCTGCTCGGCCCGGTGATTGGCGGTTGGCTGACCGAAAACATCAACTGGCGCTGGTGCTTCTTTCTCAACCTGCCCATCAGCATCGCGTTGATCACCTTGTTGATCACCGGCCTGCCCACTGAGCGCATGAACCTGCAACGCTTCATCAGCGCCGACTGGCTGGGCATTCTCGGCCTGGCCATGGGCCTGAGTTCGCTCACGGTGGTGCTGGAAGAAGGCCAACGCGAGCACTGGTTCGACTCGCTGCTGATCACCTGGTTGAGCATCGCCACGCTGGTCGGTTTTTTCCTGATCGCCGTCGGGCAATTTCGTTCGAGTACGCCGATACTGCGCCTGCGACTGGTGCTCAACAAAAGCTTCGGCAGCGTGCTGCTGATCGGCACGGCAGTTGGCGCCGGCCTGTATGGCACGGCGTATCTGGTCCCGCAGTTCCTCGGCATTCTCTCCGGCTATAACGCCCAGCAATCCGGCGCGATCATGCTGCTGTCCGGTATCCCGGCGTTCCTGCTGATGCCGATCCTGCCGAGGATGCTTGGCCGCTATGATCTGCGCTGGATGGTCGGTATCGGCCTGTTGCTGTATTGGGCCAGCTGTTTTGTCGATACCCAGCTCACCGCCGACAGCGTCGGGCATGATTTTGTCTGGTCACAGCTGCTGCGCGGTTTCGGGCAGATCCTGGTGATGATGCCGCTCAGTCAGCTGTCGATGCGTTCGGTCGAGACTCAGGATGCCGGCGACGCGGCCGGGCTCTATAACATGTCGCGCAACCTCGGCGGCACCATCGGCCTGGCGCTGCTGGGTGTGCTGATGGACCGACGCAGCCACTTCCACGACGACCGGCTGCGCGAAGGCATTCTCGCCAACAGCCAATTGGCCCAGGACCACATGGCGAGCAACGCCGCCAGCTACCTGGCGCAAACCGGCGACCCGTCCACCGCGCATTTGCAGGCGTTGACCCAACTGGCCAGCGACATCGCACGGCAAGCCTCGGTGATGGCCTACAACGACGCGTTTTACCTACTGGGCCTGGCGATGCTGGCGTGCCTGCCCCTGATCTTCATTCTGAAAAAGCGCACGGTACAACGATGATTGCTCGCTCGTTTCCCCTCCTCCTGACCGTCGGGCTGCTGTCCGCCTGCACCGTGGGCCCGGATTACCACGGCGCCCCCGACGTTGCGCCGAAAACCCTCGCCGCAGCACGTTTACCGCATGCCGACAGCGACGTGCCACACGCACCTGCCGTCGCGCAGTGGTGGCAGGGGCTGGGCGATCCGCAGCTCAACGCCCTTATCAGCCAGGCCCTGCAAAACAGCCCGGACATCGCGACCGCCCGGGCCCGACTGCGCCAATCGCGCGCCAGCCTCAGCGGCGCGCGTGCGCAGGCGATGCCCAAGGTCACGGGCGATGCGGCGATGCTCAAACTGCGCTCGCCTGATACCTCGGCGCTGGGCGGTGGCGGCGGTGGGCGCGGCCCGCTGAGCCTGTACCTCGCCGGCTTCGATGCCAGTTGGGAAGCCGACCTGTTCGGCGGCACGCGCCGCGCCGTCGAAGCCGCACAGGCCGAAGCCGACGCCTCACAGGCACAACTGGCGGATGCCCAGGTGCAACTGGCCGCCGAAATCGTGCAGGCCTACACCGACCTGCGTGACCAACAGGCGCGCCTGGCGCTGGTAGAGGCGAGTGTCGACATCGAAAACCAGGCCCTGGACCTCACTCAACAACGCCGCAACCGAGGCGTGGCCTCCCAGCTGCAACTCGAACAAGTGCTCACCCAGGCCGAAAATACCCTGGCCCAGCGCTTGCCCTTGCAAGCCGCCATCGTCGAATCCCAGGACCAGTTGAGCCTGCTGTGCGGCCTGGAGCCAGGCGAACTGGATGAGCGCCTCGCTACACCGCAGGCACTGCCTTCCATTCCCGCCCAAGTACCCGTGGCCGATCCCGCCGCTCTCTTGAAAGCCCGCCCGGACATCCGCGTCGCCGAACGCAAACTGGCCTCCAGCAACGCGCAGATCGGCGAGAAAACCGCCGACTGGTTCCCCAAGCTCAGCCTGATGGGCGACCTGTCCTTCTCGGCCGGCGACCCCGGCCACCTCGCCCGCAAGGACAACGGCACCTGGTTGATCCTGCCGCGCCTGACCTGGAACGTGCTGGATTTCGGCCGCGTCGCCGCGAGCGTCAAAGGCGCCGAAGCCGGTCGCGATGAAGCGCTCGCGCAGTACAAGAGCGTGGTCTTGAGTGCGCTGCGCGATGCCGACGTCGCCCTGGCACGCTACGGGCATCAACGCCAGAACGTGGTGCTGTTGCGCAACGTCGAATCTTCAGCGGTACGCGCGGCGGACCTGACGCGCCAACGTTATCGTGCGGGCACGGCGAGCACCCTGGATTGGCTGGATGCGGAGCGCACGCGCTACCAGGCGCAGGAGAGCCGGATTTCCGGCGATGCCGAATTACTCAAGGACTTTGCCTCGCTGCACAAGGCCCTGGGACTGGGATGGAGCCTGTGACGACGGCGTTTACACGCCCTTGCTGCCTGAGACACACTGGCGACTCGGCAGCGCAATAAAGCGCGCCGACGCGCCACTCAGGGAAGAACATGCTCACCATTCGGCAAGCGACCCAGGCCGACCTCGACGCCTTGCGCGAAGTCGGCTGCGAAACCTACCGGCAACACTTCTCGGCCATCTGGTCGCCCGCCGGCTTGCAGGCTTTTCTCGACCAGGACTTCTCAACCAGCGCGCTCAGCCGCTCACTCGCCCAGCCCGACCAGCACGCCTGGTTTATCGCCGCCGATGACAGCGGCCACCTCGTAGGCTTTGCCAAGGTCAACCGGTCCACCCCTGCCCCCGTGACCGGTGAACCCGGCGCCGAACTGCAAAAAATCTACTTCCTCACCAGCGCCGCAGGGCGCGGGTATGGCAAGCAACTCCTGCAGTTCATTCGCCAATGGGCATTGCAACGTGGAGAACGCTTGCTCTGGTTGGATGTCCTCAAGAGCAATGCCAATGCCCGTCGCTTTTACGCCGCGTCGGGTTTCCAGCAGGTTGCAGAAATTCCCTTCAGCACCGACCTGGCAGAAATCGGCATGGTGGTCATGGCGCTTGAACTCACGTCATCGGAGTCATAGATGAAAGACTTGATACAAGGCCTCGATGGCCCCAGGACGGCGCAGCAGGAACTGTTCTACGACCTGGAAGATGCGGCAGCGGTCATAGGCTGGTCCGTGGTCGAATTGACGGCCATGGCGGCCAACGCGAAAACCCCACACGAAGCGGTGGCGCTGATGAAGATCAGCGCGTTACTGACGGCGCAGCAGGCGAAAATTGGCGGGTACGCCGGGGAGGTGAAGGAGCAGCGTATTCTCAGGAACGAGGGGCCGGCTTGATGGATGGGCATTGGTGCTGGGCGATCTACTCATGTCGTCTATGAAATCAGCGGCGCAGCACTTTTACTGCGCACGGAGTTCATTCCACGTAGCGGAGCCACAAATGCGTCCGACCGGAGATCGCCTGTGCAACTGCGCAAACGCGTACTTGTAGGTCTTCATCGCGAGTGTTGTAGAGCGCACAGAAGTCTTGCGCTACGACGTTAGCCAAGGATGTATCAAGCGGCTCAGCACGAATGAAGCCGATGTAAGAAGCACCTACGCCCATCAACTCAAAGCCATGCGCTTCCGAAAAGTGACGCGCAACCGCAAAGTTCTTCGCTGGATCCAGGTCGGAAGTGAAATAGCCATTCGGAAAAGCCGCGAGTGCCTGGCAAGACTGCTGAACGGGCACCACGACAGCTGAAAGGGGCTGTTCCAGAAGAGAGACAGGGTTGTTCTGATAACCGATCCACTCCTGCAGGGCCTGCTCATCCAGCGTCAAACCATGCGCGCAAGCGTCTTCGAAAGACGTGGCTACAACCAGGTTCATGAAATTGCGAAGACAGATTGCGAACTCCGCTTTCGTAGTCGGATAGCCTATGTATTCACCATTCTCGAAGCACTCTGGCGGTAAACCCGCTATGTCCTGCTCCGATGCATCGTCCATCCCTGAATTGTTGCGCGCATGTCCCGAGGTGTAGCGGGCCTGGTGCAGATCATCGAGCGAGAACAGAGGTGTAAATCCAGGGTGCGCCTCAGCAATCTTACGATGAGCTTCGGCGAGATCGTCAAAGCTGGTAATCCCGCTCACAGCGTACTCATCGCATGTACCTACAGACGGGTTGTCACGCATGCCATTACTGCGAAATTCAATCTCCATAACCTGTTGACTGCTCCATGTTGCTACTGAATTGAGTGAGTAATCCTAAGCGTTCCAGGCTCATCAGCGGAAGATACGTTTGCAAGCGACAACAGGCCTTGGGTTACCTCCCCATGAATGGCCGATACTCCTTTTCTTATTGATGAGTATCAGCCTCCTCTGCGGGATAAAACTCGCCCTCCTTCCCGATTTTTTCCAGCCGTTCGCGCACAATTACCTCAACGCTGGCCACGGCGGCTTGATCATCAGAGTTGACCAACTGCACGCACAGGCGCCGGACATTCTGATCGTGGGTGCCCTCGCTCATCATCTCGTGGGTAAAGACCTGTTCGCCACGCCATAGGCATAACTGGGTATGCGTTTCGCCGAGCCATATTTCGTTGATTGATCTAAGGTCGATGGTAGCTAGTTGATCGACGGTGATTGTCTTATCCATTGCGCTGTACCTTACCCATGAGTAGATACAGGTAGACTTACAGGCATAGCGGGTCGTTCCACGCGTTGGCAGTCCAATCGGGCTAATGGTGGTTAAGCACGTTCCGGTTAGAGCCAGGACAATTGACGATTGGAGGCGGACAGTGCGAGCCGACAAGGGCAATCACGTGACTGATCCGGCTTTTTGACATCCAAATGGCTGTGCCTGAATCAACCTTGATCTCCCCTCCTCGGGCCGTTGCTGCCAGCTAAACAGATGGCGGGCAGACTACGGAACGGCCGACAGCTGTCGGCCAAAAGCGGGCATTGAAAACGGGGTCAAACCACAATTCTTTAACGGTGGTCTGACCCGATTTTTTTGGATGGGCTGCCATTTGAGAGCCGTGCGAGCGAAAAAATAAAACTGCCCGTTATTCCTGTGCTTGGGACAGAATGAGATCTCCCTTAGACACTCGGCCTCGCACACCATGGACGACATTCATTTCACACCGGAACAGGTGGCCTCGCGATCTGGCATTGCTCAGGTGGATAAGGAAGTGAGGCACTGGCTAGTGAGGCTTCCCATCGCTGAGAGACTCGATTTTTTAAAACAACTGTGGCCACTGAACTACCGATACACACTCAAACTGCTCCAGGCTGCACAGCTACCGAGGCAGGAAAACGAGAATATGTTCAGGCACTGGCTGCGTACGGGCCAGCACAATACGGCGCAGGAACTTATAAAGCGGTTAGAGCCGGTTTGGGGAGAGAGAAAGTTCTGGGAGATTGCTTCGCAGGAGGCGCTGATGCCGGTTATGCGGGATTTCTTAAATTACTATGGCGGTGGGCGGTTGGGCTCTCAATCCGACGTAAAGTGCGAATAAACTTATTTTTTGGTAAGCGTGACGATCGTCGATAAACCACACAAAGAAGCAGTCTTGTACACATGTGCTTTTCGTCGGCAGCTACCGCGAGGGGCTGCAATTCGAAATAACTGATCAAACCGAAGCCTGACTCAGGCGTCGGTTTAACGAACAACGAACAGGAGGGGGTTGCGGAACACATTCTAAAAATTGCGGAACGATTCCTAAATCCCAGGCAATAAAAAACCCCGCAGACGTTAATCTACGGGGTTTCTAAGAGTGGAGGCCGAGGTCGGAATCGAACCGGCGTAGGCGGATTTGCAATCCGCTGCATAACCATTTTGCTACTCGGCCTCAAACGATCAATGCCCTTACCACTGGCATTCACCGCATAAAAACTTGAGCGGGCTATAAAACCCTGCCTCTACTCTAACTCATTGAATACATTGAAGTTTTTAATGCTTCGTTGCGTTCGATGGGCGCCATTATGTACTCATTTGCTTTTGCCTGCAACCCCTTGATTTCAAAAATATTTCGCATGGGGATCAAGGGGTTGCGTGCCTGCCCTACTCCTGTACGCGCCGTTCCTGATACGCCGGGTCGGCCTTGATCTGGGCGTCGGTGAAGGGCAGCGTGCGCAGTTTTTTCTGGGAGAATAGCTGCGTCTGGTCCTTGGAATGCGCGGACGCGGGGTTGCTCGACAGGGAGAATGCCAGCACGCCCTGGGCATGGGGGCCCTGGTCGTCGAAGGTGACGATTTGCAGGTAGCTGCTGCCGCTGACCACTTCGCGCTTGCCGTCGGCGCGAGGCACGGTTTGCATGGCGTTGTAGATCCCCAACTCCTGCGGGCCACCATGCACCGGGGTCTGGCCAGACACCTGGATATCGCCCCATCGGCTGTCGGCACCCAGGCCGAGTTTGGCGACCGCTGCGCTGGAAGCCAGCATGGCTTCGCGCAGGGCTTGGGCAACAGGCGCGCGGTCGATGGCCAGGCCGCGTGGTGTGGTCAGCGGCTGGGTCGGGTCGAAAGGCACGCGCCAGGCGTCGGGGATTTGCTGCAGGTGTTCGACCAGATCGATGAAGTGCACCAGGCCCAGGCCACTGTCGAGGTTGGCGTGCCGGTCCCAGGTGTTCAGGCGGCTGCACAGCGGTTGCAACGTGGTGGCGTCGGCGCCGAGTTGCTTGGCGCAGAACTCGAGCAGGTCAAGCATGACCTGGCCCGCGAGGTAGACCTCATTGTCCATGACCATGTTCTGCAGGTCGACAACGCGGATCGGTTGCTTCTCCAGGGACTGCAGCCGCTGCAGGGCAAAACGCGCACGCGGGCCAAGGCCGATGTGGTCCTGGCTGATCACCGGTGAGAAGCCGGTCAGCGGCGCCTTGGGATTGGCCATCCAGGCCGAGTCGTTGGAGTGCTGCACGTAGTCGGTGCGCGCAAGTTGCGGCAATTGGTCGGCGGCGAAGATGCCGGCCTGGGCCGCGCGCGGGTCCACATCCCAGGCGCAGGCGCTGTGGGCGCCGTCGAGCATGATCATCTGCAGGCCGGCACGCGGGTCGCTGCATTGCGCCAGTTTCGCCGCACTGACGTTGGGCACCACCGACAGGTTCATGTACAGACTTTGGCCTTGATCATCGGCGGCCACGGTGTTGACCCATGGAATGCCTTGCAGCGTGTGGACGGAGGTTTGCAGGGCCTTGAGGTCGCTGGCCTGGTTCATCGCGTACCACTGCTGCAGCACGCGGTCGTTGCCCAGGTTGGCATCGCGCAAGCTGAATGCGTAGTGGTTGTCCCAATCGAGCTTGCCCGGCCATTGCACCACCGGGCCGAACTGCGAGCTGTAGACCGGATGCACCACGGGTTGAATGCTGCCGTCCGGCTGTTTGACCTGCACGGTCACCGTGGTTTTTTCCAGGGCAATGGATTTGCCGTCGAGCAGGTAGCGCGTGGCGTCGTTGGGATCCAGCGTCAGGCGATACAGCGTGAAGTGCTTGGAGGTATCCACCGTATGGGTCCACGCCACATGCTGGTTGAAACCGATATTGATCACCGGCAGGCCGGGCAATGCGGCGCCCATCACATCGAGCTGGCCGGGGATGGTCAGGTGCATCTCGTAGAAACGCATGCCGCCCACCCACGGGAAATGCGGGTTGGCCAGCAACATGCCACGGCCATTGAACGAACGCTCTCGGCCGACCGCGACCGCGTTACTGCCGCGGTCCAGGCTAAAGCGCTGTTGCTGGGCGTCAGCCAGTGCAAAGGCCTTGGCAGTCGGCCGCACGCTGGCGGTCGCCTGTGGCGGTGCCGCGCCTACCAGGGCTTCGGCAAACTGGCCGACACCGCCTTCGACCAACAACCTGCGCGTCAGCTTCACCAGGTCGCCAACCTCCAGCGGCCGCACCCATGCCGCCTGGCACTGCGCGGGAGCGCCCTGCTCTTTCAGGTATCGGTTGTAGCCGGCGACGTAGCCTTCCATGCGCTGGCGGATCTGCGGGCTTTGCGCGTTCCAGAACGCGGCGACGGCCTGCGGCGTGTTCAGCCAGGTGAAAAACACATCACTGGCCAGGTTGCTGCGTTCCTCCAGGGTCGACTGCTCGGGACCGAAGAATTTGGCGCGCTGGCCATTCACCGTCACCACCTCATTGGCCAGCAGGCACAGGTTGTCCTGGGCATACGCGTAACCAATGCCCAAGCCCAGGCCGCGCTCGTCGCTGGCACGAATATGTGGCACGCCGAAACTGGTCCGCCGAATATCCGCCGACGCTTGTGTCGACTGTTCCCGCGCCGATGCGGCCAGGCTCAACCCCAGCAACAGCCCCGCCACGCACACCCTGGACAACCCGTTGGAAATAATCACGCAGACTCCACAGTCAAATTGAACACCCTCACCAGGGGTAGCTACCCCACCGTAAGGACGCAAAAAGCCGCGGACAATTTAGCGCGCGCCGAGGTTTATTTAAGGCGGCGCGACTGTGACAAAACCGATACCGACAAAATTTCTACATCCGAGACTTCATGATTTTGCTCGCTCGTACGTCTTATTAACTAAGAGCGCCATCATTTTCCTGATCAGGCTCTGATAAGGAGTTTTGCATGTACAACCCGCAAGTGCCCACGGACGGACATTCACCGGCAGCCGACGCCCATTACGGCAGCGGCGCACAGACGTTCGGCAAAGCGCCCGAACAGCAAGGCAACCAGCGTATTCGCCATTTGCTCAAGTGTTTCGGTTTGCGCACCAGCCTGATTCGGCTGAAGGTCATCGACGCCCTGCTCACCGCCGCCGACAACCAGCGCACGCTGGGCGTGCGCGGCGTGCACAGCCATTTGCTCGAACTGGGCATCCCGCTGTCGTTTCTGAGTGTGCGCGAGGTGCTCAAGCGCCTGTGCAGCGAGGGCGTGATTACCCTCAATGCGGATAAAAGCTACAGCCTCCATGAAGAGGCTGCGAAGGTACTCGAAGGTCGCGCCTGACGTCGCGTCGCAGGCTTAGAGCTTGACCTTGCGGCGCATGATGCCGTTGATCACCACCACGACCACTGCAACGGCAATGGCGATGGTCTGGAACGTCTTCTCACTGATCGCCCCGATGTTCTGCAGATAGGACAGGCCAAACATCGTCGCCAGTACCGCCAGGGCGATCAGAATCGAGTATTTCAAACGTTGCTTTTGGGTCATGACGGGTTCCTGAACCTGAAAAATGTATCCACTTTGTATCGCCGAACATGCCAAGTACATACCCGGCAACGGGGATGGACGCGGGTCGGCAGGGTCCTATGTTACAGGCGATGAAAAGCTTTGGCTTGTCTGACGCCTGATTGATCCTGTAAGCCCCGGAGGACTTGGACATGCTTCGTCGTATCGCACTGCTGATCCCCTTGCTGGTCATGTTGAGCATGAGCGGCTGCTTCTTTTTCCCGCACGGAGGCGGCTGGCACGACCATCGCTATTCAGAAGGCGGGCCGGGGTACTACCACCGCTGACGCCTGAGCGGTATCAGAAAATTCTCTGATTTATCGACACTCGGTCTTACACACAGCAGTCCCCTCAGGAGGAACCTCGGCGGGTGTTTTCCACACCCAAAGAGGCGCCTGAGGAACAGGGAACCTCCTAATGACAGGCGCTTTTCTTGGCAAGTCAAAAAGGTACCCACCGATGTCAATATCTGCCTATACACCTCCCCACCAGCCCAGCGCTGAAACTCTCCCGCTTCCCACTCCCGCTGCGACACCCGCATTATTGGTCAGCCCTGCGCCGACACCTCAGCCTTCAGAGGACGCCGACCAGACACCTACAGGGCGCCAGCGGCGCTCACCCACCGACACCAGCCATACCGGGCTGGCACGGTCCCTGGCGGACAAGCAGAACCTGCGGACCTTGGGACAAAAGCTCAACGAGATAGCCGCCCGCCTGGGGGTGAACACCACGCCCCAGGCAATCATCTCGGCGCTGACGACCGCTCTCATGGATATTCATCCGGCCTCAACCTACGCCTCGCAAGTAGACACCGCATCGACGCTTGAAGACTTCATCACCGACTACGGGTTGAAAACGCCCAACAGCCATTTTGCCCTGAGCGCGCTGGCCGACGCGGTGCTCGACCGCTCCATGGAACACCCACTGGGCAACTTTGGTGGCGCGCTGTCCTGGCCAGTGCCGTTGAGTAGCCAGGCGCAGCGCACGCTGATGGAAAACGCGCGGCTCTATGTGACAGAGCATCCGAATCCCCCACCGATGGTGACAAGCCAGGGGCTTCTGGAGTATTTGAACAGCAACCAGCCACTGTCTGCCGAGGCCCTGAAGGACCCGGCAAAGGCACTGGAAGCACTCCTTGGCACCGCGCGTGCGCAAGGGTTGGGCCAAGCCTTGCAGACTCAATTGAACGGGATTGCGACCGATACCAGCGTAAACGACTACACGTTGGCGGCGATGAATTTGTTTCTGGACCCGACATCGATTGCTGAGCCCAATAAAACCAAGGTTGCTGGCTTCGATCTGGTCCAGCAAAGTCATTGGGGCAAACCCGCTTCCACGATAGTGGACAACCTCAGCAAGCATTTGGAGACCAAACGCTACACCACATCTGGAATGGCCAAGGTCGGTGCTTACCTGCTACTGGCCAGGACAGCCCCTGAACTGCTGATCAAAGATATCCCCGCCAATGTCACCTATGGCAGCCCTGCCTGGGTCAGCCTGTCGATCGCAGCGGCCACGATAGAACACCAGGCACCTGGTAAGGTGCCCAATATGACCTTTGCCCAAGTCATGCTGGAGGCCGAAAATGCCGGCCTGCAAAACCTTGCCATGACCCAACAGGCACAGACCGCTGCGCTGCGAGTCTGGGGGGTGGTCAACGGCGTGCTTTCTGAAACAGAGGCTGGCCGTTACAACACCACCGACGTTGAGAAGGTCAGGAGTGCCTTCAATCAGCAGGCACGCATGCGCGTCGACGCCAGCAGCCAGATTGAGGCCCCTATTCCCAGCCGCAAGGAAATTGCGCTGGCCAAGCTGAAAGAACGGTTTGGCGAGAACGTACCTTTTGAAGAGAAACTCCTGACGGTCAAGCAGACCGTGCAGCCTCACGCCCAGCCGCTCTACGACCCCAATCGCGCGCCCGCCGGCCCGCATTCGCTGCTGGATATCGCCATGAGCGGCCTGCACCAGTATGAATGGGAGTCCACCGATGATCGGATCGTTGAGGCGACACGAGGCAAGTCCCTCAATCTGGAGGTGAAAACCGAGTTCGACACTCAATTCACCGCTGCCATCGACCAGCGCAAACAAGGCCTCAAGACGGCCGTCAAACAGATGATTGCCCAGCTTCCTCTGCCTGACAGGGAACAATTCGAATACGGCAAGCTCGAGTTCTTTCAAAATCATACATACCAGTTGGGCCTGGGCTTTACCGATCGAACCCTCGCAGAAAAAAACCAGGCGTTGCTGGTCAAAACCACGGGGGTAGACGGCGAAAAGGTCTATGAGATCGACTTTAAACGGGGGTCCATCACCGCGGTGCCGAACACCGTCCTGACTCAAGAACGCGAGCGCGAAGCCAACCGTGTCTTCCCGATAGAGTCGTTCAAACCCTCCGATACCGTTGCCGCAGCCCTGGCTTCAGGCGGTCAAGCGAGCGAGCCACGCGCCACCCCCAACAGCTTTGCAAGCACGCGAACCCAGGCCATTGCCGATGCTTTTGTCGAACACCTGGAGATTGATAACAACGATGTGGTCAAGCAGGCCAAGGGCACCACGACGTTCGACAAGCAAATGGAAACCGAGGGGAAACTGGCGGATTTTTTTCTCGACCTGATTCCCCTCAGGTCGGCGATCGTCAACTTTCAAAACGGTAACCACCTGGACGGCGCAATCGACCTGGGCATGGATATCTTCGGGTTTGTCACCGCCGGCGCGGGGAAGGTTGCCAAGGTCGGCGCTAAAGCTGCCGGCGCGGCGAGCAAGGCCTTGAAGGTCGCGAAAATTCTCGGAACCACCGTCATCAGTGAACTCAACCCGCTGGGTGGGCTCGGCGACCTGGTGGAAGGTGGCGCCAAGCTGATCGGCAAGGGTGTGGACAAGATCAAGGGCGCGACAGACTCCTTGAACCTGGCCAATGCAATGAGCCGCGAACATGGGCCCCTGACGTACGGTTCGTTCAAGTACGGAGGCCAGACCTACGAGGCCGACACCATCCTGGCGAATGGCCAACGCTATGCCTACGATCCGGTCCAGATGAGGCCTTACGGCACCCCGTTGGACGACTTCAACCCTCTGGATGCAATGATGCCGCCCTCGCCGAGGATGGAGGGCGCCATAGGACGGCCAGGTAACGCCCGGTATAACCCCATCGACCGGCAGGGCCGTCACGTCCCCACCGCGCCTAAAACCGACCACTTGCCTGACGCAGAGTACGTAACGAGCATCAACGGTGCGCGCAATGACGCCCATTTCACCCCCAGCAGAAAAGCCGCGACCCGCGAAAAGTTTAGTCGGGAAATGGACGCCTTCTACCAACGCATGGCCTCTGGCGAACTGCCAGCGCGGCCGACCATTCCCGAGATTCCCAAAAGCGTCACACCTTCACAACTGATCGAAAAAGCGCTGGACGCGGCAGATGGGGTGGTCTTTGGTGACGTTCACAAAGACCTGGCGAGCTTCCAGACACTGTTCGACAACGTGGACACCTTCAAGCAAAAAGGCGTGAAGAAGCTGTATATGGAAGCCACGTTTTATGACGCACAGATGAAGCTCGTCGACGACGGCATCGGCTACCTTGGGGATGGCATAACCCCACGGTTTCCCTCTTTCAATCAACTGGTTAAAAAGTTTTCCGATGCAGATATAGAAGTCGTGCCGCTGGACCATTGTTACTTGACCCGGCACAAGGATGAACGCGAGCTGTACAAGCAAGCGATGAAGGCCCAGGACTTTGTGCCAAGGCTAAAGGAATTCAACTACTACGCCGCGCAGACCATCCGGCAAAACTCCGCGGGCGAAAAATGGATTGCCTTGGTGGGCAACGCCCACATGAAAACCAGCCAAGGTATCCCGGGCGTGGCAGAGTTGACGGGCAGCATCGGTGTCGGGGTGTTTAAAAGGACCGATCCGGGGCCAAGCCTCGGGCTCAGGAAAACCAATCACGTGCCTGATCCAGCCCAGCGTTTGAAACCGGATGATCTGCCTGGTGACCTGCACATCTTCAAACAGGAAAAAGCGTCACCCAGGAATTCAGTGGCGGCGTAAGCCGGGTCGATGAGCCGACCCACGAAAGCCCGGCGAAATGCCGGGCTTTCGTTTCAGGGCCTGTCAGCCCGCATGCACCCATCGCTGATGCAACCCGCGTGCAAGCGCATCCAGCGCGAACCCCAACACCCCGATCAACAGCACCATCGCCATCAGTTCCGAATAAGCCAACCGATCACGCGTATCCAGGATGTAATACCCCAGCCCCGCACTGACCCCGAGCATTTCGCACGGCACCAGCACGATCCACAGGATCCCGATGGCCAGGCGCACGCCGGTCAGCACATGCCCGACCACCCCGGGGATGATCACGCGGCGCAAGGTTTCCCAGCGCGTGGCGCTCAGGCTCTGGCTCAATTGCAACCAGCGCGGATCCAACTGACGCACGCCGGCTGCGGTATTGAGCATAATCGGCCACACAGCGGCAAAGGCCAGCAGGAAGTAGATCGGCGGGTCCCCTACCCCCATCAGCATCACCACGATGGGCATCCAGGACAACGGCGAGATCATCCGCAGGAACTGGAACGCGGGCGTGGTCGCCGCCTCCAGGTTGCGCGAACTGCCCACCAGGAGCCCGAGTGGCACCCCCACCAGCAAGGCCAGGAACAGCCCGACAAAAATGCGCTTGAGGCTGACGGCGATGTGCAGATACAGCTCACTCCGCCCGAGCAATTCCCCCAGGCTGGTGAACGTCGCCGCCAGCGAAAAGCGCGCGGACAGGCCGTCCGCGTCGCCCAGTACCTTCACCCCCAGCCACCAGAGCACCAGCAAGCCGGCCAGGCCACTCAACCCGAGCAACCAGCCCGGGACTCTGCGGTTGTTCAAACGCCAATCTCCTCGGTCCGCTCAAAGCCGTCCGGCAAGCCAAAGGTCTTCATGCCGCCCACCGCCTCGATGGCGTTGCGCACGAAGCGGTCGTCCACCAGGTCCTTGGCCACGAAGGCCGGGTCGAGGTCTGCGAGGAATTTCTTGTCGCCCTCGATCAGCGTGTCTTTCAAGCGCCGCACCAGTTCCTCGGTGTAGCTGGGGAACGGATAGGGCTGGAAGTCGATGCGGTGCTCATCCCAATTGGCGTGCTGGATAGCGCCATCGGCCAGGTAGGCCGCGCGGTCGCCGGCCGCCGGGGCGAGCACTTTGCTGAGCACCGGTTCGGCATGCGGCGTGTAGCGGTTCGGGCCGTCCTTGGACAGCAGTTTCACCGCCTCCTCGCGGTTGTCGCGGGTCCAGACCTGGGCCTTGACGATAGCGTTCACCACCTTCTGCGACCATTCCGGGCGGTTGGTCAGGTCATGTTCATGCATGAACACCACGCAGCACGCATGGTTGCGCCACACGTCACCGGTAAAGCGCTGCACGCGGCCGACCTTGAGGTTCTCCGCCAAGGCGTTGAACGGCTCGGCGACGATGTAGCCATCGATGCGCTTGCTGGCCAGGGCCGGCGGCATGTCCGAGGGCGGCAGCACGATCAGGTTGACCTCGTTCGCGGCAATCGCACTGCCGGCCGCACGGGCGACCGGGGTCAGGCCGTTGTCGCGAAACAGCTGCTGCACCACCACGTTATGGATCGAATACCAGAACGGAATCGCTACCGACTTGCCACCCAGTTGCTTCACCTCAGTAATGCCCGGTGACACGGTCAGGCCCGAACCGCCGACGTGGTTCCACGCCACCACTTTGGCCGGTACCTTGCTGCCATAGCGCGCCCACACGGTCATGGGGGACAGCAGGTGGATCACGTTGACCTGGCCCGAGATAAACGCCTCGATCACCTGCGCCCAACTGCGCAGCAGCACCGGGCGTTCGGCCTTGATGCCTTCGGCTTCGAACAGGCCGTTGTTGTGGGCCACCAGCAACGGCGTGGCGTCGGTGATTGGCAAGTAGCCGATGCGTACCGGCGCATCCGGCTCGCTGGCGGCGCGCGCCTGCAGGCTGCTCAACAGTGGCAACGCGCCGGCGGCGCTGAGTACGGCGGACAGTTTGAGAAAATCACGGCGCGAGTGAGTCAGGTCATCCAGGCACATGGCAGGGCTCCGGCAGGTCAAGGGGGTTGGGTTGGGGGCGGCTCGCCTGCCGTAGGGTTTTGAGAATCTCGATGCGCAGCGTGCCGATGGCTTCCACCTGTTCTTCACGCGGCTGCGGCAGGTCGATCAGCCATTCGCCCAGCGTCCGCGCCGGGCGGTTGCCCAGTAGCAGGATGCGGTCGGACAGCAACAGCGCTTCATCAATGTCATGGGTGATCAGCACCGCCGCCGCGCCTTGCTCGCGATTGACCTTGAGCAACAGGTGCTGCATGTCCGCGCGGGTAACCTCGTCGAGGGCGCCGAATGGCTCATCCAGCAGCAATACCTGCGGCTGGCGTGCCAGGCAGCGCGCCAACGCCGTGCGCTGCGCCATGCCACCGGACAACTGCGCCGGAAACTGCTGGCGCGCGTGCTCCAGGCCTACCGCCGCGATGGCGTGGTCGACGCGGTGGCGGCGCTCTTCAGGGCTGAGGTGCGGCTGGCGGGCGAAATCCAGGCCGAAGGCGACGTTCTTTTCCAGGCTCAGCCAAGGCAACAGGCTGGGGTCCTGGAACGCCACCGCGACGCGTGGATGCGGGCCATTCAAAGGCTCGCCGAGCACACGTACGCTGCCGCCTTGAGGCGCTTGCAAACCGGCCAGCACACGCAACAGGCTGGACTTGCCAACACCACTGGGACCCAGGATCGACACCACTTCGCCAGGCTGCAACTGCAGGTCGAATCCCTGCAATACCGGGCCACTGGAATACCCCAGGCAAATCCCCTGGGCCGTCAATACCGCCGGGCTCATAGGTTGGCCTGACGCTGCAACTCGGTGCGCAATTGCACCAGGCTCGGCGTGACGATCGGCACGAAAGCCGACTCACGCCAGCGTCGCGCAAACCCACTGCCATGCGCGGTGAGATAGGCCTTGCCGCCGCTGGCCTGCAACTCCAGCTGCACAGCGCTGGCGGCGGTTTCGGCCAGGGCGATGCGCAGCTTGAACAACGGCACCGGCTCGGCGGCAAAGCGCCCGGCCAACAGGCCGCTCTTCAGCTCGCTGACTAAATGATCGAGGGTCACGCGCGATGTCTCGAGTTCTTCACGCAACACCGTACGGCTGGCCCCCAGATGGTTGGCCACTTCAGCCAGTGAGCGCCGCGCCAGGCCGATCGACATGCCGCACTGCAGGCCAAGGAACGCCGGGCGTACCGCTGGCAAAAACTTGCGCGCATCGTCATGCAGCAACCAGTCGCGGCTCAGCTCCACGCCTTCCAGGCCCAACGCCGCGGTGTTGCTCGATTGCAGGCCGAGCAACTCCAGGTCGCGCGAGCGCTGCAAGCCGGCCACCGAGTCCGGAATCGCCAGGATAAACGGTGCGCCACCACCGGCATGTTCAATCGCCGCAGCGGCAACAAAGCCGTTCTTGCGCAGGTTGGTCACCCAGTGCAGGCGACCGTTGAGGGTCCAGCCGTGGTCGTTGGGCTCGGCGCTGATCTGCAACGTCTCGATGCCCGACAAAAACTTCATCGCATTCGACAACCCGGTCGCCCCCGCCAGCTTGCCGCTGAGCAGGTCCGGCAGCAGTTGCTCGCGCAGCCGCGCATTCGGGCTTTGCAGCAAATACTCGATAAACGACCGCTGGCCCCAGCACACGAAAGCCGCCGCCAGCGAATGGCTGGCGACATTGGCGATGGCCTCCACGGCGCCGGCCACATCACCGCCCAGCCCGCCGAGTGCCGTAGGCACACCGATACGCAATACATTGGCTTCTGCCAGCCGTGGCAGCACTTCCTGTGGATCGCAACTGCCCACATCCAGGGCCTGCGCTTGAACATCGAGCCAACGGCTCAAGATAGGGTCAAGCATTCATGTTTCTCCTTGTTAACGCAGAGGGACCATCGCCACTTCAGCTGGCCGGTTTTTCCCAACGGTATTGCGCCAGCTCCGGGTTCAGCGGGGTACGGGCAAACACGTTAGCGAAGTTGCACAGGGTTGCCAGGCTGACGCCCAAAATAACTTCCAGGGCCTGGCCTTCGGAGTAGCCTGCCGCACGGAACGCGTCATAACCGGCATCGCTGACATCGCCGCGGGTGGCGATCACTTCACGGGTGAAGGCGGCGAGTGTCTCATACCGCGCATTGGGTAATTCGCCACGCTGGCGCAGCGCCTCGATCACCGCCTCCGGCAGCTTGGCTTTGTTGCGCGCCACGGCGGTGTGACCGGCAACGCAGAAGTCGCAGCCATGGGTCGTCGCGGCAATCAATTGCACCACTTCACGATCAGCCAGGCTCAGTTCGGCCTTGGCGTTCAGGCCGGACACGGTGATGTAGGTTTCCAGCGCCGCCGGAGCATTGGCCAGCACCGCCAGCAGATTAGGAATGAACCCCGAGCCTTTCAGCGCGTTTTCGAGGAAGGGTTTGGCCGCATCCGGGGCGGTTTCGGGGGTGAGCAGCGGTACACGGGACATGGAGTGGTCTCCTGGGGGGTTGGTGTAACCAGTCTGTTGGTTATAAAAAAACCCCTCAATAGGCTAAAGTAGCGATTACTTGCTCTTGAGTCTTTCCATTAGATGAATTCGTCCAGTGCACTTGTCGATTGGTTATTAGACAGCCTCGAACTCAACACCAGCCTGTTCCACGTCGGGCGTTATTGCGGCGACTGGCACGCCAGTACCCACGGCCTGGCCCGGGCCAGTTTCCACCTGATCGTGCAGGGTCAGTGCTGGTTGCACATCGATGGCGAGCCCACCCCGGTGGCGCTGGACAACGGCGACGCGGTGTTCCTGCTGCGTGACCTTGAGTATCGACTGTCGGGTGAGGCCACGGCGGCGGGCGCGCAGGAATGCCCGCGTCGCCCAATGGAGCCGCTGGACAGCAGCGCCACCGACGGCGTGGGCTTGGTCTGCGGGTTCTTCCATTTCCAGTCCGGCCTGTCGGCGATGATTGTCGACACCCTGCCCGCCTGGATCGTGCTGCGAGCCGGCGATCCGTCACTCACGGCTGCACGCAACCTGTTCGACCTGATCCTGCAAGAATGCGCACGCACTCCGCCCTCTTCCGCCTTGCTGGAACGCCTCTGCCATCTGCTGTTCCTGTATGTGCTGCGCCAGCAGGTGCTGGATAACACCGAACTTGGCGGCCTTGCCGCGCTGGCCCGGCAGCCGACATTTGCGCATTTGCTCGAGCAATTGATCGCCCACCCCGAGCAACCCTGGAGCCTGGAAAGCATGGCCGCCTGCACCGGGCTGTCGCGCTCGGCGTTTTTCAAGCGGTTCAATGAACTGTGCGGGCAATCGCCGGGGCAAGTGCTGCTGATGATGCGCGTGCGCCATGCCTGCCAACTGTTCAAGCAGGACCAGACCGTGGCCGATGCAGCGCTGGCGGTGGGGTATCAATCAGTGGCGGCGTTTACGCGCGCGTTTCATAAGGTCACCGGGCAGCAGCCCGGCGCTTACCGCAAGGCCCAGGCTTAACGCTGCAACCCAGTGCCCGACCCGGCGCAGAGTTCCACCAGCCAATCAATGAACACCCGCACCCGTAGCGACAATTGCCGATGCGGCGGGTACAGCGCGGTCAATGCCATCGGCGGCGGCGTAAACCTCGGCAACACCTCCACCAGCCGACCTTCGGCCAGTGAGCGCCTGGCGTGATAGCACGGCGCCTGGATCAAGCCATAACCCGCCTCGCACGCGGCGAAATAGCCATCGGAACTGTTCACCGCCACAACCTTGGGCAGGTTGACCTCGCGCAGTTCGCTGCCCACCTGGAACTCCAGGCCGAAGCATTTGCCACTGGCACTGGAGACATACTCGACCATCTGGTGCCCCGCCAGGTCGTCCCATGTCACGGGTGTACCAAAGCGTTCGAGGTAACCGGGGCTGGCCAGAGTAATCTGGTCCATCATCGCCAGTGGCCTGGCGACCAGCGATTCATCCAGGGCCGGGCCACCGCGCAACACGCAATCCACGCCTTCGCGGATCAGGTCCACCGTGCGGTCGTTGAGGCCGATTTCCAACTCGATCTGCGGGTAGCGCGCCGTGAACGTCGGCAGCGCCGGGATCACGATCAACCGGCCGATACCCGAGGGCATATCAACGCTCAAGGTGCCGCGCGGGTTCTGCCGGCGCGTGGAAAACACTGCCTCGGTTTCCTCAAGGTCGGCAAGCAATTGCACGCAGCGCTGGTAGTACGCCGCACCGTCCAGGGTCGGGCTGACCTGGCGCGTGGTGCGCTGCAGCAGTTGGACGCCGAGGTGCGCTTCCAGTTGCTTGATGAGGATGGTCACCGAGGCGCGTGGCAATTGCAGGCTGTCGGCCGCCTTGGCAAACCCGCCCAATTCGACGATCCGGGTGAACACACGCATCGCATTAAAACGGTCCACGGGCCGGCTCCTGGCTGATTATTTAGAAATTACGAATAGTGATAGTGCTTTTAGCCGGTTTATCAAGGTTTTGTCGAGGATGACAATGGAGCCCTTCCCTACCCAGGAGCTGGACCCATGCACACTCGTCAACTCGGTAAAAACGGCCCGCACGTCTCCGCCATCGGCCTCGGCTGCATGGGCATGACGGATTTCTACACCACCGGCAGTGATACCCAGGAGGCCGTCGCCACGTTGCATCGCGCGCTGGAACTGGGAATCAACTTCCTCGATACCGCCGACATCTACGGCCCGCACACCAATGAGGCACTGATCGGCAAAGCCATCGCCGGCAAGCGCGACCAGGTGTTCCTGGCGAGCAAGTTCGGCATCGTGCGTGACCCGGCGAATCCGGCATTGCGCGGGGTCAATGGCCGGCCCGAATACATTCGCAATGCTATCGACGGCACCCTGCAACGGCTGGGCATCGACACCCTGGATCTGTACTACCAGCACCGTATCGACCCCGACGTGGCCATCGAAGAAACCGTCGGCGCCATGGCCGATCTGGTCACACAGGGCAAGGTGCGTTACCTGGGGCTGAGCGAAGCGTCTGCCGTCACACTGGAGCGCGCCCATCGCGTGCACCCCATCAGCGCCCTGCAAAGCGAGTATTCACTGTGGAGCCGCGACCAGGAACTCAACGGCTGCCTGGCTGCCTGCCAACGCCTGGGCATCGCCTTTGTGCCGTACAGTCCATTGGGCCGGGGGTTTCTCACCGGCGCGCTGAAAAGCCCGGATGATTTCGCTGCCGATGATTACCGCCGTTTCAGCCCGCGCTTCCAGGGCGACAACTTTGCGAAAAACCTGCTGCTGGTCCAACAGGTCCAGGCACTCGCAGCCGAAAAAGGCGTAACGGCCGGGCAACTGGCACTGGCGTGGGTGTTGGCACAGGGCGAATTCATTCTGCCGATCCCCGGCACCAAGCAGCGCAAGTACCTGGAAGAAAACGTCGCCGCCGTCTCGCTGACCCTCAGCACCCGCGAGCTGGCCGCGCTGGAGGCGATCTTCCCGGCCGATGCCACCGCCGGCCTTCGTTATCCCGAGGCGGTAATGGCGATGCTGGATATCTGACCGCCAAACCCACGGGGCGCCTGGAGGGAGGCGCCCCCACGACGAAACGTTTGGCACTCAATCGGCCCCGGGCGAGAGGAACGTTTGCAGGCGCGATGCCACGTAAGAGCAGCCCTGATGCGTCATCAGGGGCGCCTCAAGAGTCGATAAAAAGGACCTGTCATGATATCCACGCCATCCAACCCCTCGGCAACCCAGCCTTACGCCCAGCTACCCAAGCCTCCCGAGACAGCCACCTCGCCCTACACCCCACCGACCGACCTCAAGCCAGACATGGTTAACCGCCGGACACAGGTGCTGTTCGACGAAGGTGGCACCAAAATCAGCCGGTCAATCGACTGGGACCCCAGTGACCCGAAAAAGCCGCAGATCCTGAACAATTTCCTGCACGTAGAAACCGGTGATCGCGCTGACCGTGTCCATGTGCGCAATTTACCGAATGACAAGCTGCAGATCACAATCAACGATAAACCGCATGTATTCGACGTCAAAAGCAAGGAAGACCGCGAGCAGGAGCTGGCGATCGATACCCACGGCGGCGACGACACGGTCATCATCGACGATGACGTCAAGCTTCGTACAAGAGTGGAAGGCGGTGATGGTGAGGATCGCATCCAGGCTGGCGGCGGTCGCAGCAGGCTGTTCGGAGGGCGTGGCAACGATGCCCTGGTGTTGGGCAGTGGTTTGGGTTATGCCGCCGGCGGCGAGGGCGACGACACGATCATCGGCGGCAGCGGCAACGGCGTGATGTACGGCAACAAGGGCAATGACCTGCTCATTGCGGGCTCTGGCCCCGCCACCAAGCAAACCTACATGGATGGTGGCGACGGCGACGATGTGCTTTTCTCCGGCAGCGGGCACACCGTTGCACATGGTGGCAATGGCGATGACAACTTGGTCGGGAACGCACGCACGACGTTCTACACCGGCAAAGGCAAAGACAGCATTTGGAACAACCAGTCCAATGACCGCATCTACGCCAAGGCCGGGGATAGTTTCGACCGTACTCAAGGATCGGCTTTCACCGAGGTCAAACCCAGCAATGCCGGCAACCGCGGCTTCAGCGTGGACGCCCCACCAGAAGTCAACGAGGACCAGGCACAGGAGTTCAAGCAGAGCGTCGCCGACGATTTTGAATTTCTGCGCAGTTCACCCACGGGGCAACAGGCACTCAAGCGAATGGATGAGCTTGCGGCAATAAATGGCGCCAAGGTCAGCATACGGCCGATCAACCACGGCGGTAACGAATACCTGTTTGGCAGCACTGGACTGGAAAACATGACACCTGAGGAGTCCGAAAGCGCAGGCGAAGGGGCCTTCGGAACGATCACCAATGGCGTGCCCGGTGCCCGCGCCGATCGCGGCATCATTCACTTTGACTCGCCGGCTACGCTCGAAAACGCCGACCGCACCAACACACGGATACCCGCCACCGCTCTCTTCGGTCAGGTGGCCTCCGCCTACAATGGCGCAACCGGTACATTCCTGCCGGGGGAAACCCGCGAAGCGCCGGGAGAATCGGGTCTCGCCAGGAATGAAGTACGTCAAGCCATTGGCCTGCCCAGCGATGCCGAACCTTTTGATTTCGACAATGACCCCTCGACACCGCCGAGCACTGTCAATCCGAGACCGTTTACCGAAAACGCCCTGAATGAAGAGATGGGCAAACCCTTGAGGAAGACCGTCTTATGGTCACCTAGCGATCAAGGTCGTGGGACGTAGAGCGGCGCCTCAATATCGGTTCCTACACGGAGCGCGGCGGGTAGTCGGCCTCGCTCTGGTCAGCCCCAGCTATTTAGCACCATCGTACCTAAAGCTCCGCCCATCCACGCCGATAGCCCTACGAAGCTCCAAAAAGCCGCGTCGACAATAAACGCTTCGTAAGGACGAATCCCATGCCCCCACTGCGCTCCATTCAAACTCGCTACACCCTGTTTCTGGTGCTGTTCGTCCTGGTGTTATTGGTCTTGACGGTCGTGGGTATCGGCCAGTTGGTTGCGCCGAAGCTGCAGTACACCGAGGAACAGGTGGTGCTCAACCGCATCAGTGAAGTGGCCGAGCAGATCCAGGGCGAACTGAACAAGGTCCAGGCCCAGCAACGCAGCATCACCCAGACCATTGTGCTGCTCGACAGCGATGCCATCGACAAGGTCCTGCCCGGCCTGGTGGACCAGTACGGCGAGCTGAAAGTCTTCGGCGGCGGCATCTGGCCGCTGCCCAACCAGCGCACGCCGGGGCGCAACAAGCACAGCACGTTCTGGCACCGCGATGCGTCGGGCAAGCTCGTAGTGAACACGTTCTGGAACAGCGACCCTGCCCCCAATTACTACGACCAGAGCTGGTACAAGGGCGGCCTCGCCGCGCCGCGTGGCCAATGCGCCTGGGCTGCCGCCTATAAGGACGACGCCAGCCAGGAGCCGCGCACCAACTGCGCCATGGCGATCCAGCGGGACGGCGCGGCGTATGGCGTCGCCACCATTGACGTGACCCTGGGCTTTTTCAACGCGCTGGTGGCCAGCAAGGAAAAAGACATCGGCGGGCAGATGCTGATCGTCGAAGGCGACGGCAAGATCATCAGCAACAGCACGCGCCTCAGTGGCCCGGTGGTGTTGAAGAACATCAGCGAACTCACCGGCACCTCGGCATTTGCCGCCCAGGTCAGCAAAGCCCTGGCCCACCGTGACCAGGCCTTGCAGCGCAGCGAGTTCGACAACCAGGGCGTGGCCAGCACGTTCTATATGCGCCCCATCGAAGGCACGCCGTGGTTCCTGGCGACCGCCCTGCCCACCTCGTTGATCACCGCCCAGCGCGACGACGTGCTCGGCAGCCTGGCCCTGGTGCAAATCCCCATGGTGCTGCTGTTGGTGCTGCTGGCGGCCTATGCGATCCGCCAACTGGTGCAGCGCATGAACACGCTGAAAGCCAATATTGACGCGTTGTCCGCCGGTGACGCCGACCTGACGCGACGCATCACCATCCGCGCTGAAGACGAACTCGGCGCCATCGGCCACTCGGTCAACCGCTTTATCGTGTACCTGCAAAACATGATCGGCGAGGTCACGCAGGCCACCGGCGCCATGTCGTCGGGCCTTGAGCAACTGCAGAAAACCTCGGCGCACACCAACCAGATCCTGGTGCGCCACGCCTCGGAGACCGACCAGACCGTCACCGCCATCACCGAGATGAGTTCCACCGCCGACACGGTTGCGCAGAACGCAGCAGAAACCGCCTCGTTCACTCAACGCGCCAACGAACACGCCGACCGTTCCCGCGTGGTGGTCGGCGAAGCCTCCAGCAGTGTCAGCGCCCTGATCGGCGAAGTGGCCAGCGCCACCCACACCGTGGAGAACATGCGCCAGGACGCCGCGCGCATCACCGAAACCCTGGGCGTGATCGGCGCAATTGCGGGCCAGACCAACCTGCTGGCCCTCAACGCCGCAATCGAAGCGGCACGGGCCGGTGAACAAGGCAGGGGGTTTGCCGTGGTTGCCGACGAAGTCCGAGCACTGGCCGCGCGCACCCAGGCCAGCACCTCGCAGATCAACGAAATGCTCGCGCGCCTGACTACCGGGGTGAGTTCGTCGGTGGCGGCCATGGAAAACACCCAGGCCAGTTGCCAATCGGCGGCGGATGCCACCGCGCGGGTCAACACCGGCCTGGACGAGATGGCAGGCTCGGTCAGCCATATCAACAACCTCAGTACGCAGATCGCCACGGCCGCCGAGCAGCAAAGCGCGGTGACCGAGGAGATCAACCGCAGCATGGTGCAGATCCGACATATGGTCGAGGAACTGGTGCAGAGCGGCCATGCCACGCAAACCAATACGCAGACCCTGCTGGACGCCAATGGACGCGTGATTGCCTTGATGGGGCGTTTCAAGGTGAGCTGATAAATGGCCTGGATACTCCCGTGCAATGCGCGGGAGTCGGACTATTCTGACAGTTCACAGCCACACAGGAGGTGTGCCATGCGCGCTGCAGAGCAGTCAGTCCGCTTGGAGCGGATCAGTCAGGAACGCTTTATCGAGGCCCCCATCGATGCCGTCTACGACTATGTGACCCAGCCGGATCGCTGGCACGAATGGCACCCCACATCCCTGAGTGCCGACACCGGCACCACCGGTTCACTCCCCGTCGGCACGCGCTTTACCGAAATGATCGACCTCTTGGGCGTGCGCGTGCCCATGAGTTACCGCGTACAGGTCGCCCGCCGCCCCGGCGAGTTCAAGACCGTGTTTACCTCCCTCGCCGTCGATGGCTCCATTCACTACTTCCTGCAGCCGTTTCGCGGCGGCACGCTGTTCAAGCGCGTGCTGACCTATGAGACCGAATTGCAGCTGGCCACCCTGCATGAGCGCATGATCGAGTTGTCCGCGATTGCCCTGGACCAACTCAAGCATCGGCTGGAAAATCCGCCCTTCGTATAATTTTGAAACATTACCGCGAAGGTTGCTCGCCGGTGGGCGCTGGCTTGCCTGCGATGACGTCGTCATGATCGCCGCCATCCCAATCGCCACTTCCTGCTTGCGAGCCTTTTGATGAAAACCACCCTGCGCCTGGCCCTGCTGTCGGCCCTGTTCACCACCACGCTGGCCCAGGCCGCCGACCTGATCCCCATCGACGTACACCGCGACGCCAACTGCGGTTGCTGCAAGAAATGGATCAGCCACCTGGAAAGCAACGGCTTCAAGGTCAATGACCATGTCGAAGCCAATATGAGTGACGTCAAGCAACGCCTTGGCGTGGCGCCGCGCCTGGGCTCGTGCCACACCGCCGTGATCGACGGCAAGTTTGTCGAGGGCCATGTGCCCGCCGAGCAGGTCCTGGCGCTGCGCAAGCGCGACGACTTGCTGGGAATCGCCGCACCGGGCATGCCCATGGGGTCGCCGGGCATGGAAGTCGAAGGTCGCAGCGAGGCGTATCAGGTCATCGGCCTGACCCGCGACGGCCAGGATGTGGTGGTGGCCGAGTACCCGGCACACTGACCGATGCTTGCCGGTTACCTGGGGCTGTTTCTCGCCGCGTTTGGCGCCGCGACCCTGCTGCCCCTGCAATCCGAAGCCGTGCTGGTTGGCCTGCTGCTCAGCGGGCATTACAGCCTGTGGTGGCTGCTGGTAGTCGCGACGCTCGGCAATGTGCTGGGGTCGGTGCTGAACTGGCTGCTCGGGCGCGGGGTGGAGCGCTTCAAGCACCGGCGCTGGTTTCCGGTCAGCGACCCGCAACTGGCCAAAGCCCGGCACCATTACCAGCGTTGGGGGCACTGGACGCTGCTGCTCAGTTGGGTGCCGATCATCGGTGACCCGCTGACGCTGGTCGCCGGGGTGATGCGCGAGCCGTTGTGGCGTTTCCTGCTGCTGGTGACCCTGGCCAAGGGCGTGCGTTACGGGGTGCTGGCAGCCCTGACCTTGCAGTGGGTGTTAATCCCCACTTAATCGCCTCCCAACAGCATCCAAGACATCTTGTCTGGAGCCCCGCCCATGCCTCTGATCCGCACCTTTTGCCTTGCCGGCCTGCTCACCGCCAGTGTCACCCCGGTGTTCGCAGCCACTGAAGGCCCAGCCTACGGGCCTGAACTGCAAGGCTTTGCGTACCCCTATCCGCTTGAGCACTTCAACTTCCAGTCCCAGGGCAAGTCCCTGCAGATGGGCTACATGGACATCCCCGCCACCGGCAAGGCCAACGGGCGCAGCGTGGTGCTGATGCACGGCAAGAACTTCTGCGGCGCTACCTGGGAAGGCTCGATCAAGGCCTTGAGCGAGGCCGGTTACCGGGTGATCGCGCCCGACCAGATCGGCTTCTGCACCTCCAGCAAGCCTGATCATTATCAGTACAGCTTCCAGCAACTGGCGCAAAACACCCATCAACTCCTGGAAAAGCTCGGCATTCACCGGGCGACCATTATCGGCCACTCCACCGGCGGCATGCTCGCCACCCGCTACGCCCTGCTCTATCCGGCCCAGACCGAGCAGCTTGGGCTGGTGAACCCGATTGGCCTGGAAGACTGGAAAGCCCTCGGCGTGCCGTACAGCAGCGTCGACCAGTGGTACCAGCGCGAGCTTAAACTCAGCGCCGAAGGCATTCGCAAGTACGAACTCAACACCTACTATGTAGGGCGCTGGAAGCCCGAATACGACCGCTGGGTCGATATGCTCGCCGGCCTCAATAAAGGCCCGGGCCATACCCAGGTTGCATGGAACTCGGCATTGATTTACGACATGATCTTCACCCAGCCGGTGTACTACGAGTTCAAGGACCTGCAGATGCCGACCCTGCTGTGGATCGGCACCTCGGACAACACCGCGATCGGCAAGGACCTGGCGCCACCGGAGGTCAAGGCCAAGCTCGGCAACTACGCGGTACTCGGCAAGCAGGTGGCCAAGCTGATCCCGCATTCCACCCTGGTGGAATTCCCGGGCCTGGGCCATGCACCGCAAATGGAAGAACCGGCACAGTTCAATAAAGCATTGTTGCAGGGCTTGAACGCCCTTTAATCCAACCTTTTTCGAGGCACGCGTGAATGTCGGTACAGATCGCAGTCATTGATGATTGGCAGAAGGTAGCCAGTGGCGTGGTGGACTGGTCGGTGCTGGAGTCGGTAGGCCAGGTGCATTTCCTGCACGACTACCCGGCGGACACCGCCACTCTGATCGAGCGGCTGCAGGGGTTCGAGGTGATTTGCGTGATGCGCGAGCGCACCACTTTCGACAAGGCCCTGCTGCAGGGCTTGCCCCAGCTCAAGCTGCTGGTGACCGGCGGCATGCGCAACGCGGCCATCGACATCCCGGCGGCCAAGGCGCTGGGCATCCAGGTGTGTGGCACCGACAGCTACAAACAGGCCGCGCCGGAACTGACCTGGGCACTGATCATGGCCTCCACGCGCAACCTGGTGGCCGAAGCCAACTCGCTGAGAGCGGGCGGCTGGCAGGTGGGACTGGGCGGCGACCTGTATGGCAAGACCTTGGGGATCCTGGGGCTGGGCAGCATCGGCCAGAAAGTCGCGCAGTTCGCCCAGGTGTTCGGCATGCGCGTGATTGCCTGGAGTGAAAATCTCACGCCGGAACGCGCAGCCGCCTCGGGCGTGACGTGGGTCAGCAAACGCGAGTTGTTTGAACAGGCCGACATTCTCACCATTCACCTGGTGCTCAGCGACCGCAGCCGCGGCCTGGTGGATGCCGAGGCGCTGGGCTGGATGAAACCCAGCGCACGCCTGGTGAACACCGCGCGCGGTCCGATTGTGGATGAGCAGGCACTGGTACGGGCCCTGCAAAACGGCCAACTGGCCGGCGCCGCGCTGGATGTGTTCAGCGAAGAACCGCTGCCCGCCGACCATCCGTTTCGCCAACTGGACAATGTCCTGGCCACACCGCACGTGGGGTATGTCAGCGAGCAGAACTACCGGCAGTTTTACCAGCAGATGATCGAGGACATCCAGGCCTGGGCCAATCAGCCCCCCCTCCGACTGCTCAACTGACAGGGGAGCAGCAGTTCTCCCATAGCAAACACACTTGATGAGGGAACCCCTCCCCCTAAGCAAGCCGCTCCCCCCAGCAAGCCGCTCCCCCTGTGGCGAGCAGGCTTGCCCTGCGTTGGGCTGCGCAGCAGCCCCAAAACCTGCCCCCCGCCCAACCTGATGCACCCCACGCACCACATCGGAGCACTTCACCGTCACACCCTGCAACCCTACCTCCGCCTACCCGCCCACCAACCCCACCCCCGTTTTCCCAGCTTTGCATATCGTTACAAGTATTTTGTCCTACAAAAATCCCCCACAAACCCTACAGGCTCTAGGATCTGTCCTAGATTGATGACCGATGGGTCCGTTTCAAAACAAAAACCCCGCGAAAAAATCGAAACTTTCCAACTCTGCCATAGGTCAGGTATAGGGTAAGGCGCGCACAAGCGGTTCACACCAGATGCCGTCTATCCATTCTTTTTGAGCTAACCGTGCAACTGGCATACGCCTTGCCAGTTTGTCATTGCGCTTGTGCGCCTGGCCGCAGGATGCGGTCAACGGAGCTAGTGGCAGCGGGCCACTAGCCGACCAACACGTGGAGAGAACTATGATCAGTGCCGCTGCAAGTATTCAAGGAGAGCGTGTTAGTCAGCCAGTTGGCGGGTCGACAGCTTTAGTCGACCTCAACACGGTGCGGCCGGTCCCGAGTCATAATCCCAATCGCAAGAAAGTCCTGTTCGTCACCTCCGAATTCGCCGACCTGGTCAAGACCGGCGGCCTGGGCGACGTGTCTGCCGCCCTGCCCCGTGCCATGGCGCACCTGCACGATGTGCGCGTGCTGATCCCCGGCTACCCGCAGGTGATGGAGAGTGATAACCCGATCCATATCATTGGTGAACTGGGCGGCCATGCCGCACTGCCGCCGTGCAAGATCGGGCGCATGGACCTCAAGGACGGCCTGGTTATCTATGTACTGATCTGCCCTGAGCTTTATGAGCGCGAAGGCACGCCCTACGGCGCCAATAACGGCCGAGACTGGCCCGACAACCATATTCGCTTCGCCCGCCTGGGCCTGGCCGCCGCCGACATGGCCGCCAACCTCGCACAGATCCACTGGTGCCCGGACCTGGTGCACGCCCATGACTGGCCCGCTGGCCTGGCCCCGGCCTATATGCACTGGCGTGGGTCACGCACCCCGACCCTGTTCACCATCCATAACCTGGCCTACCAAGGTGTGGTCAGCCTGGCCTCGACGCCGGAGCTGGGCATTCCACCCCACGCGCTGCAACAGGAAGGCATGGAGTTCTACGGCAAGATGTCCTTCCTCAAGGCCGGCATGGCCTACTCGAGCCATATCACCACCGTGAGCGCGACGTACGCCCAGGAAATCACCACCCCGGAATTCGGCTGCGGCCTCGACGGCTTCCTTGCCGCCAAGACCCAGCAAGGCCTGCTCAGTGGCATTCCCAACGGCATTGATGAAAGCTGGGAAACCTCCACCGACACGCACCTGACCCACAACTTCAACATTGGCGACTGGGAAGGCAAGGCGATCAACGCCGGCCACGTGCGCGAATTGTTCGGCCTGCATGACTCCACCGGCCCGCTGTTCGCCGTGGTCTCGCGCCTGGTCTACCAGAAAGGCCTGGACCTGACCGAGGCCGTGTCGAGCTTTATCGTCGAAAACGGTGGCCAGATCGCGATCATCGGTCGCGGCGAGCCCGAAGAAGAGCAAGCCATGCGTGAATTGGCGCTGCGCTTCCCTGGGCAGGTCGGCGTGCGTATCGGCTTCAACGAAACCGACGCCCGCCGCATGTTCGCCGGCAGCGACTTCCTGCTGATGCCTTCACGCTACGAACCCTGCGGCCTGAGCCAGATGTACGCCCAGCGCTTCGGCTCGCTGCCGGTGGCACGCAACACCGGCGGGCTGGCGGACACCATCGAGAATGGCGTTACCGGGTTCCTGTTCAATGAATCCACGGTAGAAAGCTACGAAGAGGCGCTGAGCCGCGCGTTCCGCGTGTTCGCCAACAAGGGCCTGCTCAATGCCATGCGCAGCCGCGCCATGACCCAGCCCTTCAACTGGTGCCAGGCGGTAGAACCCTACGCCGAACTGTATGAACAACTGGTGGCCAAGGCCTTGGGGAAATCGACTAAATAATCAAGGGAGGTCTTCATAGATGCCGTTACGGACTTTGGAAACCTGGCCCCACGGCGCAATCATGCTGGACGCGCAACACACGCGTTTTGCCTTGTGGGCGCCAGACGCGTTTTATGTCAGCGTTGAATTGGAAGACGGCAAATCCATCGCCATGCTGCCGCAGGCAGAGGGATGGTTCGAGACAGAAGTGAAGTGCCCCGCCGGCACCCGCTACCGCTTCAACATCGATGGAGAAATGGATGTACCCGACCCCGCGTCCAGGGCCCAGGCTGCGGACGTGCATGGCTGGAGCGTAGTCGTCGACCCACTCGCCTACCCGTGGCGTCACAGCCACTGGCAAGGCCGCCCCTGGCACGAAGCGGTGATCTACGAGCTGCACGTGGGCGCGATGGGGGGCTACGCCGAGGTCGAAAAACACCTGCCACGCCTGGCCGAGCTGGGCGTCACCGCCATCGAATTGATGCCATTGGCGCAATTTCCCGGCGAACGCAACTGGGGTTATGACGGCGTGCTGCCGTATGCGCCCCAGTCCTCCTACGGCACCCCCGAACAGCTCAAGCACTTGGTCGATTGCGCCCACGAGCATGGCCTCGCGGTCATCCTGGATGTCGTCTACAACCACTTCGGTCCCGATGGCAATTACCTGGGCCAGTACGCGGCCGGCTTCTTTCAGGAAGACGTGCACACGCCGTGGGGCGCCGGTATCGATTTCGACCGCCGTGAAGTGCGCAATTTCTTCCTCGACAACGCGCTGATGTGGTTGCTGGAATACCGCTTCGACGGCCTGCGCCTGGACGCCGTGCACGCCATCGACAACCCAGGCTTCCTGCAGGAGCTCGCGCAGCGGGTGCGCCAGCAGGTCGACACCGGCCGGCATGTGTGGCTGGTGCTGGAGAACGAACTCAACCAGGCCAGCCTGCTCAAGCAGGATTTCGACGCGCAATGGAATGATGACTTTCATAACGTGTTGCACGTACTGCTGACCGGCGAAACCGACGCGTACTACAGCGACTTTGCCAAGGAACCTACCGCCCAACTGGCGCGTTGCCTGGGCGAGGGTTTTGTCTACCAGGGCCACACTACCCGCCACGGCCATGAGCGCGGCGAACCCAGCGGCGATCTGCCGCCCACCGCCTTTGTAGCCTTCCTGCAGAACCACGACCAGATCGGCAACCGCGCGATGGGCGAGCGCCTGCACCAGCTGTGCGCGCCCCAGGCGCTCAAGGCGGCGACCGCCCTGCTGCTGCTGTCACCGATGATCCCGCTGATGTTCATGGGCGATGAAGTGAATGCCAGCGAGCCGTTCCTGTTTTTCACCGATCACCACGGCGAACTGGCCGAAGCGGTGCGTGAGGGCCGGCGCGGCGAATTTGCCGACTTTGCCGCCTTCCAGGACCCGGAGCGTCGTGACCGCATCCCGGACCCGAACGCCCTGGCCACTTTCAAGCAATCCTCCCCGGCGCTGGCCGATCACCCCCACGCCGAGCTCTACCGGCACCTGTTGAACCTGCGCCACACGCATATCGTGCCGCACCTGCCCGGCACCGTGGCCTTGGGTGCGCAGGTATTGGCCGACGGCGCCGTCAGTGCGCGCTGGCGCCTGGGCAACAGCAGCCTGTTGCAGATCGACCTGAACCTGAGCACCACCGCCGTGGATCACCCGGCGGCCGCCCCCGTTCTGTTCCAAACGCCTGCCGAGCACGGCGCACAACTGCCGCCGTACAGCGCACGCGTGACCCTATCCCCTGTTGGAGAGCACCCTTGAGCGAAGCGAACCTGGAAATCCTCGCCAGCCGCGCGGGGCTGGCCGTCGATTGGATCGACGCAAACGGCCGCCCGCAACGAGTGAAACCCGACGCCCTGCGCGCCGTTCTCAAAGGCCTGGGCCACCCGGCCGACACCGATGCCGAGATCGACGCCAGCCTGCTTGAACTGGAGCAGGTGCAACACGACAAACACCTGCCCCCCTTGATGACCATCGACACCGGCGAAGGCCTCGACCTGGCACGTTACTTCGAGCCCGATACCCTGTGCCGGGTCAACCTCGAAGGCGGCGAAAGCCTGGAGCTGCGCCTCGACGGCAACGCGGTTCTGCCTGGCGTGATCGCCCTGGGTTATCACCAGGTGCATATCAACGACCAGAGCTTTACCCTGGCCGTCGCGCCCACGCACTGCTACAGCGTGGCCGAAGCGGTGGACACCCAGCCCGCGCGCGCCTGGGGCCTGAGTGCCCAGTTGTACGCACTACGCCGCCTGGGGGATGGCGGTTTCGGCGACACCCTGGCCCTGGAGCACCTGGCGCGTTCCGCTGCAGAACGTGGCGCGGACGCCCTGGCGATCAGCCCGATGCACGCGATGTTCAGCGCCGACACCGGCCGCTACAGCCCGTACTCGCCTTCCAGTCGCCTGTTCCTCAACAGCTTGTATGCCTCTCCGTCCTGCATCCTCGGCGAACGCGAAGTGCGCAGCACCATCGAGGCCCTTGGCCTGGAAGATGAACTGCACACGCTGGAGCAACACACGCTGATCGACTGGCCCGCCGCCGCCAACGCCAAGCAACGCCTGCTGCGCGCGCTGTATGAAGATTTCCGCCACGGCCAGCACCCGCAACAGGCCGACTTCCTCAGCTTCCGCCAGGCCGGTGGCGAAGCGCTGGAAAACCACTGCCGCTTTGAGGCCGTGCAGGCACAGCGTGCCGCCGCCGGCGAGGACCTCGACTGGCGTCACTGGCCGCAGGAGTGGCGCAATCCGCAAAGCCCGGCACTCGTACAGTTCGCTGAAGCCAACCGCGAGGAAATCGGTTACTACGCCTTCGCCCAATGGCTGATCGCGCGCTGCCTGGAGCGTGCCCAGCAAGCTGCCCGAGGCAGCGGCATGGGCATCGGCCTGATCGCCGACCTGGCGGTTGGCGCTGATGGCGGCGGCAGCCAGGCCTGGAGCCGCCAGGATGAACTGCTGGCCGACCTGACCGTGGGCGCGCCGCCGGATATTCTCAACCGCTCCGGCCAAGGCTGGGGGATTTCCGCGTTTTCACCCGAAGGCCTCAAGCGCAACGGTTTTCGCGCATTCATCGAAATGCTGCGCGCCAACTTCGCCCACGCCGGCGGCTTGCGCATCGACCATGTGATGGGCCTGCAGCGCCTGTGGGTGATTCCCATGGACGCCTCGCCGCGCGAAGGCGCCTACCTGTATTACCCGGTGGATGACCTGTTGCGGCTGCTGGCCCTGGAGTCCCACCGCCACAAAGCTATCGTCCTCGGCGAAGACCTCGGCACCGTGCCCGACGGCCTGCGCGAAAAACTCAGCGGCCGCTCGATCCTGGGCATGCGCGTGCTGTTGTTCGAACAAGGCCACGATGGCCAGTTCAACCCGATCCTCGACTGGCCGGACAACGCCTTGGCCACCACCAGCACCCATGACCTGCCGACCCTCAACGGCTGGTGGCACAGCCGTGATATCGACTGGAATATCCAGCTCGGCCTGATCGATGCGCCCACCGTGGAGCAATGGAGCGAACACCGCCTGCGCGAACGCCAGGCACTGCGCCAGGCCTTGAGCCAGGACCCGCAGAATTTCGTCGAAGAGATTCGCAATGAAACCGACCACATGATCGACGCCAGCGTGCGCTACCTCGGCCACACCCGTGCGCCGCTGGTGCTGCTGCCGCTTGAGGACGCGCTGGGCATTGAAGAACAAGCCAACCTGCCCGGCACCACCGATACCCATCCCAATTGGCGCCGCCGCCTGGCGGGCGAGGCTTCCAGCCTGCTCGACAATGCCGGCGCCGCCCGCCGCCTCGAACTGCTGGCCGTCGCGCGCAACCAAGCCTATGAGCGTGACCGATGAAAGCACTGCCCCTGCGCGCTACCCAGCGCCTGCAATTCCATAAAGGTTTCACCCTCGATGACGCGGTGCCGCTGGTGCCGTATTTCGCCCAACTGGGCATCAGCCACCTGTATGCCTCGCCGCTGCTCAGCGCACGTGCCGGTTCCATGCACGGCTACGACGTGGTCGACCCGACCAGCGTCAACCCCGAGCTAGGCGGTGAAGCCGCGCTGCGCCGTCTGATCGCGGCCTTGCGTGAGCACGGTATGGGGCTGATCCTCGATATCGTCTCCAATCACATGGCCGTGGGCGGCGCCGACAACCCCTGGTGGCTGGACCTGCTGGAATGGGGGCGCCTGAGCCCCTACAGCGAGTTCTTCGACATCCAATGGCACTCCCCCGACCCGCTGCTCAAGGGCCAGTTGTTGATGCCATTCCTCGGCAGCGACTACGGCGAAGCCTTGCAGACCGGCACCCTGACCCTGCATTTCGATGCAGCCCATGGGGCGTTCTACGTCGAGCATTACCAACACCGCTTTCCGATCTGCCCACGCGACTACGCGTTGATCCTCGGCAACGACCCATTGCTCAAGCCCCTGGCCGACCGCTTCAGCGCCCTCGCCTACCAGGATGACGCCTACGCCGAAGCCGCCTGGCTCAAGCAGGCGCTGGCCGAGCGCGCCACCGAAGTTTTGCCCGCCATCGAAAGCCGGCTGGCCGAGTTCGACGGGCGCCAGCCTGAAGGCTTCAAGCGCCTGCACCAGCTGCTCGAGCAACAGACCTATCGCCTGGCCAGCTGGCGCACCGCGGCGGACGACATCAACTGGCGGCGCTTCTTCGACGTCAACGAACTCGGTGGCCTGCGCGTGGAGCGCAGCGCCGTGTTCGAAGCCACCCACGGCAAGATCTTCGAGCTGATCCGTGAAGGCCTGGTGGACGGTTTGCGCATCGACCATATCGACGGCCTCGCCGATCCTCGCGGCTATTGCCGCAAACTGCGCCGGCGCGTGGATTCGCTATCGCCGGAGCGGCACCTGCCGATCTTTGTCGAAAAGATTCTCGGCGAAGGCGAAACCCTGCGTGAAGACTGGCGCGTGGACGGCACCACCGGCTACGAATTCATGAACCAGCTGTCGCTGTTGCAACACCACCCGGAGGGCTTTGCGCCACTGGCCGCGTTGTGGACGCAGCACAGCGAACGGCCCTCGGCGTTTATCGAAGAGGCGCGGCTGGCACGTCAGCAGATCCTCAATGGCTCCCTCGGCGGCGATTTCGAAAGCGTGGCGCGGGCCCTGCTGCAAGTCGCGCGCGACGATGTGATGACCCGCGACCTGACCCTCGGTGCAATTCGCCGTGCCTTGCAGGAGCTGATCGTGCACTTCCCGGTGTACCGCACCTACATCAGCGCGCTGGGCCGCAGCGCGGCTGACGACAAAGTCTTCCAGCACGCCATGGACGGTGCCCGCAGCACCCTCGGCGAAGGCGACTGGCCGGTGCTCGAACACCTGGAAAAATGGCTTGGCGGCCAGCCTTGGCGCCATCGCCCGGTGGGTCGCGAGCGCAAGATGCTCAAGCATGCCTGCGTGCGCTTCCAGCAACTGACGTCGCCGGCGGCCGCCAAGGCCGTGGAAGACACTGCGTTCTATCGCTCGGGCGTGCTGCTGTCGCGCAATGACGTGGGTTTCAGCACCGAGCAGTTCAGCGCGCCGCTGGCCGAGTTCCATGCGGTCAACCAGCAACGCCTGCAGACCTTCCCCGATAACCTCTTGGCCACGGCGACCCACGACCACAAGCGCGGCGAAGACACTCGCGCGCGCCTCGCGGTGCTCAGCGAGTGCGCAGCGTGGTACGTCGAGCAGGTCGAGCAGTGGCGCAGGCTCGCCGCGCCGCTGCGCACTGACGCCAGTGCGCCTTCGGCCGGCGATGAGTTGATTCTTTACCAAGTGCTGCTCGGCAGCTGGCCGCTGGACCAGGCCGATGACTTCGAGGACTACCATCAGCGCCTGTGGCAATGGCAACAGAAAGCCCTGCGCGAGGCCAAGCTGCAGAGCGCCTGGAGCGCGCCCAACGAAGCCTATGAACAGGGCGTCGAAGCCTTCCTGTCACGCCTGCTGCTGAGCGAGGAAGGCCGTCCGTTGCGCACGGCAATCGGCAACGCGGCCCAGGTGATCGCCCCCGCCGGTGCGGTGAATGGCCTGGCGCAATCCTTGCTTCGCATCACCGTGCCGGGTGTGCCGGATTTGTACCAGGGCGACGAGTTCTGGGACTTCAGCCTGGTGGACCCGGACAACCGTCGCCCGGTGGATTTCAACGCACGGCAACGCGCGCTGGATACCCCACCGGATCCCGGCGAACTGCTGTTCAACTGGCGAGACGGGCGCATCAAGCAGGCCGTGATTGCCCAGGCGCTGGCCTTGCGCAAGGCCGATCCCGGACTCTTCCGCGCAGGCAGCTATACGCCGCTGGAAGTGCTTGGCCTACACGCCGGGCGGGTGGTCGCGTTCCACCGCGAACACCAGGGCCGCCACCTGTTGGTGGTGGTGCCGCGCTGGCCGTTTGACCTGCTTGAAAACGGTGTGCATCCCCAGATCAATGCGCAGGTTTGGGGCGATACACGGGTGAAATTACCGTTCGCCGCGCCAACTCAAAACTGGAAGGGACTTTTTCATACAGGCGCAGTCACACCAGACAAGGAGCTGTTGATCAGCGCTGCCCTGGGGGATTTCCCGGTCAATGTCTTTATCAATCCTGATGATCAAGAAAGCTGAAAATTTTCTGTGAGGAGCATTGTGATGAGTACTGAAGACAAACGCATACGCGAGCTGGCGCATCAGATCTGGGAATCTGAAGGCAAACCCCATGGGGAGGACGCACGTCATTGGGAGATGGCGCGCAAGCTTGCCGAAGCCGAAGCCCTGACGCCGAGCAAGCCCAAGGCCTCGGCCAAACCCAAGACCGCGCCCAAACCGCCGGCCAAGGCCAAGCCTGCGCCACCGGCCGCGAGCAAGCCGGCAGCCCCGGCGGCGAAGAAGCCAGCGGCGCCGAAAAAGCCCAAGCCTTGACCCCCGCACCGCTTGCCGGCCCTGCCGGCAAGCGGTGATTTTTCCACCCCGATTGTCAGCTGAATATTCGTCAGCACGGCCGCGTTCGGCCCGAAAAAAGACCCTTGCAGGAGCAACACCATGAGCAAACCCCATAAAACCCCTTCGACGCCGGGCAACGAGCCGTCGCGGATTCGTGAAGGTTTGCCCTTCCCCCTCGGCGCCACCTGGGATGGATTGGGCGTCAACTTTGCGCTGTTCTCGGCCAACGCCACCAAAGTGGAGCTGTGCCTGTTCGACGACGCCGGCGAAGTTGAGCTGGAACGCATCGAACTGCCCGAATACACCGACGAAATCTTCCACGGCTACTTGCCCGACGCCCACCCCGGGCTGATTTACGGCTACCGTGTGTACGGTGCTTATGACCCGGCCAACGGTCATCGCTTCAACCACCACAAATTGCTGATCGACCCCTATGCCAAACAGCTGGTGGGCGAACTCAAATGGTCCGAGGCACTGTTCGGCTACACCATCGGCCACCCGGACGACGACCTCAGCTTCGACGAACGCGACAGCGCGCCTTTCGTGCCCAAGTGCAAGGTCATCGACCCGGCGCACACCTGGGGCAACGACCAGCCGGTACGGGTGCCGTGGGACCGCACGATCATCTACGAAACCCATTTGCGCGGCATCAGCATGCGCCACCCTTCGGTCGGCGAATCGGTGCGCGGCACCTGCGCCGGCCTGATGGAAGATGACGTGCTCAAGCACATCCGCCAGTTGGGCATCTCGTCGGTCGAACTGTTGCCGGTACACGCCTTTGTCAACGACCAGCACCTGCTGGAAAAAGGCATGACCAACTATTGGGGCTACAACAGCATCGCGTTTTTCGCCCCCGACCCGCGCTACCTGGCCAGCGGCAAGATCGCCGAGTTCAAGGAGATGGTCGCGCACCTGCACGAGCAGAAGCTGGAAGTGATCCTCGACGTGGTCTACAACCACACCGCCGAAGGCAACGAGCGCGGCCCGACCCTGTCCATGCGCGGCATCGACAACGCCTCCTACTACCGGCTGATGCCCGATGACAAGCGCTTCTATATCAACGACTCCGGCACCGGCAACACCCTCGACCTGAGCCACCCGTGCGTGCTGCAGATGGTCACCGACTCCCTGCGCTATTGGGCCACCGAGATGCACGTCGACGGCTTCCGTTTCGACCTGGCGACCATCCTGGGCCGCTACCGCGACGGGTTTGACGAGCGCCACAGCTTCCTCGTGGCGTGCCGCCAGGACCCGGTACTGCGCCAGTTGAAAATGATCGCCGAACCCTGGGACTGTGGCCCAGGCGGTTATCAGGTGGGCAACTTCCCGCCGGGCTGGGTCGAATGGAACGACCGTTTCCGCGACACCGTACGTGCCTTCTGGAAAGGCGATGACGGCCAGTTGGCGGACTTCGCCGGGCGCATGACCGCTTCGGGCGAGATGTTCAACCATCGGGGTCGCCGCCCCTACAGCTCGGTGAACTTCATCACCGCGCATGACGGTTTCACCCTGCATGACCTGGTGTCGTACAACGACAAGCACAACGAAGCCAACGACGAGAACAACCAGGACGGCAGCAACAACAACCTGTCGTGGAACCACGGCGTCGAAGGCCCGACCGAAGACCCGGAAATCAACGCGCTGCGTCTGCGCCAGATGCGCAACTTCTTCGCCACGTTGCTGCTGGCCCAGGGCACGCCGATGATCGTCGCCGGTGATGAGTTCGCCCGCACCCAGCACGGCAACAACAACGCCTACTGCCAGGACAGCGAGATCGGCTGGGTCAACTGGGAGCTGGACGATGACGGCAAGGCGCTGCTCAAGTTTGTCAAACGCCTGATCAAGCTGCGCCTGGCCTATCCGATCCTGCGTCGTGGCCGCTTCCTGGTGGGCGACTATAACGAAGACATCGGCGTCAAGGATGTGACCTGGCTGTCGCCGGATGGCAACGAGATGACCACCGAACAGTGGGAAGACAGCCATGGCCGCTGCCTCGGCATGCTGATGGATGGTCGCGCGCAGGAAACCGGGATTCGACGTGCCGGTGCCGACGCCACCTTGTTGCTGGTGGTGAACGCGCATCATGACATGGTCAATTTCCGCCTGCCGTCGGTGCCTGAAGGTGAGTTCTGGACCTGCATGCTCGACACCAACCAGCCGGCGGTACGCGGCCAGGAACGGTTTGATTTTGATCACGAGTACGCGGTTACCGGCCGCTCGCTGCTACTGTTCGAACTGCAGCGTGACGAAGAGGTGTGACATGGCACTGCATGGATTCCTTCAGAGCTTCCAGGGTTACGCGGACACGCAAGACCTGGGCAAGGCGCTGAAGGCACTTCAGGAAGAAGGCCTCGACCAACTGCCGCTGCCTGGCAGCGGCGAGACTCTGGCGCGATTCAGTCGCCTGGCGCAGGTGGCAGGCCACGACCTGCGCTTGTGCAAGTTGTTCGAAGGTCATACCGATGCATTGGCGATCATTGCCGAACTCGACAGCCCACTGCCGCCTTTGGGCAGCACATGGGGCATGTGGGCGGCCGAACCGCCGACCGCCAGGGTCCAGGTGCGCCAGGACGGGCATCGCTTGCGCCTGGACGGGCGCAAAGCCTGGTGCTCAGGCGCGGCAGTGGTCAGCCATGGCTTGTTGACGGCCTGGGATGAACAGGGCCGTCAGCAGTTGGTGGCGGTGCAGATGGATCAACCGGGCATCACCGTCACCAACGAAGGCTGGAATGCCGTGGGCATGGCGGCCACCGGCAGTGTCGAGGTGCTGTTTGACGGGGCCCTCGGGATTGCCGTGGGCGGCCCCGGCGATTACCTCGCCCGGCCGGGTTTCTGGCAGGGCGGCGTGGGCATCGCCGCGTGCTGGTACGGCGCCGCGCAACGCCTGGCCGAGTCCCTGCGCGAACACTGCAGCAAACGTCCGGAACCGCATGCCCTCGCCCACCTCGGCGCCGTCGACAGCGCCTTGAACGGGGCCGCCTGCGTACTGCGCGCCAGCGCCGAACAGATCGACCGCGACCCCAAGGCTGACGCCCAGCAACTGGCCCAGCAGACCCGCGCGTGTATCGAGGAGGCTGTCGAACAGGTCATGCGCCATGTCGGCCGCGCCGTGGGTGCGGGGCCGTACTGCAAGGATCCACACTTTGCCCAATTGATGACGGATCTGCCGGTGTATGTGCGCCAGAGCCATGCCGAGCGCGACCTGGCCGGCCTGGGCGAATTGGTGGCCGGCGAACCCACAGGGAGGTGGCAGTTATGAGACCCAACCCGATCGTCGGCCAGGGTACGCCGCTGCAACATTGGCAGGCCTCGAGCCTGATGGCGGAGCTGCCGCACATCAGTGTCGAAGAGCTGGTGCCCGAGGGCCATCGCGCCGTGATCATCGCTCCGCACCCGGATGATGAAGTGCTCGGCTGTGGCGGCCTGCTGCAAGGCCTGGCCGCGCTGGGCCGGCCCATGCAGCTGATTTCCGTTACCGATGGCAGCGCCAGTCACCCTGGATCCCGGCGCTGGCCGGTAGAACGCTTGAGCGTGGTGCGCCCGCAGGAATCGGCGCAGGCCCTGCACCGCCTGGGGTTACCGCTGCACAGCCTGAAATGGCTGCGCGCCGGCTTCAGCGACAGCCAGGTGGCAGCACGTGAGGACGAGCTGACTGCGTTTATCCAGCGCTACCTCAAGCCGACCGACGTGGTGTTCACCACTTGGCGCGAAGACGGCCATTGCGACCATGAAGCCGTTGGCCGCGCGAGCGCCCAGGCGGCCCAGGCCGTGGGCGCCACGCTGTATGAGCTGCCAGTCTGGACCTGGCACTGGGCGTCTCCCGAAGACAGCCAAGTGCCGTGGCACCGCGCCCACAAGATTCCGCTGACCTGCGAAGCCGTGGCCCGCAAGCGCCACGCCATCCATGCATTCGCCAGCCAGTTGGAAGGCGATCCGCAGATCGGCTTGCCGCCGGTACTGGCGCCGTACGTGGTCGAGCGGCTGTTGCAACCTTTTGAAGTGGTGTTTGTATGAGCGTGGCCACGCCGTATTTCGATCAACTGTTCGCTGATAACGATGACCCGTGGGCTTTTCGCCAACGCTGGTATGAGCGCCGCAAGCGCGCGCTGACCCTGGCGATGCTGACGCGCCCACGGTATGCCTCGATCTTCGAGCCCGGTTGCGCCAACGGTGAACTCAGCGCCGAACTGGCACCGCGCTGCGATCGCCTGTTGTGTTGCGACACCGCTTCAGCCGCCGTGGCCCTGGCCCGTGGCCGCCTGCTGGGCTTTGCCCATGCCCAGGTGCAACAGAGCCGTCTGCCCGAGCAATGGCCGCAGGGACAGTTCGAACTCATCGTGCTTAGCGAGTTGTGCTACTACCTCGACGCCGATGATCTCGGCGCCCTGATCGACCGCGCCCTCACCAGCCTCGCCCCCAACGGGCAAGTCCTCGCCTGCCATTGGCGCCCGCCCATCGACGGCTGCCCGCAGACCGCCGAGCAGGTGCATGCGTTGCTGCACGAACGGCTGGCGATGCCGCTGGTTGCCCGGCATCACGAACACGACTTTCTCCTCGACCTGTGGAGCCGCGACGCGACCTCGGTCGCCACGCTGGAGGGCCTGCGATGATCGGTATCCTGATCCCGGTACACAATGAAGAAGCATTACTCGGCGAGTGCCTGGACGCGGCGCTGATCGCGGCCAGCCATCCAGGCCTGGCAGGCGAAGCGGTGCAGGTGCTGGTGGTGCTCGACAGTTGCACCGATAGCAGCGCCGCGATTGCCGAAGCCTTCCAGGTGCAGCGTCTGGAAGTGCAGGCACGCAATGTCGGCCACGTACGCGGGGTGGGCGCGCGGCATCTGCTCAACCAGGGTGCGCGCTGGATCTCGTGCACCGATGCCGACAGCCGCGTGGCTCCGGATTGGCTGGTCGCACAGTTGGCCCTGGGTGCCGACGCCGTGTGCGGCACGGTCACGGTAGACGCCTGGAGCGAAGGATTCGACCCGGCCGCGCAGATCCGCTACAACCAGGCGTACCAGCCCCGCGACGGCCACCGGCATATCCACGGCGCCAACCTGGGCATCAGCGCTGGGGCCTATGTGCGGGCCGGCGGTTTCGAACCGCTGGCGTGTCATGAAGATGTGCAACTGGTGCGCAACCTGGAGCGCTGCGGCGCCTCGATCGCCTGGAGCCACTCGCCGCAGGTGATCACCAGTGCACGCTTGGAAGCGCGGGCCCAGGGCGGCTTTGGCGATTATTTGAAGAGCCTGATGCTGGCCTCTTGAAAAAAACGCCATTACTGAATGTAAAAGCAACCAAACCTTGGCTATGCTGAGGACGCCTTGCTGGCAATCCAGGATTGGATTGCCATGCAACCACCACGACGGAGCCTGTGGTGGGTAAAAAGAGCGTCGTCCCGTCAACGGAGCACGACCCAGCATCAATTGACAAGGATCTGTCACCCATGAAGCTTGCCTCATTAGGCGACGGCCGCCGTGGCCCCGCCCAAATCTGGAACAGCGCACCGCAGCTGGCGCAAATCCCGCCGATCGCCCCTCATTCACTGGTGCCTCCTGGCGCACGCGTGGTCATTATCGCCCCCCATCCCGGCGATGAAGTGCTGGCCTGCGGCGGCTTGCTGCAACTGCTCAGCACCCTGGAACACCCGCTGCAACTGATCTCCATCACCGATGGCAGCGCCAGCCACCCCGGCTCGAATGTGTGGCCGGCCAGCCGCCTGAGCGTGGTCAGGCCCCAGGAAAGCGCCGAAGCACTGCGCCGCCTGGGCATGCCGCTGCACAGCCTCAAGTGGATTCGCGGTGGCTTTTGCGATAACGCCCTCGCCGCCCGCGAACCGCAATTGAGCCAGTTCATCGCCCGCTACCTGCACCCCGGTGACGTGGTGTTTTCCACCTGGCGCAACGACGGCAATGACGACCATGACGCCGTCGGCCGTGCCAGCGCCAAGGCTTGCAGCCTGGTAGGCGCGCACCTGTATGAAGTGCCGATCTGGGCCTGGCACTGGCCCGCCCGCGAAGGAGCGGTGATCCCCTGGCAGCGCGCGCGCAAGGTACGCCTGGATACGTGGAGCGTGGCGCGCAAACTCCACGCCGCCCACGCGTATGCCAGCCAATTGGCCGGCGACCCACAGATCGGCCTGGCGCCGATTCTCGCCCAGGTGTTGTTGGAGCGAATGCGCGAACCCTACGAGATCGTGCTGCCGCCATCCTTCTGACTCGTCTATACCTGTTATTTCTAACAGTGGCGCCCTGTCCATACACGGCTATGCTGCGACAGGACTGTGCCGCTTGAAGCGCAGTCGAGAAAGCCATGCCAACCTGTTGCATTGGCCGGTGTTTTCGAACAGGTGACCGGTATTTCCTGATCTGTATCGTGCATTTCGTTGTCATGGTCTGGCCCGCGCCTGCCGTTGCAGGTGCCGGGGCAATTATCCCCTCAATCGAGGACGGATCATGCGCACACGGACCTTTGCCTGGCTGTACCTGGTCGCCCTGGCAGCGACGCCACTGAGCTCTTACGGAGCCTGCGTCATCAATAACACCGCCGGCGACGACACCTCTGCCTGTGACAGCGGCACCGCGCCGGGCTTTACCGACACTGGCGGCAACAACACCCTGAATCTTACTGCCACCGGCCGCATCACTGGGGCGGTGACCTATGGCGCCGGCAATGACCTGGTGGATGTGGAAGGCCCGAGCGCCGGCATCGACGGCAACTTGAACCAAGGCGACGGCAGCAATATCTTCCGCCTCAACCTGGGCAGCATCACCGGCTCGGTGACCCAAGGCTCGGGCAATGATGTGGCGCAGGTCACCGGCGGCCTGGCCGGCGCGATCATCCAGGGTGACGGCATCGACAGTTTCTCCATGAGCGGCGGCACCATTGCCTCATTGGCCCAGGGCGACGGGCGCGATCAGTTCTTCATGAGCGGTGGCACGATCACCGGCGCGTTCGAGGACGGCGACCAGGCACTGATGAGCGGCGGCACCATCGGCCGGGTGGACATGAAGCTCGATAACAACATTTTCGATATGCGCGGCGGCACGATCATCGGCAACCTGGTGACCGGCTTTGGCCAAGACACCATCCTGGTCTCGGGCACCAGCCTGATCGGCGGCAACATCAGCACCAGTGGCGGCGCGGATATCATCACGGTGACCGGCGGCACCATCAACGGGCAGATCCTGGCCAGTGCCGGCAATGACCTGTTCAGTTGGATCGGCGGCGGGCAAATCCGCGGGCCCATCCTGATGGGCAACGATAACGACACTGCCCTGCTGCAAAACCTGACTGAAACCCAGCTGTCATCCACCGCGTTGATCGATGGCGGCACGGGCACCGACACGCTGACGTTCGACAATACCCAGGCCAGCACGCCCGGGCGCTATGCCAACTGGGAACAGGTGATACTGGACAACAATGCCCGCTTCACACTGGGCGGCACTTTCGTGCTGGGCGATGCCGACACCGGCACCGGCACGATGTCGGTCAACGGCAGCAGCACGCTGCTGGTCAATACCGGGGTTATCAGTGCGTTCACCGCTGGCCAGTTGGTGAGCGTGAACAACCGTGGCCTGATCGACATGACCAGCGGCAGCGCCATCGCCAGCGACACGCTGACCGTGAATGGCAACTACAACGGCAACGGCGGCGGGCTCGCGCTGCAAAGCGTGCTCGGCGCTGACGGTTCCCCCAGCGATAAACTGGTGGTCAGCCAGGGCACCCTCGGCGGCACTACCGCGATCAGCGTCAGCAACCTGGGTGGGGTCGGCGGCGCTACGCTGCAGGACGGCATCCAGGTCGTCCAGGCCATCAACGGCGCCAGCGGCAGCGGCACCGCGTTCAGCCTCGCAGGGCCGGTGTCCGCCGGGGCGTTCGACTATCGCCTGTTCAAGGGCGGCGTATCGGCCGGCACGGCAGAAAACTACTACTTGCGCTCTACCGTCCCCGTGGCGCCGGCCGATCCCGTGCTCGTGCCCGTGCCGGGCCCCGGTGAGCCGCCCCTGCCATCCAACCCCGGGCTGACCCCGATCCCGATCTACCGCCAGGAAGTGCCGATCTACGCTGCGCTGTTTCCGGCGGCCGACCAAATCGTGCGGGGCATGCTGGGCACCTATCACCAGCGCATGGGGGACCAGGACCAGCCACAACCGGTCGGTACGTTCCCGGCGGGTTGGGGACGGGTGTACGGCAGCAGCAGTCGCCAGCATTCCGCCGGGACCGTCAGCCCAACGCTGGACAGTTCGGTCACGGCCTTCCAGGTCGGCAGCGACGTCTACGCCAGCAGCGGCGACAGCGGCCAGACCCAGCGCGCCGGTTTTTTTGTCGGCCACAGCACCCTCAGGGGCAACGTCAAAGGCTTCAATGGCGGCTGGGAAGACCGCGACGCCGGCAAGACCACCTTGCGCGGTGACAGCCTGGGGGTCTATTGGACGCTGATCGGCGCCAACCAGGCTTACCTCGATCTGGTCCTGATGGGCACCCGCTTCGACGGCAACAACGCGTCGGATCGCGGGGTGAAAATGGACACCCAGGGCCACAACGTAAGCGCATCCGCCGAAGTCGGTTGGCCGTTCGCGCTGGTCAACAACTGGGTGGTCGAGCCCCAGGCCCAGGTGATCGTCGGCAAGACCTGGCTGGACAAGCAAAACGACGGCATCGCGGATGTTTCGTACGATGCCGACACCCGCATTACCACGCGCCTGGGCGTGCGGCTGCGCGGCCAGTACACGGTCAGCGGCCTGCCACTGCAGCCCTATGTGCGCGCAAATGTCTGGCACTCACGCGCCGGGACTGACACCGTCACCTTCAATGACGTCACGGATATCGACACCGAGCAGAAGTCCACCACCCTCGACCTGAGTGCCGGCGCCACGCTGGAGGTGGCCAATGGCGTGAACCTGTATGGCGAAGTCGGCTATGACCGCAACCTCGACAGCAACCTGTTCAACGGGCGCCAAGGCACGTTGGGCGTGAAGGTGGCCTTCTAGGTATGTATCGCACTGTGTACGGGACCGGCGGTGATACACAGCGTTTGATTCGACGGGTTTCCTGAAACAACCCAGATACAGCGCAGCGTTCAACTGAGCATCAGGCACACATCAAGCCGTAGGAGGCTCGCCATGCACGCTCAGTTGAACCGTCGCCCCACACGTCACCCGCTGTTCCTGGCCCTGGCCCTGTTGTCCTTCGGTGCCAGTGGCCTGGCGCAGGCTGAAATGCCCGAGCCGCCCGCGCGCGCGCCGGTTGCGAGCCCTCAGGCTGGCTTGGGTGCGCTCAAGCACATCAAGGCCGGGCAACTGGAGGTGGCCTACGCCGAAGTCGGCCCGGCCACTGGCCCGGCGGTGATCCTGCTGCACGGCTGGCCCTACGATATCGACAGCTACGCACAGGTTGCCCCGCTGCTCGCCGCCAAGGGCTATCGGGTGTTGATCCCTTATGCGCGAGGTTATGGCGGCACACGCTTCCTCTCGGACACGACCCTGCGCAACGGCGAACCGGCGGCCTTGGCCCGCGATGTGATCGACTTCATGGACGCCCTTCACATCCAGCAAGCCGTGCTCGGTGGCTATGACTGGGGCGCGCGCTCGGCGGATATCGTCTCGGCCTTGTGGCCAGAGCGGGTCAAGGCGCTGGTCTCGGTGAGCGGCTACCTGATCGGCAACCAGGCCGCCGGCCAGACCCCACTGCCGCCCAAGGCCGAGCTGCAGTGGTGGTACCAGTTCTACTTCGCCACCGAGCGCGGCGCCGCCGGCTACCAGAAAAACACGCACGATTTCGCCAAGCTGATCTGGCAACTGGCCTCGCCGAAATGGGCGTTTGACGACGCCACGTTCGCACGCAGCGCCAAAGGCCTGGACAACCCCGATCACGTCGCCATCACCGTGTTCAACTACCGCTGGCGCCTGGGCCTGGTGCAGGGCGAAACGCAATATGCCGGGCTGGAGCAGCAACTCGCCCAGGCCCCCGCCATTGGCGTGCCGACCATCACCCTCGAAGGCGACGCCAACGGCGCCCCGCACCCGGCGCCCGAAGACTACGCCAAGCGCTTTACCGGCAAGTATGAGTTCCGCCTGGTCAAGGGTGGGATCGGCCACAATCTGCCGCAGGAAGCCCCGGAGGCATTTGCCAGGGCGGTGATCGATGCGGATCACCTGTGAGGCGCAACCTTTCGCTATCGCCTTTACGACATCGCGAAGGGTGATGACCTACCGCACCTGTAACGCGCCCCCGACGGCCAGACCGTGCCGACGCCCAAGGCCATAGACTTTCGGCCCGGCACGTTGCCTGGCAGTGCTTGCGGCGAAGTGGGCCTGGGCAACTACCTTGAGCAACAGCGTCGCCGAGCATCTGGTGATGAGCGTACTGGCGCTGGTGCTCAACTACCTGCCATCAACCCCGGTGGGTGCTCACGGGTGGCTGGAACATCGCCGATTGCGTCGATCCAATCGAGCCTGGCGCTGAGGGAGGTCAAGGCAACCAGCCGAGTGGCGATCGCGCGACGCGACTGACCCGTCGCCCCAAAGGTCACTGCTGCAGTGCATAGCCAAATGCCATCCGCTGCAGATGTGAAAAATTCGTTAACTAATTCTCCCCAATGGCTTTTTTGCGACAGAACCTTCTGGCACACTGATGCGAATAATTATCATCATCTTTATTATTCGCCATGGAGGGCGCTCGGGGAGAGTCAGCTTCATGTCTGTGCAACAACACGGCGGTAACGGTTTTTCATTCAACCTGATGGCCCTGGCGGTCTGCCTGGCCAGCTCCCAAGCGGTCTTTGCGGCCGACACCGAAGCGCCAGCGGCCACGCTCGAGCTGGGTGCCACGCAAATCTCCGGTGACAGCCAGCTCGGCGAAACCACTGAAGGCACGCAGTCCTACACCACCGGCGCGATGAAAACCGCGACCAAGCTGCCATTGACCATGCGTGAAACGCCACAGGCCGTCACCGTCATCACCCGTCAGCGCATGGACGACCAGGCCATGACCAGCATCAACGACGTGGTCAACGCCACGCCGGGGTTGTTCCTCAATTACTCCAGCGGCCCTGGCCGGCAGTCCTACACCTCACGCGGTTTCGACATCGACAACCTGATGTACGACGGCATCCCGAGTGGCTACAACGGCGTTAGCGTGGGTGCCCAGCCGAACCTGGCGATGTTCGATCGCGTCGAGGTCGTACGCGGTGCCACCGGCCTGGTGACCGGCGCAGGCAACCCTTCGGCCGCCATCAACCTGATCCGCAAGCGCCCGCTGGATGAGCAGAAAGTCACCCTCACCGGTGCCGCCGGCAGTTGGGACGACTACCGTGGCGAACTTGACGCCTCCAGCCCACTGAATGACAGCGGTACCCTGCGTGGCCGGGTCGTCACCTCCTACCGCGACGCCAACAGCTTCATCGACAAGGTCGAGGAAGATCACGGCCTGTTCTATGCCGTCACCGAAGCCGACCTCAGCGAAGACACCACCCTGACCCTGGGCTTCTCCAACCAGAAGGACAAGACCAACTACTTCTGGGGTTCCGCGATGATCGGCCAGGACGGCCACCACCTGAACCTGCCGCGCTCCTACAACCCCGGCACCGACTGGGAAAACAAGGACCAGGAAATCAATACGGTCTTCGCCGAACTGCGCCAGCGCCTGGCCAATGACTGGAACCTGCAGGTCAACGCCAACTACGCCCAGCAGAACGCATTATTCTCCGGGTCCTACCAGTCGCGCTGGGTCAACAACACACCGGCCCGGACGGTCTACCAGGCCGCCTTCGATGAGGACCAGGCCGGCGTCGACGCCTTTGCCAGCGGGCCCTTCCAGGCCTTCGGGCGCACCCACGAACTGGTGGTGGGGGCCAGCAAGCGGGTCTACGACCTGACCACCCACAACTACAGCCCGTACGACACCAACTGGCCGCTTACAGCCGGCAAGCCGGACTTTGTGCACACCAACAACGACCACGAAGTCACCACCCAGGACGGCGTCTATGTGACCACCCGCCTGAGCCTGGCCGACCCGCTGAAGCTGATCCTCGGCGCGCGCCTGGACTGGTACGACTACAACAACCGTGATGGCGACGGCGACTACCATGTGACCCGCAACCTGACCCGCTACGCCGGCTTGATCTACGAGCTGGACGACCATCACTCGGTCTATGTCAGCTACAGCGACATCTTCACGCCGCAGAGCGAAAAGGACACCGCGGGCACGCCGGTCAAGCCGATCGTCGGCAAGAACTATGAAGTCGGCATCAAGGGCGAATACCTCGGCGGTGCGCTGAATGCGAGCCTCGCGCTGTTCAACGTCGACCAGGAAAACCGCGCCGTCCAGATCTTCCCGCAAACCTGCCCACAGGCCACGTGCTACGAAGCCTCGGGCGAGATTCGCAGCCAGGGTATCGACGTCGAGTTGCAAGGCGCCCTGACCGAGAACTGGCAGGTCGGCGGGGGCTACACCTACGCGCGGACCCACACCATAAAGGATGACGCCAACCCGCAGAAGGTGAACAAGCAGTTCGACACCGACACCCCGGAGCAGCTGTTCAAACTGACCACCCGCTACAACTTCCAGGGCCCGCTGGAAAAACTCCGGATCGGCGGCAACATTTCCTGGCAGAGCCGCATGTACAACGACGTCCCGCTCAATGACGGTGGCAACTACCGCCTCAAACAGGGCGCCTACGCGGTCACCGACCTGATGGCCGGCTATAAGGTCAACGAGCACCTGGACCTGCAGCTCAACGCCAACAACATCTTCGACCGCCGCTACTATTCGTCCATCGCCAACTCGGTGAGCTACGGCGGCGACGCCTACGGCACCCCGCGCAACATGATGATGACGGCCAAGTACAGCTTCTGATCCAGGCTGGACGCCCACGGCGTGCCCCAATAGGCCTTGTGGGGCACGCTGTTCGCCGCGCTTAAAGTCCCCCACAGGGATGCCGATAAACTCTTGGCATCCCTGATCCTGCAAAAATCCTGATACCTGCTTTGCTCGACCTGCGGGCCCACGTGGCACGCCGCATGCTTTGTTCCTGGCCAGTCCACATGGAGTAAGAGTGAATGCCCGTCCGCACGCGTTTCCTGGAGCACTACCGCAAGGCCGACCGCATCATGCTGGCGTTGATCTGGCTGATGTTCCTGTTCTCGCTGGGCCTGGCGTTCTGGCACGACACCCTGCTGCAGGCGGTGATCGTGGGCGGCGGCACCAGCGTGGTGCTCACTGCGCTGTATCGCGCCGTTGGCGGCCGCCGCGTCATGCGTTGCGCGCTCGGGGCCGGACTGATGGTGATGGCCGCGCTGCACATCAACCAGGCGCAGGGCGTGATCGAATCCCACTTCGGCATCTTCGCGCTGTTGGCAGTGCTGACGTTTTACCGCGATTGGCTGCCGATCCTGATCGCGGCGCTGACCATCGCCGTGCACCACGTGGTCTTCCATGCGTTGCAGCATCAGGGTTTCCCGGTGTTCGTGATGGAGCATCACGGCGGCTGGGGCATGGTGTTCGTCCACGCCTTCTATGTGGTGATGGAAACCATCGCCCTGCTCTACCTGGCCGTGCACAGCCAGGCCGAAGCTGTTGAAAGCCAGGAAATGCTCGAGAAAATGCTCGCCGTCACCTCCCAATTCACCGTGGCAACCGCCCAGGGTGAAGGCAAGGTGCACGTGTCCCTCACCCAGCGTTTCGACCACTTCCTGCAGCAGATCACCCATCTGATCGACGGCGTCGCCCGCGACTCCCACGGCCTCGGCCAACTCGGCCAGGCCCTCGCCAGTACCAGCGGCACCCTGGAAACAGGCGCGCGGCACCAACTGGCCGAAATCAGCCAGATGACCGGCTCGATGCAACGCATGGAAGACGCCATGGGCCACATCGCGGTGCACGTCGAACACGCGGTGGAACACGCCGGCAAGGCCAGCCAACAGATCATTCGCGGCCAGGAAAGCGTCGGCCGCGCCCAGCAGGAAATCACCCAACTGGCCTCGCGCCTCAGCGGTGCCAACCAGACCGTGGAAGGCCTGGCGGTGCAAGCCGAGCAGATCGGCACGGTGCTGGAGGTGATCAACAGCATCGCCAACCAGACCAACCTCCTGGCCCTCAACGCCGCCATCGAGGCAGCCCGCGCGGGCGAGCAAGGCCGTGGTTTTGCCGTGGTCGCCGACGAAGTCCGCAGCCTGGCGCAACGCACCGCCGTCTCCACCCAGGAGATCAAAACCATCATCGAAAGCCTGCAACAAGGCAGCCGCGAAGCCGTCGAGGCCATGCACGACAGTCGCCAGGGTGTGGAGCGCTGCGTACAAGACAGCCAGGTCGCCGTGCAAATGCTGCAGGCGGTCGGCCTCGACATCGCGCAGATCGACCAGCTCAACGGCCACATCGTCAGCACCACCCGCGAGCAGACCTCGGCGAACCTGGAGATAGTCGGGCGATTGCAGGCCGTGCAGAGCATTGCGCAGAGCACCGCCAATGACGTGGAAACCCTGGCGCGCAGCAGCGAGCAGTTGCCACCGATTGCGGTGCGGCTGGACGCGCTGGGGCGCAAATTTCACGCTTGAGGCCCGAGCGCTCATGAACCCCAGCGTTGCCCGCGTGATCGATAGGGTCCAGGCATCAGCGGATAGGTTACACTCGCCGCCCTAAATATCGGCCAGGGAGGCGACCATGAGCGTTCGCGGTAAAGACCGACAAATCGACAATATCGAGTTCAACGTCGGCGACATTGCACGCAGCAAAGCCTTTTACGGTGGCGCATTCGGCTGGACATTCGTCGACTACGGCCCCACCTATACCGAGTTCACCGACGGCCGCCTCACGGGTGGCTTCACCACCGACGAACCGGTTCGACCGGGTGGTCCCTTGATCATCCTGTATGCGGACAACCTCGCTGAGACACAACAGCGGCTGCACACCCTCGGCGCGGTCATCACCCGCCAGACCTTCGCCTTCCCCGGCGGCAGCAGGTTCCACTTCACCGACCCCGACGGCTATGAACTGGCCGTATGGACGGCACAAGCGTAAGCCTGCCGCGTCCCTTCATCGATCATCGACTGTACTTTCTGACATGGATTCAGGTTTTGTAATGCGCAAAATTGCCCTACCGTTTTTGACCCTGCTGTGCCTTCACGGCTGCGCCGAAATGCCGGCCTACTCGAATGTGGATTCCAGTGAACCGCGCGATGAGTCTCGCTACACCATCGTCGAAACCGACACCTACGCGGGAAGGCCCAACCGCAGCTTCCTGGACCTGCAGCCGGACCTGAACATCATCCGGGTCAACGATAAAAAGGTCGGCAATATTCCGTTCTCGACCTACTACTACAAAAATGACTCACCGCAACGCGCCGTGCTGGTGCCGGGCACCTACACGATACAACTGGAGTACCGGCTGCCGCGGTACTTCATGTTTGCGGACTTGGAATTCGAGGGAAAACCCGGGCAGAAGATCATCGCGCGCTCGCAGTACATTGGACTGAATCGGCTGAAGATCTGGCTGGAGGATTCGGCGACGGGGGAAGTGGTGAGCAAGGGCATGCACTAAGGCTCCAGGCCCCCGAAAGGATCGAGCATTGCCAGGCTATTTCGGCCGTTATCAGCGAGCGCGCATGCCTGCAGCGCCATGCGTCACACCGGGTGCTCACGGCGTGGCGCTGGTGACCGCCGTGCGCGCAACGCGCTCCCAGGCCCGCACGGCTGAGGTGGCTGCCGCTGGAAACTCAATCGTGCGTTAATCAGGAGCCAGGCGCAGCGACAACGCCTCAATGACCTGCGCCACCAGGCTGTCGGTGCTGTGGGTCCCGTCAACCTGCAGCACCGCAGCGCTTTGACTGGCCAGCCATCGCGCGTGCCAGGCTCGATTGCGGCCGCCAAAGTGCGGATCGTCGTACTGCGAGGCCCATTCGCGAAAGGCCACATGGATCGCGTGCATGTCGCCGCCGGGTGCGATTCGGTCGCCAAAGCGTTGCTGTTCACGCGCGGCCAGGCGTTGAAGGCGGACTGGCGTTGCAGTGTCCACGAAGACGATCAGCTCGACCTGGGTGATCAATTCGTCGCCCCAGTTCATACACGAGCCCGTCAGCACCCAGTCTTCGTCGCCGAGTCTTTGCTGCATCAATGACACGCGCTCAGGCGCGGCACGCTTGGTGGTGAACGGTGGGTCCGTGGGCATCCAGTAAAAATCATCGACATCGACATGGAGCACGCCCAGCCGCGCTGCGAGGTTCTGGCCCAGCGTGGTCACGCCCGCGCACGAGGCACCGGTGATGTAAACGCGCATTTTTCCTCCCTGGAGACACATCGATTTCGAGGCCCGCACGATAGCCTAAATCCACCCTGATTGAATAAAACGACATCCTTGCACCTTCGCGACAAACACGTTACAAAGCCCCATCAAGTTGTACGACGTCCTAACAATAAATCGCCATCCCCGATGACGGCGCCCACTGTTCGAGCCCCTATCATGACTGCGCCTGCCCCCATTCAAACCACGCCTGCCCTGTTCTCGCGGCACATCGCCGTGTTGATTCTGCTCTGTATGGGCTGCGCCTTTGCCGGCAACCACATTGCCGCTCGCGTGGCGTTTGATGATGGGGCCGGCGTGCTGCTGGCGATTCTGATGCGCTCGGGCGGCACCTTGTTGGTACTCGCCGTGCTGGTGCTATGGCAACGCCAAAGCCTGCGCCTGCCGTCCGGTGCATGGCGCTGGCAAGTGCTGCTGGGCCTGCTCATCGCCACTCAAAGCCTGTGCCTGTACTCGGCCGTCGCCCGCGTGCCGGTCGCGCTGGCGTTACTGGTGGCGAATGTCTTTCCGATTTTGCTCGCGCTGCTCACCTGGGCATTCGGCGGCCCGCGCCCCACTGCTCGCACCGCACTGCTGATGGGTTTGATCCTGGTGGGCCTGGTGTTCGTGCTGGACGTGCCCGGGCGCCTCTCAGCCAGCGCAGAGATCGGCCCGCAATGGCTGCTCGGTGTCACCCTGGCGTTCTGCGCCGCCTTTGTATTCGCCTGCGCCCTATGGATCACCGACCACAAGTTGTCGCAGGTACGCGGTTCCGTGCGTAGCCTGCTGACGATCTTCATCGTGTTCAGTAGCGTCAACCTTGCCGGCGTGAGTGGTGCCCTCGCCGACGGCCTCAACCTGCCGGCAACCAGCACCGGCTGGCTGGCGCTCGCCACACTGGTCGTGCTCTACGGCACGGGCTTCATCGTGTTGTTCATTTCGGTGCCGCGCCTGGATATGCCGCGAAACGCGCCGGTGATGAACATCGAGCCGCTGGCGACACTGCTGATGGGCTGGATCGTGCTCGATCAAATGCTCAGCGCCGGGCAGATCGCCGGTGGCGTCATCGTGGTAACCGGGATTGTGCTGCTGACGTATCGCAAGTCTGCGCAGCCTGTCGCCAAGGCCGCGTAAGGCTTGATGCAGTCCTGAACGGCGTGTGTTGTCAGATCGACACAGGCCGTTTTTTTCGTCACGCCTGCGCGTCAACATCATCCAGCCTCGCCCATCGATAGTCCCCCCGCTGCACCTGGCCCAATTCCTGCCTTCTCCTCCGTCGACACGTCGCTGTTGACTACGCGGACGACTCTTTTGAGCCCCGCCGCCCAAGCCCCGCCCCCGATAATCAAGCATCCCCGATCCCATCCCGAGGCCTTCCCCCATGACGAGCCCCTCCACCGAACAGGTCAGCCCCCACACCCTGCGAAAGGTCATCATCGCCGCCGGCATCGGTAACTTCGTCGAGTGGTTCGACTTCGCCGTCTACGGCTTCCTCGCCACCACCATCGCGCAACAATTCTTCCCCAGCGGCGATACCAGCGCCGCGCTGCTCAAGACCTTCGCGGTATTCGCCGTGGCGTTCGCTTTCCGGCCCCTGGGCGGGGTGTTCTTCGGCATGCTCGGCGACCGCATCGGGCGCAAACGCACGCTGGCCATGACGATCCTGCTGATGGCCGGTGCCACCACCTTGATCGGCCTGCTCCCGACTTACGCCGCCATCGGCGTTGCAGCGCCGATTCTGCTGTCGCTGATCCGCTGCGCCCAGGGTTTCTCCGCTGGCGGCGAATACGCCGGGGCCTGCGCCTATCTGATGGAACACGCGCCCAGTGACAAGCGCGCCTGGTACGGCAGCTTCGTGCCGGTGTCGACGTTTTCCGCGTTCGCTGCCGCCGCCGTGGTGGCCTACGCCCTGGAGGCGTCGTTGTCCGCCGAAGCGATGGGCAGTTGGGGCTGGCGCCTGCCGTTCCTGATCGCGGCGCCGCTGGGGCTGGTGGGGCTTTACCTGCGCTGGAAGCTGGATGAGACGCCCGCCTTCCAGGCCGTCAAGCAGGAGCATGCGGTAGCCCACTCCCCGCTCAAGGAAACCTTGCGCAACCATGGTGCGGCGATCTGCTGCCTGGGCGCTTTTGTGTCACTCACGGCGCTGTCGTTTTATATGTTCACCACCTACTTCGCGACGTATCTGCAAGTGGCCGGCGGACTGAGTCGGGCGATGGCGTTGCTGGTGTCGCTGATTGCGCTGATTTTCGCCGCGGCGATTTGCCCGCTGGCCGGGCTGTACTCCGACCGGGTGGGGCGCCGGGTCACGGTGATGACCGCCTGTGCGCTGTTGATCGTGGTGGTGTATCCGTCGTTCCTGATGGCCAGCTCCGGCTCGTTCGCAGCCTCGGTGGTCGGGGTGATGTTGCTCGCGGTCGGCGCCGTGCTGTGCGGCGTGGTCACCGCCGCCTTGCTCTCGGAGACCTTCCCGACCCGCACGCGCTACACCGCTTCGGCGATCACCTACAACATGGCGTACACGATCTTCGGCGGTACCGCGCCGTTGATGGCAACCTGGCTGATCAGCACCACCGGCAGCAACCTGTCACCGGCGTTCTACCTGATTGCCGTGGCATTGCTCGCGCTGGCCGGCGGACTGGCACTGCCGGAGACCTCGCGGATTTCCCTGCATGATGTAGGCCCACAGGAAAAAGCCCCCGCGCCGCTGCTCTCGCGCTAAGCCAACCACAACCCCACAGCCAACCCCAATCCCCTGTAGGAGTTGTCGAGCCCCAGCGAGGCTGCGAAGAGGCCCTGTCAGCCGATAGAGATGTCGACTGTGAGTCCGCCTTCGCAGCCTCGCTAGGGCTCGACAACTCCCACAGGGGGCTTGCGTTTTATCAGCAGACTATCCCGCCCCATGAGAAAAATCCCAGGCGCCGCCCCACAATCAGGCCAACCCCAACCCCACAAACAACCCCAATCCCCTGTGGGAGTTGTCGAGCCCCAGCGAGGCTGCGAAGAGGCCCTGTCAGGCACTGAAGATATCAACTCTGAACCCACCCACCCCATCATGAGGAGGGCTAACGCTTCAGTGAAATCAATTCATTATCTCTAACTCTAACCCCCGGCCTAAACTACACCTCTAAGACAGATCATATAAAGACTACTGAGCCAAAACCAACAGGCCGGCGGAATAGCACTCATCAGTGCATTTCATGTCGTCGGGTTTTATCTCAGGCATCAGGGTGTCAGATCAAAATGAACAACGAGTTTACATTTACGCTTAAGCGCCTTCGCTTCGACGAGCACTATCACCCCTCGGAAAATACACGCATCACCACTAATTTCGCCAACTTGGCCCGGGGCCAGAGTCGTCAAGAGAACCTGCGCAATACACTAAGGATGATTGACAATCGCTTCAATGCCCTCGCGCACTGGGACAATCCCAAAGGCGATCGTTACACCGTTGAACTTGAAATCATCTCGGTTGAAATGGGTATTGATGTCGAACACAGTAGCCGTGCCATTCCGCTGATTGAAGTATTGAAAACCACCATCGTCGACCTGAACACCAACGAGCGCATCGACGGCATCGTAGGCAACAACTTCTCTTCCTACGTGCGCGACTATGATTTCAGCGTGGTGCTGCTGGACCACAACAAGCATCAGCCCACCTTTGGCACGCCAGAGAATTTCGGAGACTTGCACGGCAAGCTCTTCAAATACTTCGTGAACTCCAGCACCTACAAGGACAACTTCAATAAACCGCCGGTGATATGCCTGAGCGTTTCAAACACCAAGACTTATCACCGGACTGAAAACCAGCACCCGGTACTTGGGGTTGAATATCAGCAAGATGAACACTCCTTGACCGATGACTATTTCAGGAAGATGGGTTTAAAAGTCCGTTATTTCATGCCATCAAACAGTGTTGCGCCGTTGGCGTTTTATTTTTCCGGCGACCTGCTGGGTGATTACACCAACCTTGAACTTATCAGCACTATCAGCACGATGGACACGTTCCAGAAGATTTACCGGCCCGAGATCTACAACGCGAACTCTGCTGCCGGAAAGTCCTATCAACCGAGCTTGAAGCACCAGGACTACTCCTTGACGCGCATTGTTTATGACCGTGAGGAACGTAGCCGACTGGCGATTGAGCAGGGCCAGTTTGTTGAAGAGAACTTCATCAAGCCGTACCACGCCATTCTTGAACAATGGTCCGCCAACTGCGCGCTTTGACTCAGCCAATACAAGGTTATCCCGAATGAAAAAATTGTTACCCACCTCCACGGCTGGCAGCTTGCCGAAACCCTCCTGGCTCGCACAACCGGAGACACTGTGGTCACCCTGGAAGCTGCAGGATGAGGCATTGATCGAGGGCAAGCAGGATGCGTTGCGCTTGGCGCTGCAAGAGCAACAACACGCCGGCATTGACATCGTCAGTGACGGTGAGCAGACGCGCCAACATTTCGTCACGACGTTCATCGAGCACCTCAGCGGCGTAGATTTCGAGAAACGCGAGACAGTCAGGATTCGTGATCGTTATGACGCGAGCGTGCCGACGGTGGTGGGCGCGGTGAGCCGCCAAAAGCCGGTGTTTGTTGAAGATGCCAAGTTTCTGCGCCAGCAGACCCAGCAACCGATCAAGTGGGCGTTGCCAGGCCCGATGACCATGATCGATACGCTTTATGACAACCACTACAAGAGTCGCGAAAAACTCGCGTGGGAATTCGCCAAAATCCTCAATCAGGAAGCCAGGGAACTGGAAGCAGCTGGCGTCGACATTATTCAATTCGACGAGCCCGCTTTTAACGTTTTCTTTGACGAAGTCAACGATTGGGGAGTGGCAACCCTGGAAAGGGCCATCGAAGGCCTCAAGTGCGAAACCGCTGTGCATATTTGCTATGGCTACGGCATCAAGGCCAATACCGATTGGAAAAAGACCCTGGGCTCGGAATGGCGTCAATATGAAGAGGCCTTCCCCAAGCTGCAAAAATCCAGCATCGACATCATCTCGCTGGAATGTCACAACTCTCATGTCCCGATGGAGTTGATTGAACTCATCCGGGGTAAAAAGGTGATGGTCGGCGCCATCGACGTGGCAACCGACACCATTGAGACACCCGAGGAAGTCGCCAACACCCTGCGCAAAGCCCTGCAGTTTGTCGATGCCGACAAGCTCTATCCGTGCACCAACTGCGGCATGGCGCCCCTACCGCGTCGCGTAGCGAGAGGCAAACTGAACGCGCTCAGTGCAGGCGCAGAAATCGTTCGACGAGAACTCTTGAACGCGTGAGTTCACGGCTCCAGCCATAGGCTGGGTGATCCAGGCCGGTGAAAGTTTCAGGGAGATTCTGAAAAAGACTCCCTGAAGCCTGCAGCCCGCCAAACATCCAGTCGCCCCCAGGCTTTTCTCACTACGATCAAGCTGCCGCCCTTATCCAGGACCTACCATGTCACTCGCCAACATGGCTATCGAGCCATTGAGCTTTCGCGAAGCGCTCGGGCACTACGCATCCGGTATCACCGTGATTACTTCATACGTGGATGGCGAGCCCATTGGCTTCACTTGCCAGTCGTTCTACAGCGTGTCGGTGAGCCCACCGTTGGTGTCTTTCAGCGTGATGTCGAGTTCGGCCAGCTACCCCAGAATCCGCCAGGCCGGTCGGTTCGCCGTGAATATCCTGTCCGGTGAGCAAGTCACGATTTCCAACCAGTTCGCTCGCCGCGGCACTGACAAATGGCACGGCGTCGAATGGCAGGCATCGCCGCTGGGCAATCCGCTCCTTGGCGGCAGCCTGCACTGGCTTGATTGCGAAATTCACGCCGAATACGCCGCAGGTGACCACCTGATCGTGATCGGTGAAGTGAAAGCGTTGAACCTGCAAGCGACCGCTGCCACGCAGCCATTGCTGTATTTCAAAGGACAATATTGCAACCTCGCCACGCACACCGAGGTGTGAGCGTCTGCGACGGTTGCCCTTGCGCTGGCTCAACCGCACCGACTGCCGTTATCCTCCTTTTCCCCAGACCCGAGAACCGGAGCCGCCATGGACCTCGCCACCCTCGCCCTTTTCATCCCTGCCTGCTTCGCCCTGAACATGGCGCCTGGCCCGAACAACCTGCTGTCCGTGAGCAACTCCACCCGCTACGGCTACCGCACCTCGTGCCTCGCGGGGATCGGCCGCTTGCTGGCCTTCGCCGGCATGATCGCCCTCGCCTCCGCCGGCCTTGCGGTGGTGCTGCAAACCTCGGAGTTGTTGTTCTACGCAATCAAGATCGTGGGCGCTGCGTATCTGTTCTACCTGGCGTTTCAGCTGTGGCGGGCGAATCCCGAGGCAGAGGCGCAATCGACCGCGGCCAAGGTGGGATTGTGGGCGTTGGCGCGCCAGGAGTTTCTGGTCGCGGCCGGTAATCCGAAGGCAATTTTGATCTTCACCGCGTTCCTCCCGCAGTTCGTGGTGCCGGGGCAGCCGATCACGCCGCAATTTGCGCTGCTGGGTGCGTTGTTCCTGATGCTCGAATGGATTGCTATCAGCGCCTACGCCTATATGGGCCTGCATATGCGGCGCTGGTTCGCCGAGCCACGCGGCAAGCGGATCTTCAATCGTTGCTGCGCAGGGCTGTTGTCGGCAGCGGCGACGGTGTTGTTGATGGCGCGTCGGGCGTAAGCTTGCTCGCCTCAGCGGATTTCCCTGTCAAGGAGACACTCAATGAAAACCATGGTGGTCGGTGCAAGCAAAGGGTTGGGCAAGGCCCTGATCGAGGGGCTTGGTGAGCCTGGGGACACGCTGATCGGCGTGTCCCGCTCCCATCCCGGACACCTGGAGCAACGGGCCGGCGTGCAGGTGCGCTGGGTCGAGGCCAACCTCGCGGAGCCGGCCAAGGCAGCGCAGGTCATCGCAGACGCAATAGCCGATGACGGCCTGGACACGCTGATCTACAACCTCGGCATCTGGGAGGCACTGGCGTTTGACCCGGCTTACGCGTTCCTGGCTGACGACGATGACCAGTTGGAAGCCATCGTCAATTGCAACATCACCTCGACGATCCTGCTGATCAAGCGGCTGTTGCCGGTGCTGCTGAAGAGCAAAAATCCACGCATCATCCTGACCGGCTCCACTTCCGGCCTGCCGCAAAGTGGTCGGCCTGAAGTTGCCTTCGGAGCTTCCAAGTTCGCCTTGCGCGGTATCGCCGATGCCTTGCGTGAAGGCTATCGCCAGCAACGCCTGGGCGTCACCTGCCTGAACCTCGGCTACCTCAACACCGAAGACCCCTTGAGCACACCGCGTGCGGTGGCCGAGCAACGCGGTGAAGGCCACTCGATCCCCGTGCACGATGTGGTGCAGGTGGTGCGCATGACGCTGAGTCTGTCTTCCGCCAGTTTCGTCAAGGACATCACCCTGCCGGCGATCCTGGACGAGCGCTTTTGACCGAGGAGCCTGCGCATGACCCGCAACGAACTCGCCGACCTTTACCGAGGCTACATTGACTGCCTCAACCAGCAGGACTGGGATCGCCTGGGCGACTTCGTCCACCCGGACGTGACCTACAACGCCACACGGGTCGGCCTCTACGGTTACCGCGCGATGCTGGAGCGTGACTTCCGTGAAATCCCCGACCTGGTATTTCGCATCCAACTGCTGGTCGCCGACCCGCCCACGGTGGCCAGCCGGCTGAATTTCAACGTCACGCCCAGGGGCGAATTCTTCGGGCTGCCGATCAATGGCCGGCAGGTGAAATTCGATGAAAACGTGTTTTATGAAGTGCTCGACGGCCGGTTTGCGCACGTATGGTCGGTGATCGACAAGGCGGCTATCGAAGCGCAGCTCGGCGTCTAGACTCCATACACCCGTCACCTGTGGAGACCGACCATGAAACGCAAGAACACCCTCTGCCTCTGGTACCACGGCGCCGCCGAGGAGGCTGCCCGCTTCTATGCCAGCACCTTCCCGGACAGCACGGTCGATGCCGTGCACCTGGCACCCGGCGACTACCCTTCCGGCAAGCAGGGTGATGTGCTGACCGTGGAGTTCACGGTGATGGGCATCCCGTGCATCGGCCTGAATGGCGGCCCGATCTTCACGCACTCCGAGGCGTTTTCGTTTCAGGTGGCCACCGATGATCAGGCGGAAACCGACCGGTACTGGAATGCAATCATCGACAACGGCGGCCAGGCCAGCGTCTGTGGTTGGTGCAAGGACAAATGGGGGCTGTCGTGGCAGATCTCGCCGAGGGTATTGACCGCCGCCGTCTCCAATCCGGACCAGAAGATCGCCAAGCGTGCCTTCGACGCGATGATGACCATGACCAAAATCGACATTGCCGCCATTGAAGCCGCCATCAAGGGCTAAGCAACGGCGGGCCTTGGGGTTAGGTCCCTGAGGCCCCGATGCGATAACCTTAAAGATTGACACTCCCCTGCCGTCACCCTTACATCCCCGAATGGACTCAATGAGGCTCTTGTGCGCGTTTTAACTTCCCTATTGCTTGCCGGTGGCATTGCCACCTTGTCCGGTTGCGCCACCCAGGCCAACAGAGTCGACCAAATGTTCGCCGTTACCTTGGGCCAACCGCTGGTCGAGAACAGCATCGTGCGCGAAGGCGACCTGCTGAGTTTCGAATTGCTGATGCCGGAATTCAAAACCGGCATGCGCCCTACCATGCAGTTCGAAGCCGCGTGCTCGTCGCCACAACTGTACCTGCTGTACATCGACGGCTCGCAGCGTGTCTATCCGCTGAAAGCCGGGCGCTACAGCAAAGCGCGCGAGCTGTCCGCCGACCTGTATGCAAAGTTGGCCGCCAACCCGACCTTCGTGCGTGCCTGTGCCGAGACGCCCAAGCCTGACTGGCGCCTGGTCAAGAGCGACGATCGCGATAACTGGGTGCTGATCGACGCCGCCAGCGTCAAGACCGTGCAGGGTGAAACCCGCTTCTGGGCGGCGTTCGATAACCCCACGGTACTCAACGACCTGCCCTACGATGCGCCGTACGCGCAAAAACGCGAGCACTTTGCGGTGTCCTGCGCAAACGGCACCTACAAGGAACTGGCCGGGTATGACCTGGACGCACGCAATCGCGTCAGCGACGGCCGCGTCGACAGCTTCCCGACGCCACGCGCAATGGCCGGCAGCAATGACGACTACGAGTTGCTGTTCAAGCATGTCTGCGCCACCCCAGAGAAAATCGCCGCACTGCCGGTGTTCAAGCCGCGCCTGAAAGCGCCGGCCAACATCGCCTTGACCTCGGTGCAGCCACAAGTCCTCGCCGCGTTGGCGCCGTTCAAGCAGGACAAGCCGGCGCGGACCCTGAAGTACGTGCACTTCACCGGCACCTCGACCATGAAAGGCAAGACCAGCAATTCGACCATCGAGCAGTTCATCAGCCAGGACGCGGCGAGCGGCCAGCAGGCGATCGCCCTGCGTGGCGATGGCTACGAGTCGCAGTCGGTGAGCTGGCGCAACCTGATCGAACTGGTGTCCAAGTCGACCTTCTCGAGCATGGCCGAAAGCTCGACGCTGACCCAGCTGAGCCTCACCGGTAACTGGAAGGAACTGCCGGTCGGCGACACGGTGGTCTACGAGATCAACCGCTCGACCCTCAACAGCTTGCTCGGCAGCTACAACAAGCAACAGGTCACGCGCTGCGTGGTCGAGCGCGAATTGCCGGCGAGTGAACTCAATCCCAAGCTGCTGGGCAGCGCCAAGGCCTTGTCGTGCCGTACCGACGACGACAAGTACAACCGCGTCAACCACCTGTTCTACCTGACCGACTATGCGTATTTCCACGAGTCCAGCACGGACAAGAATGAGTTTTTCTACTCCGATTCGCGCATCGATCGATTCGAATAACAGCGCCGAATAAACATCGTTGACACACCCTGTAATATTCCATGAAGATGGAGGCCTTATTCAGGGTGTGTCAGTCAATGTCCGCAATGTCCTCCGTTAACCTTTCCGTCATTGGCTTGATTGCCAAGGCGCAAGGTTGCGTTGCGCACGCCCTCAAATCGAAGAAACAGTCGCTCATGTGACCGGGGCGCGCTGTCCCGTCAGATGAGCTGACAGGACATTGAGCGCGACGGACTCCCTCCCCCATTGCACAATTGCCCATGCCCTTCTGACGGTGACTCAAGCGGTCAATCATCAGGAGAAAATGCATGTCCTCGTTTCAAGGTATCTGGGTTCCCGTAGTCACGCCGTTCCATGACGGCGCCATCGATTTCATCGGCCTGCACCGGCTGGTCAGCCACCTGCTGGAACAGCACGTAGCCGGAATCATGGTGTGTACCACCACCGGCGAAGCGGCGTCGCTGAGCCGGGCGGAACAATTGGCCGTGCTCGATGCGGTGTTGCAATGGGTGCCGGCGCACCGCGTGGTAATGGGCCTGGCGGGCAATAACCAGGGTGAACTGCTGCAGTTCCAGGGCGAGGTCCTCAAGCGCCCGGTGGCTGGCCTGCTGGTGCCCGCGCCGAGCTACATCCGCCCGTCCCAGGCCGGCCTTGAGGCGTTCTTTCGCACAGTGGCCGACGCGTCCAGCGCGCCGATCATTCTCTACGACATTCCCTACCGCACCGGCGTGACCTTCGAGCAGGCAACCTTGCTCAACATCGTTGCGCACGAACGCATCGTGGCGATCAAGGATTGCGGCGGCAACCTGGAGACCACCCTGGCGCTGCTGGCCAGTGGTGCGGTGGATGTGTTGTGCGGCGAGGATATCCAGATCTTCAATGCGCTGTGCCTGGGTGCCAGCGGTGCGATTGCGGCATCGGCGCATGTGCGTACCGCAGAGTTTGTGGCGCTGTGGCAGCAGGTGCGCGATAACCAACTGACCGAGGCCCGGACGACGTTTTTGGGATTGGTGCCGTTGATCAACACGATGTTCATGGAGCCCAACCCGGCACCGGTGAAGGCAGCGCTGGCCCTTGAAGGTTTGATCATCGACGAGCTGCGCGCGCCGATGCAACAGGCCAGCGAGGCGGTGGTGACACGGTTGCGCGAGCTTCCAGGGGTTCGCGCATAAGCGCTGGTAAACAGGCCTCTTGGTGCCAGGGCCCGCATTTTTCTGGTGAGTGGGCTTTTTTTGTGGTTTGCGGGCTTTTTTGTCGTGAGCGGGCTTGCCCCGCGTTGGGCTGCGCAGCAGCCCCAAAACCATCCACCGAGAATTGCCTGACACACCGCATCTGGCGGACTGGGGCTGCTTCGCAGCCCAACGCGGGGCAAGCCCGCTCGCCACAACAAGCGCGCTCACCACAACAAAGCCTGCTTGCCACAAAAAACTCACTTGCCACAATCTGCCCACTCGCCACAACAGCTCAGCCTGATTCAGAACCTCAACCCTGCCTCGCCATATGCAACCTGTGCAGCGTGATCTCGCGCACGGCCTGTTTACTCAGTTCAATATGGCGCTTGAGCAGGTGCTGCGCCTGATCGGTCTGGCGTTGCAGGATGGCCGCAAGGATTTGCCCGTGCTCCTCGTACGTCGCCGCAATGCGTGACGCCTGGGTAAAGTCGAGCCGGCGGATGATGCGGATTTTTTCCGTGATGGCGTAATGCATACGCGCCATTTCACCGTTGCCCGTGGCATGCACCAGGTCACAATGAAAACGCTCATCCAGCGCCGAGACGGCCTGGGTGTCCTGCAAACGCTCCCCGGCTTCTACCTGCCAGATCGCCTGCAAGGCCTGCAATACAGGGCTCGGTTCGTCCATCGCGCACAAGCGGCTGACCGCTGCCAGTTCCAGCACAATGCGCACGTCATACAGCTCTTCGAAATACGCGAAGTCGAACGGCTTGACCTGCCAGCCGCTGCGAAAATACACCTGCACGTACCCTTCCTTCTCCAGGCGATAAAGCGCCTGGCGCACCGGGGTACGGCTGGCCTGCATGCGCATGGCCACGTCACCTTCGCTGAAGCGATCGCCCGGCAGCAGGCGGAACTCGAAAATATCCGCCTTGAGCTGCGCATAGACCTGTTCAGCCAGGCTGTCCGGTCGTGGCTTGGCGGTTGTCATCGTCGCCAGTTGCATGCCTACCCCCGGCTCGCAATAAAGGCGCGCCAGCCGCCAAACTCGGTGATGTCAAGGGCGTCGGCCAGGGCCCAGGGCTCGCAGATAAAACCTTTGACGCTGCGCCCATCCGCCAGCAGCAGATTGCCGATTCCCAAGGGCGCCGGGATCTCGGCGACGAATTCACCGAAGCGCGCAATCGGCATATCCCACAGCTCGACAACAATTGCACGCCCGCTGTCTGCCCTGGCCAGCCCAGGCTTGGGCGGCACGGTGCCCGGCAGGGCATAGAGCCGATAGTTGTCGGCCGTCAGGGTTTGCTCTACCAACACCGCGTTGCGCGAGGTCAGTTGCACGTTCAGCGGCATGCCGGTCAGGTGCGCGCCCACTACCGCCACCCGCACGCTGCCAGGCGCCTGCAGCGCGGTGGCCGGCGCGGGCAAATAACGTTCCGTGGCGCCCAAGGGCAGGTCCAGGCTGGCCTGCCAGCGTTTGCCCAGGTGGGCCAAGGCCGTGTCGTGCCAGGCCGGTGCCAGCAAGGTAATACCGCTGGGCAACCCATCGCTGCGCAGGCCCGCCGGGAGCGCCAGGGCCGACAGGTCGGCGAGGTTAGTGAAGTTGGTGTAATAGCCGAACTGCGAGTTGTAGCGCACCGGCTCCTGGGCCATTTCCGCCTGGGTGCGAAGGGTTGGCGACGTGGGCACCAGCAACGCGTCGAAACCCGCCAGCGTGTCGTTGATGCGCCGGCTCAGCTCGGCCCGCAAGTATTCAGCCTTGTAGGCGTCGCACGCGCTGTACTGGCGGCCACTCTCGACAATGCCGCGCACCACCGGGTTGATCGCCTCCGGTTGCTGCTCCAGCATGCGTTCCAGGGCGACGGTACGCTCGGCGACCCACGGGCCGAAATACAACTGGTCCGCGAGGGCCTTGAACGCGCTGAAGTCCACCGGGGTGATCACCGCGCCCAGGGCCTTGAAGCCTTGCACCGCATGCTCAAACACCGCCTGGTTGAGGGTATCGCCAAAAAACTCCAGGCTCGCCGGAATCGCCAGCTTGATCGCCGCCCCCACCGCGACCGGTGCGGTATGCGGGTTCACACGCGAATAGGCGTCGCTGGCATCGTAGCCCTCAGCAACGCGCATCACGCTTTCGGCGCATTCGACGGTCAACGCAAACACCGAGATGCAATCCACGGTGCGGCACGCCGGCACGAGCCCGGTATTGGACAGGCGGCCCTTGGTCGGCTTCAACCCGACGATATTGTTGAACCCCGCCGGCACGCGCCCGGAGCCTGCGGTGTCGGTGCCCAGGGAAAACGCCACCAGCCCACGCGCCACCACCGACGCCGAGCCAGAGCTGGAGCCTCCGCTGACGTAATCCGCGTCAAAGCTGTTGCCCACCGCGCCGTAGGGCGAGCGTGTGCCCACCAGGCCCGTGGCGAACTGATCGAGGTTGGTCTTGCCCATCAGGATCGCGCCGGCTTCGCGCAGCCGTTGGACTACAGATGCATCCTGCGCCGCCGTGTAGGCAAATTCGGGACAGGCCGCCGTGGTCTCCCAGCCGGCCGCATCGATATTGTCCTTGATTGCGAATGGCACGCCATACAGCGCCAGCTGGGTGATATCACCGTCCACCGCCGCCAGGCGCGCGCTCAACTGCGCCAGTTGTTCGGTCAACTGCGCCGGGGTCGCACGGGCGATCCAGGCGTTGTCATCGCCGGGGTACTCAGCCGCGAGAGTCAGCAGAATATCCGGGGTGATGCTGCCGCTACGGTAGCCGTCAAGCCACTCGCCGAGGGTCCAGCCAAACGCGTTGTGCATGGGAAACTCCATCTTGTATCCAAGTTTGAATAAGTGGAAGCAAACCCCAGGCCAACCTCGAAACCCAATGAATGCGCGGACATGCACTCAAACCCTGCCCGCTGATAGCGCACCCACCCATCGCCCATGCGCCAAAAAAAGACATTCAGCGGACCGTGCGGTTGCGACCCGCCCGATACCGGCCTATGTTCCAAGCCATGCCGTGCATTTTGCTGTCCATCCCATTCGCAATCAGGTGAAGACATGCCCACGCTTTCCCGCCCCGCCGTCCTCGAGCTGATCGGCAATACGCCGCTGGTTCGGGTCAGCCGTTTCGATACCGGCCCCTGCACACTCTTTCTCAAACTTGAATCACAGAATCCCGGCGGCTCCATCAAGGACCGCATCGGCCTGGCCATGATCGACGCCGCCGAACGCGACGGCCGCCTGCGCGAAGGTGGCACCATTATCGAGGCCACCGCCGGCAACACTGGCCTGGGCCTGGCGCTGGTCGGCCGGGCGAAGGGCTATCGGGTGGTACTGGTGGTGCCCGACAAGATGTCCACGGAAAAGGTGCTGCACCTCAAGGCCATGGGCGCCGAAGTGCATATCACCCGCTCCGACGTGGGCAAGGGCCACCCCGAGTACTACCAGGACGTGGCCGCGCGCCTGGCCAAGGATATTCCCGGTTCATTCTTTGCCGACCAGTTCAACAACCCGGCCAACCCCCTGGCCCACGAAACCAGCACAGCGCCGGAAATCTGGGCGCAGACCCAGCATGATGTCGACGCAATCGTGGTGGGCGTCGGCTCGGCCGGCACCCTCACCGGCCTGACCCGCTTCTTCAAGCGCGTCCAACCGGAACTGGAAATGGTCCTGGCAGACCCGGTGGGCTCGGTGATGGCCGAATACAGCCGCAGCGGCCAGCTGGAAACTCCCGGTTCCTGGGCCGTGGAAGGCATCGGCGAAGACTTCATCCCCTCGATTGCCGACCTCTCCAGCGTACGCCACGCCTACTCCATCAGCGATGAAGAAAGCTTCGACCACGCGCGCCAACTGCTCAAGGCCGAGGGCATTCTCGGCGGTTCCTCCACCGGCACCCTGCTCGCCGCCGCCCTGCGCTATTGCCGCGAACAGACCGAACCCAAGCGCGTGGTGACCTTTGTGTGCGACACCGGCACGCGCTACCTGTCGAAGGTCTACAACGACCAGTGGATGAACGACGCCGGCTTGTTGCAATACAAACACTACGGCGACCTGCGCGACCTGATCGCGCGGCGCTTCGAAGATGGCCGCGTGATCAGCGTGAGCCCCGACGACACCCTGCTCACCGCCTTCCAGCGCATGCGCCTGGCGGATGTCTCGCAACTGCCGGTACTGGTCGACGGCCAGACCCTGGTCGGCGTCATCGACGAGTCCGACATCCTGCTCGGCCTGCATCACGACGCGGCAGATTTTTCCATGGTCGTCGCCAGCGCCATGACCGATCACCTGCAGACCCTGGCTCCCAGCGCCAGCCTCGCCGAACTGCAGGCGGAACTGGATCGCGGCCTGGTCGCCATAATCGCCGACGCCTCGGGCTTCCACGGTCTGATCACGCGCGTCGACCTGCTTAACCACCTGCGGAGATCCCTTGTATGAGTCAGCCCGATAAAAGTGCATTTGCCACCCGTGTGATCCACGCCGGGCAATCACCCGACCCGACTACGGGCGCGCTGATGCCGCCGATCTACGCCAACTCCACCTACCTGCAAGACAGCCCCGGCGTACACAAGGGCTTCGACTATGGCCGCTCCCACAACCCCACGCGCTTTGCCCTGGAACGCTGCGTCGCCGACCTCGAAGGCGGCAGCCAGGCGTTTGCCTTCGCGTCCGGGCTGGCGGCGATTTCCACCGTGCTGGAACTGCTCGACGCCGGCGCTCATATCGTCTCCGGCAATGACTTGTACGGCGGTACCTTCCGTTTATTCGACAAAGTGCGCCAACGCAGCGCCGGGCATCGTTTCAGCTTTGTCGACCTGAGTGACCTGTCGGCTTTCGAAGCCTCGTTGCAGGACGACACGCGCATGGTCTGGGTCGAAACCCCGAGCAATCCGCTGCTGAGCCTCACCGACCTCAGCGCGATCGCACGTATCTGCCGCGACCGCGACATCATCTGCGTGGCCGACAATACCTTCGCCAGCCCGTGGATCCAGCGCCCGCTGGAGCTGGGCTTTGATGTGGTGGTGCACTCCACCACCAAATACCTCAATGGCCACTCCGACGTGATCGGCGGCATCGCCATCGTCGGCGACAACCCCGCGCTCGCCGAACGCCTGGGCTTCCTGCAGAACTCGGTCGGCGCCATCGCCGGCCCTTTCGACGCCTTCCTGACCCTGCGCGGCGTGAAAACCCTGGCGCTGCGCATGGAACGCCATTGCAGCAACGCCCTCGACCTCGCCACCTGGCTGGAACAGCAACCGCAAGTGGCGCGGGTGTACTATCCGGGGCTCACGTCCCACCCCCAGCATGAACTGGCGCGCAAACAGATGCGTGGGTTTGGCGGGATGATCTCGGTGGACCTCAACAGCGACCTGGCGGGCGCCACGCGCTTCCTGGAGAACGTCAAGATCTTCGCCCTGGCCGAAAGCCTCGGCGGCGTGGAGAGCCTGATCGAGCACCCGGCGATCATGACCCACGCCAGCATCCCCGCCGCCACGCGCGCGCAGTTGGGGATCGGCGATGGGTTGGTGCGGTTGTCGGTGGGGGTCGAGGATGTGGAGGATTTGCGCGCCGACCTGGCCCAGGCGTTGGCGCAGATCTAACCGAAGAAACGAGCCTTTGTGGGAGCTTGGCCGGCGATGCAGACACCGCGGTGCACCAGGTGCTTCGCGGTGATGCAATCGCCGGCCAAGCTCCCACATAAGTCCATCAGCTTGACGTTACATTGGCCCGTGCGCTGTGCAGTTTCTTGTAGCTGTCGATCAGGCGCAGATGCCGGTCCAGCCCTTCCAGCTTCATGCTGGTGGGCGTCAGCCCGTAGAAGCGCACGCTGCCCTCGACCGAGCCGATCACCGCGTCCATTCGCTCATTGCCAAACATGCGGCGGAAGTTGGCTTCGTAATCCGCCAGCTCCAGGTCTTCGTCCAGTTCCATCTCCAGCACCGCGTTCACCGCCTGGTAGAACAACCCACGTTCGACGGTATTGTCGTTGTACTGCAGGAACATCTCCACGCACTCCTTGGCCTCTTCGTACTGCTTGAGGGCGAGGTAGATCAGCAGTTTCAGTTCCAGGATGGTCAACTGGCCCCACGCGGTGTTGTCGTCGAACTCGATGCCGATCAAGGTGGTGATGTCGGTGTAGTCGTCCAGCTCGCTTTCCACCAGGCGCTCGGCCAGTGCCTGCAGCGCCTCGTCGTCGAGGCTGTGCAGGTTGAGGATATCGGCGCGGAAAAACAGCGCCTTGTTGGTGTTGTCCCAGATCAGGTCATCCACCGGGTAGATTTCCGAGTAGTCAGGCACCAGGATGCGGCAGGCCGTGGCGCCGAGGTGTTCGTACACCGCCATGTAGGACTCTTTGCCCATACCTTCCAGAATGCCGAACAGCGTCGCGGCTTCTTCGGCGTTGGAGTTTTCCCCCTGGCCGGAGAAGTCCCACTCGACGAATTCGTAGTCCGACTGGGCACTGAAGAAGCGCCACGAGACCACGCCGCTGGAGTCGATGAAGTGCTCGACGAAGTTGTTCGGCTCGGTCACTGCGTGGCCTTCGAAAGTCGGCTGGGGCAGATCGTTCAAGCCTTCGAAACTGCGGCCCTGGAGCAGCTCGGTGAGGCTGCGCTCCAGCGCGACTTCCAGGCTCGGGTGTGCGCCGAACGAGGCGAATACGCCGCCGGTGCGCGGGTTCATCAGGGTCACGCACATCACCGGGAATTCACCGCCCAGGGACGCGTCCTTGACCAGTACGGGGAAGCCCTGGGCTTCCAGGCCCTGGATACCGGCGAGGATGCTCGGGTATTTCGCCAGCACCTCGGCCGGCACATCCGGCAGGGCGAATTCGCCTTCGATGATTTCGCGTTTCACCGCGCGCTCGAAGATCTCCGACAGGCACTGCACCTGGGCTTCGGCCAGGGTGTTGCCGGCGCTCATGCCGTTGCTGAGGTAGAGGTTTTCGATCAGGTTGGAGGGGAAGTACACCACTTCGCCGTCCGACTGGCGCACGAAGGGCAGCGAAACGATGCCACGTGCTTCATTGCCGGAGTTGGTGTCGTACAGGTGCGAGCCGCGCAACTCGCCGTCGCGGTTGTAGATCTTCAGGCAGTAGGCATCGAGGATTTCGCTCGGCAGCTCATCCTTGCGACCCGGCTGGAACCAGCGTTCGTCCGGGTAATGCACGAATGGCGCGTTGGCCAGCTCTTCGCCCCAGAACTGGTCGTTGTAGAAGAAGTTGCAGTTGAGCCGCTCGATGAATTCGCCCAGCGCCGAGGCCAGTGCGCCCTCTTTGGTCGCGCCCTTGCCATTGGTGAAGCACATCGGCGAATGCGCATCGCGGATATGCAGCGACCAAACGTTGGGCACGATATTGCGCCACGACGCGATCTCGATCTTCATCCCCAGGCCGGCGAGGATCGCCGACATGTTGGCGATGGTCTGCTCCAGCGGCAGGTCCTTGCCGGCGATATAGGTGCCGGCTTCGGTGCCCACGCCAGGCATCAACAACGCCTGGGCGTCGGCGTCGAGGTTGTCGACTTCCTCGATCACAAACTCGGGACCGGCCTGCACGACTTTCTTCACGGTGCAACGGTCGATGGAACGCAGGATGCCCTGGCGATCTTTGTCGGAAATATCGGCGGGTAATTCAACCTGGATCTTGAAGATCTGGTTATAGCGGTTTTCCGGGTCGACGATGTTGTTCTGCGACAGGCGAATATTGTCGGTGGGGATATTGCGCGTCTGGCAATACAACTTCACAAAGTACGCCGCGCACAATGCCGATGACGCCAGGAAGTAATCGAAAGGCCCCGGCGCCGAGCCATCGCCCTTGTAGCGAATAGGCTGGTCGGCAATGACCGTGAAATCATCGAACTTGGCTTCAAGCCGGAGATTGTCGAGAAAGTTGACCTTGATTTCCATGCGGGCACACCAGAATAACGGGCTATATAAAAATGGCCGCCATTATGAAGTGTTTCACCGGGAAGTTTCAGGCTTTTGACCAGTGGCTGGCGAATTGTCGAATGTGCATTAACCTTTTGGCAGTTGGCGCCGATGGACTGAGTGCAACCAGGGAGTAGTCGGAATGCGCAACAACCAGCCTGTTACACAACGCGAGATTTCACTCGCGTCTTCGCAAAAACTCATCTCCGCCACCGATGTCCGGGGTGTGATCACTTACTGCAACGATGCCTTTGTCGCCATCAGCGGATTCAACCGCGCCGACCTGATCGGCGCGCCGCAAAACATCGTGCGTCACCCCGATGTCCCCCCCGCCGTGTTCGCGCACATGTGGAGCGCACTCAAGCAAGGCCTGCCCTGGATGGGCATCGTCAAGAACCGTGCGAAAAATGGCGACCATTATTGGGTCAACGCCTATGTCACCCCCATCTTCGAAGGTGCCAATGTGGTGGGTTTCGAGTCGGTGCGGGTCAAACCCAGCGCCGATGAAATCCGTCGCGCCGAGGCGCTGTACCGGCGTATCAGCCAAGGCAAGCCAGGCGTGCCGCGCCAGGATGCCTGGCTGCCGGTGGCCTTGAGCTGCGTGCCCTATGTGGCGACCGCCGTTGCCGGCAGCGTTGCCGGGTTGTTCCTCAGTGCACCGCTGGCTATCGCGGTGGCCGTGGCGGTCGCAGTGCCGGTGGGTGTGCTGTGCTCGCGCGTTCGCCAGGGCAGCACCTTGCGCCTGCTGGCGGGTGTCGAGCCGTCGACCTCGGATGCCTTGATCGCGCAGATGTACAGTGACGCACGCGGGCCTCAAGCCCGTTTGGAAACCGCGTTTCTCAGCCAGACTGCACGCCTGAAGACGTGCCTGACCCGCCTGCAGGACAGCGCCGAACAGCTCAGCGCCCTCGCCGGCCAATCCGATCAATTGGCCACGGCCAGCTCCAACGGCCTGGACCGTCAACGCGTCGAAACCGAGCAGGTCTCGGCCGCCGTCAACCAGATGGCCGCGACCACCCAGGAAGTCGCCAGCCACGTGCAACGCACCGCCGATGCCACCCAGCAAGCCAACGTGCTGACCGGGCGTGGCCGCGAAGTGGCGCGCGATACCCGCGAAGCCATCGAGCGCCTGTCTGCCGTGGTCGGCGAGACGGGCGTCACCGTGGCGCAGTTGGCCAAGGACAGTGACGAAATCGGCAGCGTGGTGGATGTGATCAAGGGCATCGCCGACCAAACCAACCTGCTCGCGCTCAACGCCGCGATCGAGGCCGCGCGCGCCGGCGACATGGGCCGTGGTTTCGCGGTGGTGGCCGACGAAGTACGCCAGTTGGCCCAGCGCACCACGCAATCAACCACCCAGATCCACGCGTTGATCACTCAGTTGCAGGCATCTTCCAACAATGCCGTGCAAAGCATGCAACACGGCCAGCGCCAGGCCGAGGAAGGCGTGGCCTGGGTGCTGGAAGCGGACCAGGCACTGGTGGGCATCAGCGAAGCGGTGTCGCATATCACCGACATGACCACCCAGATCGCCGCCGCGACCGAGGAACAAAGCGCGGTCGCCGAGGAGATCAGCCGCAACATCACCACCATCGCCGAACTGGCCGACCAGACCTCGATCCAAGCCCATCAATCCACGGACCTGAGCAAGGAACTGACCCATACCGCGTCCACCCAATACGCCTTGGTTGAACGCTTCAACCGCTGAGTGCGATGGGGGCATAGGACATTCCTGTGGCATAGGAAGCCCTGGGCAAAGGACCCTCCTATGGCAAAGGCGCCCTCTGTGGTAAAGGACCTTCCTATGGCAAAAGGACCTTCATGTGGCAAAGGCGCCCCCTGTGGCGAGCGGGCTTGTCCCGCGTTGGGCTGCGCAGCAGCCCCAATACCCTCGCCTGACATTGCACATTCTGCTTGATTACGGCCCCTGCGCAGCCCAACTCGAGCAGTGCAACGACTCGACAAGCCCCCCACCCCAGCAGCGCTATCCCCCAGAAGCTACCCACGCCTTTGCGACCTGGACCTGCTTGAGGTAACGTCCCCCCACGCGCCCTCATGAAGCCCCTCGCCATGTCCATTGCCGATAACCTCATCGCCTTTACCTTCGCCGCCACCCTGCTGACGCTCACGCCCGGGCTCGACACCGCACACGGTAGAAGGCAAACGCCAGGCGCTGCAGGCCACCCTGGGAATCAACGCCGGTTGCCTGCTGTGGGGCGCGGCGGTGGCCTTCGGCCTGGGCGCGTTGATTGCGGTGTCCGAGGTGGCATTCAACCTGCTCAAGTACTGTGGCGCGGCCTACCTGGCCTGGCTGGGCTTGAACATGCTGCTGCGTCCACGTCGCTCACTGGCGCCGGCTTCGCCCGAAGCGAAACCCGGCGGCAACTGGTTTATCAAGGGCATGCTGGGGAATGTGCTGAACCCCAAGGTGGGAATTTTCTACGTGTCCTTCCTGCCGCAATTCATTCCGCAAGGGCATTCGCTGATCGCCTGGACATTCGGCCTGGTGAGCATCCACGTGGTGCTCGGGCTGCTGTGGTCGCTGGTGCTGATCGGCGCCACGCAGCAACTGTCCGGCTTTCTGCGCCGCGAGCAAGTCATCCAGTGGATGGACCGCACCACCGGCGTGATCTTCGTGTTGTTTGCCGCGCGGCTGGCGTTCAGCAGGCGCTGAGCCATTCGCTCTCCGAACCACGCGCAACGCCAACATGACTGAATGCTCCGGGTGAGACAAAGCCCCCCTTGTGGGAGCCGTCGAGCCCCGGCGAGGCCGCGAAAGCGGTGTGTCAGGCACTAAATTCATTGGCAATGCCGCCGCCT